>NZ_JAGGPK010000034.1 GCF_018613855.1 Arthrobacter sp. ISL-30
GCTCCGGGCAAACCTCGGCGCAGGCCAGGGCGAATCCGCTGCAGAAGCAGCCAACAAGCTCTAAGTTCTTCTATGGGCACCCCTGCCTCGCCATAGGCGTGTCGGGGGTGCCCTTCTCCTTTAATGCTTGGATCACCGACGTGGCCCTCCAATGAAGTGTCGAGGAAAGTCACCGATGGTCATCCAGACCCGTCTAGGATCAAAGTGGAGGGCAAACAGGACTCGTCGGTTTCTGTGGCGCTTTCCATTGTTAGGACGCGAGGTTTGGATCATGGTCCCAGTAAACAATCGGGAAAAGGACGCTGACGGACAGGGCGGGGGCGTACAGTCCGTCGACCGCGCCCTCCAGATACTGGAGATTCTCGCCAGGGACGGTCATGCCGGCGTCAGTGAGATTGCCGAAGAAATGGGCGTGCACAAATCCACGGTCTTTCGGCTGCTCGGGTCACTTGTCAGCAGGGAAATAGTCCGACAGAACAACGACCGCGGAAAATACCAGCTGGGCTTCGGCATCCTGCGGCTCGCCAGTTCCATCCCTGGTCGCCTGAGCCTGGTGCACGAGGCCCGGCCGATTCTGGAGAGCCTCGCAGACCAATATAAGGAGACCGTCAATCTGGCGGTTCTGCGATCCAACTACGCGGTCAATGTTGACCAGGCGATGGGCCCATCAAGCTTGGCGACCTATGATTGGGTTGGCAGCCTTACGCCGCTGCACGCGACATCCAGTGGCAAGGTCCTGCTGGCCGCCCTCTCGGCGGACGAGCGAGAGCTCGTCATAAAGAAGACCGGCCTATCGGCGCGAACGTCGCGCACTGTGACCAACCGCGCCACTCTGGAGAACCAATTACTGGACATCTCCCGTTACGGCTTTGCCGTTGTGCACGAGGAATTTGAAATCGGGCTGACGGCTGTCGCAGCTCCAGTCTTCAACCATTTGGGAAACGTCATTGGTGCCGTCAGCATCTCCGGCCCGGCCTTCCGATTCGATCCCGAGGGCTCTCCTGGGCTGATCGAGGACCTCCAGGATGCCGGGCTGCGCATCAGCGAGAAAATGGGCTACACGCGCCGGTGACCCCGCGCCCGGAAAGGCACAGGGTCACCGCTGATTCAAGTTTCGGAACCGTCGAGAAAACTATGAGGGTACGACGTCTCCGACCTTCTCCTGGACCCAGTCGTGGAAGGCGCCGATGTGGTGCTCGCTCGGCACCAGCACACCGCCCTTGGCGTAGACCTTCGAACCCATGGCGGGCTGGCAGCGTTCGCAGGCGTCGAAGTCCTGCTGGTTGACGCGGTGGAACAGTTCCACCGAGGCGCTAACGTCCTTGCCGCTCTCCACCACGCTGGGAACATACAGCCAATCGCATTCGACAATCGTGTGGTCCGCGGCCATGGGGAACATGCGGTGGATGATCACGTGGTCCGGAACCAGGTTCACGAACACTGTGGGCTTGATGGTGATGGCATAGTACCGGCGGTCCTGGTCCTCGCTCACGCCGGGGATCAGGTCCAGCCCTTCAGAGCCGTCAACCGTGAAGCCCTTGATGTCCTCGCCGAACTCGGCGCCGTGGCCGACGAAGTACTGCGCGGCCAGGCCGTCGGCGAACTCCGGCAGGACCTCTGTCAATTCCGGGTGGATCGTGGCGCAGTGGTAGCACTCCATGAAGTTCTCAATAATGAGCTTCCAGTTGGCCTTCACGTCGTAGCGGATGCGCCGCCCAAGGCTGAGGTTCGCGACGTCGTAACCCTCAATGGCGCGCAGGTCGCCGAGGCGCTCCTCGATGGCGCCCATGACTTCTTCCTCGAACGACGGCGGCTCATCGGCCAGGCAGACCCAGACGTAGCCGAGGTATTCGCGGATGTGGACCTTGACCAGGCCGTACTCGTCCCGGTCGATATCCGGCATCTTGGTCAGGTTGGGCGCGGCGATGAGCTTGCCCTCGAAGTCGTACGTCCAGGCGTGGTACGGGCACTGGAACGAGCGGGCGGCTTCGCCCTGTTCCTCCATGCAGAGCTTCACGCCGCGGTGGCGGCAGATGTTGTAGAAAGCACGGATGCCACCCTTGCGCGTCCGGGAAATCAGGACGCTCTCACGGCCTACCTGCACGGTCCGCCAGGCACCGGGCTTGTCCAGGTCGGCAGAACGGATGGCGCAAAACCACATCTGCTCGAAAATGCGCTCCTGCTCGGCCCGAAACACGGCCTCATCCACATAGGTATATCCCGGCAGTGTAGGGATCAGGCTCGGGGTGGTTACCTCAGCGGTCAATGTTCCTCCTCAGAACGGCACTGGAAGTGCGGACATAGCTTGCTATGTGGTCAAACATTGGGTTTGGGATGTTTGGGTAAGTTATTGGGCGACGACGGTCAGAGTGGCGGGGTCCTGCGATGGTGTCTGCAGAGCGAGACTGCGTCGCCATTTGGTGAATAGCCGGGGCTGGTTCATGCCTAGAACGGCCACCGGAACATCTCCGCGGTAGTACACGGCCAGGAAGCTGTGCTCCAACGGCTCTCCCGCCTCGATCTCCAAGCGGTCATACCCGCTCGAGTGTCCGGCGAACTGGATCTTCACGCCGTGCTGATTGGACCAGAAGTAGTGCGGCTTCAGCGGCTGGCGCGGGGCGCCGTCGTCGAGCAGTGCTTGAACAGCCAGCGCGGCACGTTCCAGGGCGCCGGTCCAGTTTTCAACGCGTCGGTGTGCACCCACCCCTTCATCAAACCAGGCAGCGCAGTCACCCACTGCCACGATTCCCGGCACACTAGTACGCCCCATGGCGTCGCAGAGAACACCTCCCTGAAGCTCCACACCCGAGCCCTCAAGCCATTCGATGTTGGGTTCGGCTCCGATGCCGACCACCACAACGTCAGTGGCCAGCTCACGGCCATCCGCCAGACTCAGTCCGGTCACATTGCCTTCGCTGCTGTGGAATTCATTAATGACGGCTCCGGAGATCAGTTCCACTCCGTTAGCGGCATGAAGCTTAGCCACAACGGCCCCCATGTCCTCACCCAGCTGGGCAGTGAAGGGAACAGGGGTGTTGTTGAGCATGGTGACCTCCATGCCACGCGAGGCCGCGGCGGAAGCAACCTCTGCCCCGATAAAGCCGGCACCGATGACCGTCATACGGCCGTCCGGAACAAGATGCCTGGCAAGGCCCTGGGCATCGGCCATAGTGCGCAGAGAAAAAACATTGTCCAGATCAGCAAGAGCCGGGAGCTGGCGGGCGCGGGCTCCCGTGGCGATGACAACGCCATCGGCGGTGATGGTCTGGCCGTCCTGAAGTCGAATGGCATGGGTAGCTGCATGGAGTCCGACGGCTCCACCTCCGAGAAGCCATTCAGCATGAAGCCCATCATCTTGCGTCTCAAGGTAGAGATCTTCAGCCGTGATGGCGCCGAGGAGAAAATCCTTCGACAATGGCGGCCGATCATAAGGACGGTGCTGTTCACCGCCAATGATGACCAACCGTCCCGAGAAGCCCTGAGCGCGGGCTGCCCGGGCTGCCGAAAGTCCGGCCAGCGAGGCTCCCACGACCGCAAGCGTCTGCATAAATCAACTCACTTCTAAAGTCGCTTGATACGCAACAAGAATCGCTATAAGCAACAGCGTGACGCAAGGCACGTTCAGTGTCAAGGTTGGGGAAACTATGCGAAAAGTCCTTGACAACGGGTGTGAGCTGGCGCACGCTGTTGCTTATAACGAACTCTGTTGATTCTTGCGAAACGAACCCAGCCGCTATTCGAGCCACCATTCGCGAATCTCTCTTCCCCCCGAATGAAAAAGAGGTGCGAACATGCACAAAGCCTGCCCGCTCAGTGAACTCGCTCCCGGGGAGGCATTTCGGCTTGACACAGCACCACCAATCGCCGTCTTCCACACCGAAGAGGGCAAGCTCTTCGCCATCGACGACACGTGTACCCACCAGGATGCCTCTCTTGCCGACGGCTATGTGGAGGAGTGTTGGGTCGAGTGCCCGCTCCACGCATCCAGGTTCAATCTGCGTACAGGATCCGTGGACGCACCCCCGGCCAAACTGCCTGTCCGCGTACACGAAGTCAAGGTTGTTGACGGCGAAATCATGGTTATCGAGTCAGAGGATACCCCCAACCTTCCTCCAGGCCTGACCCCCCAAGGCCATATCTAAGGCCAGCCCATGACTCGCCAAGCAAAGGACCCGCTCATGGCTCTCAATAGTGAAGTCAAACCCCCCAAGCCCGAAAAAGATTCTGCTGACGAGAGGTCAGCAGAATTCGCCCAGGCCGCTGATCCTGCCCCTCCAGAGACACCTGAAGCGGCAATCGTCGTTTCAGGAACGGAGACTGAAGCCGCAGTCCTCGTACCGGAGGATGGAGGAGCAGCCAATCTGCCCGATACAGAAGAATACGAACAGATCCTCCAGGAGCTGCGGCAAACAAAAACAGAACAGGCAGTTTCGGAACACCGGAACCGCAAGCTCAATCTCGACAAGACGATCTTTGGGATCACGGGCGTCATCGCCATCGCCTTCGTGATCTGGGGATTCCTCGGCAGCGACAGCCTGTCCACCACGTCCAAGGACGCCCTGAACTGGGTCATGGAGTACACCGGATGGCTCTTCATGGTCCTGGCTTCGCTCTTCGTGATTTTTGTCCTGTGGGTGGCCCTCGGCAAGTTCGGCAACATCCCGCTGGGCAAGGACGGCGAGAAGCCCGAGTTCCGCACTATCTCGTGGGTCGCCATGATGTTCGCCGCGGGCATGGGCATCGGGCTCATGTTCTACGGCGTAGCCGAACCGCTTTACCACTACATTTCGCCCCCGCCGGGTACTGTGGACGGCCGGACCCCTGCAGCCATCCAAACGGCCATGGCCACCTCCATCTTCCACTGGACGCTACACCCCTGGGCCATGTACGCCGTGGTGGGCATCGCCATGGCCTACGGAACCTACCGCCTTGGCCGCAGGCAGCTGATTTCCGCCGCCTTCACATCACTGTTTGGCATCAGGACTGTCGAAGGACCGATCGGGAAGTTCATCAACATCCTGGCCATCTTCGCCACCCTTTTCGGAACCGCCGCGTCCCTGGGCCTTGGCGCCCTGCAAATCGGCAGCGGCATGACCTCTAACGGCTGGGTCGGAGAAATGGGCACCCCCGTGCTCGTGGTCATCGTCGCCATCCTGACCTCCTGCTTCGTGGCCTCCGCCGTCTCCGGCATCAGCCGCGGCATCCAGTGGCTCTCCAACATCAACATGGTCCTGGCAGTCATCCTGGCCATCATCGTCTTCGTGGCCGGCCCCACCCTCTTCATCCTCAACCTGATCCCTTCAGCGGTCGGCGACTACGCCCGCGACCTGGCCGAGATGTCTTCGCGTACCGAAGCCGTCGGCGACGAAGCCCTGCGCACCTGGATGTCCGGGTGGACCATCTTCTACTGGGCCTGGTGGATTTCCTGGACGCCGTTCGTAGGCATGTTCATCGCCCGCATCAGCCGCGGCCGCACCATCCGCCAGCTCGTCACCGGCGTCCTGCTGGTGCCCAGCATCGTCAGCGTGATCTGGTTCGCCATCTTCGGCGGAACTGCCTTCCATGTCCAGCAGGAAGCCGACAAGTCAAATACCCCCGGCTTGGTCACCATGACCAACGGGAGCCCGTCCATTAACTTCGACGGAGCACTCTTCGACCTGGTCAAGAATCTGTCCATGCCATCCTGGCTGACCGCAGCGGTCATCGTGCTTGCCATGGTGCTGGTCGCGATCTTCTTCGTCACGGGCGCCGACGCGGCTTCCATCGTGATGGGTTCGCTCAGTTCCAACGGCACTGAGGAACCCCGACGGGGAGTGGTCATCTTTTGGGGAACCCTCACGGGCGCGGTAGCGGCAGTCATGCTCCTGGCAGGCGGGGACCAACCCTCGGAAGCACTCTCGGGCCTCCAACGCATCACCATCGTCGCAGCACTGCCGTTCGTGATCGTCATGCTGCTGCTCTGCTTCGCGATCGCTAAGGACCTGCGCCGCGACCCGCTGTCCCTGCGACGACGGCTGGCCACGTCCGTCGTCGAACGTGCGATCCGCACCGGCGTCGAACAACACGGCGGCGTCCAATTCGACCTCGTGACCAGGCACGAATGCGACGAACGATGTGCAGAAGACGAACGGTGCTCAGAAGAGGAGCCGCCTCGAGGCGGCGATAAGAGCTCACCAACGAACGGCTCGTAAGTTGCGTCCTGACCTCGGTAGTAAAGCACCGAGGTCAGGATCCGCTGCTTCACTTGTTCAGCCGGCCGATCCGCCAGCTGAACATGGTCTCAGCAAGATGAAGCAGTGATGGTTCTTCCCCTCCTTTACCGAATAACCTGGCAGGCCGTCTTCGGCCGGGCCACCGAAAGGCCAAGACATGATCCACTCCCAGGAGCAAGAAAAAATTCTTCGCGTTTCAAGCGAAGGAGGCGATTCAGTGACTCTTCAACTCGAATCGTCCACTCCCGTTACTGTGCGCCTGCAGATCGATGGCGGATGCACATGCAATGACAGCGCTTCTGCCGTAAACCGCCCCGGATCGTATGTCTATAGCGACCCAAATGCGCGGCAGAGCTAGCCAGCCGCAGTGCCGCGACTCTCGCGAAGACTGAATCCTTGAGTGTTCAGTTGGGCATACCGGTGCCCCGCAGTAAAGTTAACGGACAAGGACTGCCGGCACCACCACGCCGGCCTTCAGGGCTTCCATCCGGGCTGCTGGACCGCTTCGGCCGCCAGGCCACCGACATGAGGCTCTCCGTCACGGACAAATGCAACCTTCGGTGCACGTACTGCATGCCTGCGGAAGGCCTGAAATGGTTGCCAAAACAGGCGGTCATGACAGCCGATGAAATCGTGAGGATCGTCGGCATCGGCGTTGACCTCTTGGGTGTGCGGGAACTACGGCTCACCGGAGGGGAGCCCCTGGTGCGCACAGACCTCATAGACATCATTGGCGCCCTGCGCGAGCGCCACCCTGATCTCCCGATCTCTATTACCACCAACGGCGTCGGGCTGGACAATAAAGCCCACGCACTCAAGGAGGCCGGGCTCACCCGGATCAATGTCTCGCTCGACTCCCTGCATGAGGAGACCTTTGCGAAACTGACCCGGCGTCCGTTCTTGGACAAAGTGCTGGCCGGCGTCGACGCAGCCCAGGCCGCCGGCCTCGGTCCGATCAAAATCAACGCCGTCCTCATGCGTGGCATCAATGACACGGAAGCGGCGGGACTGTTGGCGTGGGCCCTTCAACGTAGCCACGAGTTGCGTTTTATCGAGCAGATGCCGCTGGACGCCGATCACGGCTGGAGCCGGCGTGCCATGATCACCGCTGCCGAGATCCGCGAACTCCTGTCAAAGGAATGCTTCCTGGGGCCCGATCCCCGCACACGTGACGGAGCGCCCGCCGAACGGTTCCAAGTGCGCCAGCGGGATCCTGCCGGCAGCGAAGCTGCGGGACCTGTGCTCGGCACGGTGGGGATCATCGCCTCCGTCACGGAGCCCTTCTGCTCGGACTGCCGGAGGACACGCATCACGGCCGAGGGCAAGATCATGAGCTGCCTGTTTTCCCGCGAGGAGTTCGACCTCTTGGGACTCCTGCGGCAGGGCGCGGACGACGACGATCTGGCACGCCGCTGGCAGGACGCCATGTGGGTCAAGCCCAGGGCACATGGTATGGACCACACCGGCTGGGAGCCGAAGACTTTGTCCAGCCAGAACGCAGCATGAGCGCTAGGAGGATAAAGAATGTGCTCGTACGATATTTTGCCGCCGCACGTGCCGCCCTCGGCGTCGATGAGGAACGCCACGACCTCGATGAGGGCACAACCTTGGAGGCACTGTTGACCGCCATACTGGCCGTCGAACGCTCCGAACCGCCCGCAGGTACTCCCCCACTGGCGGGATCATCACGAGAAGCAGCTTCCTTCGCAACGAGGTGGCCGTCCATAAGCGCTCAGCCACCCTCAGCCCGGAAGACGTCGTCGACATCTTGCCGCCGTTTGCAGGGGTTGAGTCCTTCGCCTAGCGGAACGAGCAGCCAGCCGGATGCGGGGTGAACAGAGGTCTATCCCCCTGAAAGAGGTACGTTGGCTCATGAAAGATGCCCGTATAGCTGCAATTGTTGCCTCAGTGGAAACCTCCGGAAGGCGTTTCGTTGCCTCAAATGACCGGGGCCATCAGTTTCCGGGTGGTGCGGGACATCGACTGAGAAGCACGCTGTGTCCGTGCCCCTGTCGGCCTGGCTAAGGGCCGGTTCTCGATGCCAGGGCTACTGTTGCTTCCTGATGGACATTGAAAATGAGGTCACCGCGGCTATGATCGCAGAGTTGCTCCGCGAACAGCACCCCGACCTGGCCGACTTGTGCGCCGAACAGCGCAATGTAGCCGTAGTAGGAGGGCGGAGTACCCCGGACCGTCCTCCATATCGATCTGGGGATGTGTTCCCGGCTTTTGGTAGTCACCCGGCCTGCTGTCCGGAAGACGTCGGCGAGTCCAGAAAGGTCGTCACTACCTCCCGCACGAGGCCGGTCCTCGCCAGCCCGAAGAAATGTGTTGTGCCGGGAAACACTGCCAGCTGTGATGCGGGCACGCCTTCAAAGTCGCCGTTCACATCTCCCCCGCGCAGCCGGAGGAACTGCACCGCATGCTCGAGCTTGACCATGTCGCAATCGCCGACAGTGATCAGTGTCGGGGCAGCGATGCCGCGGATCTCGTCATCACTCCACCCACTGAAGCCAGCATCGTAGCGCCCGAGCTTGTCCAACAACCCCTGCAGATGCTCCCGATCCGGGTGCGGCGACACAGCCAGATAACGCTGTTCCATTGGAGTACCGGCGATCATGTCCACGGTCATAGCGCCGACCGCTTCCGCCTTCCCGCCCCGGTCACCATCAGATCGGAACGACACCGACGAGACGATGAGTTTGCGGACAAGTTCGGGACGGTTGACCGCAAGGTGCAGTGCGACCGCGCCGCCTACGCTGTACCCGAATACATCGACCTCGCCAACGTCCAGATACGCAAGGAGTCCTACGACATCGGAGGCCAGGTCACGGCTGTTCAGCGGACGGTCGACGTCGTTGGTCCGACCGTGACCTTGGAAGTCCGTGGCGATGACCCTGCGACCTGCCGACAAGTCCGGGATTAATGCGCCAAATTGCTGCTCGATATCAAACAGCCCGCCATGCAGAAGCAACAGCGGCGTGCCGCCGGCACCATGCAGCTCGTAGTACATCTGCAATCCGTTGACCGGGGGGTACCCGGTTTCGGGAGCTTCCGTCGCTCGCCCATGCATCTGCACGTCCTCCGCTTCGTTTCGCGCCATCCTAGTCCGGATGCGCTACCGGCGGCAGGGTCATTCTTGCGGACGAATCAGATCTGCTGCGAAAAGGTCGCCCAGCCACAGGACGAGGAGGTTCTTACCGAGGAAGGATTCCTGGCGAAGAAGACTCAGCCGCTCGGCCTTGGCAACGCGGACATATCACCCTGATTGCTCTCCACAAGATCAAGTGCTCGGATCGTGCCGATACTCCTGCAGGGGAGGAGGACATAAACACCATGAAAAGTGGTACGAGCCGCACGCCTCATCAGACTTGCAATGGCACGACGACGGGTTCGAGGTCAGGCGTAGACGCCTTTGCTGTGTGACGCCGAAGGAGGGCGCCGCTATCCCTGGCTGATGTCGATGCCAGTGATCGGCGCACCCGCACGCTCGTATGCAAGCGAGATCGCGCCCTTCGGGAATGCCTGCGGCGGCTGCGCGAACCGGAACGCCGCAGGAACGCCCGTGCCGTCGGCGAACAGCCGCTTGCCCGTTCCGAGGGTGAGCGGGTAGAGGAAAAGGTTCAGCCGGTCGACGAGATCGGCCTCGAGCAGCGACCGTGCCAGGTGGCCGCTGCCGATGAGGTGAATGTCGTCGAACAGGTCCTTCAGCGCGGCCACCTCCGCGACATTCGACAGCACCCTGGTGCCCTCCCAAGCCGGGTCGGTCAGGGAGCGCGACACGACGAACTTCGGCAGGGCGTCGAACCTCACCGCGATCGGGTCGTCCTCACCCCGGGTGGGCCAGAACGCCGCGAAGATGTCATAGGTTTTGCGCCCCAGCAGCAGTGCGTCCATCCGGTTGATGCCGGCGCCTATCACCTCGCCGGTCTCGTCGTCGAAATACGCCCCCTGCCAGCCGCCGAACTCAAAGCCGCCCTCACGGTCCTCGTTCGGGCCGCCCGGCGCCTGGTACACGCCGTCGAGGGTGATGAACAGGTCGACGGAGAGGATTCCCATGGTGTGCTCCTTCACGTGAACGGTGACCGGATGCCGCCTGTACCGGTGCATCGGATCGGGATGGCTCGGAATCGACATCGCTGCGTGCCACACTAGCGACGAACGCATGGCAGGTCGAGAGATGGACGCGGGCTGGAGATCTTGTGCCGTGCTGGGATCTATCACCGGTAACGCATCGCCAACGCACAGGGCCTTGCTAGGGTGGCGGCGTCATGCTCGTGGTCACCTTTCACCCGACGCTCAGGATCGGTGAACCTCCGCCGCTGACCAGGACCTATAGTGCTCTGCCAGCCTCGCCAGTCCGTCATCAAGCGAGACGGCGGGCGTCCAGTTGAGGAGTTGACGGGTCTCGCGCTGGTCGAACCAGTGGCCAGTGGAGAGTTGTTCTGCAAGGAACCTGGTCATCGGCGGCTCCTCTTTCCGCCCGGCCCAGGTCCAGAGCTTCTCCACCACGGCTCCCGCCGCCCGTGCCACCCCACCCGGCAAAGTCCACGACGGCGCGGGAACGCCCCCTGCAGCGCATATGCCCGCGAGCAGCTCGCCTACCGGGCGGGGCTCGCCGTTGCTCACGACCAGGGCCCTGCCATGGATGTGTTCCATGCGGTGCAGCGCTGCGACGATGGCCGAGGCGGCGTTGTCCACGTAGGTGGTGTCGATCAGGGCCCCGCCGGCGTCGAGCAGCGGCAGGCGCCTCCGGCTGGCGCGTGCCAGGACGCGTTCAACCAGTTGGGTGTCGCCCGGTCCCCAGACGATGTGCGGACGCACCGCTGCGACCCTGAATTCCGGGGCGTCTGCTGCCAGCGCAAGCAACTCCGCCTCGGCCTTGGTGCGGGAGTAGTCGCCGTGCGCATGCTCCGGGTCAGCCGGCTCTGCGCCCAGCCCGGCGATGGCGGCGCCGGAGTTGGCCACGGACGGGGAGGAGACGAACACCACGTCCCGTACCCCGGCCGCACGGGCGGAACGGAGCAGACGGCGGGTCCCTTCGACGTTCACCTCGTCGAACTCCGCGGCAGGGCCCGTGAAAGAAACCTTCGCGGCCAGGTGGATGATTCCTTCTGCGCCCTGGACTGCTCCCCGGACCGCTGCATCGTCCGTAACGGGCCCGCAGAAGTCCGTCGCGCCGTCGACTCCTGACGGATGGCGCTGGAACGTAGCCACGGCATGGCCCTCGCGGACCAGCAGCCGTGCCACTTCCCGCCCAAGCAGCCCGCTTGCGCCGGTGACGAGGACCCTCATGGGTCTCCCGGGCGGCCGCCGGCCAGCACCCGTGAAGCCCAGCGGGACAGGCGGGTCCTGTCGATCTTGGCGTTGTGCCGGATGTCGGTGGGCTGTGCGGGGACTGCGAGCACAGCAGAGACATTGACGCCAGCCTCAAGGGCCGCCTTGCGGACACGCCCGGCGAGCTGCGGCGCGGCAGGGCCGGCTTTGCGGGTGGGAGGTACGGTCTCGACGACGGCGACGACCGCTTGCGTCCCTGCCGGGCCGACCCCGGCGATGGCGGCCATCCGGACGCAGTCCAGGCGTTCGATAGCCTGTTCGGCTCCCACGGGGGTCACCACAGCCCCGGGTGCCGTCACGACATGGGCGAGACGTCCCTCCACCCAAAGCCGGCCGGCGCCGTCGAAGTGCCCCACGTCGCCGGTGCGGTGCCATCCCGGCAAGCTGGTGCTCTCCCGCTGGGTCAGCCAGAGCCTGTCGTAAGTTTCCTTGACGTGCGCGGCGCTGACCAGGATCTCGCCGGTCACGCCAGCCTCGGTCACAGGATGGGAACCGGGTGCGGTACCATCTGCTGCCAGTGGGACGACAGCCACGCGGACGCCATGCACGGGGGTCCCCACGCAGACGCCATTGCCTGCTCCCGCCACGGTGCCGGCGGCACTTTCGGCAGCGGCCGCCTGGATTTGTTCGAAGCTGATATCGGTGACCGGCAGCGCCTCAGTCATCCCGTACGGGGTATGCAGCGAGGCCTGGGGCAGCAGCCGCTGCAGCTCCGCCAGCAGCGGTTCCGGGATGGGCGCGCCAGCAGACAGAAGCAACTCGATGCCTTGTAGGGCTTTATGCCCTGCGCCGCTCACGCCATCCCGGGTGACGAGGACGTTGCGTAACGCCGCTGGCGAGGCGAAGACCACGGTAGCGTCTATGGCCGCGGCGGCGTCCGCCAAGGCGCGGGCCGTCAAGGTGCGGGGTGAAGTGACGTCCATAGCTGGCGTCACCGAAACCGCTCCGAGCGCCGGCCCCAGCAAGGCGAACGGGGCGAAACCCGCCACCAGTCGGGCACCGGACCGGATCCCGAAAGTTTCGGCCACCGTATCCCGCATCGCGGCCAGCTGCCGGTGCGTGTAGAGCACGCCCTTGGCAGGACCGGTGGAGCCGGACGTGAAGAGAACTGCGGCTGGGGCAGTTGGGTCCACAGGATGCGTTGGCTGGTCCTCGCCGACCCCGGCACCGCGCCTGGCCAGGACATCAAGGGAGATTTCTACGCCCAGGATCCGGCGGCGGGCGGCCGGGAGATCCCGCACGCTGATCCGCCGTCCCGGCCAGCCGAGTACCGAGGCAGCCGCCAACGCCTTGTCGATTCCGATGAGGAAATCTGGTGTGGTACCTTTCACGGCGCGGCTCAGGCCGCGGGTTCCCAGCCCGGCGTCGGCCACGACCACCACGGCCCCCAGCCGCAGACAGGCGTAGAGGGCTACGGTCAGGTCCACTCCGGGCGGAACCATCAGGCTCACCCGGCTGCCGGGCCCTACTCCGGCTTCCCGCAGCCCCGCGGCGACGTCCACGATGGTCTTCTGCAGCTGCTGCCAGCTGAGCGGGCGGGCGGCCGTGCCGTCCGGCGCCATTTCCGCGATGGCCGTGTCTCCTCCCGCTGGCCCTGCCGCCTGCTCGCCGAGCAGGTCCCAAAGGGGCCGGAATCCCGCCGGCTCCCGCTCGGTCCCATTCTTCAGCCCCTGGCTACCGGTCGGTGTGGCTTCGACTGTCGGGGAATCGCTTCCGTTGGCACCGCCGTGCACGGCGAGCCACTCGAAGACAGGTCTGGCAATGTTTCGGTCTTCCGCCACGAGATGGCCGGCGCCTTCGAAGCGGTGCACGTCCGCGTGCGGAAGCCGGCTGGTGAGGTCCTTGAGGTACCGGTCGGAAAAGATGGGATCCCGGGGACCCCAGAGCATCAGGGCCGGGACCTTCAGCTCGCGCAACCCTTCCGCTACGCGGTTGAGCGCCGGGAAGCTGGGATGGGAAGCGTCGGCGGGAATATCCGCAACAAAGTTTCCCACCCCGGCCCGACGGCGGGCTCCGCGGTAGGGGGCCATGTAGGCCTTCCGGATGTCGGCGGGCAGCGGCGGGTTTGCCAGCGAGTGTGTCACCCGCAGAAACGCGTCTGACGTCGTCGTGCCCCACGGGTGCACGGCGGGGTGCAAGGCGATACGGAGGGCTGGCGGGATTGCCGAATCGGAGGGCTGGTGGACGGCTGTGTTAGTCAGCACCACCCCGGTGACGTGCTGCGGGTGCGCCAAGGCCCAGCCCAGGCTGATCACGCCGCCCCAGTCGTGACCCACTGTAACGACCGGCCCGTCCAGACCGAGTGCGTCCGTAAGGTCGCCCAAGTCGTTGATCCTGTCCGCCAAGCGCCGGAATGTGCCGGTGCGCTCCGAGTAGCCCATGTCCAGTTGGTCCACCGCCACAACGCGCCACGGATGTGCCGGGTCGGAGCCGGCGGCCAGCAGCGACCGCCACAGATATGACCAGGTTGGGTTGCCATGCACGCACAGCAGGGTACCTGCGGGAGCGGGCCCATGGTGCGAGAGCTGGGCACCGTTGTCCAACAGGTGCCAGCGGCGCACAGTGCCTGGCGCATCGACGGCCGACGTGGACCATACGTCGATTGTCCGGGACCATTCCGGGTCGAACCCGGGCCAGCTGGTGGCTACCAAACGATTTCCACCATGCCCGTGTTCAGCCCGGAACCAACACCCATGCACAGGACCCGGTCCCCGGAGGTAAGTGATTGCGCCTCGGCTGCAAGTGTCATGGGGAGCGAGGCAGGACCCACGTTGCCCCAGTACGGGAACGTGATCGGAACCTTGTCCGGGTCCAGACCAATGGCATCAATGATCGCCTGAGTATAAGCATTGCTGACTTGATGCGTGACATAGCGGTCCATGGCGGCCCAGTCCCACTCTGGCTGGGCTTCGTGCCAGGCATCGACGACGAGTTGAAGGCCGCCGTCGAGCAGGCCCTTCGTGTCGGTGGCCATGCCGTCGATACCTCCCACGCACAATTCGTGATGTTCGGTGCCGGCACGCATCACGCCGCCGACCATCCGGTGCGCCCCGGGGTGCTCGTCCGCGAGGCCCAGGACCGCTGCGGCAGCCCCGGATCCAAGCGTGAGCGTGGCGAACTCCCTGCTGAAGTCCTCACGCGTAGTCTCGGGCCGCTGTAGTCGTGCCAGCGTGGCTTCCTGGGCGACCTGGGAGTCCTCGCCGTTGACGATTACCGCGTACCTGATCTGGCCGGAGTCGATCATGTTGGCCGCCAGGATCAAGCCGTTCACGAATCCCAGGCAGGCGTTGGCCAGATCGAAGTTCATCGCCGACGACGGCAGGCCGAGTCCGTGGTGGATCTTCACCGCGACGGACGGTTCAAGATTGCGCCGCGTGACCGAGGTGTTGATCAGCAGGCCGATTTCGGACGCTTCGACGCCGGCCTCGGCCAAGGCCTTCGCGCCGGCTTCGATTGCAGCATCATCGAACGATGTCCCGGCCGCCCACCAGCGGCGGTGCGTGATGCCCGCAACGCGCTCAAGCAGCCGAGGCGGGAATTTCAGTCGCTGCAGGGTCGAAGCCAACCTGCGGTCGAAATCCGTGGAACTCACAATCCTCGGAGCCTCGACACTGCTCACCGAAAGCAGCGCCGTGTTGCTGTGCCGGAAGGTTGCATTCCCTGCCAAGTCAAGCCCCTGTTCATTTCCGTCCTGCATTCATGCGGTGACTCTACCTACAAGCGCAAGCCCAAGAACTTAACTATGCCTGTGCGAGCCCGGATCCTGCATATTTTCCAACCGTGGCGCCACGTTGATTCCGCAACACTTTTGCCCCGGAAATGGGCGCTCACGTCCATGAGAGCGGGCCGCCACGCCCTTGTCGGACGTTTCGAGAGATGGTTGGCTGTGCCCATGACAGAGCAACCCAGCGCAGAGAACCTGCCATCGGACGAGCACCTGCAAGAAGACATTTCAGCAGTTTCCGGCGAGGCGAAAAAAGCAGAACATCACTTCAACCCGAGCCTTACCAATGCCGGCCAGCAGGTAGCAGGTCTGGCCTCCCCTACGAACTACGGCGAAGAATCAGACCCCGACTCCGCGGATGATTCCAACAACCCCATCTAACCCCCGGGCCCTTCCCGCTACAGCTGCATACAGCTTGACGGGGCATTGGTGCCAGGTGAGATAGCCAGGACGCGAAGGCCCGTGCCGCGGGCTTCTTCGCACAGCGATTCAGTGAAGCTCAGGACGAACGCTTTCGACGCGCCGTAGACACTCAGGGCCGTAGACAGTCAGGTACGGCGCCGGCCTGAAACCGAGCAGGCTGGCCACGTTGATCAGGACCAGCCGTGCGGCACTTCCCACGTTGTACTGCTTCACTTCCCACGTTGTACTCTGAGAGCTAGGGCTTGGAGGCCCTGCTTGTCGTGCGGGGGAAAGAGGGGCGGCCATGTCAGTGACTATCCGTGATGTTGCAAGGGTGAGCGGTTATTCGATCAAGACGGTCTCAAACGTCATCAATGGACATCCGCAGCTGCGTCCTGAAACCAGGCAGCGTGTTCAGGACGCCATCGACCAGTTGGGCTATCGGCCCAATCTCTCTGCGCGCAACCTCCGGTCCGGCCGGTCAGGGGTCATCGGCCTGATCATTCCCGATCTCACGACGGCGTATTTCGCGGAGCTCGCCGATGCCGTCATGCGTGCGGCTGCGGCAAGAGGCCTCGCGGTGCTGATTGAACCGATCGGCAGTGGCAGGGAAAACGAGCTCGCAGCGCTGCGCGGGCAGCACCGCCATATGGTTGATGGCGTCATCTACAGCTCCCTCACACTGGGCGCTCCTGACGCCGAGCTGTTAAAGAGCGTCGATACCCCTCTGGTGGTGCTCGGGGACACGTCCTTCAATGGCCAGGTGGATCGCATAACTATGGCAAACGTGGCAGGCGCCCGCGCCGGAACGGAACATTTGCTGGCCTCTGGCCGACGTCGCGTATTGGCCCTGGCGGCTCATGAGGGAGACATCGTCGCATCCGCAGAGCTTCGGCTGGCCGGGTACAGGCAGGCCATTGAGGCAGCCGGAGCCAGGTTTGACCCGGAACTCGTTTACTACGCCGATTCATGGCATAGGCGCGGAGGAGCGGCTGCGATGCGGAAGCTGCTGGAGGATGGACTGTCCTTCGACGCGATTTTCGCCTTCAATGACACTTTGGCCCTTGGCGCCATGCACGTCCTGCAGGGGGCAGGTTTCCGGATACCCAAGGACGTCGCGATTGTGGGCTTCGATGACTTGGACGAAACCCGATACTCCCTACCGGCGCTTTCAACAATCAACCCTCACAGGGATGAGATTGCAAAGGCCGCCGTCGACACCTTGCTGCGCCGCATCGAAGGTGGTATCGAGCTGGAAACGCACGAAATCGAAACGGGCTTCTCCCTTGAAATCCGTGATTCATCTGGCCCATCTGCAGAGGGCACAGGTGCCGCAAACACGGCAGCCTGAGAAAAATCTTTTAGGGTCTTGACCGCCCGGAGATCTGGCATCATCCTTGATACAACGTTTACGTACAACGTTTACCTAAACGCTTGTAGCAGGTTCAGGGACACGGAAGTCCCACTTCACTGAAAGGGCCGACATGAAAAAGTCGCTCACAATTTTCGCGGCTATTGCGGCCGCGACGCTGTCCCTGGCCGCCTGCTCCGGGGCAGGTGCAGGTTCCGAAAACAAGGGTTCCAAAGCCGAACTCACGTTCTGGCACGGTTACACAGAGGCCGATGGCAAGGTCCTGAACAAGATCGTGGACGATTTCAACGCCTCCCAGAACGAAGTCAGCATCAAGGTCCAGATCAATCCGTGGTCGGTCATCGATGACACACTGCTTCCGGCCTTGTCCTCCGGCAAAGGTCCGGACATCGTGGCCATGCCGGCTGAACGCCTGCCGGTCTATGCCGACAAGGGCGCCTTTGTGGAGCTCGATGACTTTTATAGGGACCCCACCAGCAACCTGGACAAACTGGCCCCGGCTGCCGTGGAAATGGAAACGGTCAACGGGCACAAGTACGGTGTCCCGTCCGGGTTTGTGCCGCTGGCAATGTTCTACAACAAGACGCTGTTCGCTCAGGCCGGTATCACGACGCCCCCGGCTACTTGGGATGAATGGATTGCCACAGCCAAGAAACTCACCGTCGACGCCGACAATGACGGTATCCCCGAACAGTTCGGCCTGGGCCTGCCGGACCACGCCACGGTGGCGAACGGCGTCTGGCCCTCGCTGTTCTATGGCAATGGCGGTGACATCGTGAAGGATGGCAAGGCTGTGGTGGACTCCCCGGAAAATGCGCGAACCCTGAAGACCTGGGTTGACGCCGTTCGCAACGACAAGATCTCGCCAACTGGGCTGGATGGCATCGCCGGGGACAAGCTGTTTAGCAGCGGCAAGGCCGCGATGTACCTGGGAGGCCCGTGGATGTCCTCCATCGCACAGGAAAGCAAGATCGACTTTGGCATCGCCGCGGTCCCCGCCGGGCCAAAGGCGCAGGCGGCCTCCGCAATCGGCATTTCCATGGCCGTCACGCAGCAGAAGGATGATTCCAAAGCAGCAGCAGCCCGGAAGTTCTTCTCCTACTTCATGCAGAAAGAGCAGGCAACGGCCTGGTCCCTCGGCTCGGGATGGCCGCCGCTTCGCACGGACATCCCTGCCGGCGCTGTCGCATCCAACCCAGTGGTCGAAGCCCTGACAAAGCAGGCGGAGTTCGGACGTCCGCTGCTGCCCGGCGTGGTGAACAGCACCGACGTACTCACCGCGGTGGACAAGCTCACCCAGCGGGCAGTAGCCGGGGAGAACATCAAGGACCTGCTCAGTGAAACGCAGGCCTCGGTCCAAAAGGTCTTGGACACAAAGTAACCGGCAAAGCCAACTGACATCGCATAACCCCTACGGACGCGGCACCCGGTGCCGCGTCCCGGCGGAAAGAAACTCATGAGCACCACAATAAACAAGAAAAATCTCCAGTCACCGCGATACCGTGCTCCAGCAGCCATCGGGGGACGGCGCAACCCGGCGATCGGCCAGCGCCGCAAGAATTTCCAGGCGCTGGGGTTCCTCGTGCCGGCCCTCCTGATCCTGGGCGCGTTCACTGCCTGGCCCATGATCTCGGCCCTGCGGCTGTCCTTCACGGACGCCAGCGGCTTTGGCAAAGAAGAGTGGGTCGGCTTCGAAAACTACGCCCGAATCTTCACCGATCCTGTCATCCTCAACGCGGTCGCCAACACCGCCCTCTACGCCCTCTTATTCACGCCGACGGCCGTGGCGCTTGCCCTGGTACTTGCTCTGCTGCTGAACGACCCCCGCCTGCCGTTCCGTGGCTTCTTTCGGACCGCCCTGTTCCTGCCGTTCATCATTAGCCTGGCCGTCGCGGCTATCGCATGGACCTATCTGATCGATCCGCAGGTTGGACTGCTGAACTATTGGCTCAGCTCCGCCGGGATCCGCCTCGGTAATGTCCTGCAAGACCCCATCCTTGCAATGCCGGCCGTGGCATTTGTGGCTGTCTGGAAAAGTTTCGGCTTCTATATGGTGATCTTCCTCGCCGGACTGCAGGAAATCCCCGGATCCCTGTACGAAGCGGCGCGCGTGGACGGAGCCGGCGCCTGGACCAGATTCCGCCACGTGACCATGCCGATGCTGTCCAACACAACGGCGTTCGTACTGATCTTCGCCCTGATCGCCGCCCTCCAGGCCTTCGACCAGATCTACGTCATGACAGGCGGCGGCCCCTACGGGCACACCGAAACGGTCGTGATGCAGATCTACTCCGCCGGATTCCGCAAGCTCGACGTCGGATTCGCCTCGGCGCTGTCCTACGTACTGCTCGCTGCCACGCTGCTCCTGAGCGTTATCCAGTTCGTTTTCTTCGGAAAACGTGAACGGGAAGGTGAGTGATGTCCACAACATTCCCCCCACAGACTCTCAACTCTGCCGCCAGGGCACGAACCACCAAGCGTCCCGACAGGCGATCAGTTCTAAACAAGGCTCTGGTAGTCACACTGCTGGCCATCGCCACTGCCGTGATCCTGCTCCCGATCGCTATCATCGCTTTCACCGCGTTCAAGCCGGCCACCGAAGTCAACGCCTTTCCACCCACCCTGATACCAGCCCAATGGACACTGGATAACTTTGCCCGGATTTTTCAGGAGCTGCCATTCCTCCGACTGATCGCCAACAGCTTCATCTTTGCCGGCGGCGTAACTCTGTTTGCGCTCTTGTTCGATTCCCTGGCCGCCTATGCCCTGGCCCGAATAGATTTCACGGGCAAGCGCTTCCTATTGATCGCGATCATCGCCAGCCTCATGATCCCGTTCCAGGCCACCCTCGTGCCTGTCTATCAACTGGCCAGCGACCTCGGATGGGTCAACACCTTTGCAGCCTTGATCGTCCCCCGGGCTGCGGATGCGTTCGGGATCTTCTTCCTGCGGCAGTTCTTCCTTTCCCTTCCCCGGGACCTGGACAACGCAGCACGTATCGATGGCGCTTCTGAATGGCGCGTCTACTGGAACATCATCCTGCCCAACGCCATGCCGGCCATCCTGACTCTCGGCGTCTTTGTGTTCGTGAACAACTGGAACGATCTGCTCTGGCCGCTGATTTTCACGACGGATAAGGACATGGGAACCCTGACCTCAGGGCTGACCCTCCTGACCGGACCTGGCGGCATCGTGCCGTATGGCGTGATGATGGCAGGCGCCCTGGTTGCCATCCTGCCCCTCATGGCCGTCTTTATGTTTGTCCAGCGCCGCTTCATCGAAAGCGTCGCCACCACCGGATTGAAGTGAGGAAAAGATTGAACTGGTATGAAGACGGACGCCTGCATTTTGGCCTCGGCATTGAAGACACCTTCATTCCCCAGGAACGCGCCGGAGAGCGCTCCCTGGACGAATACGAACTGACTCAGCACTACAGGTTCTGGCACCAGGACCTGGGACTTGCCAAGGAGGCCGGCGGAGAATTCCTCCGCTGGGGCGTCCCCTGGTACCGGATCAACCCCGAGCCAGGAGTATGGAAATGGGACTGGCTGGACAAGGTCATGGACCGGTTCAGCGAACTACAGCTCCGCCCGCTGGTGGACCTCATGCACTACGGCACCCCCACCTGGCTGGATAACCAGTTCCTGAACTCCAGCTACCCCGAACGCGTCGCTGACTACTCAGCCCGCGTCGCGGCCAGGTACGCGGACACGGTGGTCGACTACACTCCGGTCAACGAGCCGATGATCCACACACTGTTTTCAGGCAAGTTCGCCCACTGGCCCCCCTATCTCTCGGGCGACGACGGACTGGTGGCGCTGGTACGGAACCTGTCCAAAGGATTCGTGCTGGCTCAACAGAACATCGCCGAGGTCCTGGGCGACCGTGCCATCTTCACCCACGTGGACGCCGGCTTCCGCTTTGTCAGTGACTCCCCCACAGACGAACATGCCGAAGAAATCCGTCATCTGAAGGCCCGCTCCTACCTTGTGGAGGATCTGGTCACCGGCAAGGTGGACGCCGCCCACGAGCTCGCCCCCTGGCTCGCCCTGCATGGCATGACCGATCATGACCTGACCTGGCACCATGACAACGTCGTGAAGCCCGATGTCATGGGGGTGAACTACTACCCCCTTCACTCCACGGAGCTCCTTGAAAGCGGCAGACCTGTTCGTGGCGACATCACCGATCCCCGCGCCCTCCGCAACGACTGGACGGGAGGTCTGGCGGACGTCCTGACCACCTACGCAGAGCGCTATGGAGCTCCTGTAGCGCTCACCGAGACCTGCCTCACGGGATCTGTGGAGCGGCGCATCGCATGGCTGGACGCCTCAGTCGATTGCGTCAAGCGGCTGCGGGCTGATGGGCAGAACATTGTTGGCTACACATGGTGGCCTGTCACCGACATGTACGAATGGACCTACCGTTACGGCACTGACCCCCTGGAGAACTACCGGCTGACCATGGGCCTGTGGGACCTCGTCCCGGACGAAATCGGCACTCTCCACCGGGTCAAGAACCCCGCAGCTAACAGGTACCTGCACCACGCCACCGCCAGCATTCCCGGCCTCTCGGCTGCAGTGAACCAAGCACCCGCCTATACCCCAGACCAAGAAGGAAGCCCGTGGCAACTGCACGTCTGACCCTCGACCCCCGGCGACGCATCGGGCCCATCAACCGCAGGATGTTTGGCTCCTTCGTGGAGCACCTCGGACGCTGCGTCTATGACGGAATCTATGAACCAGGCCACGAAGACGCAGACGCCGCCGGATTCCGCAACGATGTCAAGGAACTCATCAAGGAACTTGGAATCAGCACTGTCCGTTACCCCGGCGGCAACTTCGTTTCAGGCTTCAAATGGGAAGACAGCGTGGGCCCTGTGGAACATCGCCCCAAACGACTCGACCTCGCGTGGCACTCCACCGAAACCAACGAAGTCGGACTCCACGAATTCGCATCCTGGCTTGAGGAAGTCGGCGGCGAACTCATGCTTGCCGTGAACCTTGGAACCCGCGGAACCCAGGAAGCCCTGGAACTGCTTGAATACTGCAACCTTCCGTTTGGAACGGCCCTTGCCCAAGAACGTGCGTTGAACAGGCGGGACAAGCCCTTCGACATCAAAATGTGGTGCCTGGGCAACGAAATGGACGGACCCTGGCAGATCGGCCACCGCAGCGCTGACGACTACGGCAAGCTCGCCTCCCAAACGGCGAAAGCCATGCGCCAGCTTGACCCCTCCATCGAGCTGGTGGCCTGCGGCTCCTCCAGTGCCGACATGCCCACCTTCGGTGAATGGGAACGCGTGGTGCTCGGGCACACCTACGACGACGTCGACTACATCTCCTGCCACGCCTACTACGAAATTAAGGACGGGGACCTTGGCAGCTTCCTTGCTTCGGCAGCCAATATGGACCGCTTCATCGATTCCGTCACCGCAACCGCCGACCACATCAGAGCAGTCAGGGGCAGCAACAAAACCCTGAACATTTCCTTCGATGAATGGAACGTCTGGTACAACGAACGCTTCGAAAAGGTCGACAAGATCACCGGAATCGACAATTGGCCTATCGCCCCGCGCCTGTTGGAAGACACCTACACCGTCGTTGACGCCGTCGTCGTCGGGAACCTCCTGATCTCGCTGCTCAACCACGCGGACCGGGTCACCTCGGCATCCCTGGCACAGCTCGTCAACGTCATCGCTCCCATCATGACCGAACCTGGCGGACCTTCCTGGAAACAGACCACGTTCTTCCCGTTCGCGCTGACCTCAAACAATGCCCACGGTCTCGCATTGGACACAGGAATCGAAAGCGACACCTACGACACTTCTGCCCACGGCACGGTTCGGACAGTCGACGCGGCCGCGACCTACAATCCCGAGGACGGGACGGCGTCGGTGTTCCTCGTCAACCGCAGCACGGACCAGCCTTCCACCATCACCATCGACACCGGCCACCTCGGCGAGGTGCGGATCGTGGACGCCCGGACCCTCACAGACCCCGACGTGTACGCCAGCAACACCCTGAGCCAGCGTGACCGGGTCCGGCTACAACCCTTGGAATCCCTCGAGGAGCACAAAGGCTCGATCACGGTCACGTTGCCGCCTGTCGCTTGGGCGGCTGTGCTCCTGGAAACAACACCACGCCCGTAGCTCTGAAAATTGCTGCCGGTTCAGTGGTCAACGGCGCGGTCGCCCAGCAGTACACCGCCGGCGGGCTTCACCTGCCAGCAACGGAAGCTGGTACGCGAAGGCATCCAATAGCGACAAAAGGGAACGGCCCTGTCCGGAACCACCGGACAGGTGGCTTTCTCTTGCTCTGACCAGGGTCGGACGGCGGTCACCCGCTGGGGCCGTCGCTGACCGCCGTCGGAACGCCGCCAGGAGAGCACGATCCTGCTGGTCCTGATCGTATTCCCCGGCATGCTTCCGGCGAGTCGAGGTGCCGGCTCCAGCGGATGAACGTGTTGTCTTGAGGGATCGGCATGCGGGACTTTCGGCTGCGGAAGCACTGCAGGCTGTGCTACACAGGTCATGTGACCGCCCCGTCGTTAGCTCTGCTTCCGAGCCCGCTGCTTGGTCCGGCCGTGTGGCAGCCAGTGGCCGACGTCCTTACCGACAATGGCTGGCAGACTGTGACATGCGCTGCTCCGACGCGGCTGGGCACAGGACAAGATGTTCTCGACGCCTTCCTCGCCGCGCTGCCGACAGATCGGAACCTTGTCCTGGTACCGCACAGCAACGCCGGCGCGTACGTTCCTGCACTGATGCAGCATCGGCCAGTGGTCGCCGCCATCTTCGTCGACGCCGACCTCCCGCCAGCACGCGGTCGCGTCCCGCTTGCTCCACCAGCGTTTCTCGACCTCCTGCGCGACAAGGCGGACGGCAAGGGCCTGCTCCCTATGTGGAGCAACTGGTGGGACGAGGCGGAAACGGCAGCATTGTTCCCTGACACCGATACGCGCGCACGAGTCGAGCGAGAGCAGCATCGGCTGCCCCTGTCCTACTTCGAGGGATCGCTGCCGGTCCCGGCAGGCTGGGACGAGCGTCCAGGAGCGTATCTGGCCTTCGGTGACACCTACGGCCGCGAACGGGACGAGGCCGAACGGCGACACTGGCCGGTCAGCACCCTGCCAGGCCAACACCTTCATCTGCTCAACGACCCAGCCCAGGTCTCCGCCAAACTGGTTGACCTGATGAGCCGGCTCGGCATCAGCCAGAGTGCGGGCTAGTCAAACGCGAACTATCAGCGTCGACGTCTTAGGATGATCGCCCTGGGCGGCAGAAGGCTGGCGGGCACACCCTCGGTCCGGCGTGCTCCCCCTGACCCAGGCTGTCGCGCAAGCACGGCTTCGCCCTCCGGAACCCTCAAACGTCACCTCCATCTCGATTCCCTGATCCATCACGTATCAGTGTGCAGGGCAAGAGCGGGTAGTTCCACAGTGATGTTGATCCCGCCAGCAGAGCGCGGGGTGAGGGTGAGTGTTCCGTCGTGTGCGTGAGTGATGGTTTTGACGATTGCCAGGCCGAGGCCGACGCCTGCGGTGTCGGTGTGTACGCGCTCGGTACCGCGCTGGAATGGTTCGGTGAGCATCGCGGCCAGCTCTGGTGTGAGCTTCTCGCCGGTGTTTTCGACAGTGAGCACCGCAGTCTTGGGGCGGACACTGGTATTGACCCACACGGTGCCCTGTTCAGGCAGGTTGTGGACGATCGCGTTGTGCACGAGGTTGGTGGTCAGCTGCAGCAGGAGCGCTTGCGATCCGATCGTAGGGGCGATGTCACTGCGGGTCTTGATGGCGACGCCAAGCTTTTAGGCCAGGGGGAGGAGTGTTTCGGTGGCTTCTTCGGCGATGAGGGACAGGTCGACGTGTTCCCGGGTGAAGGACCGTTGGTCGGCGCGGCTGAGCAGGAGCAATGCTTCGGTGAGGTCGATCGCTCGGGTGTTGACGGTGTGGAGGCGTTTGATGAGTTCTCCGGTGTCTCTGTTCGGGTCCTTGCGGGCAACGTCGAGAAGTGTCTGCGTGATCGCCAGTGGGGTGCGCAGTTCGTGCGAGGCGTTCGCTGCGAATCTCTGTTGTTCTGCGACGTGCGCCTCGAGCCGTGCGAGCATCGTATCGAAGGCGTCGGCGAGTTCGCGGAACTCGTCTTTACGGCCTTCCAACTGGATCCGCTGGGAGAGCGATCCGTTTGCGGCCATCCGGGTGGCGTCCGTGATGCGTACCAGCGGGGCGAGCATGCGGCCGGCGAGAATCCATCCTCCCAGCAGACCGAATACCAGCAGGAACGCCATCACTGCGGCCGCCGAGGTAGCGACAGAGCGCAGAAGGTCGGAGCGGACCAGCACCCCCGAGGGGCTGTTTCCCACCTCGGGCTGGTATCGCAGGACCAACACCCACACGAGGGCGAAGAACAGGGCACCTGCGAGCATCAGGAACCCGGCGTAGCTGAGGGTGAGTTTGAAGCGAACGCTCAACCCAGGCGCTCTATCCACCGTCGCCTCCCCCGACTCCGGCGTCTGCTCCTGTGTCGATGCAGTAGCCGACGCCAGCCACGGTGGCGATGATCCAGGGTTCGCCGAGACGCTTGCGCAGTGCCGAGATGGTGATGCGCACGGCGTTGGTGAACGGATCGGCGTTCTCATCCCACGCGCGTTCCAGGAGTTCCTCAGCGCTGACGAGCCCGCCTTCGACGGCGACGAGGACTTCGAACACTGCGAACTGCTTCCTGGTCAGCGCGACGCAGCGGCCGTCCCGGTAGACCTCTCTGCGGAACGGGTCCAGCCGCAGACCTGCGATCTCTCGCACGGGAGGCCTGTTGTGGGCACGTCTGCGGTCGAGTGCTCTGAGCCTGAGTACGAGTTCTTGGAGTTCGAAAGGTTTAGTGAGGTAGTCATCGGCGCCGAGTTCGAACCCGGAGGCCTTGTCGTCCAGACGGTCGGCCGCAGTGAGCATGAGAATAGGCAAACCGCTACCGGAGGCGACGATGCGTTTGGCGATCTCGTCACCGGAAGGTCCGGGGACATCGCGCTCGAGGACGGCGATGTCGTAGGCGTTGATGCGCAGCAGTTCCAGAGCGCTGTCGCCGTCACCCGCGGTGTCGGCCGCGATCGCTTCCAGGCGTAGGCCATCGCGGATGGCTTCTGCGATATAGGGTTCGTCCTCAACAATCAACACACGCATACTATCGATGCTACGAGCTGGCGCATATCGTCGGCGTATCGAAAACCGCATACGCTCTTGCAACACCACGCCGCCTTAACTGGCAGCATGCCTCAAACCCCACTATCAGCACGAACAACGACCCGCCGGATTCACCGGCTCCTTGTCATCGGCCTGATAGTCATAACAGCGATCACAGCAACCCTCATCTACCCGTTGCTGAAATCCTCGTCCTCCGCGCCGTCGCCCTCCTCCTCGGCCCCATTCGCCTTGGATTCTCTTGATCGGGCGCACCATGGTGCACTTGGGGAGGCTGACGGTGTCGTCCCGGACGGCGTGACCGTCTTCGATGACGCGGTTCCGGCTGTGGCCAACCTCGATCCAAATCTACTCACGGCCCTCCGCCAGGCTGCAATGGATGCCCCGGACGACCGGGTCGAGTTCTACGTCTACAGCGGCTGGCGTTCCCCGGACTACCAAAATCATCTTCTCCACGAGGCGGTCTCCGAGTACGGGTCCGAAGACGAGGCTGCCCGTTGGGTAGCCACCGCCGCGACGTCTCCTCACGTGTCAGGGGACGCGATCGACGTCGGGCACTCCGACGCGACGGCGTGGCTGTCCGAACACGGCGCCCAGTACTGGCTGTGCCAGATCTACGGCAACGAAGCCTGGCACTACGAACTACGCCCCGAAGCGATCACTCACGGCTGCCCGCGTATGTATGCCGACCCCACCCAGGACCCGAGGATGCAACCGTGACCGGCAGCGAGCAAGGAAAGACGATGACCCAGCTAGACACGGCGGAGACCGGGCAGCGCGGCGCCGGCCACCGGGACACCGGCGCAGGCCACCGGGACACCGGCGCCGGGACCCGGCCCGCGTGCATCACCCAGGCGATACGCGACGCCTCCCGACCGGGCCCCTGGACGCGCGGCCCGGTGCTCGCGGCGCTGGCGCTGCTGCTCGGCCTGATCCTGCTGCTGCACGCCTGAATCATGGACCGCGGCGGCCTCGGCAGCCTGGTGGAGACCTTCCTGCCGTGGTTCGGCCTGTTCATCCCCGTGCTGCTGGCCGGGGCGCTATGGCGTCGCTCTGCCTCCGCGGTGGTGGCGCTGCTGTTGCCGATCATGGTGTGGCTGAACCTCTTCGGCGGCCTGCTCGGCGACAAGTCCCACCCGGGCGGGGACCTCACCGTGGTCGAGCACAACGTCGGCGCCGAAAATCCCGACCCGGTCGGCACCGCCCGCGGCCTGGCCGCCGCCGGTGCTGACGTGCTGGCACTGGTGGAGCTGACCCCGCAGGCCCTGGGCACGTACGAGGAGGAGTTGGCGAAGGCGTACCCTTACCACGCGGTGCAGGGCACGGTAGGGCTGTGGAGCCAACTGCCTCTTCGGACACTCAGCCGGTCGACGTCGGGTTGGCCAGGGACCAGGGGCCGCTGGCGGACACCGGGTCGGTCTCCGTCACGATGGACTCGACCCGGGCGCTGCGCACCACGGTGGCCACCGGCCAGGGGCCGCTGGCGGTTTATGTGGCCCACCTGGGGTCAGTACGGGTGTTTCTCAGGAACGGCTTTTGGACGGCAGAGCGGGACAACGGCGCGCAGGCGCTCGGCGAGGCCATCGCCGCCGAGCGGAAGGATCGGGTTGTGCTGCTCGGCGACTTGAACGGCAGCATGGATGACCGCGCGTTCGCCGGCATCACCTCGCAGATGCGCTCCGTCCAGGACGCGGCCGGAGACGGCTTCGGCTTCAGTTGGCCGGCGAAGTTCCCGGTCGTGCGGATCGACCAAATCCTGGTCCGCGGCGTGGAGCCGAAGAGTTCGTGGGTGCTACCGGCCACCGAGCAGCGACCACCTGCCCGTGGCGGCCGGAATCAGCTGGTGACCACTCTTGTTGTCCCGAGTAGCCGGCGGATGGCCGCGCAACCGTAGGCGCACTGCCGCGTAAGGTGGGAGAACAGAGAAAAGCCCTGGTCCGGGTTCACTGGATCAGGGCTTTTCGCTCTTCAAGCTTTGGGGAGTTTCTATGCTTTCAGGGTCCCGGCTTCCCAGTTCCTTGGGTTCCAGGGCTGTTGGGGTCTTGGGTTCATGGGTTCATGGGCTCGAAGGTTCCCAGTACGGTCTCTATCACCAGAAGTGGGCCACATCCACTACCAATCGTGAGCCGACCCCGGGGCCGTCGAGGGTGAGTACCCGGAACGGCAATCGTGCGCGCACACCCAAACCGAAGTCTGAGTAGCCCTCGTAGCTGCCGG
This sequence comes from Arthrobacter sp. ISL-30, assembly GCF_018613855.1. GTDB lineage: Bacteria > Actinomycetota > Actinomycetes > Actinomycetales > Micrococcaceae > Arthrobacter. Next base: position 28,460 of record NZ_JAGGPK010000034.1, read on the forward strand.
CGGATACAACTTGCCGGAACGTCTGGTAACCGGTCACGTTGCTTAGCTCGTTCGGGTTGGCAGGGTTGTAGGTGGAGTTGCCGTTGGCGTCATAGGACGGCGCATTCACAGTTACTTGAAGGCGGGCGCCTCCCCTGACTGGAACCGTGTGACCTGATCCAGGTTGTGTAACGTTGTCGACGTAACGGACATGGTAGCCGGCCACCTTGCCGTTGAGGTCGATAACCATGCGGTCAAAGCAGGTGTGCCGCCCCGTCCGGACGTTCACCACTTGTGCCTCTGTGAAGCCGTCCCGGGATTCGGCCAGTGAACCCCATACGAGTCCGCAATAGGACGTTGTTGCCGAGGCCGGGCCCGGGGCGACGAGACCAAGCCCTGTGGCCATAAGTATTGCAATCAGCCACACGTGAAGTCTTTTCACTTTGGGCCACCTCCTTGAGTAGTTGGATACCTCAAGGCTAGGAGCATAAAAACGCATAGAGGAGGCTTGTTTCCGCTTCGGCGCACAACCGTTAATGAGGGCCGAAACGAGTCACGGGAGCGTGATTAAAGCGGCCCAATCCGAGCCGTTTTTGCAGGTTTGTAATCGGCTTATTGCCCGTTCGTTATGCCTGATAACGGTGCTGAACCCGAGCTGGACAAGGCGATCGGCCGGCTCTTCACGCCGCCCATGCTGTTGAAGGCAAAGGCGTCGACAACCACTTGGGGTTGCCGACGCCTTCTTTCCTCAGAATTGAACCTCCCATCGGCGCGAGCCAAACCTCAGGCACTCAGTTCGGCTGCGCTGACGACGGCGCTCCTCCCTCGGCTACTTCCAGACCACAGGCTTTCGAATCGAACCGGAGTCCCAACCCCACCGGCGCCCTATCCCGGATACTTGCCCTTTCCTATCCAAAGACTTCGCCGAACCTATGGAAAACCACGGGCTCCCTTGATCCAACGGCGGCATGGTTAACCCAGCAGAGTGCAGGAGGAGCCATGAAGCGCATAGCAGCCACCCGGTCCCTTGGCGGGTGCCCCAGCGGAAGCTCACAGGTCAAAGTGCCCAGCGGAGTCAGTTACCCGGCTACAGGGTGGTGGACGCCATCCGCCACTGAACGCCTGCCCGATCCTCTCGGCAACGGCATTCAAGACACGGGCCCCCAAATCTGGCCCGACTGTCGTGATTGAAAACGGCCGGGTGCATGTCATCACACGGGGAGCAGCCCGCAAAGAAGCTGGCCTTGCGGACCATTCGGTCACATCCGAGGGGGTGACACCAATGGGGTCCCAGCCTGGCCAGCAGGTGTTTCCGTGCCTTGCGGTTTCGCGGGCCTTCCTGTACGCCAACGACGCCGGCCAGAGGCCCCCTAAAAGGCCCCTAGCTTGGGGGAAAACGCGTCCCCGGGGTGTTTCCCGGCCTTCGCATGCACGCTGCGGCGAGCACGGCGCATGACATCCAGAGCGCTCCGCTGGGGCCGACCGGTGCGGCCAGCAGTCCGGCCGCGGCCGGCAGGCTCACCTGGCCCAGACGGTTCCCAAGCAGGCGGAGGGCAAGTGCCGCTCCCCTGGAAGCGGGCGGAACAGCCTGCGTAACGAGCGTCATAGTGATCGGCTGGCCCAGGCCCAGAAAGAAGCCTCCTATGGCAAGCAGGCTCGCCGCAATCCACGGAAGGTGAAAAAGCCACGGCAACATGGCAAGGGCAGTTCCTGCACCAGCAAGGCTGGCTATGACGAGACCTGGTCGGGTCCAACGGGCGAGGAGAACTGGCAGGAGCAGGCGGGATGCGATGGATGCGGCTGCACGCGTGGCTAGCAGGATGCCCACTATGACCGGGGGCACGCCTTTGTCTTCTCCTAGGAGCGGGAGGAACGCCACCAGGATGTCCGTGGTGGCCAGGAGGGCCAGGCTTGCCACCATATTGGTCCGCACTGCCGGGTAACGCAGCAGCGCGGCCACACTGTCCGGTCGGGATGGCGACGCCGCGCCCTTCGTGTCGGCGGGTGCCTGCTTCACTGCGGTCCCGAACGCGAACGGAACGGCGAGCACCGAAATGATTCCGGCGATGAGGAGTGCCGTATTGGCGTCCGAGAGACGCTCCCCGGCAGGAACTCCTTGAGCGGAGCCCATGGCGAGGCCGGCCAGGAGAGGGCCCACCATTTGTCCCACGGCGAAGGAAGCGGTGAACCACCCGAAGGCGGCGTCCATGTTTTTGAGGGGTACGAATCTGGCGATGGCGGACTGTCCCGCGATGGTGAAGCACAGGTGGCCCATGCCGAGCAATGCACTGGCAACGGTGACGAGAAGAAGGGACGGAGATACCGAGAGCACGAAGGGCCCGGCGGCCAGGAGCAGCGTTCCCACAGCCACAATCCCCCGAAGGGAACTGCGCCTATCCGATACCCTGCCCAGCCATAGAGCTGCGGCCACCGGCACCAGCGCGTACGACGCCGATGTCAGGCCGACAGTAACAGAGTCGCCGCCCAGCGCCAGGACTTTGTAGGAAATCAGCGGCCGCGCAAGATTCAGGGCGATCTGGCACAGGACGGCGGACGCGATCAGCATCCATAGCCATGTGCGTGACTGCGGCCGGTTGTTACTCAAGTGTCCTCCGTCGTTGTTGCCCTCCTGTCATCGGAAGTCGGCGCTGTTATCTCTTGCTACATCCAACAGGGTTGACTGGAACGCCACTTCCGCCGGGGCCCGGACCCTGTCGTGCCGGTGTGCCAGTAGAATCCTGCGGGACGGGGCGCTGGCACCCAGGGACACGATGCTGACACCAGGATGTTTGTTCACCACGGCCGTTCGCGGGGCAAGGGCTATGCCCAGGCCTACGCTGACCATGGCCTGGGCTTCCTGGTAATCGTTGGCGTGAAACGCTATCCGGGGCGAGAATCCTGCGGCCTGTGCACTCCTGTGAAGCACTTCGACCACGGGGTGTTCTTCTTCGCGGACGATCCATTCCTCCTTGGCCAGATCGCCCATGTCCACCTGCTTGCGGCGGGCGAGCCTGTGGTCCTTGCCCACGATCAGGGCCGTGGCATCCTCGAAGACGGTGGTGAGTGCGAAGTTCTCCGGATTAAGCCGGTTCCATTCGTAATCCCAGAGGAGAGACATCCCCACTTGGCCGTTTTCGAGCATCTCAATCAGGTCATCAAAGCGACTACTGCGTACATGCAGCTCGATCGCGGGGTACTGCTTCTTAAATCTGCTGATGACGAGCGGCAGAAAAGAACCGCCCAGGGTCGGAAAGGTCCCCATGGTGAGGCTTCCTCGGTTTAGCCCTGCGATTTCGGCCAGATCCGCCTCGGCCGCCGCCATCTGGCGCAGGATTCTGCGTGTGTGCGCCGTGAGGACATGGCCGGCGTCGGTTGGCACCATGCCCCGGGCCTGCCGCTGAAGCAGCGGCTGCCCGACTTCCGCTTCGAGTCGGCGCAGCTGCTGCGAAACACCCGATGGCGAGTAAATGTGCTTCTCGGCGGCGGCAGTAATCGAACCAAGTTCGACGACGTCCAGCAGAAGTTCCAGTCTTTTGACGTTCAGCACGGATACTCCTCCTTGAAGATCAAGTTAAACCCCCAACAGGATTCTATACATAGTCTTCATGTACGGCGCTTCGAAAGCCATTTTTCGGCACTCCCCGCACTCTAACATCCCAGAAACATTGGCCAAAAGCGCCAAAACTCCCGAGAGAATGAAGTAAACGTGCATACAACTGCATTTTTTGCCCGCTGGTAATTCATCCAGGGCTGGCACGACACTGAGGTAGGCCAAGAAGGTCTGAGGGCCCAAGGAAGGGCTTTTGGAAAGGTGTTGAAAGCGATCGTGTTAAAGATTCCTGCTACGTGGATGCGCGGAGGAACCAGCAAGTGCTGGGTCTTCGAATGGGACAGCCTGCAGGTTCCGGGGAAGAGCGTCGATGAGGTCCTTTTGCGTCTCTTCGGAAGCCCCGATAACCGCCAGATCGATGGTGTAGGCGGCGGGACGTCCACCACTAGCAAGGCTGTGATTCTTTCCCGCTCCATCGCTGAGGACGCCGATGTCGACTACACCTTCGCCCAGGTCGGCATCGAGGAACAGCGGGTGGACTGGGGCAGCAACTGCGGCAACTGCTCTGCTGTCGTCGCCCCCTACGCCATCCAGCGTGGCTGGGTAAACGCCGGCCAGGACAGTACAGCCGTCAGGGCCCTGAACACGAACACGAACCAATATTCCGGAACGCAGATGATCCCGGGCGTTCCGTTCCCGGGAATGCCGGTAGGTATGGGCTTCTTTGACCCCGCCGGAAGGACGACGGGCAAGCTCTTCCCCACCGGCGAGCCGGTGGACAAGTTGACCTTCGACGGACGCCAGGTGGCGGCGACTCTTATCGACGCCGGCGCTCCCGTGGTCGTCCTGGAAGCTGAAGCCGTAGGCCTGACCGGCCATGAGATCGCAGCGGAAATCGAGCGACGGGCTGATGTGTCTTAGGCAGCAGATGAGCGGGGTCTTCCACCACAGGTCGCTGGTGGCCTTAAGGCTCATGTTGCCATCCCCTGCACGACACATTCCCGCCGCATCGCGATAAACTGGATCAGTCATGATCGGTGCTCCGCTCCGTCTTCTGGCTTGGTTCGTCATCCTAGCGACCCTCCTGTCGGCCTGTGCGCCCGCGATCAGACTCGATGAGGTCGCCACCGATCGACCGATCCAGACCTCCTCGGCCCCGCCAGCCGCACGCGATGACGTCCCCGCTCCTCACCGGACCCCGTCCCCCACCCCGACATCGGTTCCCACGCCGACCCCGGTGCCCCAGGCGTTCGCCCTCAACCTCTACCAGGAGGGGGACTTCGTGCCGCAATACACCTTTGACTGGTGTGTGGCGGCGAGCATCCAGATCATGCACAACCTCATCGACGACACAAGGGCCGGCACCTGGGCCGATCGCGTTCAGCAGGGCGAGCTGTGGGAGATGGCCCGGGCACGGTCGTCCAACTCGTTCAACGGCGCCAATCCCTTGGGTTGGGCGCAAGTGCTGAACGAGGTCCGAATGGGGCCGTACGCCGTCGTCAGCATCGCTGACTACGAGGAAGCGCTGCAGACCGCTGCGCGCGCCATCGCCGACACGGACCGGCCAGTCGGGCTGGTCCTGTGGCGCGGTCGCCACGTATCTGTGATGAGCGGCTTCGAGTCATTCGGCGATCCCGACCAGTTCCCGGAGTTCTCGGTCACCGGCATCCGCGTCCAAGATCCGCTCTACCCGTACGGCGGCGAGCAATGGGGCCCGTCCCCTGCGCCCAACAGCCTGCTCACTCCCGAGCAGTTGGCGACGCAGTTCGTCGTCCGCGAGCCGCGACGCTGGAGCAGCGATCTGCCGACCGGCTACATGCTGGTGCTGCCGCTCGACCAGGCCTGACCAAACCTTCGCGCTAGTCGCGGTTCTTGCGCTTCCCGTCCGTGCCGTCCCCGGCACGACGAATGGAAGGCCGACATCGCCCCCTCGGAAGCCGTCATCGGGTGTCAGCCGGTCAATGAGCAGTTGGTCGGCGGCATCATCTAGCAGCGCGAGTCGCCGGCAGGGGCACTGGCCGATCGGTCGAACGCCCCGAGCGGTACGGTTAAGTTGTGACGCTGACCCATGAAGGTTCCAGGGACGTAGCGGGCACTCTTGAAATCTGAAGACCGCTGGACGTAGATGGTGGCAGACAAAACACCCGAGGAGGTCACCATGACGGTCGCATTCAACCACACCATCGTCTATGCAACCGACAAGCGCCGTTCGGCAGAGTTCCTGGCCAACGTGCTCGGACTGCCAGAACCCCGACCCATGTGGTCCTTCATGACCGTGCCCCTCGACCACGGAGTGACCCTCGATTTCGCCACGGCGGACCGGCCCATCTCCTCACAGCACTACGCCTTCCTGGTCAGCGAGGAGGACTTTGACGGAATCTTCGCAAGGATCCAGGCCCAGGGCATCCCCTACTGGGCGGACCCGGGACGGTCCCGCCCACAGCAGATCAACCACAACGACGGCGGACGCGGCGTCTACTTCGCGGATCCTGACGGGCATTTCCTCGAGGCGATCACGCGTCCATACGGATCGGGTGCTGCATGAAGTCCCAGACGCTCAGTCCAGATCATGCTGCTACCGCCGGGAAGAAGCCGTTTGCGACGTTTGTTGGCTTGAGATGCTTTGGGAGGCGTAGTCGGAAGTTGCGCGCCGACTAGAAGTGGTCACCGCCGTTGGCTTTGACGGCCAGGACCGGCCGGTCCGCCTGCATCAGGATGCGCTGGGCGCGGCTGCCGAGGATGAATTTGCCGCCTGGGTTCGGTGTCGCAGCCCGATGACGATCAGGGAGGCATCTAGTTCACGGGCGACTTCGAGGAACTCGACGGCGAGGTCGTGCTGGTACGGCGGCTGGATAACTTTTGCGTTCACGCCGGCGTCCGCGGCGCGCTGTGCAGCCTGCTCCAAGACATCGGAAGGCGCCACGGACTTGTCCACCAACGCGCCTTCACGGGCAAGGTGTCATGTCGCACTACATTTCGAGTAGACCAAGTAGTCATGTCACTGCGCCTCCAAAAAGACGAGTACCCAGCACTGTTCCGCCATATGCCTATTCGGGGGAACATGGGCCTCATGACTGCTTGTATTGGGGAATCTGCAGCTCTTATCCACCGTTGCCGATGCTGCGGAGAAGAAACAGACCATTGGTTCTGCCAAGACTGCACCGATCGCGTTGGCAACGGCGACAGCTCACCCGGCCAGGAAGCCATCACGCCACCAGGGCTTTCCCATAAAAGGGCGCAGGCCGGTACCTGAGGACGCAGACAACGCGAATTAGATCCACTGCTTGCCGTGCCGCCCGGGCCCGCATCCATTCGGCGAAGGAGGTGCTCTCGGGCAGCCGTTCGCCCGGAATCTTGCCCCACAGGACGTGCAGGTAGGCGAGGGTGAATTCAACGCCTGACCAGGTGAAGCTGGCGGTGTATGGGGGCGGGCGAACTGGTGCTGTGGACCGTCAATAGGCGGCAGCACGATTTCCCCGACCGGCCTGAGGGCCGCACCGCTCGGTGTCGTAGAGGAAGGCGTTCCCCGTTGCCGGCGGACCCTTCCGGCACGTCCGAGGTGGTGACCGCCACCGGGGGCCGAGCGTGACCAGTAGGTGTTTAGGGCTTGGAGTTGCAGCGGGCTTGGTGGATACCGACGTCCTCTACAGGGCCCACGATGCGTTAGGGTGCCATTTCGCCGCGGCGGAACCGCAGCTCCCGCAGTGCCCCGTTCAGGGGTGAGCCGGTGACGGGCAAGGCCTCTAGGTCAATGGCTGAGGCAGCGCTGAGCGCGATGGTATTGGCGGTGGCGGCTGCCCGGGGAGGAAGGCCGAAGGTGGCGGCGAATTCCTGCCAGTGCCTTGCCCGCAGCCCTTTTACTTTGCCTGCGACGGTGAGAGCCATCATGTCATCGCCGTAGAGGAGGGTGCAATGGATGTCATAGACCGGCGCAACACCCCGCCGCCGGTCTATAAGCTGGAGACTGACTGACGGAAGGCTGGCGCCATGCGGAAACTGATCTACGGCATGAACCTGACCCTGGACGGCTACATCGCGGCGGCCGGCGATGACATCGGCTGGAGCGGGCCGAGCGACGAACTGTTCCAGTGGTGGCTCGACCAGGAGCGGGCAAGCGGCCTGTCGCTGTACGGGCGCAAGCTGTGGGAGACAATGAGCTCCTACTGGCCGACTGGCGACCAGCAGCCCAACGCCACCCTGGCGGAGATCGAGTTCGCGCGGAACTGGCGGGACACGCCGAAGGTGGTGTTCTCCTCGACGATCGACAAGGTCGACTGGAACACCCGCCTGGTCACCGGGGATGCGATCGCCGAGATCACCCGGCTCAAGGCCGAGGACGGCGGCCCCATGAGCGTCGGCGGCGCAACGCTCGCCGGGGCGGCCATGCGTGCCGGGCTGATCGATGAGTACGTGCTGGCCACTTATCCGGTTCTGGTGGGCGGCGGCACGCCCTTCTTCACGGCGCTGGACAGTTGGGTGAACCTGAACCTGGTGGAGACGCGGACGTTTCCCGGCGGGGTCGTCCTGACAAGGTACGAGACGAGGCGCTGAGCGCGATTCCTCCATGCAGTCGGGGAAGTACATCCACCACCAGCGGCAGCACGTCGGTGCCCAGACGGTCGGTCATGGGACACCTTCGGGATATCAGAAGACGTGCCCGGCAGGCTCGGAACTTAGGCGGCCGTCGGATTCCCGTAAGACCCGCCTGCAAAACTGCCCTGTGACGGTGCCTATATTGCTAAACAGCGGGAAGCCCGCCAATCCTGATTGATGATTGCAACGTAGAGACGGACAGACTTGATGAGCCCACAGGCCCGCATCCGTAGGCTAACAGGTTCACAAAGCGTTGATTATCGGCCTTGAACAACGGGAGTTGCAGTGGATGTGGGAACTCCTGCGCCGATAGCGGATATGACGTCATTGCCCTGGGGCGACCCCATCCAGCCCCGTTACATTTATTCCGTCCCCGAGGGCCGGGGATTTGGTCGCTGGACCTGGTATGACTTTCTTGCCCTGTCACTGATGATCCGGGGGGTGTTGTCGCCAGGTTCGGAGACACGCGTTGACTGCTGATAGGGACACGGCCGGCTCCTTCCGCGGGGGCCAGGTCTCTTTGTAACGTGGGTGCCAGCATCGGGTGTCGTGACTGCGGCCAGAAGTGGTGCAAAGGAGCGGCCGGATGGACGAAGGATACGAGGTCTACTGCGGGCTTGATGTCGGCAAGTCTGAGCATCACGCCGCGGCGTTGAACGCGGTCGGGGAACGGGTATTCGACAAGCCGTTACCGCAAGACGAAGCCCGGCTGCGCGAGCTTTTCACCGGCCTGCAACAGCACGGCCAGGTCCTGGTGATCGTGGACCAGCCCAACACCATCGGCGCACTGCCGATAGCGGTGGCGCGGGACTGCGGCTGCACCGTTGCCTACCTGCCCGGCCTGGCGATGCGCAAAGCCGCTGACCTGTACCCCGGAAAGTCCAAAACGGACGCGCGGGATGCGTTTATCATTGCCGAGACGGCACGTGCGATGCCGCACACGCTGCGGGCCGTAGACCGGGACAGCGAAGTGCTCGCAGCGCTGAAAGTGCTTTCCGGATTCGACGCGGACCTGACCCACGAATGCACCAGGGCAATCAACCGTTTGCGGTCCCTGCTGCTGCAAATCTTCCCCGCCCTGGAGCGCGTCTTCCCGGGAACAGTGCTGACCCGGTCCCTGGTCCTGGAGCTGTTGATCAAGTACTGCGGGCCGACCGGCTTGCGGGGCGCCGGTCGATCCAACGTGCTGCGCTGGGCCAGAAACCACAGCCGGAAGGACCCGGTGAACCTGGTTGACGCGATCTTCGCGGCCCTGGGCGAGCAGACGGTCACTGTCATCGGCACCGAAGCCGTCGAACTGGTCATCCCCCGCGTCGCGGCGCAAATCAAGGAGCTCAAACACCAGCGCGCCATCGTCGCCGAAGAAGTCGAAAAGCTCCTCGATGACTTCCCTCTTTCCCAGGTCTTGATGTCCATGCCGGGAGTCGGCATCAAGACCGCAGCGACGATACTCCTGACCATCGGCGATGCCGGCACCTTCACCTCCGCCGGACACCTGGCTGCCTACGCCGGCATCGCCCCGGTGACACGACGCTCCGGCACCTCAATCCGCGGTGAATTTCCCGCACGCTCGGGGAATAAGCAGCTCAAGAACGCGCTGTTCAGATCCGCATGGATCGCCAGCTGCCACCACCCGGCATCGAAGGCCTACTACCAAAAGAAACGAGACCAGGGGAAGAAGCACAACGCTGCCGTCATCTGTCTCGCTCGGCGCCGCTGCGACGTCATCTACTCAATGCTCAGAAACGGCACCTTCTACGAGGAGAAACCCGCCCAAGCCGCTTGACGGAAAGCATAGGGACACCCCCCGGATCATTGACGTGGTCGTTTGCCCTCAGCGTCACCGTGAACGGAACCAGTGAGAACACCTCAACAACAGTGAGTTGGCCCGGTTGTGTCGGGGACTCCGGGGAACTGCACCTGCCGTTCATCAACCGCGGCCACCGGAGGCGGGCTGGCCGAACGCATGCGAAAAAGCGCCACGGCGGAAATGAGGAACCAAGCTACGTTCGTTACCACAGATGGCCATGCTCCATGAAACGCGCCGTTGACAATGAAGGCACAAGCGCCGAGAAGATTCGCCGTCTGGAAGCGCCTTCCGGCCTTCAACCAACCCATGGACACACCCAGGTATGCAACGAGTATCGCAACTGCGCCTGCCCAGCCGGCGACTTCCCACAGCAGCTCCATTTGTGGTGACCTTTCAAGATAGTGCCCGGCGGCTAGCGGCTGGGCGATTTGTTGATGATGGGCTTTAGGTCAATCTTGGTAGAGGAGTTGACGGGATTTCCACCTGTTTCCCAGGGCACCGCAGCTTCAGCCGTGGTTCCTTGTCCTTAGGAGGCATACTCGAAGGCGAACAACGCTTGTGGCCCTGTTGGACGAGTGCAGCCTTGTCCCGTCCAACAGGGCCCAACGAGCTGGATCGATTCCTCCGTCGAGTCAGCTTTAGTGGGAGTATCGTGCTGCTGCCTCGGTGAGGGTCTTGCCCTTCGTCTCCGGAGCGAGCCACTGGGATAGTGCGGCACCGGCCAGCGCGACTTCAGCGGCGATCAGCATGGTGGGACCGGCACCGAGGATCTCCATCGAACATCGGGAGGAGGAAAATGCCGATGCCTGCCCCGACGCGGCTGACGGCGGCCGCGAACCCTGTCCCGATCCCTCGGATCTCGGTCGGGAGGACCTCGCCCGGTAGACGTTCGTCAACGTGTTGCACCCCGCGTTGAAAGAACGAGAAAACCAGGAAGATGATAAGCACAACGATGGCAGGCGCGCCCGCCCACAGGCCGATGATCGCCAGGACGACGGCGCACAGCCACTGCGGCGGAACAGTCAGCGTGCGGCGGCCCGCCTTTTCGATCAGCAAGAACGTGATGACCGCCGGCCAGGGCACGCTGTCAGCGAAGGTAGGGATCGCAAAGTACGGTGTCAGGGCGCAGAACCTGAAACCCTGAGATGAACAGTGTGGAGCGCCAGTACTCCTTAGAGAACAGCATGCCGAGGCTGCCCTTGCGAACGTCCTCATGCTGGACGTCGTCAAGCGCGTCGTCCGGCATGTACCTATAGGCAAGGGCGCGGGCTTCGTTTTGCGCGCCCCGCAGCCGGGCCGGCGAGGGTCTCCCAGGGATCAGTTGACCGGCACGTTCTCCGTCGCCTCTAGGTCGAGACGTTTCGGTGCATGGGCGACGTTTCGGCCGGCGAGCCGGCCGGAGACCATTGCCCAGCCGATGTGTAGGCCGTGGTTGAGGAGTTGGAGGCCTCCTTGTCCAGTGGACCCGGCGGCCCAGAGTCCAGGAATTGCTTCGCCGTTGGCCTGTGTCACGCGCAGCTGGGTGTCGACGGCCAGACCGCCGTCGGCAAGGGTGATGTAGGCGTTCATGGGGCCAAGAGCGTAGAACGGCCCCTCGCTGACTCCGTCGCCAAGATGTTGGCGGCCGAACCGGCTGTCCACTCCGGTGGCGACGTCGGCGTTCCATTCCTCGACAGTGGACTTCAGAACTGAGGACGTTACTCCGATGCTCGTGGCGAGTTCCTCGATGGTTTGGGCTCGGTGGTAGACGTCGGGCCGGTATCGCTTGTAGTCATCGACATAGGCGTAGGCCACGCCCGGGAAGGTAGAGACGGGGTTCGGCCATGCGGAGAACTTCCTGGCCACGCGTTCGTCGAAGATCATGTAGGCGGTGTTTTTCTCGTCGGCGGCTGCGGCTCGCGCCATGAGTTTGTCGGAGTCCTCGTTGGCTATCCGTTCCCCGGAATGGCCTACGAGGATGGCTCCTGCCTGGTACATCGTGTTGTTCGGGCCCACCCAGCTGGTGAGGGCGCCACGAATAACGTAGGCCAGCAGATTCTTTGGCAGTCGCTCGACCACGAGGCGCATGGCCGTGGACAGCAGCGGGTGCGAGGGCAGAATCTTGATGGGGTCGGGGCGTTTTGAGGGGGCGAAGCGTAGTCCCTCGTAGAGCCGGTCCATTTGGACCATGATTCCGCCGACGTCGTTGCCCAGCTTGAGCCCGTCCCCGGTGCTATTGGGGTTGACGGGCGGAATCTTGGCGGCGGCGTTTCCGACGAACTCGGCTTTCATCTCTATGGAGGCGGAGTAGTCGCCGGTAGCCAGGATGACGCCGCGGCGGCCGAAGAAGTCGGTGCCATTCGCCCGGGTTCCGATGATCTCACCCGCGGCGTTGCGCAGGAGCCTATCCACGCGCATGGACGTGCGCACGTCCACGCCGCGTTTCCTGCATTCGCCCAGCAGGGCCGACGCGTAGGCGGAGGAGTTCGGTAGGACGTTGTGCATCCGTGGTTTCTCGTAGGGCGGTTCGGGTGTTGGGCCGAGGAACTGTACACCGATGCTGGAGAGCCATTCCACGGTGGGCCCTGCGTTTTCCGCCAGGACCCGGCGCAGTTCCTTGTTCTCCCGTTCCTCGAACTGGCCATTGGCCACCTTCATGTCTGCCACGAAGAGTTCGATGCTGTCGTTGACGCCGGCGCGGTACTGGTAGGAGGTGTTAGCCGCCGTGAACGACCCGACCGACATCGCCGTGCTGCCCCCGACCTTTGGACACTTTTCGAGCAGGATGACGGTGGCTCCACTAGTCGCTGCGGAAATAGCTGCACTCATTCCTGATCCGCCACCACCAATGACGAGGACATCTGCTGTTGTGGTCATGCTGTTCCTCCATGTGTCATTTGGTGCCCGAGTTGATAAGTGACGGGGCGCGGTTGGATCGGCCGGCGGAAGCGGCATGTTGCGATGCGGATCGCCCGGCCCAGCGTCCGGTGATGTATCCAGGGGCCAACCCGCCGGCGTAGCCGTAGTTTGACAGCCCGCCGATGTCGGCACCTGCGGCGTAGAGGCCAGGGATGGGCCGGCCGTCAGGGCCAAGCGCCTCGCCTTCCGTGTTGGTGCGCACTCCTCCAAAGGTGAAGGTGATGGATGGCTGGACCATCAGCGCGTAGAACGGTCCTTGCTCCGGGGCGCGGGCCTTGCTTGAGACCTTGATGCCGCAGGCCACTCCACCGCCGCCGTCAACGGCATGCGTGTAGGCCTCCAGGGTCCGGCCGAGCGCCTGCCGGTCGATTCCCCAGGCCGCGACCTGGTCCAGCAGTTCGGGAAGGGTATCGGCCACGGCATAGGTGCCACCGGCTTGCACGGCTGTGGCGAACCGGTCGTTGGCTCCTAGCCCGGGGAACGGTTCCTCGGTCGCCTCAGTGCTGCGCACGTGCTCGTCAAAAATCAGCACGCCGCGGGCTTGGGGTTGGAAGGTGAGTGCCTGGTTGAGCAGTTCGTCGCCTTCCGTTTCGTCCGTGAACCGCTCTCCGACCAGGTTCACAAGGACGGTGGAGCCGGAGTAGTACTGCGAGTACGGCAAGTAGTCCTCTGGCTGGAACCGGTAAATGGGATAAGGAACGAGGTGCCCGTAGAAGGTGCTCATAGCCTTCGTGCCCCCGGCCCCGGCCGAGCGGGCCAGCCTCAGCCCGTCCCCGACGCTGCCGGGGTTGGACCGCAGCATCAGTCGATCGGCGTTCGGACCTATGTGGCGTGTCAGCTCATCGGGGGCTCCTTGGAAGCCGCCGGTGGCCAGAACGACGGCGGCCGCTTCGTAGCGCACAAGCCCGTCCCCGTCCTCGCGGGTAACCACACCCGTGACGCTGCCGCCGTCGTACAGCAGCTCGATCACGGGCGCGTTGGTGTGCACCTGGCCTCCAGCTGTGAGGACTTCCTCCCGGCACCAGGCCAGGACTCCTTGAATGTCGGTGGAGTAACCGATGCCGAAGGTCATGATGTCCCGTTTGGGCTCATCGGCCACTCTCAGACCGGATTTACGCAGCTCGGCCAGCGCATCCTGGTAGTCGCCGACCACATGGGTCCCCAACTCGACGTTTCCCAGCGGAATGCGGGCCCGGTAGGCCTCGACGGTGGGTGCGGTCCAGAACATCCCTGCCGACAGGGCTGCCGAGCCGCCGATGCTCTCCGATTTCTCCAGCAGCGCCACCGTCGAGCCGGACCTTGCCGCGGTCATGGCAGCGGCTGAACCGCTGACACCGGACCCGACCACGACGACGTCCACCTTTCGAGTCTCGTCAAAACTTTCATAATGGGACATGGAAGTACTCCCCTGGTTTGGAATGTTGTTCAGGCATTGCTGAGGGCAAGCCTTGAGGAGGCGTGCTCGGCCACGATGCGGCCGAAGACGGCGCCTTTGCCCAGGGAGGTGCCGGTCATGTACGCCGCGCCGTGGAATCCGCCGGTGACTTCTCCAATTGCGTAGAGCCCGTCGATGACTTCGCCGTCGACGTCGAGGACCTGCCCCCGAGGGCTGATCGTCAGGCCGCAATACGTAGTTGTCATCAGCGACTTGGCCGGGTACGCATAGAAAGGCGCCTCATCGATGGGCAACAGCTCACCCACTCCATTGCACAGGCTGCTTCGACCGACATCATCCGGCTCCTCACCGCGCACAGCCGCGTTGTATCGGCGGATGCTCTCGACGAGACCCTCCCTGTCAATGCCGGCCATCTCGGCCAGTTCCTCGAGCGTGTCGGCCTTGTACACATGCCCGATGTCCTCGAGTGTGTCGATGTCCTTTAGCGGGATGCCCCGGTGGGACTTCGCCCGGACTTTCGCGTCGAAAATTTCGAAGCCGAGCCCCTCGGGCTGATCCAGGACCACACGGCCGAGAGTCTTGTAGTCCTGCGACTCGTCGACGAAGCGCCTGCCGTTTTTGTTCACGATGACAGCCCCCATGTAATAGGCCGTCAGCAGCTCATGGAAGTCCTCTCCTGTGTCCGGGTGGGATCCGTAGGTGCCGCTGACGAACGACATGTCGGCCATGCCAGCTCCGAGCCTCCAGGCCATCCGCAGTCCGTCCCCGGTGTTCCCCTTTCCCCCGTAGGGGATGGCGGCCAGCTGTTCCGGGGCGAAGATCTTCAGCAACTCCGTTCCGCGGCTGAACCCCCCGGTGGCCAGGACTACCCCGCCGGTGGCAGTGAACAGCTCCTCCTGCTCTTCCGACCGGGTAATCACTCCCGTCACGCGTCCGGAGACATCCTGCACAAGCCGCACCGCCTGTCGGTTGAGCAGGGTCTGCCCTCCGGTCGCGGTGAAGTCGCGATGGAGTATGGCCAGGACTTCTTTGATTAAGGAGTTGTGGCTGCGACGTGCAGACTGCCCGGAGCTGATCTCGACCTCTCGGAACTCGACTCCGTGGCGCTTCAACCATTGGTATGTGTCCTGCTGGTGGGTGAGGTATGCCTGCAGCAGGGAAGGGTCGTTGAGATTCTGGCCGGCATCGAGCATGTCTTGCAAGAAAAGCTCGGGAGAATCCCTAATGCCTTCCGAGGCCTGCTCCTCGGTGCCGGTGAAGGCGAACCAGCCACCGCTCATCGCGGAAGAACCGCCAAGGTTTCCGGTTTTTTCCAGAAGGATGACTTTCAATCCAGCTTCTGCTGCTGAGGTTGCGGCCGTCTGCCCGGCGATGCCGGAGCCGACGACGATCAGATCGTAAGTTTGTTCAGGCATGGCAAAGTGCACGCTCGCTTTCAGGTGTATTGCAAAAGGTTTGGACGGCGGCCGCCGTGTTCAGGGGCCTCCTGCTTGGTGGTCAGCAGGTGAGCCAGCCGCCGTTGATGTCCAGGCTGGTGCCGGTGATGTAGCTGGCTTGGTCGCTGATAAGGAAGGCTACGGCGTCGGCGATCTCCTCGGGCTTCGCGAAGCGTTTCATCGGCACCTGGCCCAGAAGCCTCTCGTCAATGGGAACCTCGCCCATCATCGGGGTCTGAACGAAGCCGGGCGCGATGCCATTGACCCGGATCCGCCGGACGGCCAGCTCGTGTGAGAGGCTGGCGGTCAGGTTTTGCAGCGCCGCCTTTGACGCCCCATAAGCCACACTGCTGGGCAGGTACAGGCCGAAGCCTGCATCGGCGGGGCCACCTGTGCCCAGCTTCGCCGTGATGGAGAGCAAGTTCACGATGCTCGCGCTGCCGTCTGTAGGCATGTACCGGAATGCCTCTCGGATAAGAAAGAACGGGGCGCTGACGTTGACCGCCATCACCTGGTTCCATGCGTCGTCGCCGAGCTCGAAGAAAGGAATCTTCCGGCCATTGCGTTTCGGGGAAATACCGACGGCATTGACCAAAACACCGATGGGCGCAGTCTCGGCCGCGAAGGCTGCCAGCTCACGGTTGACACCGCTGTCGGTCAGATCACCGCCGAAACCTCGGTGATCCGCGCCATCGATCTCGGGAAGCCCGGCCGCGGCTTGGTCCGCAGCGGCTTGATTGAGGTCGGCCACGACGACGGCATAGCCCTCGGCGGCGAGGCGGCGGCTGATTGTCCGGCCGATACCGCCGGCCCCGCCTGTGACGATTGCCGTGCGGGTGAGAGTGCTCCCTGCCGGCACTGCCTGGACAGTGGACTCGGTGATCGTGACATCCATGCCCTGCACCTCAATTCCCGTTGAACGCCGTATGGGCGTCGTTGACGGAAACGGGCAGTGAACGGATGGGTGAGAAAGACGTGGGATACATGATTTTGTTCTCCATGGTCATGATCATCGGGCGGATGACGGCCAGGCACTCCTGCCACTGTCTGCTCTTGGCTAATTCAGCCCGGCGGGTTCGCCGATCCTCGAGGTCGGTGTAGGCCCAAAAATGGTTCAGCTCGTTCTGGGGGCCGAACTCAGTGACGAAGTATCCGAGGAAGCCCCGGAGGATTGGCTTTTGCGCGGGGAGCCCGATCACTTCATACGCCTCCAGGTACTCCGCGAGACTGGCCCCGGTGTGCAGGATGTACGTGCGCTGCTCGACGATCATCGGTTACTTCACCATCGCGTTGGTCGGGGCCTGGACATCCGGATCACCAGTTTCGGCGGCCGGTACGTAGCGTCCAAACCGATGCGACTTCCCTTCGAGGGTCTTGCCGTCGCCCATCAGGAACATGTTGACCAGTGCGGCAACGATGGTGACGACCCAGAAGATCGTGATCGAAACGGTGTTGCCGTCGCTGATGGTCATCAGCCACGAGGCGAGGAAAGGTGCAGGGGCCGCAAAAATAAGGTTCGACCCCGTCAGCGCAAGTGCCGAGCCCGTGTAGCGCATATGCGTGGGGAAGGCTTCGGCGAAGAGCGCCCCCTGCCCGGCATTGCCGAACTGCGCCGAGACGAGAGCGAACGCCACGACCCCGAGGGCCAGCGGGAAGCTGCCCAGATTCGCCACTGGGAAGAAGATGAAGGCTGCCAGCAGGGTGCCGGCCGAGCCGACCATGAGGATCTTGCGGCGGCCGTACACATCGGACAGTCGGCCACCGCACCAGATCGCGATCACGGACAGGAAATTGGAGATCATGATGATGGTGAACGTCTGGCTTTGGGTGAATCCATGGGTGGTGAGGTAGCTGATGCCGAAGACGGAAACGATGTAGAACGTGATGACGATGGGGGCGAACGCGAGGATCAGGCGAAGAATAGTCACGCCCTGGGTTTTCATCACAATCACGGGATTGGTCTGCTCGGCCGCAAGCTCCTTCACGCCCTCCTTGAACACTGGAGTCTCTTCGACCTTGAGACGGATATAGATACCCACCGCTACAAGGAAGATACTGAGCAGGAACGGCACCCGCCAGCCCCAGGAGAGGAAGGCCTCCTCGCTCAGCACGCCGGAGAGGACCGCAAGCATGAGGTTGGCCAGCACCTGGCTGATCGGCGAGCCCATCGCCATGAGAGCTCCGTAGAAGGAGCGCCGGTCTGCCGGCGCATGCTCCATCGTCATGAGCTGAGCCCCCGTGGCCTCACCACCGAGCGCAACTCCCTGAATGAAACGCATGAGGACCAGCGCCAACGGTGCAATGAATCCGATTGAGGAATAGGGCGGCAACAGCCCGATGATCATTGACGCCGCCCCCATCAGGATGAAGGTCGTCAGAAGGATCCTGCGGCGGCCGAACCGGTCCCCCAGAAAACCGAAGACGATGCCTCCCAACGGACGGGCGAAGAAGCCGACTCCGAAGGCAGCGAAAGAGGCCAGCAACCCGATTGCCGGGTCAAGTTTGTTGAAGAACACCACGGGAAAAACGGTTGCCGACATCGCTCCGTAGACGGCGAAGTCGAACCATTCCAGAGCCGAGCCGAAGGTTCCGCTGACGACGGCGCGCTTGGCCTGGGGTGGAGCTGGCGTACGGGGCCGCAGCGGACGTTTCACGTACGGGATTGGGGTGGGCTGACTCATCAGGACTCCTTTGTCGGGTGAGCGGATTGTTTGGAGATGCCAGGGCCGGCGGTCGGTCGTGGATTCTTGGTCCGGCGTTGTGCCCTGTCGTACCTGGAAGTGATGCAACCGTAGCCCGCCCGTTGTGCATGGAGCAATAGATGTTAGAGTAATTGCGTGCTACGCAATGAAGAGTCCTCACGTGTTGAAGCGGTCCATCGAGCATTGGTCCTCTTGAAGATGATGGCCGAAAACGGTTCTATCAGCGTCACAGAGGCCGCAAAGGAACTTGACGTTAACCCCTCGACGGCGCAACGCCTGCTCGCCACTCTGGTCGGAGACGGCTTCGCACGCCAGGGAGTACAAAAACGCTACTCCCCCGGCCCCGAGTTCCTGCGGCCCGGCATGATGCAGCCTGTTCCACCCCTGCGTCTTCGCGCTCGGCCATACCTGGAGCGCCTATTTGAACGGGTGGGTGAGACGGTTCACCTTGCGACACTCGTCGGGACCGAAATTCACCATCTCGATGGCATCGAAGCCACCACGCAGCCATTGCGCTTCGGCTTGAGAACCGGTGTCACGCTTCCTGCCCATGTCACTTCAGCAGGCAAGGCAATGCTCGCCGATCTAACTCCCGAGGAGGTTGAGGCCCGATACAAGATCGCCGCGGTGGGACCCGGTCGGGGCAATGCGAAAGTTGATCTTGCCCGAATCCAAAGGGAACTGGAAAAAACCCGGCGCCTGGGCGTGGGCACAAACTACGAGGAAAGCGAAGACGGCGTTGCCGCTCTCGCCGTCTCCTTGGGTGTGATCGACGGCGAGCATGCCGCATTCAGCATCGCCCTCCCCAGTGCCCGGTTCACCCGGGAAGATGCAAAACGACTTGCGAGCAGTCTCGTTCAAACAGCCAAGGAGTTTAGCGAGCACGAAATCTCTGCACCGGCCAAATGACCTGATAATCGACGGACAGGGCCGCAGGAGCGCAGGGTAGACCGCTATGAGGGGCCGCCCCTAAGCCTTGATCCACCGAT
>NZ_JAGGPK010000035.1 GCF_018613855.1 Arthrobacter sp. ISL-30
TCCAAGCGCCTCGTGGCGCACCACAGGCTTCCAGTAGGTGCTGGTCGACTCCATTGCCGCCAGAGTCACACCCTGCTCGACCAGCCAATCCCTCATCAGCTCGAGTGAGCGCATCATCGTCCGAAAGGTACGCGTCTCGCTGTGACGACGACCGCCCGCCCCGGGGGTGCGTACGCACACGGTCACCGACTTCTTGCCTATGTCCAATCCGGCGATGCGCGTGAACATCACGTCCATCGAAATCACCAATCCCTCCAAGCGAGAACCGATATCGGCACCGCTTGGAGGATCCTCTGATCAGGACACAGACCCACGGTTGGGTCGGACCGCAGCGCCCTGCCGGGATTGCTCCTGGTGGTTTCTGCGGCCCGCCCGCCGAACCCGGCGTGCGCCTCTCAACGCACCGGGCTCTCCACGTGTCTTGACCGCTGGTCAGCCGCTACTGGCGGCTGCCGTTTTGGTTGTCCCAGGGGGTCGCGATGGTGCTGCCGCGGTAGCGGTAGCGGGACACTGCGACGCTGGATGCGCCGGTGAACACGACCCCCTCATGGGCGAGCCGCCATCCCTGGTCACAGAAACGACGGCGCACCTCCTTCATGCTGACCCGGCTCTTGCCCTTGTATTTCGTGCGTATCCACCTAACGATCCGCCACCAAGCGTGGCTATCGAGTTGCTGGAATACCCGCGAGGACACGCCGTGCCGGAAGTAGTTCGCCCATCCCCGCAACATCCGGTTGAGACTGATAATCAACTCTCCCAGACTCATATGCAGGGTTGACCTGCGCGTCTTGTGCCGCACCTTGTCCTTGGCCGACTGCACGGCCTTCTTAGAAGGTGTGGTGTAAACGCAGCGTCTCTGTGTTCCTCGTTTCCGTCGGCGATGGATATGGAAACCAAGGAAGCCGAAACCCTCGTCAATGTGGACCACACGGGTCTTCTCCGGAGACAGCCGCAACCCCATCGGGGCGAGCACCTCGGCCACCTCCTCCCGCAACTCCTCAGCGTGCCTGCGTTCTCCAGACACCATCACCACGAAGTCGTCCGCATAGCGGACAATCTTCCAGTTGCCGAGGCCATTGCGCTTGCGTTTGGCCCGCTGCTGGTCGGTTCCCATCTGTTCTCGCCGTTGCTCATCAAAGTGCTCATCCAACGTCGATAACGCGATGTTCGCCAGCAGCGGGGAGAGGATCCCGCCTTGTGGGGTGCCGCTCAGCGTTTCCTCTCGATGCCCGGTGGTCGTCATGACCCCGGCCTTCAAGAACGCTTTGACCAGCGCCAGAACCCGCTTGTCCTTGATCCGATGCCGTATCCGTTCCATCAACGGCGTGTGCCCGATTTCATCGAAACACGCCTGGATATCGGCTTCCAGCACCCACTCATGCCAGTGGCTGGCCAGAAAATGGATCTCGGCGATTGCGTCCTGGGCCCGGCGGTTAGGTCGAAACCCATACGAGCACGGTTTGAAATCCGCCTCGAAAATGGGTTCCAACACCGCCTTCAGGCTCGCCTGGACCACCCGATCCGCGACGGTGGGGATACCCAGCTTGCGCAGTTTCCCGCTCGACTTCGGTATCAGCACCTGCCGCACTTCGACCGGCTCGAACTCGCCCGACTTCAGCAAGGCACGAACGTGGCCCAGAAAGGCCTCCACCCCCATCCGGGACTCGACCCAGGCCACCGTGGCCCGGTCCACCCCCGGCGTCCGTGCCCCGGCGTTGGATGACACGCGTTCCCACGCGTGCACCAAAAACGCCGGATCATAGACAAGGTTAAACAGGTCACCAAACTGGCGAGAGAAATCCTCTTTCGCCCAACGATGCAACTTAATCTGCATGCTTCGTACCGTCCAGAAAGCCGAATCGGCATCCGGCCACTGCACGGCGCCGGTATTCACCGGCGCTTCTTCGAACATTGCAAACCTCTCGTTAACTGACACGCTGCCGCCCTTCCCCATGTGCGCGGGCTTTCCCCGGCTCCAAGTACTACGGCGGCTCCGCCCCACCCCTAACCTTCGGCCGGCATCAGGCCTATCCATCACTCCATCTCCCTGGCCGGAAGCGGTAATGGAACGGTTACAGATGGTTCCCACGTTCACTGTCGTCCGATTAACGGGTTAGGCACCCGGCTCTACCCCTGCGGCATCGCCACGGCTACACCGTAGACTTTCACCGTGGCCTCCCAGCCGCGAAGAGCAAGCCGGACCAGGAGTCCCCCGCCCGAAATGAGGGCGGGCGTGCACCGCATACCAGCCCACATCCACCGGGTTGGAGCTGGCGTTGCCTGAAGAGGCGTAACGACACCGGTTCCTTACGTATACCTTCCCGTCTCGCTCACCGGGCCCGACTCATCCGGCAGTCCTGAACCGGCCCGACTTTGTCGAGGCTGCTCCCACCAGTTCTCGGTGATCCCCGAGAACGGCTGCCTCCAGCTTCACTCCACCGCTACGACGGCGAAGCGACGAAGGTCTCCCACCTCCATTCGTGACAAACAGCGCCACGTGTCACACTGCTCTACGGCAACAATTCGGCACACCCAAGAACCCCGCGCCATACACTTTTACGGGCTCACCCGCACCAGTGTGAATCGACGTCGCCAAGCGGCACCCCAATTCTCACCCCTCGGCCCGCGGAAGGCACTTCCGCATCCTTTTACACCTTTTGCGTCGGACCGGGTCGTACATCGGCCGGACTGGCTCGGATTGCCTATGTTTTCCAGAGTTCCCAGTATTTACAAGGGCTGAAATCTGGTTCGAGTCCCACCTCGGGCACGCGTTATCCCCTAAGCCAGGGGCGGTTTTTGGGGCTCTTTGCGTGTTGACAGTAATGATGAAATTGGCTGTGTTGCCCTGTGGCTCTAAGTGTTGCTGACGCTCCTACGAGGGGGGTTGTCTTCACAGTGATCTGTCCACGGCAACACAGCTGCAGTAACCGCGGCGGCCAGATGGACATGACCTCATAGGAGCTTGTTCGGAAGAGTCCCATTACTGTCTTGTCTGCCCATCCGGCCGGCGTGCCCCTTCTCATCGCATGCAAAGGTCAGGGCAGTTTCATCATGGCAAAGGAACTACTGAAAGTCATCGCCGGGATCGACACCCACGCCGATACCCACCACGTCGCCCTCATCACCGACACCGGCCTGCACCTGGCCGACCGGGAATTCCCGGCCGCCGGCTCCGGCTACCAGGACATCATCACGTTCATAACCGGCTACGGGCCGGTGCTGACCGTGGGCGTGGAAGGCACCGGCAGCTACGGCGCCGAACTCTCCCGCGTACTCGTCCGTGAAGGCCTCCATGTTGTGGAGGTGATGCGTCCGAACCGGCAGGCCCGCCGGCTGCAGGGAAAATCCGACCCGCTCGACGCCTACCAAGCAGCCGAATCCGTGCTGTCCGGCCACGCCACTGCGACACCGAAATCCCGCGATGGTGCCGTGGAATCCCTGCGCGTGCTGCGCGCCGAGCGTGCCACCGCAATGCGTGCCCGCGTCGCCGTGATGGCCCAGGTCAAAGCGATCCTGATAACAGCACCGGAGACCCTGCGCGCCAGATACCGGGCCATGACAAGCCGCGCCCTAATGGCCGCACTGGAAAAGACACGCCCCACCGGGCAGCCATCCGAGCCGCTGACCAGCACAACGACCGTGCTCAAACGCCTCGCCCTGCGCTACCGGCACCTGCACCACGAGCTGGCACTGATCGATGCCGAACTCGACGCCATCCTCACCATCCACGCACCCATGCTGCGCGATCTACAGGGCGTGGGCACCGACGTCGCCAGCCAACTCCTCGTCACCGCCGGAGACAACCCCGAACGCGTCACCACCGAAGCGAAATTCGCCGCCCTCGTCGGCGTCGCCCCAATCCCCGCATCATCAGGCAAGACGACCCGGCACCGGCTCAGCCGCGCCGGCGACCGACAGGCCAACAAAGCCATCCACCGCATAGTCCTCGTACGGATGCGCTACGACACCAGGACCAAGGCCTACGTGACAAGGCGTCGCCGGGAAGGCAAGAGCACCAAGGAAATAATGCGCTGCCTCTCTAATAGACATTGGCTGGTCTGGTACCTGCTGGCAGGATGGCTGCCAGTCCTGCCGGACGTGACTCCCGCTGCCTCTGGCCCATCCGGTTGCGATGGTGCCTTTCGTTTGACTTGTCCGTTCGGCCAGGGCTGGCGCCAGCCTGTCCTCTTCCGATGGCTTGATAGAAGGTCGTCCAGGGTGCCACCTGTGACTCATTAGAGAGCTGCCTCGAAAGAACCCTTCCAGACCGGCGCCAATCCACGGCACCTGCTTCCGGAAAGGAAAGAGCCGCAATGACCATCGTTGCAGAAGAATATGGCCACGTCATGGGCGTGGACACCCACGCAAGAACACACACCTACGCGATCGTGGACACCTCCACCGGTGCCTGCCTAGTATCAGAGTCCTTCCCCACGACGGCAGCCGGCATCCAACGGGCCATCGCCTGGGCGAAACGGAACTCGAACGGGACCGTGCTCGCTGCCGTTGAGGGCACTTCCTCATATGGTGCCGGGCTGACCCGTGCCCTCAAGACGGCCGGTATCCCGGTAGCGGAGGTAAAGCCGCCGGGCAGGCAGGCCCGTGCCGGTGTCGGCAAGTCCGACCCGATTGATGCCGTGGAGGCTGCCCGCCAGGTTCTGCACCGGGACGTGGACCGTCTCGCGGCACCGCGCGCCGACGGGCTCCGTGCGGCTCTCCGCGTGCTGTTGACCGGCCGCAAAGGGCTGGACACACGGCGCACCGCTGACCGCAACGCACTGAACGCCCTCGCACGCACATCGGATCTCGGCGTTGATGCCCGTAAGGCCCTCACCGCTGCCCAAGTCACGATGATCGCTGGCTGGGGAGAGAGCGCCTCCACCCCGGTGGACCAGCAGATCGCCCGCCAGGAAGCCACCAGACTCGCGGCTGCTGTCAAGGATGCGGACAGGCACCTGCGCCGGATAAAAGCGCAGCTGAAGGAACTCGTCGAGCAGCTCGCCCCGGGATTCCTGACCCGCCCGGGCATCGGTCCGGTAACCGCCGCGGTCATCCTCTGCGCGTACTCCCACCACGGCCGGATACGCTCCGAATCCGCATTCGCAGCCCTTGCCGGCGTTTCCCCACTGCCCGCGTCCTCCGGGAACACCGTGAGGCACCGCCTAAACCGCCACGGTGACCGGCAGCTGAACATGGCCCTGGACATCATCGTGAAAGTCCGCATGGTCCGCGATGAGACCACCAGACGTTACATAGAACGCCGGACCGGCGAAGGCCGGACCTACCGGGAAATCAAACGCGCATTGAAACGCTACACAGCCCGCGCCATCTTCCGGGAGCTGCAGACCCTCCTTGCTTGACAAACGTCATAGAAGGGTCAAACGCTACCTAGCCCGGGAAATCTACGACCAGCTCATCCACCCGCAACCCGCCCCTGACCCGGGCACCCTCCGGGCAACACGCACAGCCAAGCAACTGACCCTTCAGCAAGCCGCCCACGCCCTGCACGTCTGGCCAACCACGCTGTCCCGCCTCGAACGCGGACTCACCCACGACACTGCCATCCACCACCGCTACCAAACCTGGCTCAACTGCCAATCCCCCCAACCCATACAGACCCCCCATCGCGGGATGACCCCAGCATTGGCATGACACCGGTGCACCAAAAGGGAGCAACCTGGATTGGGCCCGTGCACCGGCCCCACAACCGGGGCAGCAGAGGCTCCGGGGTCAAGGGCGGCCGCAGGCCGTCGCACAGCGATCGCAGACCCTTGACGCCGGAGAAACCGGCCCCGGTAACCTTGCACGGCCGCTGGGCTCAACAACCATTGACATCAATAGGAGCATCACTGTCCACACGCTGGGGTGGGCTGCTCGGACCTGACTCCGTCGGTGTGTTTAGTTGTGGCTGGCCATTGCTGTGGCCGGTGCTCCTTTCTGCCGGGTTGGGCGATGTTCTCGCTTTTCACTCCTTCATGGTCGTGACTGGCCGGAGCGACATGACCTGGTTCGCGAGGGGGAGCGGGGCCGCGCATGCTGGCTGAGGCTTTCTGTTTTGCATACCTGTTCATGGTGGCTTCTGTGGACTACTGCATGACCGAGACGAGGTTTTGAATCTTTTTAGATCCGCCTCCCAAGCTGATTCCTGGTTCCGCTGTCAGGCCATCATGGTGTGTCCCGGTGGGAGCTACATGACTGGCGCCATCTGGGCGCAGGGACGGGATCGTTCGAGTAGGAACTCGCCCGCCGTGGGGTGGGGGAATGGCTTGCGCCCACCGCCACCTCTCGTATGGACCGTGGAGTATGACCCCCGACCCTCTGCGCAGGCGCCAGTGACCTTTTGTCGGAGGCATCTTGTATGTTCGGACCAGATGTCAGGGCGCCGTGCCATGGCACACGAACAACGGGGGCGAGATTTGTCTCAGGAACTCGTCGATTACGTATGTGACCATCTCTTCGCGGCAAACAGCTCGTGGCCGCGAGATTCATTCTTCTCGCGCGACAAGTACGCCAAAGTGCTGGCGGGCCGCATCGCCCGAGCCGTCGGTGAGAGCCCCATTGAGTACGCGCTGGCATGGGTCAACGGAGAGCGGCATGGTACGGAAATAGGATTCCGCGCCACGGTCTTTACTGCTGAGGCTGTCATCTCAGGATGCATCTTGTCCTCGAACAATGACAATCACCCGCCCATTGGCGACGTGAAGATCGTCCCCCGTAAAGCCATCCGCACGCTGGTGTTGCACAGCGTGTACAACTTCGAAGACGAGAAGTCGCACACTGACACATTCTTCACCGCCACGTACGAGGGCTTAGATCCGGTTGTCGTGGACACAGCGGATTACCGTTTGCAACGCGACGGACATGTCGACAAGCTATTCGGCGCCCTCCAAGTTGACCTGCTGGAGACCATCGTGAATGTCTCACCCCGGTCTTAGCATCGGCTAGTAATACATAATCATCCAACGCGAGGAGACGGCCAGTGGCCGGACTATCAGGGTTTGACGATCTAAGTAGACAATTGAAGGATTTCGGCGACAGCGTCGTGAAGCTGGACGGGCTGACCGTCGGCATCGACCCCGATACCGACAGCGTGTCGGCTGTACTCGATAAGGTGCGGCAGGAAATTCGCCGGAAGGGTGCCTACGAGCCCACAGCTTCAGCGCTGCGGGACATTGCCCAGGACATGCTCAACGACGCGCGGCGCCGCAAGTAGATCGCGAAAAAGCTCGGAACGTCCTAGTGCCGCTTGCTGGGCCTTCTGGTGTTTCGGGAGGGCTACCGGCTCGCCGCGCGCTCGATCAGGCTACGCAGGTCTATGGCGAGCCTTCTGGTCTCCTCAACGGTTATCCCTTCGGAGTCGCCGACGTAGACCCGGACGCCTTCTTCCCGCGTGCAGGTTGTTGCGACATCCCCGGAGGCGGGTCCCTCATGCTGTTCACGACAAAGCCGGCAGGCTGCTCTGGCAGCGCTCGGCTAGGGCCCGGTAGGGGAAGTGGAACGCGAAAATAGCCGCGGGATGCGTTTTTAGTGGGGTCGTCTTTGACAAGAATCCGGTCCAGCAGTGCCTCGATTGCGCGAAGCGTGTTCGTGCGGGAGGAACGTTGACCGCTTCCCGGCGTCCGATTCCTCAGGCGCCGGAACCACCGGCCCTTCTGCTACGTCGTCGCCAACCCCACGCGGACGATGATTGAACGGTGTGATCTCGAACCTGCGCCGGACCCACGATGGGCTCGGCTACTTCGGCTTCACGAATCCCCCGAGGCATACGTCGAGGTCATGGGCTTCGATCGCCTCGTCAACGCAGCCACAGAGCGGAACAAGGCGTTCTTCGACAAGCTTGGCCTGCACCGGGCCAGTCGGCAACTGTTCGTCGAGGCGCTCCGCTGAAGGTTACAGGCGGGAAGGTCGAAATATGTGACAGCCGACGGACTCCTACGGCCCCTAGAGGTCTTCATAATCCAGAAGGCCCTCGGACAAGACATGGCTTCGAAAGCCGCCTTCGCCGAATGGCAGATAGTACTCGTTTTCAAGAAGATCATCAGCCAATTTCTCGACCATTGGGGTGGTGAGCTGTTTGGCGCGGATCCCGTCACAGAGTATTGCGACGGTGGTTGTGACTTTCAGGCCATCTTCTGCGGCGATCGTGCGGGCGGTGCTGTCGTCAATGACGAGCTCACAGCCGAACACCTTGCCGATGGCGAGGACGCCACACTCTCCGCGGTTTTTCCCTCCGGCCACCAGCCGGTTTTCATAGCTTGCTTGTGCACTGATAAAGGCCAGGTCAGTTGAGCGGTAGACCTGGACCCAGTCGGCGTTCAGTACCTGATCGGGGCCGGAGGCGCCACTTGCCGCCGCGTCGATTAGCTCTTGTTCAACGACGTCCGGAATGAACACGGGTCTGTCGTCAGCAAGGAATCGCAACACACCCAGCCACCCCCTCATCGAGAAATGCCGGAGCGGGCCTGTGTCAAATACCAGGGCGTTGGCTGGGATTGTCAAGAAACGAAGCTCCAGATTTCCTCCGGTCGCCGTTTGCGCGGCGTAGGAAGGTCTGCTTCGTCAATGGTCTCCTGGAGCAGTTCCAAAGCCCGCTCCTTACTGATTCTCTCGGTGCGTACAAGGCCGACGACCGCCAGAGTGAACGGAGCCGGGACGCTGGTTGCAGCGAGTTCCTCCAAGGGCACGTGAAGGTCCATCTCGATCATGTCGAGTTGAGTTGTGCGTGTCTGCCGAATACTGGCTTCGTCCTGACTTCCGACGATGCCAAGCTCCCTAAGACGGGTTGCCAAAGTGCCCATATCGACCCGGAACTTGTTGCCGAGCCGGATGGCGGCACTTCGCTCATCGGAGGTCTCGATGATCTCCTTCCAGGAATCTTTCACGGCGGTCTCGGGCAGAAGTAGGGCCCTGGCGAAACGCTCGATTTTGGATTCGTTCGCGCTGTCCTCTGCCTGCGCTCCGGAGACACGCCAGTCCACTGTGTAGTCATCGGCGACAAGATAATGCCCGAGCTCGTGGGCAAGGGCGAGTCGGCGACGACCGATCTTCATTGAGCTGTTGATGAGGCTGACGCCACCCTTGCGAAGAAGAATAGTGCCGGCATCTGCGGTGTCAGATCCGATATTGCGTGAAAAGGCCAGCAGACCGATACCGGCAACACTCTTGGTGAGATTCACGATGGGCTCATCAGGAGACAGGTCCATGAGATTGCGCGCGGTTTTCGCCAGCTTTTCGGATTCCGCTCCGGTTGCGGGGAGAGGGAACCCTCCATCGGGCAGCTTCTCCGCCGAGTCGATGCCGAGCTCTTTCATGCCTAGCGAGGCAACGAATTCGACGTCGTCGGCAAGTCTTGCCAGCAGAGAGTCGATTTGTGAGTCGACAGTGTCCAACCCTTGGCTTGAGCGATGGGAAACCAAGGCTGGAAGAGGATCTGCGAAGAATGTCGACATCCGCACACCGATGGCTGCGGCGATGTCGGAGAGCTCCAGTGCGGTTACCTTGCGAGTCCCGCTTTCAATCTTGTTGATCGCCGTCCGTTCCAGGTTGGTTCTCTGGCCGAGCTCTTTCTGGCTGAGATCCGCCCTTTCCCGGGCCTCCCGGATTCGCTCTCCCAAGACATTGGAATCAATGTTTGCCATGTGTGCGATTCTCGCACACACTATCGGCGGGGGGAAGTTCGGGCCGCCTGTCATCGCGGAAGTTATCTATCGGCCGGATCTCCGCAGCGGTTCGAACGGCACCGGCCTGCTGGTGGGTCTACTCGGTGTCTGTGCTCAGGCAGGCAACGGGCCACATGTTCTAGCAATCCGGGGCAGGACTTCTGCCAGGTCCTTTTGGTTGATAGCGCCGATGTGAGTCCTGATGTGTTCGGTAGCCCGCGCCATGCCTGCTTCGTCCCGGCACCAATCGGCAAGAGCAGCATGCTCGTGGAGGGTGCTCCCGCAATTCAAAACATGAGATGTTCTGAACGGGGGCGAACTGCCTTGATCTGCATTCAATTCATGCCATGGCTGGCCCCATCGATTCGGTCGCGGCAGTCAAAGGCCTCTACCGCGTCCCCGGCTCTAGAGTCTGCCAATTCCGATCGGAACGACACTCCAGAACGCCATGCGAAAGCGGATGGAAGCAGGCTTCGCTTACGAGCTCAACTACAGCTTGTCGCCCAAGCGCATGGTGGGGCTCTACCTCAACTACGCGGAGTTCGGCCCAAAGCTCTATGGCATTCGATGTTATCGTAGCGACCGGCAACACTGGGCCCGAATGGGCTCCTTTGACGAAAGCGAATGGGGCGCCTTCGAACCGCAGGAATCCGTTGGAGAACTTTCCCAACTCGTGTCGGCTCAGGTCAAACAGCCTCCCGTTCTTTGTCCAAGCGACGACGCGCGGTTTAAGCCGCTGATCGCATCGTCATCCAACCAGCCAATTACTGCCCCATGGACGTTGTAGATAGGTTCCACGCCTTCGACCTTAAGACTCATCACGGACAATTCGAGTTTACGGCCTGACCTCGACTCACGCCCTGGCCCAATCACGGACGTGGGCATCGGAAATTTGGTCCGTATATGGCAGGATGAACTGTAAACGGGAACGCTGGCATGCGGACGGTCCGCGGGTTGCGGAGGCTAATTGCACTTGGGGGGCACAGGATGACAGCTGAACCTTGATCCACATACTGGTCCCTGTTAGGGATTTCCACAATTGGTGTGTGTACTCGACTTTCGCAACCAAGTACTCGAACTTTCCGCAGATTCCCGGAGTTCTACTCGCGTACGAGGTAACGTCTACTAACGGGTTGCCGTCAACCGCTGACAAGGCTTCCAAGGAAAGAGGTCGGGACGCTTTATTTCAGAAGATCGGCCTGAGGGCTCGCAGTGAGGCCGGCGGCCATGAGGGGGTCGGGGCGTGCCTGAATCGGCTGCCGGTAATTCAGCGTTAGTGTTTAGGGGCATCTGATGGTCGTCGAAAACGACGAAGACGAGGACGCTGACGATCTCAGCGAGGAAGGCGCCGGCATTCGCGCTGAGCGCAGTGCCGTACTGGAAGCGGCCAGCAGTATTAACCTCGCGGTGGTTACATTGCATTCTGGAAAGACGGCAAAGTATTCGGAGCAACCCGGGGTTTACGCTGCGGGTAGTAGCTGGTTCAGCCGGTTGGTTGGGGTCTAGCTGGAGAGTGGGCCGGGACCGCCGGTTGAGTTTCGCGGCGACCCGGCGGAGATCGTCCGGGTGTGGACGGATAGGTCGGATCGTTTCTCGAACCGGAATCTGAGGAGCCGGTTGGTGTTCTCGTTGGTGCCGCGTTGCAGCCGATGATGAGGTCGCCTTCCGGATGCCCGGGGACCGCCCGGTCGTGAGCTTCGGCCACTGATCTTGAACGCCTCATAGGGGCTGTTCTTGTGCCGGTCCGCGGCGTGGGGATGTGGCTCCTGGGGGAGATGATCAGCTTGTGATAACTCTCATCGAGGTACCAAAATCCAGCTGTTGCAATGCTTAAATCCCTAGATTTAACGCATGGGGAACGCTGGGCAGGAATATGCTGGGCAGCAATATAAGGAGGGCCACCTCGGGGGTCGAGGGCTTATTGTCAGGGCTCCGCTGCCGCTGCGGCTTAGGGTTATTGTGGTTGTGAGAGCGTTCAGCATAGGTTGAGCGGCCGGCCTCTGAACCATACGGATGGGAGTCTCGATGAATCACATTCTGACTGATACACCGGACCCGGTTAGTTCCCGATGAACAGCTCTCAGCTGTCCAGGTTCATCAATGGCGCTCAAGGACCGGATGAGCTCATTCCCAGTCTTTCCGCTGAAAAACTCGCTGCCATACTGGACGCTCTTTACCAGAATCTTGATACCCCGACGCCGGATCCCGCGGCGGACCTCTGGTACCAGCTTTGCGTTGAAGAAAGCTTGCGCAGAGCAGCTGAACATCGCAGCTGAGGATGCCGTCTACAGGGACACCTCCGTGGCCGATTTCTCCGGATGGTGCTGGATCTCGTCCAATCCAGCTTGAATACGAGATGGAGCTGCCGCCGGTTTGGTTGCCTCCAGGCACGAAAATAGACCGTTGCTAGGCAGTGGCTGGAGTGAGCGTGACTCTCTAAGCCTAAGAGCGGAGCTTGCGGAGGGCCCCGATCCTGGCTTGTTGCGGTTCGCATTGCACGAAATATCATTCGCCCGCCGCTTCGTAGACTTCGCCGTTCACCAGCATGTGCCAGATTTTTGTCAGTATCATCGGGCCGTGGGCGCTATGCGGTGATAATTGGCCGAGAGATAGGTGGGCTTGCAACGCCCGCGGTAGGAGCGGCTATGGCGAGGATCGCTTCAAGTGCCTGTTGCCGGGAGTGGACCCGGATGATTGACCGTGCCAGCGGATTCGTTCGAGCTGGGGCGGATGCCTGCCCAGGGGGTCAGGTGAGCGGCAGTAGCAGAGACTGTTGTGTCTGCCTTGTTCAGCGATAATGACGCCTGCAGGTCATGCCTGTGTCTCCGTGGCTGGTGGCGGGTGATGCGAGCCCCTTTCACAACCCGTTATTTGACCCCGCGTACCAACAAGTTCAACACTGTGTCGTTTGCGGTTCTCAGCCTGTGGCCCCGGTGTCGTCATGTGCCGATCCGACTGGTTTGGATTCCGGCGACCCGCGTTGCCGGAGATAGATGGAGAGGACAACCATGGATCCGACGGCCAGGAACTCGGATTGCCAGTTCTGCAGTGTGCGGTTCCAGAAGTCGGGTGAGGC
Source organism: Arthrobacter sp. ISL-30 (assembly GCF_018613855.1). Taxonomy (GTDB): domain Bacteria; phylum Actinomycetota; class Actinomycetes; order Actinomycetales; family Micrococcaceae; genus Arthrobacter. The sequence continues at coordinate 12,736 of NZ_JAGGPK010000035.1, forward strand.
CAGGTACTCAGGCCATGGAACGGGTTCTTGGAAGTTGCGGAGCTGCTCTTCATTGAAGGCCGTCTGACCCGTGACTGACTGAACCAGCCATGACAGGATGAAGATCAGTCCCATGGTTGCCCCTAGCGAGTTCGAGAACACCGTCAAGCGCCAGCCGCTGGCCTTTGCCCAGGCCGGCGACTTGTGATTGGCATGCTCGCCAATCAATTGTTCTTCGTCGGATTCGATCCCAGGGTTGTCCAGTTCCTTTGACTCCGGTGATCCCTTCTGGACCAGCCAGACCGTGGCGATGATGTAGAGGAGGAACTGCAGGTATTCCGACTGCCAGTTTTCCGAGACGTCGACGGTGAAGCTGGAGGAGGTGACGTATTGCGCGAAGTTGATTCCCTCCAGTCCGGCTGCGGCCTGTTCCTCGTTGAAGACGGCGAGCCCGGTGATGGCCTGACCGACCAGGGCCAAGATGAAGATCAGTCCGAAGAATAGACTCAATCCGTTGTTTTTCAACGCATTCTTCATGCCGGGCCCCTTATCCGTGTGCCAGTCCGACGATGGCCATGTAGGCCAGTCCACCGAATATTAGGATGAGATAAAGAGTGAAGACCAAGCGCATTTCTATTTGCCTCCCACTTCACACGAATATGGAGATTCTCCCCTCGGAGTGCATCCGGCGGCGGTGACAAGCCATCCAGAGCCAGACACCGCAACAAAAACCGTGTCACCCTCGAATTCCACTAAGGCCTCACGGCCGTAGGCTTTAGTCACCCCCAATGCTCCGGCATTGGGGAGGTGCAAGGACTCCATCCCGGTTTCGCAGCTGCCGCCGTCCTGCCCCGCGGCCTTCTCCCGCGTTGCAGGCTGCAGTAAAGCGCATGCCGCAGACCAGTCAGAGGCGGCGATGGCCAAATGGAAGTCCTGCGCCACAGAGGCGGCCCTTGTCGCATCCGGGGCGCAGCCGGATGCGGCCAGCAAGACAAGTAGAGCGGCAGCTGCCAGAAGCAGGCGGCTCGGACTTTCGGAATTGAACGTGGACGAACATCTCCCTGTGTTCACTATCCCTCCTTCGGTGCCGGTGCTGTGTAGAACGTACTGCAGAACGCCGCTCTACGACAGAACCGCCGCCGCGCCCCACGCCAAGTCGCACTGCGCACATGCTACCGCCCCTAACTGGCACCCCGGTGCACGAACCCGAAGACCGCTCGGGCGGAGGCGGTTCATGGTGGGTCTGGCGCTGGTTGCGTCTTCCGCTTCGTCCGGGAGCTCTTCGATTATGTCTTCAAGGAAGAGCACCTTGGTGGTGTTCTACCTCGACACGTGCTCTGGGTGTCATTACCACCGCCGTTTTTCCGGTTGCCCACCGAGCTTATTTCGCATCCAGGGCCAGGTCTCCGACAGTTAACACCCGCAAAACAAGGATCATCATGACCCCCATCTCAAAGCCCTACTCCATGACACTTACCGTCGCCGACCGCCAAAGCCTGGAACGCGACCTCGACGAGGCCGTCAGCCAGGCCATCAGTGAGGCCCTCAAGGAAGGCAACAAAGGTATTCTCGTCACCCGTTGCGATTACCGGACATTCAAGGTGGAGCTTAGCGAGGACGTTCCTTTCGGTACCATCGCTGAAGCGGAGTTCGCGTGAACCGCAGCCTGAATGCTAGGTCGTCTACGAATCCTTGATGCCCAGGTTTCGGGGCGTCTGCGTCGCTGGCGAGGTACAGGCGTAGCATGGCGCTGATCCGCGTGGTGTTGGCGTGTTGCAGAACCTGTTTTCTCGCGGCCTTCAACCGAGAGCTTGCGCACTGACAGTGGACGTGTCGGCAGTACCAGTCGGTATTCGCATAGTTCCTGGTCTCCCTCCACCCTCGCTTGGAACTGTAGGCGATCGCTGGATTTGGGAGTCGTTCGGGTAGGGGAGCAGCCGTTGCGCTGAGGCCCCGGAATGCAACTTGGGGGACCGGGCGCGAGTTGAATCACTGTGGGCACAAGACAGAACTGATGCAGAAAAGTGGGCAAAAAAGCGGCGTGTACGGTGTACACGCTTTTGGCCTCGGACTGGGTCGTACATCGGCCGGACTGGGCCGGATTGCCTATGTTTTCAAAAGTTCCCTGTCTTTGCAAGGGCTGAAATCTGGTTCGAGTCCCACCTCGGGCACACGTTTTCCCCTAGGCTGGGGGCCTTTTAAGGGCCTCTAACCCTATGTACGCTGTACACACCCTCTCCGGAGATGGTCTCGACCGCTCCGCCGGAGCCTTTTTAGTTGTGGTTGGCCGTTGGCGTGGCCGGTGCATCCTTACGTCTCTTTGGTTGGGCGATGTTTTCGCTTCTCACTGCTTCATGGCCTGGTTCAGCCGGGGCGACATGACCAGGTTCGCGAGGGGAGCGGGGTCGTGCGTTGCTGGTTGTGGGTTTCTATACTCATGCATGTTCATGGTGCTTGTCCGGGGCTACGGCATGACCGGGACGTAGTTTTTTGGATTTCTTTTCGTGGCCGCCTCCCAAGCCAGGGGTGCCTGTTTTCTCGGTCACTCCTTCATGGCGTGGCAGGGCGGGAGCTGCATGACTTGAATGGGGGAGTGGCGCGCGCCTCGTTCTGCTTCCGGATACTGTGTGGAAAACACCCTGCGACCTGTCTGCAGAAGGTGCCCGCCTGTCCGGTCGTCATCCGGGTCTGTCAGGCCGGTGTGTCCCGTTTGTATCATCAGGGTTCTCTGTTTGATGGAAGCATGACTGAGCAGCCGCCTGTAGCCGTGACCGAGGATCTGGACCGGCTGCGGGCAGGGCCTTGGACGGGGTGGTTCCCGGCAGGGCCGAGTCAAACCTGCTCGTGGCGACGTGGAACATCCGGGCCCTTGGTGATCTGACTGCAAAGTGGGCGGCCGGGGCCGACGCTCACCCAAGAGGGACTGGCACGCGATTGGCTGTCTGGCCGAGGTTATCTGGAGGTTCGATGTTGTCGGCGTCCAGGAAGCCCGTCGAAACCCCGGGGCCCTTAAGCACCTGCTGGCAACTCTGGGACCGCGGTGGCGGGTCATCACCTCTGGCGTGAGTCTGGACCCTCCAGGCATGCGGGGCACCCACATGACCGGGGAGCCTGCCTCCTTATCTGGGGGCCTGCTTTTCCTAACGGGCGAGTCGCGAGGCCTAACTGGCTGAAGAGGCAGCTGGCGCGTCACAGTTACGACTGGTCGTGTAATAGCTCATTTTCGCTACTGGATTTGATCAAGGAAGGCTCAAGCTTCGCTCAGGTCCGTCTCGGGCGCTGTTGGCGCAGTCGCCAGGTTAGCGATGGGTGGATATGAGTTGGTTTCGGCGAACCGGGTACCGGCCTGGAGGTTGGTGCTGCCTGCCTGCCACATACCGTAAAAGAGCTCTTGGACGCTGATTCCTGCTGTTCCTGAACTGTTTTCCGGCAACGTTGAAGGGTTTGATCCCCTTGGATCGGAGGCGGATCCCCGCGATCAATGGCTGCATCAAAGTGAGTACTGGAAGAGCACACAAGTAGTCCTGAGCTTTTGGGACGCTGAAAAAAGCGAGTACTCGGGTTTGTTGCCGCTAGCTGGTTCCTGCCTGAATCATTGGCTCATCGCTTCATCCGTCGGCAAGCGGCGGGATCCTGGGGGTTGCGGGGGCTCCCTTGATGTGTGCAATCGACTACAAAGGAGTCTCAAAATGCGCAAACTTTCCAAGAAGAGCCGGGTCGCAGCAGCCGTGGGTGCCGTGGCCCTGGTCGCCGTCGGCGGCGGTGCCGCGTACGCGTACTGGACCACTACCGGTAGCGGTAGCGGCAACGCGGCCAACTCTGCGGGCGGCGGAACGGTGACCTTGCACGCCACGTTCGACGCCGGCCTGGCACCGGGCAACACCGTCGCCGTGGCCTACACGGCGGACAATGCCAGCACCACCGGCACCGTGGTCGGCGCGCTGCAGGCGAACGTGACCACTGACAACGCTGGCTGTCTGCCGGAGTGGTTCGACGTTACCGCCGTCACCAGCGGGTCGGCTGTGGCTCCCACTTCGACCGGAACCTCTGTGGGCAGCGGCGCCCTGACGTTCAACGACAGCACGGCCAACCAGGACGCCTGTAAGGGCGCCGTGGTGACTGTCAACGTCACTAGCGAATAAATCTCGCTGCCGGGGGTCCGTGTATTGCGCGGGCCCCCGGGCTTTCGGCGTTTCCGCCATCCCGTCCGCTTTCGAAACGAGGCTCCAGATGAACGACCATCCAGAACCAGTGACACCGGTCCACCGGGTCCGCGGCGCCGCCCGCGTGTTCTTTCTTGCTCTGGTGGTCATCCTCGCCTCGGTGGGGGTGCTTGCCGTGGCCGGCGGACAAGTCAATGCCGCAAAGGCGCAGGCAGGAATCGCCGTCACCTTGTCCCCCTCCAGCCGTACCGTAGATCAGGGGCAGTCCGCGTCGTACACGGTGGCCGCTACATCCACCGGCGGCTTCTCGGGCAGCGTGACGTTCGCCGTCTCCGGATTGCCTGCGGGGGCCACCGGAAACTGGTCCCCGGCGGCAGTAACCCTGGGAGCGGGAAGCACCGCCCAGACGACGTTGACCGTGTCAACGGCGACCACAGCTTCGGCTATCAAATCCGACTTCACGGTGACCGGGACCAGCGGAAACAACAGGTCCAACACGGCGCCAGGCCAGCTCCACGTCAGGGAAGTCAAGCGGGAGTTCACCATTTCCGGGTCGCTCTCCGGCATGCTGGCGCCGGGCATTGCCAGGCCGCTGAACCTCCAGCTTTCCAACCCGAACGCAAAGACCATTACGGTCAGCAATCTCTCTGTGGGGCTGGCCGAAGTGATCCGAACACCGGCCGCCGTAGCCGCCAACCTTCCCTGCACGGCAGCGGACTACACCATCAGCCAGTACTCCGGCGGATACCCGATCACGCTGCCGTCGGGCTCCACTTCACTCTCCCTTTTAGGTGTGCCGCAGGCACAGTGGCCGCAGATCAGGATGCTGGACACGCCACTCCTGCAGGACGGCTGCAAGGGAGCCACCCTTAGATTCATATATTCCGGGACAGGGCAGGGGAACTGACATGGGCAAGCACTCCCGCAATCCCGGCGTCCGCCTTCCGCGGGCGGGATGGTTGGCACGCACAGCCGCCAGCACTGCGGCACTATGTATCCTCGGCGGAGTCGGCACCGCCTACGCGTACTGGGCGAGCACGGGAGCCGGAAGCGGCTCGGCCGCCAACACCACCATGGGGACCGTCGGCGTGGACGCGTTCGTTCCCGGTGACAGCCCGCAGACCACGCTGGTTCCGGGCGGTAGCGCCGACGTCGTCCTCCGTGCCACCAACCCCAACCCTTACCCAGTAAGCGTGTACGCCATCATCGCTAACGGAGCGATCACAGCGGACGCCTCCCATCCGGCGTGCACAGCACCGGGCGTGACATTCACCTCCCCGGCTGCGCCACCGACGTCGAACATTCCGGCCAATTCATCAGTTCTGCTCTCCCTCCCTGGTACGGCCAGCATGTCCTTGACCTCCGCGTCCGCGTGCCAGGGCGCGCAGTTCCATATTCCCGTGACACTGGAGGTCCGGAAATGAGCCGGCACCGCAACACCCCATCGCGCCAGGACCTATTCCGCACCCGATTCAGCACTGAGTCCTCGGCCGCTCTCGGATGGAACAAGGCAATCGTGATCGTTGCGGGCGTACTCCTGGTTTCATGGGGCGGTCCGGCGGCCAGCGCATTCTGGTCCACGGCCAGCAGCACCAACTTCGCTGCAGCCCAAGCGGACGCCCTCGCGGCCGGCCCAACTCCTACGACGGCCGTTTCGGCCGGCAGCGTTACCGTCAGCTGGACCCCGGGAAGCACCTCGGCTGGCCGGCCGGCGACAGGCTACAGCATCGCCCGGTACGCCGCGCCAACCGGCGGCGCCAAGATCCCGGCGGCCGGCAGCTGCTCCGGTACGGTTAGCGGGCTCACCTGCACCGATATCAACGTTCCCACCGGCACCTGGTACTACACCGTCACTCCCTCAATCTCCCTCTGGCAGGGGCCCGAGGGCGCCAGAAGCACCGCCACCCAGGTCGACACCACCCCGCCAGCGGCGCCCGTGATCAACGCACCCGGCTATGTAAACCCGAGCACTATGGCCAGCGTCCCGGTCAACGGCACCGCCGAAGCCGGCTCCACGGTCGCGCTGACAGTCACTGATGCCGGAGCCGCTCACACCCTGACACAAACAATCACGGCGAACGCAAGCGGCAACTGGACAGCCACGCCACTGAACCTGACCGCATTCGCTGCCGGACCAATCACATACTCGGCCACGGCCACCGACGCCTTCGGCAACACCGGCACGGCGGGTAGCGCGACAACCATCAAGGACGTCACTTCACCGACCGTCACAGGAGTACTCCTGGGCAACGGCCCGGGAAACAACATCGCCGGCAAAATCGAACGCGGGGACTTCGTGACCCTGACATTCTCCGAAGCCCTCAGCGCCAACAGCATTTGCAGCGCCTGGACGGACAACACGACACCGCAGACCCAGAATGGAAACGGACAGGTCACGGTATCCATCAGCTCCACAAATGTACTGACCGTCACCAGCACCGGATGCCCAGCCCTGAGGGTCGGCAATCTGGCACTAGGCGCCAGCTACTACTCCTCAGGGCCCCTGACATACAAGGGCAACGGATCCAACGGTGCCTCAGCCCTGCACTGGAATCCGGGAGCAAGGACTCTGACCATCACCCTCGGTTCCCAGTCCACCGGCAGCGCGTCCACCACCGTCCAGTCAGCAGCCTCGGCAAGCTACACACCGCAAGCGGGCCTGACGGATATTGCCGGCAACGCCTTGGGCACGACAACCACGACAGGAACCGCCTCCCGGTTCTAAGCACGGCACCGCTCCATTCGCCTATCGGTTTCTCTCCCGGCCGGTACAGGCCGACGTGAAGCAGGGTCGGACGCCATCATCCTGGGGCCGACAGGAATCTCCGGCCCAGGAGCCGGCGCCGCAGACAAGCCATTTTGCGTCCCGCCTCGGTAAAGCTCTTTAGACTATTACGACATGGCCCTGCGAACAAAGGTATAGGCCCAATCGTCTGCGTCGGCAAATGTGCTCCTGGCCGGTCGAGGAGCCGTGCAAGAAGCCTCACTCCTTCGGCCACCTTTGAGATCGTGTTAATAAGCAGGTAACAGAATCATGAATGGGCCAGGGTTTTTGGGCGCCCTTATGGCAGATTCTGACAGCACAGGCCCCTGTTGAGGTCCCAACAAAGAGTCCGACGCTGAACGCCGGAGGCCTGCCACCGAGCCGGACAAACGACAGTGTGCTGAACAGGGCATGTGGGGATTAGACTCAAGGCCCTCAGTTCATTGGGGGATGCAGACGCAGCGCAGAAGAGCACTGTTCGTTTTGGCCGCGCTCCTCATCCCGCTGGCCAGGTGCAAGTACAGTGGCCCGGCCGGCCACCAGCTCAAACTTTTTCCCAAGGATCAACGGAGCAACCTCGGTCCTCCGAGGAAAACCGCATTGAAGTGGCCCGTTGCTTAAGGCATCCACAACCCTGGGCAAGGTGCCGAAGTTCTCGCCCCAGTGCAGGTCTCCTGCAACGGGGACGTTTTCAAGGCGACCCATTCAGGCTCGTTCATTCCGCGTAGCCTCGCCAGTGAACGGGCGCTTTCAAGCCCTCCGAGGTCTGATGACCAGCCCCAGGACGGCTGCCAGCGCGAGGGCGGAGAGGATGGTCGCCGACCAGAACCCGGCCCGTCCGCCGGTCAGGAAGTCGTCGGGGGTGGCGAAGGCCGCGTAGGTCGAAGCCACGATGGCCAGTCCGACGGCGCCGCCAAGTTGCTGCATGGTCTGGAAAAGCCCGGAGGCGGACCCTGCGTGCTCGGGTTCGACGTTGCGGAGCGCGAGCGTCGTGAGCGGCATGAACGTCATGCCGGCTGAGATTCCCGTAAACAGCAGGGCGGCCATGACGATCACGAAGGGGGTGTCCGGACTCAGTTGCGTGAGCGGCAGGAAGGCGGCGACGCGAAGCGCCGCGCCGACGATGACGAGGCGGACGGGCCCGAAGCGCTCGACCAGCCGCGGGACGATCCGGGACATCGCGAAGATGCTCAGGGGCATCGGCAGGAACGCCAGCCCTGTCACCATCGGCGAGAAGTGCAGATCGTTTTCGAAGTACTGGACCATGAGGAAGAACATTGCCAGCATCCCGCCATAAGTGGCCGCCATCGCCGCCAGCGCCGCCACTCGGCTCGGGCTGCGGAGCAGCTGCGGGCGGAGCAGGGGGTGGGCCACTCTCCGCTCGGTGAAGGCGAGCACAGCGATCAGCGCTGCGCCGGCCACGAGCCCGCCGATCGTGCGGGGGCTGGACCAGCCGCCGTCGCCTGCTTGGATGAGAGCCCACACGATGGCGACGGCGCCGCCCGTTGCGGTCACTGCTCCGAGCATGTCGAAGCGCCCGGGTCTCCGGGGAGTTTCCGCGACCAGGCGCGGCACGGCAACGAGGACGACGACGCCGATGGGCACGTTGATGAAGAGGGTCCACCGCCAGCTGGTCATGTCGGTGAGCAGGCCGCCAAGAATGAGCCCGAGCGCGCCGCCCATCGATGCGATGGCGGAGAACAATGCAAGCGCCCGGTTCCGCGCGCCGTCGTCCCGCGCGCTCGTGGTGATGAGTGCGAGCACGCTCGGGGCGGCGAACGCGGCACCGAGGCCCTGCAGTGCGCGTGCGATAACGAGGAGAAATGGCGAGGTGGCCAGGCCGCCGAGCAGCGAGAAGACCGTGAAGACGGCGACGCCCACCAGGAACGTGCGGCGACGGCCGAAGACGTCTCCGATCCGTCCGCCGAGCAGCAAGAGGCCGCCGAAGGCAACGGCGTAGCCGTTCAGGACCCAGCTGAGCTCGGCCCGGGTGAAGTGGAGGTCGGTGGCGATGTGGGGAAGTGCGACGTTTACGACTGTCGCGTCGAGGACAAGCATGAGTTGGGCAAGCATGACCAGCCATAGGCCAATGCTGCCGGCGCGGCGGCCCGATGGCGAGATCCCGGCGGGCGCCCGTGTGGCGATTGTGGGTGTCATGGGGTGGTGTCCTGTTCTAGCCGAAGGGCTGACGTACACTAAGAGGAGAGATGCTCCGGTTAGAACTATACGGAGACGCTCTCCGTTTGGCAACAATGTTTTGAGAGGTGTTTCTGTGCGCGCTGACGCTCAACGCAACCGCGATCGGATCGTGGAGGTTGCACGTGCGTTCTTCCGCGCCAAAGGCTTCGACGCCGTTTCGATGGACGAGGTCGCCAAAGGGGCCGAGGTGGGCGCCGGAACGCTGTACCGGCACTTCCCGACCAAAGAGTCGCTGTACGACGCGGTCCTTGAGGCTTGGGCGGGGAAGGTCAACGCGGCAGTCGACAGGGCGCTTTCGCTCGACGGCTCCGCGCGGGAGCGGCTGTTGAATTGGCTGACCGACTATGCGGCGATGCTGACAGAACACAAGGGTGCAGCCGCGCGGATCACTGCTGCGCTGGGCGATCCCGGGTCTCCATTCGCAGCAAAATGCGAGACTTACCTCAATGCGAATCAGCGCGTGATTGACGCATTGGACTCGTTCCTGCGCCCCGGCGTCGAGGCAATGCAAATCAGCCGGCTTGTCGGCGGTGTGGCTGCAGTCGCAGACAACAGCGCGCTTCCCGCCGACTCAGTGGCATCGATGCTCGCAATCGTCGCCGACGGACTGCTCGCTCCCTGACGGCTGCAGAGAACGGTTTCGAGGCCGCTCTGCCAGCGTCCACCTCACCGCCCGGCGATATGCTCCGCAATGTACGCCGCATCCCTGCCCACGCCGGCGACGATGGACGAGCCGTTTAGTCCTTCTGATCCAACGCGTACCACCCGGATCCTGACGGATCACCGACTAAACGAACCACGGTGGTTGCAACCTCCAAGAGAGGCTGGGTGTTGCAACGACCGTCGGAACCCGCCTTTCAGCGGGCTTCCTGTCGCATCGCTATGCGACTCGAATGACTTAAGCCAATGGTGGGAATCTCGACCTCCGCAGGGTCCGGCTCGGCCCGGGCCGTACACCTGGGCAGGTGTGCGCCGATGGTGACTGCGACGGCGTCGAGGAAGGAGATGATGCTGACGCTTATTACGGCGGGTCTTTCGGTGCGCAAGATCGCTGACAGGTTGGGGTGCAGTCAGGGCATCGTCCAGGAAGGTATCCGGAAAGCCAGGAAACGGCACCCCTCGGTAATGCGGAGGGAGCAGCGGGTGCGGTCAAGCCAACGCTGAGCGGTGGGCGCCCGAGGGGGCCCGGCCAACGGCCGAAGCGTCCAGCCCGCTATCAATGCCGACGGCCGGTACGTCGCCTTCGGGTCGTTAGCGGACAACCTGCTGCCGGGCGACACCAACGGCGCCTACGACGTGTTCGTGGGTGACCGCGTGACGGGCAGCATCGAACGGGTCAGCGTCGCCAGCGACGGCAGCCAAGCCAACGGCGGCCTCAGCCTCGCCCCCGCGATAAGTGCCGACGGCCGCTACGCTGCCTTCGCGTCGATTGCGAGCAACCTGGTGCCGGATGACACCAACAACACCTACGACGTGTTCGTCCGCGACCGGGTCGGCGATGCCCCCACAGACATCGCACCGCCGACCTTGACACTGCCCGACTCGATCATCGCGGAGGCGACCGGAGCTGCCGGCGCCACCGTCCCTTATACCGCTACTGACACCGACGACACCGATCGCAACCCGGCTGTGGCCTGTGAACCCGCCTCCGGATTCAGCTTCCCGCTCGGGGCCACCACCGTGACTTGCACAGCCACCGACGCTACCGGCAACCAGGCCGGCGGCAGCTTCACCGTCACCGTGGTCGACACCACCGCGCCGACCCTTACCCTGCCCGGCCCGGTCAGCGCCGACGCCACCGGCCCCGGCGGTGCCGTGGTTAGCTATACCGCCACCGCTACCGACACCGTCGATCCCAACCCCACTGTCGTCTGTTCGCCCGCATCCAGGGCACCTTCCCGACGGGGGCCACCACCGTGGACTGCACCGCCACCGACGGTACCGGCAATCAGGCCGTCGGCAGCTTCACCGTCACCGTTTTCGGCGCCGCCGAGCGGCTGGATGACCTCGAGGCGCTGATCCTCGCCTACCCGTGAAGGCCACCGTGGAGGCCAGCCAGCTGAACAAGGTCACCGGCGCCGAGGAGGCGGTCGCCGCCGGCAAAACTGATGTGGCCTGCAGCATGCTCGCCGACTTCCTCGGCCAGGTCGCCGACTACCGGGCGGCCGGCAAACTCACCGCCGCGCAGGCCACCGAACTCACCACGGAGGGTACGTGGATACGAGCAGTCCTTGGCTGCTGAGTATACGAGCAACAGACTCCCCTGGCAGCTTGCCGGGGGATTGCTTAACTCAATAGAAGCAAGGGCGTAGAAACCCGTCTATGACTCAGAGGTCGACCCACTTGGGCCGACCTCTGAGTCCGACTCCTGATCGCCAACATGGCTGCCAATGAAGTCCTCCGCGCACGGCACCGGCTGCTCCACGATATCGAGTACGTGCTTCTACCACCCTCCAGAGAATGCACTGCCGGGCGTTGCCCTGTCCTCAATGACCGTGGGCAGCGACAGGGGAGGGGATCATGCGGTGGCCGTTTCCTCGACTAGGGGACGGGGGCCCCGCAGCTGAATGCCCAGCACATCGCTTCCCGCCACCCACAGTCAGATCAAAGGCCGGGAAGCTGGCTGGGCAGTTTATGTATCAGAAGGCTGCGTGTTGGCGCAGACTGGATCCTCGACGCTGCCTGGGTGGTCGCGGTAGTCTTGCAGGCCATGGTCGACGTGGAGCGGGTCCGAGTCCTTCTTGAGGGGGAGCGCGACCGCAAGCATGCTCTCCTCAACGCACTTCGCCAAGATATCGGCTCGGTGAGTGCGGCCCGACAGGATTCCAATGCCGACGATGAGCATGATCCGGAAGGCAGCACCATCGCTTTTGAGCTTTCCCAGGCCTCTGCGCTGTCTGAGCAAAGCAGGGCCGGCCTGGAGCAGATCGAGGCCGCTCTTCAGCGGATTGTCGGTGGAACTTACGGATTCTGCGCAGTGTGCGCTGCGGTCATTCCGGAAGGCCGTCTTGAGGCCAGGCCCTGGACACCCTTCTGCGTACAGCATGCCTCTGGAAGGTCCTGAACCCACGTCATGCCGCAAAGGGCGGTTCTGCGCGAGACGGCAACCTCGTCGGCCTGGTGCGAGCAGTGCTTCTGGCCGGCGTCGAAATGTGTGGTGTGCAGCCTGCTTCCGACTCGGCCCCTACCCTGCCTCCGATGGGGCCACTAGGCTGCCCCGGCGTCCGATTATGCGACATCCAAGCCTCAGTCCGTGAAAGGTGGGAAGGGAGGAGAACCACCGTGACTGAATTCGAGTCGGCACATAGTGTGCGAACCAATCAGCTGCTAACCGGTTGGCAGGCAATCCCTAGCGGAAGGCACCTGTCACAGAAAACGAACTGCCGCGCCCCCTAGTTGGAGAGCGCGGCAGCCGCTTGGAGTTGCTCAAAATCTCTCAGAAAAGGGGGTGTGTACAATGCGCACACTCTTCGCCTCGGACTGGGTCGTATATCGGCCGGTTTGGCTCGGAGTGGGTATGTTTTCTGGAGTTCCCTGTATTTGCAGGGGCTGAAATCTGGTTCGAGTCCCACCTCGGGCACACGTTTTCCCCTAGGCCAGAGGCCTTTTAAGGGCCTCCAGCCCTGTGTACGCTGTACACACCCTATTCGTGTGTCGTTTTGACGGCGTGTTAGCCGTGCCCCGTGTTTAGTTGTGGTTGGCCGGTGGTTCCTTTCTCCTGGGTTGGGCTGGTGTTTGGCTTCCTACTCGTTCATGGCATGGTTCAGCCGAAACGACATGACTAGGTTCGCGAGGGGAGCGGGGGCGGGCGCTGCTGGTTGTCGGTTTCTGTACTCATGCATGTTCATGGTGACTTTCATGGGCTACTGCATGACTGGGACGTAGTTTTTTGGGGATCTTTTTTCGTGGCCGGCTACCAGGCCAGAGATGCCGGTTGCTCAGTCACTGCTTCATGGTCTGGGCGGGGCGGGAGTTGCATGACTTGAATGGCGGGGGCGAGGTGCGCGCCTCTAGTACTACAGTCGCGGTT
>NZ_JAGGPK010000036.1 GCF_018613855.1 Arthrobacter sp. ISL-30
TGGTTGGGTCCCCATGTAGAAGTCCAGTGTTTGTGTGAGTTTCGTGTCCGAGAATGGACGCAGGAGGAAATTCACGAATCATGGCACGCAGACACACCCCCGAGCAGGTCATCGCCAAGGTCCGGCAGGGCCAGAAGATGCTCAACGACGGACGTCCGATGGTCGAGGTCATCAAAGAACTGCAGATCACCGAGGCGACCTGGTACCGGTGGCTGAACCAGTACGGGTCCGAGAAGAACGCCGAGGCGTCAAGGCGGACCAAGGAGCTGGAGAAGGAGAACGCCCGGCTCAAGCGTCTGCTCGCTGAGAAGGAGCTGGCCATCGACATCCTGAGCGAGGTGGCGAAGGGAAAATTCTGAGCCCTGAACCCCGCGGCCGTGCCGTGCGCATGGCGGTGGAGAAGTTCGGGGCGTCCGAACGCTTCGCCTGCAAGATTCTGGGCCAGAACCGTTCTGCGTTCCGCAAGAAGAAGCCGGACATGGGTTTCGAGGAAGCGCGGCTGCGGATGGAGCTGCGGGCCGTGGCCGGGAAGCATCCCGCCTGGGGATGGCGGAAGGTGCGCTGGCATCTGCTGGCCCAGCCTGCATGGGATGGCGTGGGGCTGAACCGGAAGCGGGTGCGCCGGCTCTGGCGCGAGGAGGGTCTGGTCTGCAAGCCCAGGGCGCGGAAGAAGCGAAGGACCGGGCCCGGCGCCGGGGAACAGCAACGGCTGACGGCCCAGTATCCGATGCATGTGGTCAGCTTCGACTTCCAGTCCGATGTGACCTCCTGCGGGCGGCACATCCGGTTCTTCAACGTCATCGATGAGTACACCCGCACGGCGCTGGCGATCATTCCGCGCCGGTCGTTCAAGGCCTCCGATGTCGTTGCGGTGCTGGAGGACATCATCGCCGAAACCGGCACCGCCCCGACCTTCGTCCGCTGCGACAACGGGCCGGAATTCACGGCCGCCGCCTTGATCGAGTGGTGCAGCACCGCCGGCGTCGACACGGCATTTATCGATCCCGGATCGCCGTGGCAGAACGGCTTTATCGAATCGTTCAATGCCCAGTTCAGAAGGGAGCAACTCGCCGGAGAAATCATGGACACCGTGGCCGAAGCGAAGTATTTGGCCGAGGAATGGAAGGCTATCTACAATCATGAACGGCCCCATGGATCCCTGGACGGTATGACGCCGAAACGCTACTGGGAAACCTGGACGCAAGAAAACCAATTAGCTATCGCATAGGCGCTGGACTGCTAACGGGGGCCCAATCAGGTCACGGCGAGTCTGCGTCGCTCGGTCGACTTCAAAATGAATGTAACCGCAGTAAGAAGGCAATCAGGATGGGTTGTTCTGCCGGCGAGGGCACCGAATACTCTTGCTCGGACGGTACCATCGACCGCCGACGGAATGTCGGAACGATCAATGGTGGTAATCAAACGTCCATCAATATCGACGATCAGGGCCATATGAACGTGATCATCCCTAAATAGGAGTCGGACCTGATCCACAGTGGCGAGAGGACCCAAAGTCTTCGGCACAGTTACCATGGCGTTCTTAACAAGGAGTTGCCGGGCTTGCCCCTTGTTGTGCGGTTCATCGGTTCCGCTCATAATTACGACTTCCTTGCCGCTGTACAGCTCGTGCCTTCAATATGGTTTGGATTCGGGCCCGGATGGCCAGACCCTGAAAGCGATACCGCTTCAGTATCGGTGGCAGCGGGCGCCTCGCCATCGTGCAACCAATAGGTTACGAGTTTGAGTATTAGTGCAATTTCCAGTATTTGTGCCAGCAGACCATCCTTCTTCGTCGCTTACCATGCTTGCCAAGTGGCGCGGGCTGTCACGGCAGTGAAAATTCCCAGCCAATCTTAATGAGAAAATTATGGACGGCGATGAACTTCAGGCCGACGCTGAGCGCATTGCCCTGGATCTTCCTGAAACCACACAATCCCAACCCTTCGGGCCCGATTACGAAGTTTTCAAAGTGGCAGGCAAGGTGTTCATGATGACTACAGAAGTTCCCGGCAAGAAAGTAGTCACCTTGAAGTGTGAGCCGCCCCACGGCGAAGCCCTGCGCCAGGAGTTTGAAGGGATTGTTCCCGGCTACCACATGAACAAACGGCACTGGATTTCGGTGGGAGCCGACGAACGGATGACTTCAGAACTACTCGAGGAACTCGTTCAAAACTCCTATCTCCTAGTCCTTGAAGGTGTTCCGCGCTCCATGCGTCCAATCGATCTCGGTGCTTTCACGGATTAGGGTCCCATTGGGCCACCTGCGGGACCCCCGTGCGGCTTGACAGGCACTCTTGGAGATCCCACGATCTCAGGATTGCGCCGTCGGCTCTTCTCCAATTCTTATGCTGCTGAGCTCGCCATAGTCTTGGTTGCAAAGCGGCTTGAAGCGGCTGAACAGCATTATCTCCGTCATGTAGATGAGTACATCAACAGCGAAGCCCCGGTCGGTGTATTAGGACAAAGGACTCAAAGGGACGGCATCATGCGTACGCATTTGACACACTGGGGAGCCTTCGAGGCCGAAAGTGACGGTAAGTCACTCCACTCGGTCAAACCGTGGTCTGAAGACCCGGACCCCCGCGACCTCCTCGACAACGTAGCTTCATCGCAGCACCATCCTACGCGTGTACTGCGTCCAGCAGTTCGGTTGGGATGGTTGGAAAACGGCCCAGGTAGTGGGTCGGGTCGGGGGAATGAACCCTTTGTGGAGGTTTCCTGGGATCGGGCTATCGAACTGGTCAGCGCAGAACTGGGACGGGTCTATTCCGAAAAGGGTCCCTCCGCTGTATACGGCTGTTCCTACGGATGGGCCAGCGCCGGGCGATTCCATCATGCCCAAAGCCAAATCCATAGATTCCTCAACTCTTTGGGGGGATATGTTGCCGGTGTCACGGACTACAGCTATGGGGCGTCCGGAGTGCTGTTGCCCCACGTCATCGGCGCCACCCCGGACCAAGTCATGGCACGTGCAACATCATGGAACGTGGTCAGTGAAAACACGGAACTGTTCATCGCCTTTGGTGGGCTGTCCGAAAAAAATAGCGGCATTGGACCTGGCGGTATTGGCCGGCATGTTGCCCGGGACGCGATCCGGAAGGCAGTTGCTCGAGGATGCCGGTTCATTGACGTAGCGCCGATCGCAGATGACACGTACAGCGAAGCCAACGCAGAATGGATCGCCCCAGTGCCCGGCAGTGATGGTGCCCTGATGCTGGCACTCGCCTTCGTATTGGATGCTGAGAACCTCGCTGATCGCGATTTCCTCTCCCGGTATTGCGTCGGCATGGACAAATTCCTGCCCTACCTCCGCGGTGACATTGACGGCACGCCCAAGGATCCCCTCTGGGCCGAGAGACTCACCACGATTCCCGCCGACAGGATTGTCCGGCTCGCCCGAGAGATGGCCGCTTCGCGAACCATGATCAATCTCAGCTGGTCTATGCAGCGGCAGCAACATGGTGAACAGCCTATTTGGCTAGGCGTGACGCTGGCAGCGATGCTTGGACAGATCGGATTGCCAGGGGGTGGATTCCAGCACGGGTACGGTTCCTCAGCCGACGTCGGGCTGCCGCTGAGGGTCTCTAGCGCGCCGTCCTTCCCTCAAGGGCGCAACTCTGAGCTTTCCTATATCCCACTGGCAAGAATCTCCGACATGCTGCTGGAACCCGGTAGCCAGATCGATTTCAACGGTACGCGAATCACGCTGCCGGAGATTGAGCTGATCTACTGGGCTGGCGGTAACCCCTTCCATCACCACCAGGATCTAGCGCGCTTCCGCAGGGCCTGGTCCAAACCGGCGACCGTCATCGTGAATGAGCAGTTCTGGACCAGTACGGCAAGGCATGCTGACATTGTGCTTCCGGCCACCATGTCATTCGAGCGCAATGATTACGGAGCCGGGCGCAACGACCCCACCTTTTTCCCGATGCATGCCCTGACGGCACCGGCCGGTCAAGCGCGGGACGACTACGACATTTTCGCAGATATAGCGCAAAAGCTGGGACGGAGTGACGTCTTTACGGAGAACCGAGACACCATGGGCTGGCTTCGCCATCTATATGAGGGGTGGCAGAAAAAGCTTGCTGACCATGGTGTCAGCGTCGTTGATTTCGACACGTTCTGGGCGTCGGAGAAAATTGAAATACCGGTCGTCGAACCAGATCAGGTTCTTTTTTCCGAGTTCCGGCAGGATCCGGAGATGAACCCGTTGGGTACAGCCAGTGGCAAGATCGAAATTTATTCCTCTACTATCGCCGGTTTTGGCTACGCTGATTGCCCTGGCCATCCGGTTTGGATTGAGCCGGACGAATGGCTTGGTTCCACGGGGATTTACCCGCTGCACCTCATCGCGAATCAACCAAAAACGAAACTGCACAGCCAGTTGGATATCGGTGCCACCAGCCAGAAATCGAAGATTCAGGGACGTGAGCCCATCCGTATGAACCCTGAAGATGCGGCCGCCCGCGGCCTCACTAATGGACAGGTAGTCCTCGTTCACAACGACCGCGGCAGCTGCTTGGCGGGTCTGGTGCTTTCCCGAGCCCTACGACGCGGCGTCGTTCAACTTTCAGCCGGGGCGTGGTATGATCCGGCGCCCGATGACCCATCATTCTGTCGCCATGGCAATCCCAATGTGCTCACAGCGGACCGGCCCTCATCAAGCCTTTCACAGGCTACAACGGCACAACATGCACTTGTAGAAGTCAGGGCTTGGTCGGGCGAAGTTCCTGAGTTGACGGTGACGAAGCCGCCCATTCTGCTACATGACGGTCAGAGCGCCTAGCAAGCCTCGATAGAAAGCCAAGGTGAACTAGATCGTGGATATCACCAGGACTCCTAAGCCAGAGACCCCCGAAGTCCCGGCTCCTTACGGAAGCGGCCCTTCCTCGAGTAGGCACCGCGCGACGGATTCCGCTGGAAACCCGGCGGGGCGGATCCGAACGCATCACCTCCAGCAGGCAAAAGATGACGGCAAACGATTCGCCATGCTAACGGCCTATGATCAGTACACAGCCGAGATCTTCGATGAAGCAGGTATTGAAGTGCTCCTCGTCGGCGACTCGGCCTCCAATAATGTCTTCGGCAACGAGACAAGCCTGCCAGTCACAGTTGATGAGCTCCTTCCGCTCTGCCGAGCAGTCACCCGCTCCGCGAAGCGTGCACTCGTAGTAGCAGACCTGCCCTTCGGCAGCTACGAGGTCTCAGAGCAGCAGGCGGTGGCTACAGGCGTTCGGTTCCTTAAAGAAGGCCTAGCTCATGCAGTGAAAATTGAGGGAGGCCGCTTTTATGCGAATACGGTGAGGGCCATGGTCGAGGCAGGAATCCCTGTCATGGCACACATTGGCTTTACACCGCAAAGCGAACACGCGCTCGGTGGTTACCGCGTACAGGGCCGTGGCGACGGCGCCCAGGGGTTGATAGACGACGCAACCGCCCTCGCAGACGCCGGAGCCTTCTGCATACTCATGGAAATGGTTCCTGCCACAATTGCAGAGACCATTGACGCGGCCATTCAGGTTCCCACCATAGGCATCGGCGCCGGGAACGCGACGACCGGACAGGTTCTGGTGTGGCAGGACATGGCCGGGCTCCGTGCGGGGAAGCTGGCGAAATTCGTCAAACAGTACGCCGATCTCCGATCCTCGCTTTTGAGTAGTGCTAAAGCATACGGGCAGGAAGTCCGTGCGGGCCAGTTCCCCGGCCCGGAACACTGCTTCTAGTCGGCAAAGGGGTGCTGCCGAGCTCGGTTAGTGCGTGGTCTACTAGATCTCGGGCCGGTTTCCGGGGGATCTGTCGAATCAAATGAACGCGGTCCCGCCGGCGCCCATGCGGAAGGGAGTGGCTGGGTTCGGCCTACGATTCCCTGGTCCACTCAGTGCTGCGCGAATATGCATTTCCACGCGCCTGCGGCCTCCCTGCGGGAAACCCCTGCTTTGCATAGCCGGAAGAACGACTCTCGGCCAGGATGGGGCTGTCTGCCCGGTTTGCTGGTGTCTCTGTCACATATTCCGGTTTACGCCTAGATTATTAGCAGCAGGCGTGACTGTCCCCAGCTGGTCCAACAGAACGAAGAACTCCTCCTCTAACTTCCTGATGGATCTGGAAGCCCCTTAACGACGGGGCGGTCGTTGCAACACCCAGAATGACTGGGGTGTTGCAACGACCGCTAAAGTCCCGCTCTAAAGATTCCGGCGTTTCAGTGAGGACACGGCCGCTGCCCGGGCTCCGATAGCAGGTCTAGGGTACGTCAGCGGACTTTGACGTCGTCGCCTAACATGTAGTCCCTGATTGCCGCTGACATAGGCCCGAAAACTTCACCTTGTCACGGTGATGGCTTCCAACGAAATTCCCGCCTCCGACGCAGCACGTTGTACGGCGAGGTCATCATGGGGGAGTTGAACGATTGTGCCATCAGGGGAGCGCGAAAATGCCGCGTAAGGGAGTGGCATCTGTTGCCGGTCGATTAGCGCGTTGGCGTCCTGAGTTTGCACGAGGTGCTGTGCCTCGTCTTTGGTTTCGACGTTGGGCAGGGATCCATTTAGTGGCCTCCTGCTCGTCTCCTTGAGGAAGAACACTGAAACGAGGCCCAGTACTGCGGCCCCTATCAGGTAGTAAGCAGGGACCATTACATTTCCGGTGACGCCGATGAGCGCAGCTACCACCAGCGGGGCTGTCCCACCAAAAGCTGCGTTGCCCAGGTTGTAGGCAAGGCCGAGCGCGCTGGCCCTTGATTCTGTTGGGAACTGTTCTGGGAGAGCAGATGCATAGCTCGACGAGAAGAGAGTCGCGCATACCATGATGAACAAAGTCCCTAAGGCCGCGCCCCAAAGATTGCCCGAACCCATCATCATGAACGCCGGTATCGGGAGAAGGATGCCCAATGCTGCACCGATGAAGAGGATACGCTTCCTGCCGATCTTGTCCGAAAGCGATGCAAAAAATTGCGTCGCGAATGCGGCCAGTACGAACAGCGGGAAGATCACGAGGGTTCCTTGAGCACCCTGGAATCCGAGCGTCTGGTTCAAGTAGGTAGGCGTGAAGGACGTCATTGTGTATGCGATGACATTCCCGGCAGCCGCGATTCCCATGACCGGAAGAATGAAGCGACGCTGAGCCCGAATGACCTCAACCACACCCATGTTCTCACGGAGCTCCCCGGTTTTTTGGGCTTCCTCGGACCGTTCCTTCAATACCGCCGAGAAGGCGGGTGACTCCTCAATCCGGTAGCGGAAGTACAGGGCAATCGCAGCGAGCGGCCCGGCGATCAGGAATGGTATCCGCCAGCCGAAGGACTGCATTGCGCCCTCGCCCAAAGTGACCTGCAGGACGGCGACAAGACCGGCCCCAAAAGCAAAGCCAAGATAGCTGGACCCCATGAATCCAACGTAGAAACCCCGCTTGCGGTCAGGGGCGTATTCACTTAAAAAGGTTGCGCCGCCCGTGTATTCCCCGCTGGCCGAGAAGCCCTGGAGCAGTTTCAGGAAAACGAGAAGAGCTGGAGCCCATAGTCCGATTTCGGCATACCCGGGAAGAAGACCAGTAGCGAATGTGGCTACCGACATCAGCAGCAGAGTGAAGGTGAGCACCTTTCGTCGCCCAATTCTGTCGCCCAGCCATCCGCAGAAAACCCCGCCGAGCGGACGGGCGATGAAGGTGACTGCGAAGGTTCCGTACAGATAGAGGGCTTGAACTGTAGGGTCCGCCTTGGGCAGAAAGACCGGGCCAATGACCGTTATCAGATAAGCGAATACCCCGAACTCATACCATTCAATGACGTTTCCGACAACGGTTCCTGCGACGGCACGCCTCAGGGCATCCTTCCGGACGATGCGGACATCCTTCAAACGCAATCGGCGCTTGCCGAAGTAGATGCTTTGAGCATCGACAAACTTTGGCTCGCCAAAGGACATTAATTGCACCCCTTCCAACGCTCTGCTGCTGGCTTAGCAGGTTGTCGCAAGAGAGTGTAGCCATCGCCAACATGAAACAGGCGACGTTCCCCCACTGAAGATCGAAGCCAAATAATGTCCCGGTCATCAGTAAATTCTTCTACCGTACCGGCAAAGCGGTGAGTACCCTTTTCTAAGACCACATCCTGCCCGTGCTCCACCATGGTCCAGGAAAGGCCCCTAAATGAGGTTTCTGTCTGATCCATTTATCCCGCCCCCACTTATGCGCCGGCCTCACGCCAATTAAGCGGCGAGATGGACAAGAGGAGGCGAGTGCCGGGAATTGCTCCGTATTTGACAGTCGTTCCTTTTGGAAGGACGAGCAGCTGGTCCGGTTCCCCGATCAGCGTCTCCTCATTGTCACCGTCAATGATGACGAGGCGCGCCTGGCCTTCAATGACATATATTGTTTCCTCGTACTGAACGGTCCAGGGGTCGCTGAAACCAGTCTGATGGAAAGTCATGAAGTAGGTGCCGAGCTGTGCAAGTCCCGAAGCGGCTGTCCGGTGTTCGATTTTCGCGGGACCAAAGTCATTTACGTTGCCTGGATCGAAGGCTGGTTTGAGGTTCAAAGCGACTGTCATTTTTGGCTCCTAGAATGAATTGTTTGCGATATGGTCAACAGGGGAGTAGTCGCCGGCCCTGGGTTTCAAAGGCCTTGATTCGATGAGCTGACACGTGATGAATTAACCGACTGACGCATCACGAAGTGCCAACACGACCGCCTCTGGTAATGGACGTGGACGGGCTTTTGCGGGATCGACGTTGACGTAGATGAGTTCCACCGTTGCCAACTCCGTCTCGTCACGGGTAATCGAAATATCCAGATGGAAGCTGGAAGTTCCCACTTTCCGGCACTTCACGTCGATGTCGAGGTTGTCGTCGAAATAGGCGGGGGCTTTGAAGGAGAGAATAGCGCTGACTACAGAGGGATCAGTGCCTTCGGCCACGAGTTTGGGGTAGGGCCAGCCAATGCTGCGGAAGAATTCTGTCATCGCTACGTCGGCGACTTCAAGGTAGCGGCTGTTGAAGAGAAATCCCTGCGAGTCGACCTCGTGGTTCCTGACACGATGCTGATAAAGAGGCATTATGCCCCCATTTCCGCCTGGAGCTTGGCGTAGAGGTCCGGCCTCCGGAGTGCCAAGCCGGGGGCTTCTGGATTTGCCCTCGAAGCCATCAGCAAGTCATGGTCCAACTCTGCGATGAGAACTTCCTCTTCAGTTGATGCAGTTGTCGCAAGGATGCCATCGTTGATTCCCACGGTCTTATCTACCGGTCCAGTAATGAGTGCTTTGCCTACGGAGTACATTGGCGAATCAGCCGGCAAACCATTGGCTCCGAACAGTGGCGACATCACGACGTAGAGCTGGTTCTCGATAGCCCGTGCCTGGCATCCGGTGCGTACACGGTGGACGCCGCGCCTATTCCAGGTTAGGGAAGGGCAAAGAATCAGGTCTGCTCCCTTATGTACCAGGTAGCGTGACAGTTCTGGAAACTGGATGTCCGCGCAGATCAGAAGGCCCGCTGTGAACGGACCGATCTTTGTTACGAGCAGTTCGTCGCCGCCTTTGGCGCCCAGCGAGTGCTCCTGGGGCGTGAGGTGAATTTTGTCCTGCGATTCAACTCGTCCATCCGGGTGGGCGATGAATGCGGTATTTCTCAGCGATCCATCCTCCGCCACCCGATTGTGGCTCCCACCGGCGATGACGACGTTGTATTCCCGGGCCATCCTGCGGAGGTCTTGAACGATGTCTTCAGTAAACTTCGGAAGGAACTTCCAGTAGTCCGTTGAGATTGTGGCGGTTGTGACTTCGTGATCGTCAATTGCCCCGAGAAGTCCTGTGCTCGCTAGTTCAGGGAAAAGCACAAGCTCGGCGTCCTGTTCCACCGCGCGCTTTACGAGTGCCTCCATATGATTCAGGTACTCCTGTAGAGACTTCTCGGATCGAAGCTCGAACTGAACGGTGGCTACCTTTAGTGACGTCTTGGTCATAGGAATCTCCTGTCTGAGAAGTCGGCCGCCTTCTGACGGCGATTCTTCTGCTGCCGCCCAACTGGTCTAAGCCGACGAAGTGGCAGTTGTGCCGTAGAAAAACATTCGACGTTCAGCTGAGGTGGTTCAGACTCGCTGCCAGGTCGGCCGGGGCGACTTATGCCTCTGACGGTAACGGAAGGCTAAGGTGCTGAACACTGGGAGGATTCTCAAAGAAACGGTAGGACATTGGTTCGAATGCCAAGGCCGGGACCAGCATGCTGGCTCATGAGGACTGTTGAGGAGGACAAGTTGGTTCAGCAGCCATGCGTGGAGAACCGGCCCAATTGGCCGGTTAAACGAAAGTAAATGCCCATTAAGGTCAAGCGCCAGGACAATCTGGGAAGCGACCGCTGCAGCTGGAGGCCTCTCCTGATGTAGGAATTGACAACAGCGAGGGACTAGGAGGATTGATCGGTGTCGATGGTGAGCGTTTGCCTATTCATTTTTAGAGCACCGGCAAAGCCGCTGTCTTCACCGGCGATGACCTCGGCCATCACCTGGCCGCAGATCGGGCCGCTGGCAACACCCCAGGCATGACCGACGTTGATGTACGAGCCGTCAGCACGATCGACGATAGGAAGGTGGTCAGAGGTTTCGCTTCCCAGCCCGGCCCAAAGACCGGTCACGCCGTAATCGGCGAGGCTCTGATACCTATCCAGCGTCGTTGAAACCATGGCATTTGTGGCGTTGATGCTGATGTGAGGGTTGAGCGAACCCCGCCCGTCGAGGCTGTTGCCGATGAACATGGAGCCACCGCGGTTTTGAGCGATTGAATCGTCATAGCCAACGGACAAAGTGGCCGCTGCGGCGTCGGGGCGAGCGAGCATTGCTCCGTTTGGTATTGCGAAAATTGTTGGGTCATAAGTCTGGAGGTCGGTGAGAGCTCCACACCCATAAACGCCGCGCGGGCCGTGCATAATGGCATTGGCGCGGGTATCAACGGGTTGAGTTAGCATCTGACCCACTCGGGCCGTTTCGATCGGCACGTCGATGCCCTCGGCCCGAAGATTGGTGGACCAAGCACCTGTCGCCCATACCACGCCGGAGGCATGAATTTCACCTCGGACGCTACGGACTCCGATGACGGTGTCTCCTTGTCGCAACGTAGAAAGTACGGACGTATTTTCAAACTTGCGGATACCGGCCCTGACGCAGGCAGCGGCCAGAGCATTGACGAATTGCACACCGTCGATTTGGGCGTCGTCGGCACAGAAAACGGCGCCAATAGCAGTGTCGGGAAGAATCGAGGATTGTTTCAGTGCCTCCTCGCGACTGATCATGGTTATGTCCAAGCCGGCCGCGCGCCGATCGGAGACATAATCTTCCAGAATCCGGCCCTGTTCGTCGTTTTCGAAGAAGAAGAGTCCGCCCTGATTGCGGTAATCGAACACATCACCAAACTCGCGCAGGAATTCCTTGTACTTCTCGTTGCCAGCCTTGGCCAGCGCCAGTTCAGTTCCTGCACGCCGCGTCTGCAGCCAGATGGCACCTGCGTTGCGTCCGGATGCACCGTATCCGGGGAATCGCTGTTCAACGACAACGACATCAAAACCCCTTTTGCGCAGCTCCCACGCTGTGCAGAGACCCACGATTCCAGCTCCTACGACCACAATGTCGCCGGTCGCCAGGGTGTCAGCGCCCATAGCGCGTTTCCTTCCTACTGGGAGGGCCTGTCCAAGGCTCTCACGCTAGTCTTCCAGATCGCCGGGCCCGAAAGCACACATGGGACTGCGCAATGCGAGCCTTTTCCGGTTTCTTCTGAGATGGCAGTTCGATTTGTCAGATAAAAAGGCTGCTTGGTCGTTCATGCAAGCTCCGAAGCTTCGAGTCTCCTGCAAGAGACGTTAAGCGGCCAACGACGGGCCGGTAATTGTTAGTCATCCAAAGGTTTATGCGAAGAGTTAGAATTCTTACAGTGGATTGGTTGCGATCGTGGTCTAATCTGGGCGACAGCGACAGGCGCGAGGGTAACCCGTCCGCCCCGGTCTCTTTCCGAGAGAGTTCCCTTATGATCCTTGAATCGATACCCATACCGCTGGGGGCTGTGCTGGCGGACATAGGTCCAGCTGCGAGACTCCTCACAGGGGATGAATCCCAGCTGTCCAGGCAAGTCCGTGGCACGGTTGTCTTGCTGAAGCCTGAAGACTTGCCTGACGACCCGGACATTGTAGTTGTCTGCCCTCGCTTGGCGAACGCCGCTGACGCGAAGGAGTTTTTTGAGCACCTTCGTGGACCAGAGCGTGTCATATTCATAGCCGGAACGGCCTCAGCAGCAATGGACGAGGTCCAAGCGCTAGCTGGCCGCCATCTCGTTGTCGCAATTGATGAAAACCTGAACGTCGCCGATGTCGTCATGTCGATTTCCGGATCAATGCAGGTACCGGAAGAATCGGTGTCCAGGAGATTGGCCTCGTTGCAGCGCGCGCTCAGCCAAGCCATGACGGACCCTGAGCCGATACCCGCACTCCTGAACCGGCTGGCCCATGTATGCAACGCAACAGCTGCCTTGGTGGATAAGTCCGGCCACTCAGTGCATACAACAGGCCCCATACCTATGAGCCTCCTGTTCGATGAGATCGCTCGCACTGAGGCTGATTCACAGAGGCTGGATGTCGACGGGTGGCGGGGGATCGCTGCCAGAATTTCCGCTCCAGTGGAGGCCGAGTCACATTTCGGATGGCTCGTCGTTACTGCACGACGCCCTAATTTTCCCGACGCCTATTCAACGTCGGCGGCTCATGTGGCGGCCACACTGGTCGAGGCCAGCCAACGGATGGCGGTGGCTGCCCGCCAGCAAGAGAGAGCGATACGGACCGCAGTGCTGGAAGAGGCGCTGGCATTGCGTCGGGAGCCGCACAACCCCGAACTCGCCGGCCGAATTTCAGCTTTCGGCCTGTCCTTCGCCGACGAGCTGCGAACCATAGTGTTCCGTCCAATCCGTTCTTCGGTGGCATCGCGGTCGTTGCCCGGAACCGACGACCTTTCGGAGATGCTGGGCAAGGCGCTCGAGTCGCAGTCGATCGCCTACCTGATGACCACCAGGGATAAAACCGTCACGATAACTGCCCAATGTAGTGTCCAGACCTTCCGACGTATTGTCATAGCCGAAGGCTCCAAACTCCCAGGCGCCCACATCGGCATTGGCCGCAGCGTGCATGCGCTTGGGGACATCCTGGATTCCTACCAAGACGCACAGCTCGCCGTGCGGACGCTTCGCCGGGCCGCCCGCGGTCCAAAAATTATGGCTTACGAAGATTTCAACTATGCAACAAGGCTGTTCGCAGATGTCGGCTTCGACAAGATGATCACGTGGGCGCAAGAGTTCCTCAAGCCACTCGAAGGCAGAGAGCTCCTTGTTGAGGGCCTTCAGACATACTTCGAGCATTCTCAGAACATCAACGCCGCTGCGGATTACCTCGGGATCCACCACAATTCATTACGGTATCGCTTGGCCAAAGCCGAAGAAATTCTCGGTATCAACCTGAGGGAACCGGGCGCGGTCTCTTCAGTCTTTCTGGCACTGACGGCCCTTGAGCTCGGGCGGCTTCAGCAGCCCAGGCCAAAGTCATCAGGGGAGGACGCCCGGAGCGGTAGGCCGTCGGACGTCGAGGCTGTGGAAGCGCTGCCCTATGCGAGGCCGACGGTTGAAAGAGCCGGCGTGGTGCGTGCCCCTGCACGTTGAGTCCTGTTGCGGTGCAAACCGACGCATAAGGCATGTTGGTCTGCGTGCACCAGCGCAAAATGATGGGGCCAGTTCCACCGAAACGGTATGCCGCACGCGCCGTCGCGCCCGGTGTGTCAGGAGAAGATTCCCAAACATTAAGCAAGGGTGTCGGAGTGCTGAACCCGCTGACCCAGCACAGCAAATCCCCAGCTGCTTTTCCCGGGGTTCGATCCCGGGCACGATCAGCAAGTCAAAGTGGCGGATTGCAAACTCTCCCGTTGCTCCGGGCTCTCTTGCCCAGCGGCCGATGGGAACCTAAAGTTTGGAGTTCCTTCACGATGCCAGCGCCGTTGCGGGACGACCCTGAGAACTGCTTCTTGCGGGGCCCGCATGGAAGGTGGCTTGAGAGGAGAGCCGAGAAACCCCGGCCCTCCTACTCGATTTCTCAAGTCAGTGTTGCGGGGCGTCTCCCGCCAGAAGTCCCAGCGCCACGTCCATGGCGGTCGAAATCCGGTCAGATACGTCTGAGATATTGCCCGTCCCGTCGACCTTGGTTAAGATACCGCGTTCGCTGTACAGGGATGTGACAGCCGTGGTTTGCTCAAAGTAGAGAGCCATTCTGTGCCGTCTGACATCCACTGTATCGTCCGTGCGATTTTCAAGGGCAGCGCGTTTGAGGAGGCGTTGAACCAGTTCTTCAGTGTCGGCGACGAGCTGCACAACAACATCCAGTTCCTGGCCCTTCTCCCTTAGGATGCCGTCGAGAAAATCCACCTGGCCGGGAGTACGCGGGTATCCGTCCAGTAGGAATCCATCGGCTGCATCTCGCTGGGCCAAACGGTCACGAACCATCGCATTGGTGACTGAGTCGGGTACGAATTTACCTGCGTTCAAATACGACTCCGCAGCTACCCCCAGCTCGGATTTGCTTTTGACATTTTGCCGGAAGATGTCGCCCGTGGAAATGGTGACGATGCCGAGCCTCTCTCCGATGAAGCTGGCCTGAGTACCTTTGCCTACCCCGGGGGGACCTATGAGAAGCATTCTGATCAAGGGACTGTCCTTTCAAACCGCGCGGAGGCACGACGGACACGTTCGGCAGCGGGGGCGAAGTCGGTATGTTCGGGTGAAGTGGCATCGTGCCAGCAGTCGAAGAGCTCGGAGAGAGTTGGAAACCACACACCTTCGAAGGAGGTGAGGTGGTCGAGGAACTTTTCAAGCATGAGGAGGTTATGCGCTCGTCCGATCGTCTGCGGGTGCAGGGTCCAGGTCATCGCGCCGCCTTGGCATCTTTCATACGCGAAGTCGAAGCTGTCAATCCAGCGGGCGAGTACGGCGTCGTTGCTTTGCATGAGGGCGTTGCCCTTGAAGGATTCGAGTTCGGGGAAGTCGTCCAGGAACCAAGAGACCGGGAACTCCAGAACCCTGCTCTCCGGTCCAAACGTATTTCCTTCTTCCTGGTCTACTTTCACGACCATGCGAGGTCGGTAGGGTTCGAAATCCCTCCCCATAAGTGAGGAGTCCCAATCGAAACCAAACTCTTCCAGCAATTCAAGCGTGTGGTCAGTAACGTCTAGTGCGGGAGAGCGGTACCCTCGTGGACGCCGACCAAGGAGCTCTTCGTGCTGCCTTATCTGCAGCTCGAGAAGCCGCCGTTCCTCGTCCCGTTCGAGGGCAGGCACATACTCGTGATAAACGCCATGGGCACCGATTTCATGGCCTGACTCCACGATTGCATCCACTGAATGACGGAATGTCTGCATCGTATGGGTAGGTACGCACCACGTCGTCGTTATTCCATACCGGCGGAAGACGTCAAGGAGTCGTGGGGCGCCGACCAGTGCGCCGAACTCACCCCTCGACATCAAGGATTGCGACGTCGAACGGAACGTCCCCAGCCAGACGCTCTGGGCATCAAAGTCGGGGCTGAGCGAAACGGCGAGGCGCTTGCCTTCAGGTAGATGAAGTGGCACAGCAGTCAACTTTCTTTCGGGGGCAAGGCAGGACAGTAGTGGCTTTGCGTGGAACTTGCAGGTTTAGATCGGCCGACGCGACAGCAGAACGACCCAATCGCCTTCTTGGCAAACAACGCCGTTCTGGTTCAAGATCCGGACTCGGGTAGTTACGACACCGCGGTCCGGTTTACTGCTGGACGGCCGGATTCCAATGACTTCTTCCTGAACCGTGATGGTGTCCCCGATGCGAATGGGCGCTCGAAGGTTCCAGTTGTCGATACCGAGGAACGCGAGGGCGGAACCGTTCTTCCAGCCCAAGGCCATTTCCAGCCCAAATGCCAGTGACAACGCTCCCGGTCCGTGGAAGATCCGGGTTCCGAATTCGGTTTTCTTGGCATACTCCTCATTGGTATGCAATGGGTGCATGTCACCGGACCATGTGGCGAAAGTTACGACGTCGAACTCGGTGACCGTCCTACCCGCCGACGTCCACTCCTGTCCAAGTTCCAGGTCATCAAGGTACCTCACGGCGGACGCGTTGCTCGTGCCGAGGAGATTCGTAGTCAAGGTGTGTGCTCCAATTCTAAGTAGCTTTTTCGTAGGATGCTTTGATGACTGCAACGTCCGGGGTCAATACCGGATGACTCCCTCAACGGGCGCAGCCAAGGATGGCCGGTAGAGGGACAGTTCATCGAGGGGGAGACTGAGATCCTCGCCTGAGATCAGTTCTGCTACCAGGCGTCCCGTAATGGGCCCGGCCAGGTTGCCATAGACATGGCCGGTTGCCAGGACCAGCCCAGGAAGCTCTTCCACTTCGTCAACGATTGGAAGGGAGTCGGCTGTTGCGGGTACCAAGCCGGCCCAGGCGCTTTCAATGCCAAGTGTCCTGTAGTTGGGGAATGTTCTGAGGAGTGAGTCGATGGCAAGCTTGAGACCTGCCGCAGGCATCCGGTCATCGAGCTGCTCAGGATAATCCATGGGGCAGCCTATGAAGAGATTTCCGTTCTCGGTCTTGGCCACGCACTCCATATGCTCGAGGCCCTGTGAATGGTCCTCGGAAGGTGATGTGAAGTACTCATCCTTGTAACTGGGGAGGTTGCGGATGTGAGCGTATTGCTTTGCGGCCAGCGGTCCGTTCAGTATCTTGTCGAGTTTTTCCTCGACCGGTGCGAGCAGTACAGCTCCAAGCCTGTGTGCCTTGATGGGCACGGTGATGCCTTCGGATTCAAGCATCGTTGACCAGATGCCCGTTGCCCAGACAACCCTATTCGCGGGGACATTGCCGCTTATTGTCTGTACACCCACCGTTTTCGAGCCATTGCGCAACAGGCCCAGGACGGGCGTGTTTTCATGTATGCGAACGCCTAGTCGCCGGCATTCCTGAGCCAGGGCACGGACGAACTTCGGTGTTCGGATTTGGCCGTCCTCAGGGCTGAAGGTTGCTCCGATGACGTCAGGGGGGAGGATGGGGGCAGCTTCGTGGGCCGCCTGGTCATCGAGAAGTTCGGCTTTGAACCCGTCCGCAATGCGGGCTTCTACAAACTCCTTGTAAACGCGGCGCTGATCGTCCGTGTAGAAGAATGTCATTGCGCCATTGCTTCTATACTCGAAGGCTGGTCCAAGGATGTCTGCAAAATCGTCGTAGAGAGCCCTGCCGGCACGAGTCAGTTTGACGGCGTAGTCGCCGTGACGATTTTGCATATGCAGGAATCCCAGGTTGCGCCCGGAGGCGCCGTGCGCAAGTTCCCGCTGTTCGAGGAGCACGACATCGTGGCCCTTTGTTGCCAGGAAATACGCGGTCGTTACTCCTACGATTCCGCCACCTACGACCACTACTCCGGCCTTGTCGAGGTTCATCTCGTCATTGTCCTAACTTCGTCTTTCGGGCAGCCTCTCTAGAAGTGCCGCCCCATTAATTTGGTGGGCGAATACAGCGCCGTTTGCTATGCGTCGCTGTGGCTTGTTTCTTCGGTCAGCAAGGCCGCCACATCCCGCCGGTTGACTTTCCCGGTTGTGGTATTAACGGGAAGGGCGTCGACCGTGATGAATTGGGTGGGGACCTTGTACGACGAGAGACGTGCAGCAGTGAACTCCTTGAGTTCGTCTTGGTCAAGGGGAACGGTGCCGTTTGGGACAATTGCGGCCACGACCCGCTGGCCGTAGATGTCGTCCGGGATGCCCACCACGGCAACCTCGCCAACTGATTCGTGCTGCTGAAGGACCCGCTCAACTTCGGCTGGAGAGATGTTTGTTCCACCCCGGATAATGACGTCGGACAGTCGGCCGACGACGTAAACGAACCCCTCCTCATCAATGCGGACGAGATCTTTTGTGCGGTACCAGCCGTCGTCAGTAATGACGGTTCGAGTTTGTTCATCGTCTCGCCAATATCCGAGCATGAGACCAGGTCCCGTAGAGTAGGCCTCTCCGATTTGCCCGGTGGGAACCTCCTTCCCGTCAGGGCCGAGAACCTTCAGCTTCGATCGAGGCACAAGTTTGCCGGCCGATCCTGGTTTAGGAGTCGGGTTGAGGACAGGGTCGTATGTAACCAGAGGCAGGCATTCTGACGCACAGTAGGCGTCCAGGACTGGTAGACCAGTTTGGGCTTGCCAGCGGCCGAAAGCGGCTTCATTTCTTGGCTCACCGCCTGAGATGCAAAGCCGAAGCGAGGGAAAAGCAGGATAGCTGGAGCTCTTTTCTTCAGCGTATTGCGCCAGTTTTCCGAAGGTTGCAGTGACTCCGGCCAGGAATGTTGCGGAGTGCTTCTCGATGGCCGGGGCTATCATTTCCGGACGTGCCCGCCGGACAACCACCACTGTCCCGCCGCGTAGCAAGACGGCCAATGAGGTGCTGGCCAACCCGTAGAGCCAGGCCATCGGCAGGCAGATAATTGCTGTGTCTTCGGGTGAGAGGTGCCAAACTTCGCCATAGGTTTCCGCGCAGTTGTGAACGGCCGTAGCTGACAGCATGATCGCTTTCGGGCGGCTCGTGGTACCTGACGAGAAGCAGATCATGGAAAGTGGTTCGCGAAGACCCTCGGGGTTGGGCACGCCGTCATGCCGTACCTCTGTAACCTGGAATTCCGCGATGTCGACAATTGGCGCGTTCCGTGAAGCTGGAGTGATAAGCGCACGATCAACGCTGTCGGAGGTGACGATCAGTGCAGGGTCGCTGGTATCGATGGCATATTCCAAGTCCCCGGGTCCAGAGGAAGGATAGACGGTTACGAGTACGCCGCCGCTACGCCAAACGGCCAGAGCGGTTGCAAGATAGTCGGCCGAGCTTTCTGCTATGAGGGCCACTCGATAACCTGGCTGGAGGCCGGCCTTGAGCAGCATCACGGCACGGCGTTCGATCGTTGCCTGCAGTTCCCTATAGCTGATGGTCGTATCGCCGTCGATGATTGCCGTGTGGTCAGGGTACCGACTGGCGATTTTTTCGAGTGCTGAAACACAGCTCGTTTGCTCGAATGACGACTTATTCATATCCGCTCCACTTTGATTTTGAGACTTGGAAGACCAGGTGAGCCTGCTGAGCCCGCCGTGGGTAGACTCAACAGGCCCCTTTGTGGACTTGAACTGCAAGCTATGCTCGTTACTCCCCGGTCGCGAGTCCTCTGAGGATCTTCTCGGCATCCGAGGCCATATTTTCAACGATCTGGCCAGCGGGAAGAATTTCGTGAACGAGCTGCATGGTCTGTCCGACCGGCATCATCCCAAAATCCATGTCGCCGTCCTGGTATCCTGTCTCGACACGGGTGCCTGCGACCGCGTACTGTCCAGGGAACCCTGCGGGCTTCTTTTCTGCCGATTCCCATTCGGAAGTCCATTTGTTTTCAAAGGCACGCATGCGCTTACCGCTGTAGGAATAAGTGATGGTGCTGTCCTTGAAGGTTCCTTCCACCACGCGGTTCTTGAAGTTATCGTGACCGTAGGCTTCGGGGCTCGCGATGAAGCGGGTTCCCACCCAAACGCCGGCTGCGCCCAGAGCGAGGGAAGCCGCCAGCCCACGGCCGTCGGCGATCCCACCAGCGGCCAGAACCGGCTGGTCGACAACATCTATGACAGCCGGGACGAGGGTCATGGTTGACGCGTAGCCTGTGTGGCCACCGGCCTCAGTTCCTTGAGCCACAATAAAGTCAACGCCTGCCGCGCTGGCTTCCTTCGCCTTGCCAACCGAACCGACAAGCGAGAAGACGGTGATCCCCCGATCCTTGCACTCTTTAATGAACCAATCCGGCGTAGCGAAGGTCAGGACAACGGCAGCAGGTGCTGCATCCAGGACGATCTGAACCTGGTCTGCTACGGCACCAGGCGTCAGCAGTGCTTCTACGCCCGCCAGTTTTTCCTGGTCAGCTCCAGAAAGTGACTGCCACAGCTCCCGCACCGGCGCCCATTGTGCTTCATCTTCAGTAGTGAGTGAGTCGGGGAGCAGGAGATTGACGGCATAGGGCTTGTCGGTACCGGCTTCGATCTTCTTGATTTCGGCCCGAAGGTTATCCGGCATGAAGCTGACTCCGCCGAGGCATCCCAGGCCGCCGGCATTGCTGACCGCCGTGACAAGTTCGGCTTGTGCCACACGAGCCATACCAGCTGAGCAGATGGGGTATTGGAGACCGAGGGCCTCGGTCAACGCTGTCTTGATCACTAAGACACCTTTCAATTCTCGGGGCGAGAGCCTCGCTCCAGTTCATGTTTGCCCCAAGGCGGGGAACTTGGTAGTGGTTTGTTTCCTACTGGTGGACTTTGGGGCCGGCAGATTACGTGGCGTTCCAACCGCCATCGACCTGGATGGTCTGCCCATTGACGTAGCCCGCAGCGTCTGAGGCGAGGAACAGGACTACACTCGCGACTTCTGATGGTTCGCCCGACCGTTTCGCAGGAATGAGGAAGTCCATGATTTCGGGCGATACGCCGATGCCGCGCTGCTGTGTTGAGACGAGATCGCCGAGGATTTCCTCTGAGGTAGCACGAAGGTTTGTCTTAATGACCCCGGGGGCGACGACATTTGCCGTTACGCCGTGAGGCGCGACGTCGATGGCGAGGCGGCGGGTAAGACCTTCTATCCCCGCCTTGGAAGCGACATAGGAGATGCCGTCTGCTGCACCCCTCTGGCCAGCGACGGAGCCGATAGTAATGATTCGGCCGGAATTCTGCTTCGTCATGACTTGTGCCGCCGCCCGGCAACCGTAGAAGGTGCCGGTCAGGTTGACCCCGATGATTTTGGCCCACAACTCAGGCGTGGTCTCCAGCACGTCGGCGTACCCATCGAAGACTCCGGCACTGTTGACCATAACGTCAAGTTTGCCGGTCGTGTCCACGACCTCGTCCACGAGAGCCGACACCGACTGGTAGTCACTGACGTCCACGACGCGTGTGTGGAGCGACTTCGGAGAACCGAGTTCACGCTCGGTCTCTGCTAGACGTTCCCCTGAAATGTCGCTGGCATAGACTTCGTAGCCTGCTTCGACAAATGCCAGAGCAATGCCTCGGCCGATGCCCGATCCGGATCCTGTGATAATTACGCTTTTGCTTCCCATGCCATACAAGTTACGGGTGGGGCGTTGTGCGCGAAACTGGCATCTTCACGGCATTTTGTCCTTGGCGTCGTGGAAGCTACAGGAGTTGGGCCCGTAAGGTTCCCGATATATCGAAGGCCCACCAGGAGCGCTAGTGCCGAGCCGCGTGCGGCGCGACTTCGTTTCCCGATTAATCAGGAGAGTGAAAGCTCAGCCGTCGCTGGCGCCATTTAGAGATCGACCAAGGTCGTGTACTTTCGTTTGAACAATTTATGGGGACTGCCGCAGGGTCGTCCGTTCTAAGATCACAGCACGGCCGCTCCATTTTGGCCGACACCGCAATTCCTGCTAGTCGGGTTCAACCGACCACTCCCTCAAGCCAAGGCCCGACCAGCCAATTTACGGAAAGTATCAGCACCATGAGCTCAGCCCCCAGCGAAGCGCTTGTTCGTGATCTTGAAGACGTTGGTGTTGAGATAGACGGAAGTAGTCGGCGACTGACCGAATACTCATTCGATGCCTCCAACTATCGCGTCCGACCAACGGCAGTTGCCTTTCCTCGCAACAGCCAGGAAGTCGGGTCCATTATGCGCATTTGTCAGCGGCATGGATTTCCGGTGACAAGCCGTGGTGGCGGAACGAGCATGGCCGGTAACGCAATTGGCAGTGGCTTGGTGCTGGACTTCTCCCGATATATGAACCGCTTGCTTGACTTGGATCTGGAATCGAAGACTGTCAAGGTTGAGCCTGGCATCGTCCTGACTACCCTGCAAAAAGAGATTCAGGCCGCGACGGGTGGGAAGTATACTTTTGCCCCTGACCCTTCAAGCATGGGCCGCGTCACAGTGGCAGGCGCCATTGGTAATGATGCTTGCGGCAACCATTCGGTCAGGGATGGCAGAACCGTTGACCATATCGTTTCGGTAGACCTAGTAACGGCGTCGGGCCATCTGGTGACAGCAGGTCCTGGGGGAGTGTGGGCGTTTGATCCCTTGGATGCAGAATCGACTGCGGAAGCAGCACGCATCCACGATGGACTCAAGCGCCTTGCCGACGCCAATTTGGCGCTTTTCCGAACTGAGTTTGGCCGCCTTGCTCGGCAAGTTTCCGGATACCAGTTGGCGAACCTTTTGCCTGAGAACGGCTTCAATACCGCCAAGGCCTTAGCCGGCAGCGAAGGTACCTGCGCCGTGATTGTCTCCGCCACCGTCAAGCTGGCGCAAATATCGCCGGCCGCCCTTCTGGTTTGCCTGGGATATCCCGACGTCGTTGCGGCGGCATCTGATGTTCCGGAGATTCTCCGCTTCAATCCTGCCGCCGTCGAAGGCATCGACGACGCAATAGTTCAAACCGTCCGCCACCGCCGCGGAGACGCGGCAGTTGGCGCGTTGCCTGAAGGAAAGGCCTACCTCTATGTGGACCTAGATGGCGACGACCCTGAAGATGTGAAACAGCAGGCCGAAGTTCTTTTGCAGACCCTCGCGAAACGGGGAAACATCCTTGGGGGAATGGCCGTACCGGATCCCGTTGAACGGGCGAACCTTTGGCGCGTTAGAGAAGATGGAGCGGGCTTGTCATCCCGCCTCGTTGACGGCAACCAGTCCTGGGCAGGATGGGAGGATGCCGCAGTTGCCCCTGAAAATCTCGCGGCTTATCTTTCCGACTTCACGGCACTGCTGGACAAACATCAATTGCGTGGCATCATGTACGGCCATTTCGGAGCGGGCTGTACCCATGTGCGCGTCACTTTTGATCCCCGGAGCGAGTCCGGCCGAGAGGTGATGGAACGATTCCTGCGGGAGGCTGCCGCTCTGGTCACCCGACACGGTGGTTCCCTATCTGGCGAACATGGTGATGGCAGGGCCCGCTCGGAACTACTGTCCGTGATGTACAGTCCCGCTGCGCTTACGGCCTTCGCTGATTACAAGGCCATCTGGGACCCGCAGGAAATCCTCAACCCCGGCATCATCACCAAACCCGCCCCAATGATGTCAGAGCTCGCCCTTGCCGGCGTCCCTGCACGCGGTTTCCGGACGACTTTTGCCTTGGAACCGACAATCAAGGGTCAGGAAGGCTTTCCGGATGCGGTTCAGTCCTGCATCGGCGTAGGACGGTGCCGGACAACGGCAGGAGCGGGTGTCATGTGTCCAAGCTATCGCGCCACTCGGGACGAAAAGGATTCGACCAGGGCTCGTGCCCGTGTTCTCCAGGAGATGGTCTTGGGATCCAGAACCGCGCAGGAGGGGTGGAAGTCGCAAGACGTCCGCGATTCCTTGGACCTGTGCTTATCGTGTAAGGCATGTTCAACGGACTGTCCCGCGGGTGTCGACATGGCTTCGTATAAAGCGGAGTTCTTTCACCACTTCTATCAAGGCCGTTTGCGGCCCCTTTCGCACTACAGTCTCGGCTGGCTGCCGACATGGCTCAAATTGACTAGCCGCATTGCGCCCTTGGTCAATATGACCCTTCGGAGCCCCCTTGCTGCCTCCATCGCTCGCGTTGCAGGCATCACAACCCGCCGTAAGATGCCGGCCTTTGCTTCGCGCAAGCAACTTGAAAGGGAAATCGGCACCACTACGCCGGACAATGCGGACACAGTGCTGTTCGTTGACAGTTTCACACGCGGTTTCCGGCCTGCAGTCGCGGGTGCCGCCAAAAGAGTTCTGGAGGACGCCCAGCGGACCGTTGAGTGCAGCGCCGACCAATGCTGCGGTCTGACGTGGATCTCAACAGGGCAACTGGACATCGCACGTAAGCTCCTCAGTCGAACTGCCGCCGCGCTGGATGACGGCACGGACCGACCAATCGTCGTCGTCGAACCCAGTTGCGCAGCGGCATTGCGGAAAGACCTCCCCGAACTCGTTCCAACCGAGTCAGCACGCCGTGTGGCGAACCGGATTCAGAACTTTCCGGGTGCGGTCCTGGAACAAACAAATGCCGGTTGGCGTCCAAAGGCTGTCCCGCCCGCAGTAACTGTCCAAACGCACTGCCACGAATACGCCACCTTTGGATCCGCCACGCAGACGTCAGCGCTGGCCGCCCTGGGAGTAGCCACCATCACACAAGCCAACGGATGCTGCGGCGTTGCCGGAAACTTCGGATTCGAACACCAGCACTTTGACGTCAGCATGGCAGTCGCGGAGCAGTCGCTAGCACCTGCACTTCGGGAGGCACCGGAAGGGACGCCTGTTCTCACCGACGGCTTTAGTTGCCATATGCAGGTCCGGCAGATTCTGGATAACCACTCGGATCAGGCATCAAGGCATCTGGCTGAGATAATCGATCCCCAAAAGGCCAGTAAGCAAGCAACAAGTCCTGATGGTAAAACTATCGCCTACTAAATAACGGAACGCCCTTGGCGGCGCAACCACCTGCGCTGCCCCAAGTCCCCGGGTCCTCCAGCTGTTTTCCGGCGCTGGAGGTCCCGGCACCAAGCAGCAAGGATTGGCAGCGGGCGCAATTCCTAAGAGCAGATGCTGTGCCCTACTGCCTAATCCCTGCCTCTGAACGGTGCAGTTTCGGGGCGGGGCAAAGCACGGGCTTCAAAAGCGACGGATCATCGAATCTGTGTTTCTGCGTCCCGACAGTGAGTGGCGGCCAACAGTTGAAGATCTTGGACCACGAGCCTCTTTGCCTGCTCCCGCTGTCCGATTCTGTGACCCAAATTTCTGCGGGTGCTCCCTCCGAACGGCTTGACGGGCAACAGCGATGCATCAGAAATTGGGCTACTGCTTGGGGTTCCGGTTTCCTGCTCGAAGGGGTCGTAAAAGACCAAATCAGCCATCTGCTCTCCTAGTTCATGAGGTATGGAAGCGTGATCCCGCTCGTCCGCCGGTGATGGCCGAAGAAACGGGAACCCACGGAGATTCCCAGCCTGAATCTCCACTCGCATGTTCGGGCGGAAAGCGCTGTTGTTGGCAGATCATCGACTTCCAGGAAACCTCATCGCAATCCCTGCTTGGCGTGGCTGCTTCATCTGCGTTACAGGGCAACCCGGATACGCCTTTGCTGTCCCAACTGCTCCCGTTCAGCTCCTCCTTCTGCCCCAAGTTCTGCCCCGAGCCGACTGCTCGACAAGTTCAGAAATCCAGGGACGGTAGCCGCGATGGAAGGTGATGTTGTCGGGGAGACCCTGAACCGAGGGAATTGAACCTTTTACATCTATGGTGATCCTCCCAGTCCCCATGGGCGCGTTGGTGATGTGTACATCTCCGTAGGAGGGCGGAAGTACTGGGTCCATCCACATGCCGCCTTGTGAAATGTGGGCGTCGTATCGCATGAGGCTCGTTATGAGAAGGATAGGTGTGGTGGCTGCCCAAGCTTGGGGAGAGCAGGCCGATGGGTAGGGCACAGGCTCAGGGAATTGATCACGGCTAAAGCCGCAAAACAGTTCTGGTAAACGCCCGCCGGTATATTCGGCTGCCTCCAGCAAAGCCGTCGAGATCCTCTGCGCCTCTTCCATAAAGCCATAGCGCAACAAACCCGCGGCAATGATGGCATTGTCATGGGGCCAAACTGAACCGTTGTGGTAGCTAGCGGGGTTGTAGGCACCCATGTCACTGCCCAATGTTCTTATGCCCCAGCCACTGAACATTTCTGGAGACATCAGTCTTTTTGCGATTAGTGGAGCTTTGTCTTCATCAACGAGGCCAAGCCAAAGACAATGACCCATGTTGGAAGCACAAGCATCCACCTGTCGCTTTTCGTTATCCAATGCAACGGCGTAGTAACCGTGTTTGGGCATCCAGAACTGCTCATTAAACTTTTTTTTGAACACC
The DNA here is from genome assembly GCF_018613855.1 of Arthrobacter sp. ISL-30. Lineage (GTDB taxonomy): Bacteria > Actinomycetota > Actinomycetes > Actinomycetales > Micrococcaceae > Arthrobacter. The sequence goes on from NZ_JAGGPK010000036.1 coordinate 25,903, forward strand.
ACCATCTGGTCGGCCAATTCGTTTCCCAGGGCTTCGTCACCTGCGTCGTAAGCCATCCATGCCCGGGCGGAGTATGCCGCATATACATAGGCTTGGACCTCGCACAACGCGAGAGGCGGCTCGGCCAAACGGCCATCAGCAAAGTTAATTCCATCCCATGAGTCTTTCCAACCCTGATGGATGAGCCCCTGATCATTCAGGCGTTCGTATTCTACGAACCCGTCACCATCTTTGTCCCCAAAGTTGCGGATCCAGTCCAAGGCACGGTCGGCATTAGGCAGCAACTTGGCGATGATGTCCTTCGCGAAGCCCCAGCGGCTGACTGAGCCAAGCACTGCCACAAATAGAGGGGTAGCGTCTACGCTGCCGTAATAGACTGACTTGCCGCCCAGTGCCAGCCCGCTGGAGACGTCGAGCCTGACCTCATGAAGAATCTTGCCAGGCTCTTCCTCGCTTACAGGATCCACTACTTTGCCTTGGTAGTCAGCCAACGTTTGCAAAGTGCCCAGTGCCAGAGAGGGGTCTACAGGTAGTGACATTTCCGAGGCCCACAAGGAATCCCTGCCAAACAGAGTCATGAACCAAGGTGCGCCTGCAGCTACGACGACCCGCTCCGGATGCCTTGGATCCTCAATGCGAAGGGCGCCGAGATCGTCATAACTGCGCTGGAGAGTTCGTTCAATCGACCGGTTACCCATCTGAAGCCTGGGAGTTTTGGCTACCCACTCCAGCCGACGCACATCACTTGGAGACGGTCCGTCCTTTTTGTCACGGACGAACTCAACTGCATCTGCTTCCTCGGCCGCAGGGACCACACTCAGGGAAGTGCTCCAGTAGCCTCTTGCCGGCACCGTAATCCTAAACGTGAGGCCATCCGACTCAATTTCCGCGGCCGATGCGCTGATGACGATGCTCTTGCGGATGTTATGCCACTCCGAGCTGATAGTTATGGAGTCGACGCCCACATGGCGCGTTTCGTTCCAGCTATTTTGGATACGCGCTGCCTTTACTTCGAACAGATCCGCAAAATCCGCTTCCACGCGCAACGAAACTAGGCAATCCACTGATTCAAGGGAGAAATTTCGGATGGTCAATTTTTCTTGGATACCCGCTCCGACCTCATGCAATCTCTCCACGATCAATGGACTGTCCGCTTTTCCATCGGGGCCGCGGATACGTCCGGCGAACAATGCCCGATATGGCTCCTTTGGCTGTGCCGTGAGGGATTCAAGCGAGTGTCCGTTAACGCTTAGGTTCCAGCGAGAAAGGATACGCGTGTCTTGGTGAAACACACCATGCGGTTGCTCAGGGAAGATATCGCCATTGGACAAGGAAATACAGAAAGACGACCCCTCAACAAGAGTGACTGTGCCAGCCCCAAGGGGACCTGCGGCTGTGTCCACATTCCATCCAGCCATGTTTCAGCCTCCTTAAGACACCAACGCTCTCGGCCCAGAAACCTAGTCGGGCACATGCCGCACCACAACCCAATTGGACGCTACTCCGCTAGGTCCATTGACACCAGAGCGCGCGTTGACTCATAAAAAACCTCCGCGAAGGGGCATACATTGCCTCATAAGTAGACCTCCGGTTGACCGGGGTTTGGGTGAACTGCCTGGGGCTAGGCAGGGTGGATGGGTCTGACGATGACGGAAACGCAAGGCCGTGAGGAAGCAGTTGGCAGGGGCCTATCGGGGCGGTGACCGGGTCCGGAAAGGCAAGGATTCTGGACGAGCTCGTTGAGCTGAGCGGCTGCCACCGGGATCATGCCCGGGCGGTGCTGCGGCATGCCCTGGATCCGCCGAGGCCGCGTCCGGTGCGGCCCGGGCCGGGGCGCCGGTGTACGGGGCGGATCTGCAGCACGCTCTGTTGTTCTGCGGGGCGGTGCTGCGGGCCCCGGCAGGGAAGCTGCTGGTGGCTCAGATGCTTTTCCTTGTGCCGCTGTTACGGCAGGAGGGCGCGCTGGATGTCACGGATTCCCAGGCGTTCCTGCTTTCGAGAATGAGCGCGGCTGCGATCGATCGGGCGGCTGGCCGGGGAGCGGGCGAAGCTGCTGCCCCGCGAGCGGTCCCATATCAAGCCCGGGTCGGTGCTGAAGTCCCAGATCCGGGTCCGCACCTGGGCGCAGTGGGATGACGCCCGTGCTTGGGTTCGTGGAGATCGACATGGTCAGTCACGACGAGTCCAATAGCTCCGGGCAGTTTTGCTTCACGCTCACCGTGACCGACATAGCAACCGGCTGGACGGTGAACAGATCGGTGTCCAACAGGGCGCAGAAACACGTGTTCGCCGCCCTGCAGCCCGTGATGAACGTGTTCCCGTTTCCCATGATCGGTATGGATTTGGACAATGGCGTTGGGCAAAGATCATCTGCTGGTTTACTGCCACGTACACCAGGTCGCGTTCACACGTTCCCGTTCGGAAAAAATCGACGGCGGAACAGTGTACTGCAGGTTCCCGGGGTCGGGTTTCGATTTTAGAAGAAGCCTGTCTCATAGTACTTCTAACGGGACTGCCTGACAGCGCCAGGACATGATGCCGATTCCGATTGAGCCGCGGCCGACCGAAGTGCCGTCGGTCGGCCGCGGAGTACTATGCTGCGTTGACCTGCTCAGGAGTTACGACTTGCCACGTCCTCTGTTCTTGGCCCGCGCGACGCGGTCTGGAGTATCCGGAGCACGTGCGGACCCGATCACTGCCGTCCGATCCGGCTGTAGCATTCAGGCTTCCGGCGCTTGTACACCGTCGCTGTCGCGCAACCAAGGATAAAGACGCCTGCTTCCACAGCCATGAGGATGTTGGCTAGCAGCTGGGATCCCCCGACCATCATCGGGAAATTGATTGCTGCCAAGATCAGGCCTATTCCCAAGCCGACTCCGGCGAGAATTGGGCAAATGACAGTGGCCCACTTGGAAGCCAGAGCGCCACCGGCGCGGCGCATGTATACGGCGACTGCAATGTTACAGATGAAGATGATGGCCAAGCCCATAAAGCTGGTCATACCAAGCATGGCGGCGTAGAAGGCCAGCGGATCGAGACCGATGATGACTGCGATTCCGTTCAGGGCGAGGGCGGCGATGCTTGTGGCGATAGAGGCCACGTGCGGAGAACCGTGACGCTTGTGCACGGCCGCCACCCTCGCTGGAAGAATGTTGTCTGCCCCCAGATTGAATACATATCGTGCTGTGATGTTGTGGGCCGCCAATATGACCGCGAAGGTGCTCGTGTTGACCATGACCGTGGCAAGGTCCTGGAGCAGTTTACCGCCGAAGTTAAGGAGGCTGGTGTTCATGGCACCCGTGGGATCCGCCGTGGTGATAGCCACAGCTTGGTCAGTACCTAGGGAACCCATGAACATGATTGAGGAGATGGCATATATCGTCATGGCTACAGCAATGACAGCGCAGGTGGCACGAGGAATAGTCCGTGCCGGATTGCGGACTTCCTCCCGGAACAGCACCGTCACCTCGAAGCCCCCGTACATGCCGATGGCGAGCATTAGTCCCAGGCTGAAGTTGCCGTCAAACCAGTGTGCTGGGCTCAATGGCTCCCACGAAACTCCCGCTCCATTCGCGCCGCCCTGGAAAAAGACGAGGGCATCGTAGGCGACAATGATGAGAAGCTCGGCGAGCAGGAAGAATGCAAGGACCTTGGCCGAGAGCTCGACCTTCAGGTAGCCCAGAATGGCCGATCCGATCCAGAATACGGCGCCCCAGACGTACCAAGGCAATTCGGGGCCGTGGAAGGTGTTAGCCACGAGCTCACCCAACATCACGCCACCGAAAGAGAAGGTACCGGCGTAGACGCAGAAATACGTCAGCAAAGCCCAGTATCCGGAACCCAGGCCCACCTCTCGGCCCAGACCGGCCGTGATCAGGGCATAAAAGCCCCCAGGATTGGGGAGCACGCGTGCCATCCGGGTAAAACCTACGGAGAATAGTGCCAGGATTATGCCCGCTCCGATAAAGGACATCGGTGTCCCAAGCCCAGCTCCCTCCATAACCATGATGGGGATGATGCCGATCACCACTACCATGGGTGCGTTATAGGCCAGCACGCTGAATATGAGCTCGAAGAAGCCCATGTTGCCCTTTAGGTGTGGATTAGACTGAGGCGCTCGCTCGGTCACTGCCGAGATTGTTGTGTCCATTGTCAGTCCCTTTCAGGTACATATTGATTTTGCAGACGCACCACGGCTTCTGCGAGGCCCCTCGAGTTCTGCTGCCGAAGCAAATTGAGATGATTCGGCCCATAGTCTTCGAGCTTTGGCGACCAGGTGAAGCTGTATGGCGACCGGGCACCTACTGTCATTCGGTGCAACATCGGCGCTGCTACGGGTGTTGGTGCTGCCATACCGTTAGATTTTTCGGAAGTTTCATGCAGCAACATGAAAAGATGGTGCCCTTACGCTGGAGTCTTTGGAATTAGAAGAATGACGAAGAGGCGTCTTCCGCGTTGGCGACCTCCCAGTCGCTGCACTCTCCGGCCTGTCGGTGGGATACTTCGATCGTTTCTTGGGCTGGGCGCCTAAGATCAACGATTCAACTTGAGGTGCCCTGACCGTCAGGTCTCCAGGATGCCCGCTGCCATGTATCCTCCATCGACCGGGATAGTGTGGCCAGTAATAAAAGAAGCATCGTCGGAGCAAAGGAAATCGACGGCGGCAGCGACCTCGTCCGGCCTCGCATATCGGCCTAGGGGCACAAGCCGGTTATACGCGGCGCGGGTCTTTGGCGAATGGGTTGTTTTGGCCAAGGCGGTCTCAACGGGACCAGGTGCTACCGCGTTCACCGTTATTCCGAGCGGCGCTAGTTCGATTGCCATTTGTCGTGTCAACCCAGTGACCGCTGCCTTCGATGTGCCGTACGCCATTCGCCCGGCACTGGCCCGTAGCCCACTGACAGAACTAAGGTTAACGACGCGACCCCAGCCGTTTCGTCCCATAAGGGGGACAGCTTCCTTTGTCATCAGCATCGCGCCCGTCACATTTACGGCAAGGGTGGTATTCCAAGTTTCAAGGGACAACTCGGATAACGGCGTGAGCTTTGCAATACCCGCGTTGTTGACCAGAACATCACACCGGCCAAACATTGCTTCCAGTTCCTGGTAGAACTCGACAATGGACTCCTTAGAGGACACGTCGAGGGTCATGCCTTTCGCAGAGTAGCCTGACGACCGCAATTCGTTAGCAAGTCGGTCTGCGCCGGTCCTATCCAGGTCGGCGATCACGGCGGTAAAGTGTGGTCGCATCGCTATGCGACGGGCCACACTCTCGCCGATGCCCCCGGCACCCCCTGTTATTACGGCGACTCGTGATGCCAGTGAGCCATTAGTGGTCGCGGCGGGAGTCGGGTTCATGGGGATATCACCTTTACTTTGCGGTGGTGGCTCACCCTCACCGGGTATTCGAGCCGGGGCGCTGAGCAGCTGGACGTTGTCACTCGGACGAACTTGTTTGATAGGGAGAGGAGCCTGTCACCGGCTGTGAGTCCGGCCGCTCGAGGTGGGCGAACTCGTTTATCTGGTGCCGCCGTGCCAGCGCAGTATAGGTTCGGGCGTTGTCGAGCAGTGCCTTAGCCTCGGCGTCGGAAACGGACCTAATCACTTTGCCGGGAACTCCGGCAACGAGTGAAAGTGGTGGGATGGCTGTGCCTTCGAGGACTACCGTGCCTGCTGCGATGAGACTTCCATCGCCGATGGTTGATCCGTTCAGGACGACGGCGCCCATACCCACTAATACTCCATGCCCGATTGTGGACCCGTGGCAAATAGCGCCGTGGCCCAAAGTGGTGTTGTTGCCGATTGTAAGGGGGAAATTGGGATCAGAGTGGAGGACACAGTTGTCCTGGATATTGGACCCGTTGCCGACCCGGATCGGGGCCAGATCTGCCCGGGCGACGGCGCCGTACCAGATACTCGATCCCGGACCTACGACGGTAGCGTTGGGGGCCACCCAGGGCCCTGGAGAGTGATTAGACACAGCGGGCCGCCAAGCCGCCGTCGACCGGGAGGCAGATGCCGTTAATGTACGACGCCTTGTCCGAGGCTAGAAAAACGGAGGCGTTGGCGATGTCCTGAGGAGAGCCCATTCGTCCGGTGGGACTCAGGGCATGGCGGGCGGCCAGGGCTTGGGGGTCGTCTGTGATCTTGTGGGTCACGAGTGGCGTGTCGATAAGTCCTGGGAGAATTGCGTTTGCCCGGATTCCTTGCTTGGCGTAAGTCAGGGCCAGAGAGACAGTCAGTTGGTTCACTGCTGCTTTGGCTGAGCTGTAGGACGGGTAGGTGTAGCCGGTGTCGCGGATACTTGCGACTGACGAGATATTCGTGATGACGCCTCGGCCAGCCTGCAACATGTGCGGGACCGTGTGGCGGCAGGTCAGATAAGCGCTGGTGAGATTGAGGCCAATGGAAGCGTTCCAGACGTCCAGATCGGTGTCGAGGACCGATCCCATTCTTGGGGCGCCCACGTTGTTGTGCAGTATTTCGGGGGTCCCGAGCTCTTGCACGACCGTTGCGACTGCACGGGCAACGTCGGTCTCTAAAGTCACGTCGGCGGTGATGCTGATACCGATCCCGCCTGCTGCGACGATCTGCTTCGCGACGCGATCCGCCTCATAGCTGTTTACATCAATGGCCGCCACCACTGCGCCCGCGGCGGCGTAGGCCAAGGCAGCTGCCTCACCGTTGCTCATGCCGGCACCGCTGGAACCGGCACCAAAAACGAGGGCGACCTTGCCCTCAAGTTCATGTGTGTTCATCGCATAATTTCTTCCACTAGCAGGTCAAGAGTGCAGGCCACGATGCTTTCTTCCTCGACTAGTTGTCCGGCATGGACGGCGCCAAAGCGGTCGATGGCAATACCGCTGATTCGCGCGGCAGCGGGTTCGCTCAGGTCGAACTCACCGGTCAGGGCTACCTCTGTAGCGGGACCCTCTACGACTAGAACACTGTCACCGCGGCGAAAGACAGCACCCACAAGGCTGCCGACGCTGCCAGCGATTGAGGCTCGCTCGAAACCCTGCTCGCGCATGATTTCCCGGACGGCGGAGGCGACCTCGACGCCTGGTGCCAAACGGGACATGACGGCACGCACTGAACCACTCTGGTCCAGATTGCGGGAGGGGCAGGGGTGGGGCATGAAGACCGGAAGGTTGCACTCGGGGTCGGTGTCGTTGATTAGCTCGACTTCGTCCAGGGCGTGGACGATGGCATGGACAGGCCCGGGGCCGATGACGGTTTCCCACCAGAGATGGCCTCCTCGGACATCTCCGTTGGCATCAAACCAAGCGGCATGGCAGTGGGCAAGGCGCTCCCCGTCACGGAATCCAACGGTGGCAGACCCTGCGATCACCCGGGCCGGCACCAAAGCCTCGTGCGTCGAGCTGAATGTAACAGCGGCTGATCCGTCGTGGCACAGTGCTGGGATGCAGTAGCTTACCCTGGACAGGGATCCGTCGAGGAGCTCGACCTGGCCTGATGTGGCTCCCAGTGACTCCAGTGCCTCGGCCATGGCATCGAGGAGCCGCGCCCCTGCCGGGAGGATCACGGGTCTCGGGATGGTGCGGGTGGTTACTGCGGTCCTGCGCTCCACAGCGACGACTCCTGGGTGTTTAAGGGGCTTGGTCCGCCGGGTGAGATTCACAGCGTAGCTGCCTTCTTTTCGCCTGTGCCGGGGCCAAGCTGGGGGTCCCAGCCGAGTTCGAGAAAGAGCTGCCGTACTGTGCGGCGAACGATTTTTCCGTTTCCGGAGCGCGGCAGTTCGTCCCAGAAAACGATGTGGCGCGGCACTTTGTAACGGGCCATGCGTTCGGAGAGATACTGGCGCATCTCCTCTTCGCTCGTGGAACTGCCGGGGTGCAGTACGCATACAGCCACTCCGACCTCGCCCCATGTGGAGTGGGGCATTCCGAGGACAAGTGTTTCCTGAACGGCAGGGTGGGAGAGGATCTTTTCCTCGATGTCGCGGGGGTGGATGTTCGATCCACCGGAGATGAACATGTCGGAGGAGCGGCCCGTGATGTAAAGGAAGCCCTCTTCATCGAACGTTCCGATGTCCCCGGTGCGGAGCCAGCCGTCACGGAATGCTGCCTCGTTCGCCTTGGGGTTATTCAGGTACCCAGGGAACACTCCGGGTCCGGCGACGCAGATCTCACCGTGCTCCAACGGCGGCAGCTCGTTGCCCTGCTCGTCTTGGATGCTCACCTGCATCCCCGTTCGCGGGAAGCCGCAGGTGCTGAACTCGATTCCCGGAGGTGACGGGTGACCGTGATGGTGCGGCGGAAGGACTGTGATGTTTCCCGTGGCTTCGGCCAGGCCGTAGTACTGCACGAGAACCTCGCCGAGGACGGCGCGAGCATGCTGCTGGTCTCGGCTCGGCATCGGTGCGCCCGCGTAGACGACGTAGCGCAGGGAGGAGTGGTCACGCGTGCTGCTCGACTCATCGTCGACCAGGCGCTTGAGGATGGTGGGGACCGTGAACATGTTGACTACCCGCTCGGTCTCGATCAGTTCCCACACCTCTGCCGGATTCAGGCTGAACGAGAGCGGGATGACCGTAGCTGCTCCTCGTGCCACCTGTGGTAGAAGGTGGACGCCTGCACCGTGCGAAAGAGGGGCAACAACGAGAGAACGATCCGTTTCAGTTGTGGTGGGCATCAGATCGGCGAGGTGGTTGGTAACTACAAAGCCGAGCTGGTCGTGGCTGAGCACTGCCGCTTTCGGTGGGCCGCTGGTCCCGGAGGTGAAGAAGTACCAGGCGGCATCGCCTTCCCAGACGCCCCGGTCCTGGAGCGGGCCGGCCGGACGGACGTAAGTGCTGATGGCGTCCGGTCCCGAGGATTCGAGCCAGAGCGTTTCCAGTCCCGGCCCGACAGCCGCCTTAACAGCGCCGACGTGGGAGGCGGTGGATGAGTGGGCAATCATCAGCACCGGTTTGCAGACTTCGGCGATCGAGGCGAAGTCACTCTCGTGCAGACGGGTGTTGACAGGCGCCAAGACCGCACCGATACGCCAAGTGGCATACATGGCCTGCACGAACTCGGGATGGTTGGGCGCGTCCAGCAGCACACACTGTCCAGGCTTGACGCCCCTTTCAATCATCTGGGCGGCTAGGGCTGTGACCCTCTCGTCCAGGTCGCGCCAGCTCCAGCATGTTTGTCCATGAATCACAGCATCAGCATCCGGAATTCGCCTGGCAGTTTGGGTCAGAAAATGAGCCAGGTTTACTGCCCTATGAGCCGGGATGCCGACAGGACTTCCGGGGGTGGGGGCAGAGGTCATTTTTGTGTTGATGGCGTTCACCGGCCACTCTCCAGAACCGTTGCATAGTTTGCCACTCCGCTGCCGCCCATGTTGAACACCGCTGCCCGGTTGGCTTTAGCCAACTGCATAGCACCGGCCTCGCCAACGAGCTGCATTGCCGCCATCACATGCTGCGACACGCCTGTCGCTCCCAGCGGGTGGCCCTTGGACTTCAAGCCTCCGGAGACATTTACCGGCAACCATCCATCGCGGTCAGTGGCGCCGCTGGCCAGGACCTGGGCTGCCTTACCGGGTTCGGCGATACCGAAAGCTTCGTACTGCAGAAGCTCGGCGATCGTGAAGCAGTCGTGGGTCTCGAGCAGATCCAAGTCCTGAAGGGTCACCGACGCTTCGTCGATGGCTGTGCGGAAGGCGCGGCCCGCGCCGGTCAAGGCAAGAGGGTCGGGACGCGCGGCGACTGCCAAATGGTCGTTAACGTGCCCACGGCCGCGGACGACAACCGACCGGCGGGCAGTGCGAGCTACATCTGCGTGGGTGATAACCATCGCTGCTGCACCATCAGAGACCATCGAGCAGTCGGTGCGCAGCAGCCGCCCAGCCACCTTGGGATTCCGCTCGGACTCGGTGGCGCAGAAATCAAATCCCAGGTCCTTGCGCATATGTGCCCATGGGTTGTCCACACCGTTGCGATGGTTCTTTGCGGCAATCATCGCCATGGCGTCATGGGGATCGCCGTATCGGTTCGCGTATTGATCGGCGAGCCCTGCGAAGACACCTGCGAAACTGCCGGCAGACGCTTCGGTCCTCCGATGTGAACCGCTAAGCAAAATTCTGTTAACCTCGCTGTTTGCAGTCGAGGTCATCTTCTCCGCGCCAACGACGAGCACGGTCCGGGCTCGCCCGGCCTCGATGCGGTCCAAGGCTGCAAAAATGGCAGCGGAGCCAGTCGCGCAAGCATTCTCCACATGCGTGGCCGGCACTCCGGCCAGCTCCGGCATGGCAGCTCCAGCGAGAGCACCCTCGAATCCTTGCGCTGAAAACCCGTTGTTGAAAACGCCGACGTATATCGCGTCGATGTCGCGGGGCTCAAGTCCTGAGTCTTCTATGGCGGCGCTGCCGATAGCTGCGATCAAGGCTTCAACGTCCTCGTGCGGCAGCCGTCCGAAGGGGGTATGTGCCCATCCAATGATGTGGGGTGAAGTGACCATCGAAACCTCTTCGTTTCAAAGCTTGTGCCGGAACACCTTGACCCAAGAGCCAGGAACCGGCATCAGAACTGGAAAGGAGCGCCCGTTTTGCGTGGGCTGCTGTGTCTTCCCTCACGATGTCAGGGATCGTGTGGGGAAGGGACCGTCTGGCGACGAGAGAAAGTGAAAACCTTTCCTCTATCTGTAGAATCAGTGGCGTGAGTGATAGCCGGATTCAAATCGCCGTGGACCAACTGGCGGAGCACTTGCGCCGTTCGGTGGTCATTATCGACCCAGGTGTCCAGATGCTTTATTCCAGCGTCCATTTCGGCGATGAAGACCAAGTTCGTGTGCAGGCGATCCTCAACAGAGGCGCTAGCACTAAGGCGATAGGCCACGTCCTCGCCCAGGGCGTATCGACGTGGACCACGGCTGGCATCATCCCGGCCAATGACGAGATCGGGATGAAGGCGCGCGTCTGCGTGCCGATCAGGTGGCACGGGGAGCTCCTGGGCCAGATGATGGTCATGGACGCAGACGGAACTTTGACCACTTCCGAGTTGTCAGCCATCAACCAGACGGCCCAGGACATCGCAGCTGCCATGTCCGTTGAGGGGCAAAAAGAATCCGATTCTGGGGTTCAAGAACAGGCGGTCCGGGATCTGGTCCAGCGGGACGCGAGATTACGTCGGCGCGCTCTTATAGAGCTTGGGGCAAGCCACGCACCGGAACGTTTCGAGTACGTGACGGCTGTGGAGTTGGGGGTGCAGGGGATCTCCAACAGTGCGACGGCGTCGCACGCCGATGCCGCCTTACGCGCTGTGTTGACCATGGGTTACCGGCAGGGACGTCTTGCAGAGCTGCACGCTGTGGACTCGGGCACTGGCCTACTCCTTCTTGGCAGCGCTGCGCCCCCCGGGCAGCCCGCCATCCGGCTCCACGTGCAAAAAATGCTCGATCAGCTGGAGGATCTGTCCTCCGGGAGGTTCGGCTGCGTGGCCGGCATCGGACCCTCCCTCTCAGGGCTTGAGCAGGCCCACAAAGCTGCTGGGCAAGCCCATTTGGCGCGGCGGGCAGCGGCGAGTGTCCTCGGTACGCAGGTAGCGGCATGGGCAGATCTGGGACCCTACGCGCTGCTGTTGCGGATACCCGAGGAGGACCTGAATGAGGAATCACTGCCTGAAGAAGTCCGGCGGCTTCTCGCCGTCGATCCTGGTCGGGACCTGACCGAGACGCTGCGGCGCTATCTCGATTACGCCTGCAACGGCCCGGCGGCCTCCGAGGCGCTGCACATCCACCGCACCACGCTCTACTACCGTCTGGGACGCATTTCCGAGCTGACCGGACTGGATCTGTCCGACGGCCGGACGCGGCTCAGCCTTCACCTCGGGCTGACCATGCTTGACCTCCTCCCTGCCGGCCCCTCGCACTGACGCGGCAAGGGAAGCTTCCAGCCCCACACGCGGGGCTAACTCTTTGCCTCTTATTGAGCGGCTTCTTCGGTGCGGAGTCCCGTCTGACGCGGCGCCCTAACTAATGGTCGAGCTGACTGGACCGCGTGCAGCTTTTCGACCATCAGAGGAAAGTGCACGCCAATCTCTCATAGATCAGTAGTAGTGATGTACAGCACACATCACCCAAGCTGGTGTGAGCAGGCTTACGCTCTCGCGGGCTGCTCTTCGACCCGTTCTCTAGCGTTTCCCCTCTTAACCAGCAAGGAGATTGTCCTAATGAGTTCCGGAACTGAACAAGTACACCCGAACAAGGACCAACCGGTCATGCAGGTCCAAGTTATGCGCAAAGTCGCCACGCGGCTCATTCCCTTCCTGGCGCTGGCGTACTTCCTTAACTACCTGGATCGGACCAACATTTCCTTTGCCAAGCTCACAATGAGCGCGGATTTGGGGCTTAGCGAGACGATGTATGGCCTGGCGAGCGGGCTCTTCTTCATCGGTTACGTGTTCTTGGAAGTTCCCAGCAACTTGGCACTGCACAGGTTTGGTGCACGTCGCTGGATAGCCCGGATCATGGTGAGCTGGGGCCTTGTTACCGCAGCAATGGCATTGGTAAACACCCCAGCCTCCCTTTATGTTGCGCGAATCCTGCTCGGCATAGCGGAGGCAGGGTTTTTTCCTGGCATCGTCCTGTACCTCACGTTCTGGTTTCCGCGTGCCGTAAGGGTTCGGCTCATCGGAACGTTCATGGTCGCGCTACCCGTATCCTCGGCCTTGGGCGCCCCCGTGTCGGCTGCAATTCTCCAGTATCTGGACGGCCTGTTCGGCCTGGCCGGGTGGCAAGTGATGTTTCTATTCCAAGGCGTCCCAACAGTTCTGTTGGGTGTAGTTGCGTGGTTCTACCTGACAGACCGCCCGCAGCATGCGAAATGGCTCTCTGCTCCGGAGCGGGAGTGGCTCGCCGGTACCATCGACGCCGAACACCAGAGTGCATCAGAGGTAGGTCACGCATCCGTGGTTCATACCCTTCGCGATCCTCGCGTGTGGGCTCTTGGCCTGGTCTATTTCGGTATCGCCTATGGCCTCTTCGCTCTGAGCTTCTTCCTCCCCACCATCGTTGGCGGACTCGCCAAGACATTCAACACCAAATTCTCCATCCTAGAGACCGGCCTGATAGTCGCGGTTCCTTTCGCGTGTGGTGCGATCGCTATGGTGTTCTGGAGTCGGCACTCGGACCGTACCGGGGAGCGGGTCTGGCACGTCGCCCTGCCTGCGCTCCTTGCGGCCGTCAGTATCCCGCTGGCCCTGTACACGGACTCACCCTTCGCCACGATGGCCGTTATCTCCGTCACCGCCATCGGCATCTTCTGCGCGCTGCCCGTGTTCTGGTACCTGCCCTCAACGTTCCTGGCAGGAGCCGGCGCAGCGGCCGGTATCGCTCTGGTGAACACCTTGGGTGCAACATCCGGCCTCGTCGCCCCCTACATGACCGGGTGGCTGCTTGACATCACTGGCGACTCGCGTGCCGCCATGTGGCTCGTCGGAGGATTCGAGCTCGTAGCTGTAATAGCGGTGCTCCTCCTGCGCAAGAGCCTCCACGCAGCAGACAAGCATCGCGGTTCTGAGGCCCGCACTGCACCCCCGGTACTTCGAGGGAGCGGACCCACCAACTTAAGCCCTGAGGACGGCATAACCGGACGCCCGGTTTGAAGGCCTCACGGTTGATGGGGCGAGCGAGTGCAGATAGAGAATGGTGCCGACGGAACGGTACCTTCCTGTTCTGTCAGGCCGCTGAGGAGGTTGGCGTCCTCGGGATCACGGTCAATTCGCTGACACTCGGCTCCATCCCCCAGGAGTCGAGTGTCACCGGTCAAATGCTGCTGGAATGCGGCAGCGCACGAATAAGGCTCAGACGCCCCGTACACGCAATGGCTCTAAGGTATCTGTCGGCGCCAGAAGGGCCCCACGGCCTAGGCTTCGTGTCCGGTCGCTAGACAGGACGTGCGGATCTTGTAAGGCGCCCGGCTGCGGGACCGTGTTCAACCTGGTAAACGAATTCGGCCCAAGGGATGGCGATTGCGGATTCTCGGCTCAGTCGTTTACTCGGGTTGATCGTCTATATATAAGACATATGGCGGCGAAGAAGAGGGCGGCCCCTGAAGCGCCAAGCAGGAACGTATTGACGCCGACCGTCGCGCCCCAGAAATCCATGGCCAACCCAAGACCGAGAACCGGAAGGGCGCTGCCCAGGTAGGTCACGACGTACATCAGGCTGACGGTCCGGGCCGCGGTTCCCAAAGGAAGCTCGGAATTGAGCCCGGCGAAGAGTGTCCGGAAGCCAATACCCTGGCTCAGACCCGTGAGGGTTGCAGCAATGAACAGCAGACCCCGGAGCTGCTGAATCTGGCTGACCACAACCAGCACAAGACCGCCCGCCATCACCATCAGACTAATCGCTGCTTTATGCCGCCCGCGGACCGGCACTAGCTGGGCGCACGCCGAGCCGCCCAGTACCAGCGCGCCCGACAGCCCGCCCATGATTCTCGACCCACCTAGCATCGGCGCATAGAACGCCGGGGCGACGGAGAGAAAGAAACCAAACACGGCAAAGGACAAAAAGCCCACACCCGAGGTGAGAAAGAACGTTCTGAAAATAGACCGGGGAAGCGACGGGCGGGGAGGGCGCAAACTCCCGAAGAACCCACGTGGTGGGGGATCCAGGACTGGAGGATTAGCACGCACCGCTGCCAGCATGACAAGTACCACCACCACGGCCAGGAGATACACAGAGAACGGGACACCAATAGGATCCCCGAGTTCGGATAACCACCCGCCCACAAGGGGGCCGGCGGCGCCTCCTCCCACGGAAGCCAGTAAGGTGATTCGGGCGCAGAGACCCGGCTCGCCCGGCAACAGATCCCGAAGTGCCGCTGCACCCGCCCCGAAGGACAAGGCGACCGCCAGCCCGTGAAGAGCCCTGCCCGCCAGCAGTTCGGGGAGGCCCGAAGCCAGGAGAAGCACAACAGCGGCAAGGATGCCAAGCCCCAAGCTAGCCACGAGCACCACCCGTCGCCCCATGTACTCAGACCAGTGGCCGAAAAGGGGCAATCCGATCACCACCGGCAGGACATAGGCTACAAAGGCTGCCGTCACAGCACCGTTGCCCAGCATCATACGTTCCTGGAACACGGGAAACAGCGGGGTCATCAAGTTGGTCCCCAAGGGGAGCAGGCCAACGACGAGGGCGGCAAGAACAATGCGTACCGCGGGCGGTGCGTCCCACCCCCGGGGCGAAGGGTTCGGGCGAAGCAAAAACTCCCGGGCGAGATTCAGCAGCATAATATCTTTCTCAATGTCGGAATTCGGCCGTGCGGAGATTTAGCCTGAACGCGTTGCCTTCTCCAGATACTGGAGCACGTGCCAATATGGCCGTCCCGTGGCTTCGGTCATTCCCTGCTCGCAGGTGCGGTTGAGGGAGGCGTAGGCGTCGTACTGGCCGGAATTGATCTCGGCCGCCTCTGCTGCGGTGGCAGACGCCGTTAGCTCGGGGTGCAACATCCCCCTGTCTCCTGCATAGGCGCAACAGCTCCATTCTTGGGGGAGAACGACTTTGCTGGCCACTGCCCGTGCCACCGTTTCCAAGGCGTCGGTGATGCCCAGATGGATAGAGGAGCACGTCGGGTGGAGGGCCATCGAGTCCAGGGGCCTGGTCACGTTGAGGCGGGACAGGACGTTGTCCGCGATGAATTCCACCGAGTCAACGAACCGGAGCATGCTGTATTCGGGAGACGTCAGGGCGAGGTCACGCATGGCCGCCAATCCTTCCGTGCACGAGGACGCGTCGCACACCACCGGTAGTCGGCCGTGATCGGAGGCTTCCCAGAGCATACTGAGCGTACGCGGTGCCATCGTGCGATATCCCGAGGGCAGGCCCTTGGATTTCCAGGGCGTCCCGCAGCACGCGGAGCCAATCCTATCGGGGATGGTAATAGCCACACCGGCCCGTTCGCACAGGGCAAGGAACGCCTCGGAGACGGAAAGCCCAGTCCCGTCTGGAGTGCCGAACATGCCGGAGACGCACGCGGGAAAGAAGACGGCTGTAGCAGCCTCGTCCCGGCGTGAGGGCCGTGGCCGTCCACCTCCAGGCAGCAGGTTCTGATACTGAGGAACGTGTTCGTCGCCCAGTACGGCGCGGCCGACCTGAGTTACAGCCCGTGGCAGCATCGGCGGAAGTGCGTTCGCCAGGCTGAGCCCGAGGCCGGCCACTCGTGTGGTCGTTTCCCACACCGATGCGGCTGCCCCCCAGACACGATCGGCGAGGACGGAATGGTTCTCCGCACGCAAACGGCGAACGAGATCTCCGGTGTTGATGCTCACCGGGCACGCTGTGGCGCACATGCCGTCCACGGCACACGTCTGCAAACCCTCGTAGTCATACTCCTTGCGCAGACGCATGGCCAGTTCATGGTCGCCGTTGGCTTCCGCAGCCTCAATCTCCCGGCGCCCTACGATGCGCTGTCTCGGCGTGAGAGTGAGGTCTTTGGAAGGACACACGGGCTCGCAGTAACCGCACTCCACACACCGGTCGACCTCCTCCTCCACTGTTGGCGCAGTTTTGAGGTGATTAAGGTAGGAGCGCGGATCATCGCTGAGCACAACGCCCGGATTGAACGCGTTCCGTGGATCCACAAGCGCTTTGAGCTGGCACATGACCTCATATAGTTCGTCCCCGTACTGGCGCCGAACATACGGGGCCATGATCCGGCCCGTGCCGTGCTCTGCCTTTAAAGAACCGCCCCGCTCCAGAACGAGCTGAACCATCTCCTCCGTGAACTGCTCATACCGCCCCAAACACACAGAGTCCTCGAAGTTTTCGTTGAGCATGAAGTGGACGTTTCCGTCCTTGGCGTGGCCGAAGATCACGGAATCCTCATACGCGTGGCTCTCGAAGAGGCGCGTGAGCTCCTGGCACGTTTCGCCCAGGACGGCAACGGGAACGACGATGTCCTCCAGCAGGGCATTTGACCCACTGGGCCGACTCCCGGCCACCGTGGCGTACAGACCTTTCCGGACCTTCCACAGAGCCGCGCGTTCGCCAGACACGTCCGTCAGTGTTGCGGGGGTGCTGAGATTCAGGCTCGCAAAGAGCCGTTCAGCCTCTGCGGTGCGGTCGCGGAGTTCCTGATCGTCGCGCCCCTGATATTCCACCAACAGGGCAGCATGTTCCTGCACATTAATCTCCGCCATTCGCGCGGGGGCTTGGCCACTGCGCTGAGCCATGCGCAGCGAGGTCGAATCCAAAAGTTCCACGGTGGCAGATCGCGCGTCCACCAGATCCGGCACAATGCTTGTGGCACTGATCAGGTCCGGGAAGACGAGTAGACCGGTGGCTACCTTGGGCATGACCTCCACGGTGTGAAAAACGGCCTCTGCCACGAAACCGAGTGTGCCCTCGGACCCGATCAGAAGATGCTCCAGAATGCGCACCGGTTCCTCGAAATCGAGGAAAGCATTGAGCCCGTAACCCATGGTGTTCTTCATTGAGAACTGATGGCGAAGGGTCCGCACGGAGGCCGCGTTCTCCACCACGCGACGACGCAGGCCGATCAATCCCGCGTGCAGTTCGGGCTCACGCTCGCGGAAAATGCTGTCCGCCCCCACGTCGGCCGTGTTCACCACTGTCCCAGACGGCGTCACGAAGGTCATTGACTCCAAAGTTTGGTACGTGTTGAACTCCGTACCACAGTGCATCCCCGAAGAGTTGTTCGCGACGACGCCCCCAATGGTGCAGGCTGCTTCGCTCGCCGGATCCGGACCCAACTTCCGCCCGTACTGAGCCAGCCGCTGATTGACTTGCCGCACAGTCGCCCCGGGCTGGACGCGAACGCGGCGGCCCCCGTCCAGCACCTCGATGTTCCGGAAGTTTCGGCGAGTGTCCACAAGGACTTGGTCCGAAACCGACTGGCCCGACAGTGAGGTGCCGCCAGAACGGAAGGTGAGCCCCAAGCCATGGCGATCAAGGACCCGAAAAAGCTCACCCATGCCCGCCACGGAACCGGGACGGACGACAGCCCGGGGTTGGAGAAGATAGTGGGAAGCGTCGTGCGCGGTGGTGCGACGTTCCAGTTCCGACTCCACTACAGAGCTTGGCCCTCCCCATGCCCGAAGGTCGCGCAGCAACGCGTCGTCCTCAGTTCGGGGAGATCGCTGCAGGCGATGCGCGGAGTGGATAAGAGTCATTGTTGAGTTCCTCTAAGGGGAAGGGATTGGAAAAGGTCGGCAGGGCGCGCCTTTCCATGCCGGGGCGGTCCGCACCCTTTCCCACTATGCCCGCGAAACGGTCTTTGATGCACCGACTCTGGACGAAACACCTCACGGAAGATTGCTCCACTTGTAGTGTCTTCTAGCGATAAGTGTCATGAAGAATAGTTCTGAAGATGTGGGGCGTTGTTCTTGAATGGCGCGGCCGATCAGGTAAGGCCCGACGTCTGCACTTGTCCTCCCTATTCATGGCCGCGCTGAGATTGCTATCGGCGATCAAAACTGGTGCCCACCACATGCAGGATGAGCAGGTTGCCGGGCGGCCTCGCCAGCCCTGCCTAGTAGCTCCAGTTTCGCCGTCCAGTCGTTGACTCTCTCGCTTCCGCGGGTTGTTCGTCCCACACGCGAATCGATGCCCACAGGAATTTACTAGGATCCCCTAGTAAATAGTAGGAATACCTAGTATCTTGATGTTGAAGTTCTAACTTGTCATCGCAATCGCAGGAGGAGCGGTTCAATGAAAATCATCGTGCTGGTGAAGCAGGTGCCGGACACCGCAGAGGAACGCAGGCTTGATCCGGCCACCGGGCGCCTGGACCGTGACGCAACGGATCGTGTTGCCGACGAGATCAGCGAACGCGCCCTTGAGGTAGCGCTGCGCTGCAAGGACGCGGATAAGAAGACTGAGGTCGTGGTACTCACTATGGGCCCGGCGGATGCCGACCAGGCGCTGCGCAAGGCCCTGTCCATGGGTGCCGACTCGGCGCTCCATGTTCTAGATGACGGGCTGCAGGGCGCCGACATTGCACGGACAGCCGAGGTGCTGGCCGCTGCGGCTAAGCAGGCCGGCTTTGATCTGTTGGTGGCGGGCAACGAGTCCACAGACGGCCGGGGCGGTGTGGTGCCGGCGATGATTGCCGAACATCTGGCTTTGCCGTTGCTGCCCTCGCTGAACTCGATCGAATTCGACGAGGCGTCCGTCGGCGGTGAGGTCGGCGTCGAGAATGGGGCCCTGACGGTTCGTGCATCGCTGCCGGCGGTGATCTCCGTGACTGAACGGGTAGCCGAGGCCCGCTTCCCCAATTTCAAGGGCATTATGACCGCCAAGCGCAAGCCCTTGGCCACCATGTCCCTGAGCGATCTGGGACTGGACACAGCGCCTCCGCAATCAGCAGTGCTGACTACGTCCGAACGGCCGGCCCGCGCCGCCGGAAAGAAAATCTACGACGGCGGCGGCGCCGGCGTTGAGCTTGCCGAATTCCTGGCCGCCGGCCGCCTGATCTGAGCGAGGAACCTCCATGTCAAACGTACTGGCACTTATTGAAATATCGCACGCCGGAGATATCGCCGGCAGTGCACCGTCCGTCATTGCAGCCGCTGCAAAACTCGGCACCCCGATTGCCGTGGTCGCTGTAGAGCCGGGCCACACCGCCGGCATCTCCGAGCAGCTTGGCGAATTCGGCGCGCAGCACGTCTATGTCGCCGAAAGTACCCAGACCGGCATGGTGCTCGCCGCCCCCCAAGTCGCTGCGCTCGCCAGCGCCATCCAGGCGTTCTCCCCGATAGCGGTGATAGCCGCCAATTCAGTGGAGAGCAGGGATGTTGCGGCGCGGTTTGCCGTTCGCGTCGGAGCAGGCCTGCTGGCCGACGTCGTCGACGTCGCCTTCTCTGCCGACGGCACCCCGGTAGCCTTCCACTCCGTGTTCGGCGGGGCCTACATGGTGGAGGCGACCGTCTCCGCAGGACTGGCGGTCATCACGCTGCGCCAGGGCGCTCTGGATGACCGAGCTCCCGCAGCCACACCGAAGACCACGATCGTGACTGTCGACGCTGAGACTGGCAACGCAGCCGTCATCGAACGGGTCCACCCGGCCATTGCCGACTCAGGACGCCCGCCGCTGAATGGCGCATCCACCATAGTCTCCGGAGGCCGCGGCCTGGGCTCGAAAGAGAACTTTGTGCTCGTCGAGCAACTGGCAGATGCGCTCGGTGCCGCTGTCGGTGCATCCCGCGCAGCTGTGGACGCGGGATACGTCCCCCAGGCCTCGCAGGTCGGGCAGACAGGAATCACCGTCTCCCCGCAGCTCTATGTAGCTTTGGGCATCTCCGGGGCGATCCAGCACCTGGCCGGCATGCAAACCGCCAAGACCATCGTTGCGATCAACAAAGACGAGTGCGCGCCGATCTTCGACGTCGCTGACTTTGGCGTCGTGGGCGACGTTTTCACCGTGGTGCCCCAGCTGATCGAAGCACTCAAAGCCCGCCATAACTAGGACTTCACCCCCGGCCAATGCAGGCCGGCGGTGATCCACGGAAAGGAACAAGTACATGACCACCACGACAAAGCCGGGCACGGCGCCCAGGAGCAGGGCCAAGGTGGTCACGGCCGTCGTTATCGCGGTGGTGACATTGCTGGCCGTAGTGCTCATTGCCAAATGGACGCGGACCCTACCCGCGTTCCAATCCTTCCTGGCAGATTACCCAGGTCATGTGGACCTGCCCGCAGGCGCCCCGACAGGACTGCCGGGGTGGCTGGGTTGGCAGCACTTCCTCAACGCCTTCTTTCTTCTGCTGATCATACGTTCCGGCTGGCAGGTCAGGACCACCACCCGCCCGAAGGCGCATTGGACGCGGAACAACAAGGGCCTGATCCGGACCAAGAACCCGCCGTCCAAGATCAGTTTGGACCTGTGGTTTCATCTGACCCTGGATGCACTCTGGGTGCTCAACGGCGTCGTCTTCGTGGCGCTGCTCCTGGCCACGGGGCAGTGGATCCGCATCGTGCCCGCCACTTGGGAGGTCTTTCCCAACGCCCTGTCCACCGCCGTCCAGTACGCCTCGCTGAACTGGCCAATTGAGAACGGATGGGTCAACTACAACTCTCTGCAGGTGCTGGCCTACTTCACCACCGTCTTTATCGCAGCTCCGCTGGCCCTCGCTACAGGGCTGCGCATGTCAGGCGCCTGGCCCAGGAACGCTCCGAAGCTCAACAGGGCTTATCCGATCGAACTCGCCCGCGCCATCCACTTCCCGGTGATGCTTTACTTCGTCTTCTTCATCATCGTCCACGTGACCCTAGTCTTCGCCACAGGGGTATTGCGCAACCTCAACCACATGTACGCCTCAAGCGACGACGGCAGCTGGGCAGGGTTCTGGATCTTCGCCGCTTCACTGGCGGTCATGATCGCCGCCTGGTTCCTGGCGCGCCCTCTGTTTCTGCGCCCTATTGCCTCGCTGACAGGCAAGGTTTCACGCTAGCGGCAGGGCCTCCTGCCGGCATTGGAAGTGCCCTCGGGCGCGGCTACACAACCAACCACGAGCTCGGAAGGGCGAAAGATGTTTGAACTAAACGAGGACCAGCAAGCAATGGTCCAGATGGTGCGGGACTTCGCGAGCGAAGCCCTGGCACCCAACGCGGCCAAGTGGGACGAAACCAAGCACTTCCCAGTGGACGTGCTTCAGGAGGCCGGCGCCCTGGGCATGGGCGGCATCTATGTCCAGGAGAAGTTCGGCGGCTCCGGACTCACGCGCAGCGACGCGGTACTGATCTTCGAGGAACTGGCCAAGGGCGACACAACGATTGCCGCCTACATCTCTATCCACAACATGGTGGTGTGGATGATCGATACCTTCGGCAACGATCAGCAGCGCGCCCAGTGGGTGCCGCAGCTGGCCTCAATGGAGGCACTGGGCAGCTACTGCCTCACTGAGCCGGGCGCCGGCTCGGACGCCGCGGCACTCAGCACAAAGGCAGTCCGCGACGGCGACGAATACGTGCTCAACGGGGTCAAACAGTTCATTTCCGGCGCCGGAGCTTCCAGCTTTTACATCGTCATGGCCCGCACCGCCGACACCGGGAGCAGGGGCATCACGGCAATCGTGGTTCCCGCCGATACCCCCGGGCTGTCCTTCGGGGCCAACGAGAAGAAGATGGGCTGGAACGCGCAGCCCACCCGCCAAGTCATCTTCGAGGACGTCCGCGTCCCCGTCGCTAACAGGCTGGGCGAGGAAGGCAGCGGCTTCGGGATTGCAATGAGGGGCCTCAACGGCGGTCGTATCAACATGGGTGCGTGCTCCCTTGGCGGCGGCCAGGTTGCCCTGGACAAGTCCGTTGCCTACCTCAAGCAACGTTCGGCATTCGGCGGGCCGCTGATCAACCAGCAGGCCCTGCTCTTCCAATTGGCCGACATGGAAACGGAACTTGAGAGCGCCCGGACCCTGCTCCGGCGTGCCGCCGATGCGCTGGACAGGGGAGCGGACGACGCCGTCAAACTCTGCGCGATGGCCAAGCGGGTTGCCACGGACGCCGGGTTCAACGTAGCCAACGCCGCTATCCAGCTCCACGGCGGCTACGGATACCTCAGCGAATACGGACTCGAAAGGATCGTGCGGGACCTGCGGGTCCATCAGATCCTGGAAGGCAGCAACGAGATCATGCGTCTCATTGTCGGCCGGATGCTGGCGGAGGCGTAGCCCGTGGAAAGCGAAGCATTGCAGAACAACGAGATCCTGCTCCGGCGCGACGGCCGTCTGGGCCACATCATCCTAAACCGGCCCCAGGCAATGAACGCGTTGACCCAGGGCATGGTGAAGACCATCGCCGCCACGCTTACAGAGTGGGAGAACGACGACGGCGTGTCGACGGTTCTGCTGTCAGGTGCCGGAGAGCGGGGGCTCTGCGCTGGCGGAGACATAGTGGCCATCTACCGTGACGCTCTGGACGGCGGGCAGGAGACTGCCCGCTTCTGGATGGACGAGTACTGGCTCAATGCCCACATCGCGCGGTATTCGAAGCCCTATGTGGCGGTGATGGACGGGGTAGTGCTCGGCGGCGGAGTCGGCGTTTCCGCCCATGCGTCGGTGCGCATCGTTACGGAGCGGACGAAGGTCGGCATGCCGGAGACCGCCATCGGTTTCGTCCCCGACGTAGGGGGCACCTACCTGCTCTCCCGTGCTCCGGGCGAGCTGGGCACCCATGTGGCGCTGACCGCGTCGACTATCTCCGGGCCTGACGCCATCGCCTTGGGGCTGGCGGACTTCTTCGTGGACAGTGACACGTTGCCCGCGCTGGCAAGGGCCCTTGGCAGTATGGATGCCCGCGAAGCGGTCCAGGCGTTCGCGCCGGATTACTTCCCCCCGTCGGCGCTGGTTTCGGAGCGCGGGTGGATCGACGAATGCTACGCGTTCGACGACGTTGAGGCGATTGTCGATGCCCTGCAGCGGTCCTCTGCGCCGGCCGCCCGCGATGCGGCAGACCGCATCCTCGCCAAATCACCGACGGCACTGAAAGTGACATTGGAGTCGCTCCGCCGGGCACGGCAGATGCCCCTCCTGGAAGAGGCACTGGACCAGGAATACCGTGTTTCCCTTCGTTGCCTGGCCGGCGGCGATTTTCCCGAAGGTATTCGCGCGCAGGTCATCGACAAGGACCGCAACCCACGCTGGTCGCCGCCGTCGCTGGCTGAAGTCTCGACCGAGGCGGTGGAAGCGTACTTTGCGGACCTTGGTGCCGCAGAACTCGGGCTGGGCGCGGAAGCCATCCACCATCTCAACAAATAGACGAATCCTCAGGACACAGGTCGTCAGGGCAAAAAGGTAGGAGAAGAGTTTCATGACCAAACGGATAGCCTTCATCGGACTGGGCCACATGGGTGGGCCCATGGCCGTGAACCTTGCCAAGGAAGGTTACATGGTTGAGGGTTTTGACCTTGCGCCCGCAGCTCTGGAGTATGCCCGGGACAATGGCGTTACCTTGGCTGCTTCGGCGGCTGAGGCCGCCAAGGACGCCAACGTCGTCATCACCATGTTGCCTGCGGGCAGGCACGTCCTCGCGGCTTATCAGGGCGAGGATGGACTCCTCGCGGCGGCCAAGCCAAACACCCTGTTCCTGGACTGTTCCACGATTTCCGTCGAGGATTCGCGGACCGCCCATGAACTTGTCCAAACGGCGGGGCATCGCTGTCTGGACGCGCCGGTCTCCGGCGGTGTGGTCGGGGCTGAAGGCGGGACGCTGACCTTCATGGTCGGTGGCGATGAGGCAGACTTCGTCGAGGCAAAACCCGTCCTGGAAGCAATGGGCAAGCGCATAGTCCACTGCGGCGGCCCGGGCGCCGGGCAGGCTGCCAAGGTCTGCAACAACATGATCCTGGGCGTCTCCATGATCGCGGTCAGCGAGGCCTTTGTGCTGGGTGAACGGCTGGGTCTGTCCAATCAGGCACTCTTTGACGTCGCCGCCAACGCGTCGGGCCAGTGCTGGGCGTTGACCACCAACTGTCCCGTGCCCGGACCGGTGCCCGCCAGCCCGGCCAACCGCGACTACCGGCCCGGCTTCGCCGGAGCTCTCATGGCCAAGGACCTGGGCCTGGCAGCCCACGCCATGGAAGCCACGGGAGTCGATGCCCGCCTGGGCAGTCTGGCCGAAGAAATCTACCGCCGCTTCGCCCAAGGAGACGGCGCGGAGCAGGATTTCTCCGCAATCATCAACGAGATTCGGGCGAACTCCAAGACAAAGGAAATGGCATGAGCGATTACCAAAACATCGTTATCAAGCAGCAGGGCCGCGTGGGCATCATCACCCTTAACCGTCCGGAAGCCCTGAACGCGCTCAACGATGCGCTTGGCTATGAGGTCCTGGCCGCAGCACTTGAATTCGACCAGGATCCGGGTGTCGGAGCCATTGTCATTACCGGCTCGGAACGCGCCTTCGCCGCCGGCGCGGACATCAAGGAAATGGCCACGAAGTCCTACATGGACATGTACCTGGAGGACTGGTTTGCGGCCTGGGATCAGCTTGCCAGGGTCCGCACCCCGATGATCGCCGCGGTGGCAGGATACGCCTTGGGCGGCGGCTGCGAGCTCGCCATGATCTGCGACTTCATCATCGCCGCCGATAACGCCAAGTTCGGCCAGCCCGAAATCAAGCTCGGAGTCATTCCCGGCATGGGCGGCTCCCAACGCCTTACCCGCGCGATCGGCAAAGCCAAGGCGATGGAGATGGTTCTCACCGGTCGGACCATGGGGGCCGAGGAGGCCGAACGCGCTGGCCTCGTGGCCAGGATAGTTCCAGTAGCAACGCTAATGGACGAGGCCCTTGCCACCGCCGAAACGATCGCTGCCATGTCCAAGCCCGTGGCCCTGCTCGCGAAGGAAGCCGTCAACTCCGTTTACGAGACATCTCTGGCCGAGGGAGTCCGCCTTGAGCGCAGGCTCAACCATTCATGCTTTGCCATCGAGGACCAAAAGGAGGGGATGCAGGCCTTTATCGAAAAGCGTTCCCCCCGTTTCAGTCACCGGTGAACTCCACCCGTTAGCCAGTTGGGCCTCCATGAGGCACAGAAGAATTCTTGAAATGCGAGGAAGCATGACTGAAGTAAGCGTTGACCCACGGTTCGGATCCATCCTGAATGGTACAGATCAACTGATGTGGATCGACGGCGAGCGGACGGAGGCGGCCACGGGGGAGTGGCGCGAGGTCAAGAACCCCGCGCGCCGGGACACCGTGATTGCCCGGGTGCCGTCTGCCGGTACCCAGGACGTGGAGCGCGCCGTCGCCGCATCGCGCAAGGCCTTTCCGGGATGGCGCTCACTGCACTTCACGGAGCGTGCCCGTGCGTTGTCCCGGATCGCCGACGATATCGAGGCCAGGGCCGAGGACTTCGCCCGGCTGACCGCACTGGACACCGGCAACGCGCTACGCACCCAGGCCCGCCCGGAGGTGGCGACCCTGGTGGCCCTCTTCCGCTACTTTGCCGGCATTGCCGGCGAGGTCAAGGGCGCCACGCTGCCAGCCGGAGACAACCAGCTGCAGTACACCCGGCTGGAACCCCTCGGCGTGGTCGCCTGTATCCTGCCCTGGAATTCGCCGCTGATGATCGCCGGCTTCAAGGTACCCGCCGCGCTGGCTGCGGGCAACACGGTGATCCTGAAGGCGGCCGACGACGCTCCGCTGACCATCCTGCTGCTGGCGGAAATCTGCAACCGGCATCTGCCCGCCGGCGTCGTCAACGCTCTGACCGGGCGCGGCAGTGTCATCGGTTCGGCGCTGTCACGGCACCCGGGAGTGGACAAGGTTTCATTCACCGGCTCCACTGACGTGGGGCGCGGTGTCGCACGCGAGGCCGGAGAACGGCTGGCCCACGTGTCGCTGGAGCTCGGCGGCAAGAACCCCTCAATCGTCTTCCCTGACGCGGTCGATGACGAACTGATAGACGGTCTGCTCGCGGCCTCACGATTCACCCGCCAAGGTCAAAGCTGCACAGCGGGCTCGCGGCTGTTCCTGCACGAGGACGTCTATGAGGAGGTACTCGATCGGCTGGTGGCCAAGCTTGGTGCCCTGAAGGTCGGGGATCCTCTGGACGAGGCCACCGACATGGGCGCCATCATCAACAACAGTCAGTTCACGCAGATCAGCCAGTACCTGGAGGAAGGGCGGGCCAGCAAAGACCTGGAAATTGCGCTGGGCGGCAATGTGCCATCCGAGGGCCCGCTGACGGAGGGCTACTATCACCTGCCCGCCGTGTTCGGCGGCGTGAAGAACGAATTCCGGCTGGCCCAGGAGGAAATCTTCGGCCCGGTCCTGGTCGCCATCCGCTGGAAGGACGTTGACGATGTCGTCCGCATGGCCAATGACACCCACTTCGGTCTTGCCGCCTACGTGTGGAGCCACAGTCTGGACAACGCCCTCAATACTGCCCATCGTGTGGAAGCGGGCTGGGTACAGATCAACCAAGGTGGCGGCCAGGTAGTGGGGCAGTCCTATGGCGGCTACAAGCAGAGCGGCATCGGCCGCGAGGTGTCCCTCGAGGGCATGCTGGCGGGCTTCACGCAGACCAAGCAAATCAACGTCAAGCTGCGGGGCTGAGCCATGGCTGAATCAACAGCGACAGCCGCACCACTGGCCGGGATCACGGTCCTGGATCTCAGCCGCGCGCTTGCCGGTCCCTTTGCCACGGCACTCCTGGCGGACATGGGTGCGGCGGTTATCAAGGTTGAGAGCATCAAGGGCGGCGACTCAACCAGGTCCTGGCCGCCATTCGAGAATGAACACAGCCTCTATTTCGACTCCACCAACCGGGGAAAATCATCCTTGGCCCTGGACTTTTACAGTCCCGAGGGACAGAGACTGCTACGTCAGCTGGCGCTGGAAGCCGACGTCCTCGTGGAGAATTTCCGACCGGGCGTCCTAGGCGACATCGGGCTGGATCCGGCCGGGCTGCGCGCCGAAAAGCCGGACCTGATAATCGCCTCCGTGAGCGGCTTCGGCACCACAGGTCCGCTCAGCCAGGCGGCCGGGTTGGACCAAGTGGCCCAAGGCATGTCGGGCCTCATGTCCATCACTGGTCCGGACTCGGAGAATCTGTATCGCGTTGGGGTGCCGCTCATCGATATGTATGCCGGAGTGTTCATCGCGTTCGGCATCGCTTCAGCCCTGGCCGGCAGGGAACGCAACGGGGCAGGGATGGAAGTTTCGACGTCGCTCTTGGAGTCCGCGCTGGCCATCTCGTCCTTCCAGGGGCAGCGCTATCTCAGCACCGGCGAAGTGCCAGTGCCGCAGGGTAACAATCACCCGGTGCTCTCGCCATACGGCGTTTTCAAGACCGCTGACATTCCGATCATCATCGCCGTCGGCAACGACAAGCAATGGCGCCAGCTGTGCGAGCTGGTGGGTGATCCGGGCCTGGTCGATGAACGGGAGTATGTCACCGGCCGCGACCGCACGATACATCGGGACGCCCTGACGGCACGCCTCGAAGGGCTGCTCGCAGTGCGCCCTGGAACCGAATGGGTGCAGATGTTCCGGGCCGCGGGGATCCCCACCGGGCCAATCTACAATTACCGCGAAGTCTTCCATGACCCACAAGTCCAGGCCCTGGACATGGTCCGGCACGTCTCTCGGCACGACGGCTCACCCCTGCCGCTGTTGCGGGGCCCGCTATCCATCAACGGCGAAGGTACGCCCATCCGCAAAGCGCCGCCAGCCTTAGGTGGGGACACCCGACGAGTGCTGGAGGGGCTGCGGCTCAGCGAGGAGCAGATCACCGGACTCCTTGAGGCCGGTGTGGTGAGGGAAGCTCTTGTTCCGCAGGACGTGCCGCTATGAAAACCGAACCGCAAGGGAGGAAACTGTGACCGGAACCCTCCGGGTCGAATACAACGGTCCGGTGGCCACCATCGTGCTGGACAATGAGCGCCGGCGCAATGCGATGACCAAGGACATGTGGCAACAGTTCCAACCCCTGCTCGATCTTCTGGCGGTCGACGAAACCGTTAAGGTGGTAGTGGTGCGTGGAGCGGCGGAGAACTTTTCCGCGGGAGCAGACATCAGCGACCTCAAAGACATCCTGCATGATCCCGGCACCGGCCGGCACGACGGCGGCCACGTCACCGCCGGAGAAAACGCGCTGGCCAGTTTCCACAAGCCCACCATTGCCGCCATCGACGGCTACTGCATCGGCGGCGGCTGGCAGATTGCAGGTGCCTGCGACATCCGGATCGCCTCCGACCGGTCAACATTCGGCATCACACCCTCAAAGGTCGGCATAATCTACCCGCTGTCGGGCATTGAACGGCTGGTCAGGCTGGCCGGGCCAGCGACGGCGAAATACCTGCTCTTCAGCGGAGACTTTATCCCGGCTGCGGAAGCGATGGCCCTGGGCTTGCTGGCACGGGTGGTACCCCAGGGCGGTTTCTGGGCGGAAATCACGGAATTCGCCGAGCGTCTGGCCTCCCGTTCGCAGCTGTCCATCCAGGCGATGAAGGATATCGTGGACATCATCGCCAAGGGCGGCGATGACCCGGGGGAGACCAGCGCTGCATGGCAACGTGAAATGGCCCTCAGCGGTGAGCCCGAGATAGGGATCCAGGCTTTCCTCGCAAAGCAGACTCCCGAATTCAAATGGGCGGGACGTGATTCCCGGCTCTTCGAGCTCTAGCCGCGTTTTGGCATTCTGTTGGAAGTGCCCGCCTTGCCGTCACTCGTCGTCCAGGCGGGCATTTTCATCGAAGTCGCCCGCCTGGCGCCGGAAGCGACCAAGGGTTTCGATCAGACCCTCAACCTCGTCACTGGTAAATCCGGTTCGGGTGAATACCTGCGCGTTCAGATCCTTGGTGGCTGCCAGGACAACGTCCCGGCCCTGAGGGGAAATCTGCACCAAGGTGGCCCTGCCGTCCGTCGGGTGGGCAACCCTGCGCACCAGCCCAGCACGTGCCAGTCGGTCCACCGCACTTGTCACGCTCGTGGGGTGGACCTGCAGCCGTGCACTGGCCTTGGCCATGGGCAGCGACCCGCTCCTGGTGAAACTGAGCAGCGCCAGCAGTTCATAGCGGGCGAACGACAACCCATGGGGTTTGAGCACGCCTTCGATACGGCCGAGCAGAATCTGCTGGGCACGCATGAGCGCGGTGACCGCGGCCATGCCTTCGGCGGCATCACCCCATCCGTGCTCCTGCCAATGACGCTGGGCCTCGGCTATCGGGTCCTTGGACAGGGGAAGCAAGCCCGGCACGCCATCTCCTTCGATCGAAAATACCTGAGCAATATGCTCCTTTTGACTAATTCTCTCATTTCGAAGCGTGTTACTAGGAAATGCTAGTATTGCGGCCAAGTTCGGGGTAACGGAGCGTTCGAGGGCGACGAGGAACCGCTTTATGTCGAGACAAGGACAGCCACTATCTCATCCAGCACACGGTCTTCTCGAATCACTCAACGGATCTGAGCAGTCGCACCTGACGTAAGGAATATCCTGCAACTCCGGACAGGATGGCGTTTTCTCCTAAAGTAAAGCGCAGGCGGGGTACCAGCCCTCACAGTCCGTTCCGGAGTGCTGTCTTGTTCAGCGCGAACGGGGGCCGCAGTAGTCCCGGTGTGAGGCCCTGGGCGGGGTCATTGCCCCAATACTATGAGCCGGTTGTGTTGGTCAACATGAACCACACGCGGTTCGTAGACCCTCGCTTCTTCGGAGGTCATCTGAGCGCACGGAATCAGGATGACAATGTCGTTTTCATGTACCACGTGCGCAGCCGGCCCAATTGATGCCGATGACGCCCGAGGCCCGTTCGCCGGCGATGGTGTAGGTCTCCAGACGGGCGCCGTTAGTTACGTCCACGATGGCGACGAGCTCCCCCGGAAGGACGTCGGCAGCATCGAGCAGGTCCAGGTTGACGGTGACCAAACCTACATAATGCAGGTCAGCCTGAGTGACGGTGCCCGGTGGATTTTGGATTTGAATATTGTTCGATCCACAGGAAGCTCCAATACTCGGGTTGCTGTAAGGCCGCCGGTCTACAGCCGATTCAGCATGAACGCCGCCCTTGCGGAACGCGTAGTGGCATCTTGCCAGCAGCTCGCAATCGCCTGCTTCCACAATTGCTGGTATTGTCCACGAATCGGCCCCCTCGCTACAGGTGTGCGCATTTCCCGATAGCATCGTCGACCGGACAGACACATGGCAGGGACTGATGAGGTGCAGACACTGCAGGAGTGCGCCAAGATTCGCGCCGAGTTGCTGCATGGTGCGGGGCTGGAACAGGCGTTCGGACCAGACTCGGAGATCTAAAAGTGCGGGAAGGTGTCCATGCTGCTTACCACCGGGACTAATGACCCAATCGTGATCTTTCTGGCGGTCGAGAACCTCCCGCGGGTTCACCGGCCGGTGGATGCGGAGACGTTCGAACGGGGCCTGCAGTCGTGACATTGAGCGGCGAGGAAGTGCAGCGGATTGCTCGGCAGGTTGCCGAGGGTTTGCCGGAGACCAGTAGCGGCTATCCGTTTACCCCTCACCTGCAGGTGTGGAAGGTAGCGGGTAAGGTCTTCTTGATCGTGACCGAGGACGATCCGGATCAGCAGATTGTTACCGTCAAAATAGGCCTGGACCACGGCGACGCACTACAGCGAGACCACGCCTCGATCAGCCGAGGTCACTACCTCAATAAGGAGCATTGGGTATCTATCGCGGCCGGCCCCGGGATCACCCGCACAATCGTGGAAGACCTCGTCCACGGCTCGTATGAACTCGTCACCGCGGCACTCTCTGGGAAAGATCGGCCAGAGTAAGTCGTCGCGCTGTCGAAACGTGCGGGGGCCATCGTCCTTTCGAAAGGAGGACACGTCACAGGATCGGAAGCAGCGCCGTTCGAGCCCAGAATGAGCTGACCTGCTCCTAATCAGTAGCCAACGAGTCAGCCACGTCAGGTGCCTCTCCAACTCCTTGGCGCGCCGGTAAGACGTCGCGCGATTGTTTGCCTTGCATTGTGTATGATCTGGCGGGCATAGGCGTGCTGGGCCCGCAGACCGGCCGAACCGCTTGATACGGCGGCATTGTGGGAAACACAAACAGCCTCCGCTAAGTTGTGAAATCCAACAATCAACACGTGACCTCCTTCACAGATATGTTCTTTTCAGTCGTCATCGGTCTGTCCGAGGCGTTGAACCTGGAGGTGTATCGCATGGTCCACAACTTTCAAGAGCCGTCCGCGTCAGGGCCCGTCAATCCGTTCAAGCTAGAGACTTCTCGGCGCCAGGTGCTGGCGGTCGGAGGCATCAGCCTCGGCGCTCTCTTGCTCGCTGCTTGCACCAATTCGCCGAGCAGCGGCACCGAGCAGTCCGGCGGAACGCCCAAGAAGGGCGGTACCCTGCGCATTTCGATCGGTGACGGTAGCAGTTCGGACACCTTGGACCCAGGTACCGCTCTCACGGCAAATGCATCCTTGGTCGTGAAAACGATTTATGACCCGCTTGCTGTCACCGACAATAATTTCCAAGTGCAGCCGGCCCTGGCGACATCGTGGGAAGTCAACTCCGACGCGACGCAATGGACGATTCACCTTCGAGAAGGTGTGAAGTGGCATGACGGAAGCGACTTCACGTCAAAGGACGTCCTTTACACCATCAGCCGCTGGCTCGATCCAAAGACGGGGAGTGCGATCAACGGATTCCTGTCGCCCTACCTCGACATGGGCGGGGTTTCGGCACCGGATGCCTCGACGGTTGTGCTCAACCTTAAGAAGCCCAACAGCGTCCTGATTCAGACTCTGGGCGCGAACCCAGCAAGTCAGATGATCAAAGACGGAGTGACAGACTTCAGCGGCAAGAACTTGGTGGGAACAGGGCCATTCAAGCTAACGGCATGGAGCCCCGGCACGGGGTGGAAGGCTGTGCGGAATGACGCATACTGGGGTGACGCGGTGTACCTGGATGGGATCGAGGCATCGATTACGCCGGATCAGGGCGCAAAGCTGCAGGCCGCGCTATCAGGAGCAGCTGACATTACCGATTTGATTCCGGTCTCGCTGTGGGCGGGGGTTCAAGGCCGAAACGACTTGGTTCTCGAGACGATCAAGAACAGGCAAAGCTGGGTCTTCGCGTTCGATCAGCGGGTGGCGCCCTTCGACGACCACCGCGTGCTCGATGCCATCAAGCTTGCAACCGACCGCGATAAGATGGTCGAGACCGCGCTGCTCGGCCAGGGGACGGCCACCGCAGATGTGCCGATCGCTCCTGGCTCTTCCTGGTACCCGTCCGGGCTCAAACCAGAATATGACCAGGGCAAGGCGAAGGCGCTGCTGGCCGAGGCGGGTTTCCCGAACGGACTGGACATGAAGTTGAGCGTGACAGATTCTGTACCCGGAATGTTGGATGCTGCTCAAGCCTGGCAGCAGGCCGTCAAGAGTGCCGGGATCAACGTGACATTGGACCAGTTCTCGCCGGACACGTACTGGTCGAAGGGGTATATGGCCACCCCTGCTTTCATGAGCTTCTTTACCCAGTTCTTCCCGCCTGTCGGGTTCGACGCCTTCTACCGGAAGAGCGCTGCTTGGCCCTACACCCACTTCGCAGATCCAGCTGTGGACAAAATAGTCGACGAGCTTTACGCAACCACAGATCAGAGCCGGCAAGTCGAGCTGACCCAAGAGGCTTACCTGCAGGCTCGAAAGTCCTTTGGCCTTCTAATTCCTGTTTTCTCGGACGCTGCTTATGCACGGTCTTCCAAAGTTAACGGCGTCTTCATGAACTTGGACACAGTAGATTTCCGAAAGACGTGGTTGGCCTGAAACCTCGGGGCGGCACAGATGTTTGATGATTCACAATTGAGAAAGGGTATGAAATGACTATCGTGGCAGCGGAACCGATCGCGGCGCCGGTGGTCGCACCCCGGAAGAGTATGACTCGCGTTTGGGCCTTGGTTCGTCAGCTTCTGATGTCGGTTCTGACGCTCTTGCTGATTTCGTTCATAGCGTTCGCGGCAATGAACCGTTCACCTGAGCAGATCGCGCGCAACGCGCTCGGAATCAGCGTTACCGACGAACAGTTGCAATCCTTCATCACGTTGCAGGGACTAGACCGTCCGTTGCCCGTTCGATACCTTGACTGGCTCGGTCACTACCTTCAGGGTGATTGGGGCACTACTCTGACCTCAAA
Organism: Arthrobacter sp. ISL-30; assembly: GCF_018613855.1. GTDB lineage: Bacteria > Actinomycetota > Actinomycetes > Actinomycetales > Micrococcaceae > Arthrobacter. Next base: position 59,481 of record NZ_JAGGPK010000036.1, read on the forward strand.
ATTGCCGATCAAACCTCTGGTGCTTCCTGCTTTCGCCCACACAGCTGAGCTCGCCCTGGCGTCTCTGGTCTGGTCCCTTCCCGTGGCCATCGCCCTCGGGGTGTTCATGGCTCGAAAAGGAGGAGTCTTTGATCGCGTCGCGTTCGTGGTGATGACCGTCCTGGCTGCGCTCCCGGAATTCGTCGTTGGATTGGGCTTGATGATCCTGCTAGCAGTTCAGCTCCGCTGGCTGCCCGTTTCCTCCTCGGCTGTCTCGGGGGAGGTTAGTTTTGCCTGGCTCCAGGCATTCGTCCTCCCCGCTTTGACCCTCGGACTGATTGTTGTGCCTTACGTCTCGCGCATCGCACGTGCCTCTGTCTCAGAAGCCTTGAACGCTCCCTTTACAAGGAACGCCGTCCTGCGAGGGTTGCCCCGGCGCCGAGTCGTGTGGCGACATGCGACCCGTTCCGCGGCCGTCCCGCTAGTGCACGCCGTCGCGCTCGTCATGATTTACCTGCTCGGCGGTGCCATCATCGTCGAGAACGTCTTCGCCTTCCCAGGGCTAGGACGGCTCTTGGTGCAAGCGATCGCGCAGGGCGACACGAACTCGGCTCTCTCGATCACGGTGCTGCTCGGTGCGGTATTTATCGCTCTTAGCTTCGTTGCAGACATTTTTGTCGCCTACCTCAACCCACGACTGAAGGCGGCCCGATGAGCGCGGATTCCATGCCCCAGACGACAGTTATTCATCGCAGGCCAGTACGAAGGCTGCGTGTCCTCCGACCGATCACGCACACCTGGTCAGGGCGCTCCGGGCTCGTGATCATCAGCGCCGTCGTCCTAGTCCTGATTTTTGGTCCAGCACTGGCTCCTCATGCATATGATCAGCTTGCTGTCGGGCGGCCGCTCTCGCCGCCGACCAGCGGTTTGCCGTTCGGGACGGACAACCTGGGGCGGGATGTCTTCAGCCGGTTCCTGCTGGGTGGTCAGATGGTGTTGCTGATTCCGCTCGCGGCCGTTGCGTTGGCGACGATCACCGGGGGTCTGTTGGGGATGGTTGCTGCCTACGCCGGTGGACTGCTCGATAAAGTCGTAGCCCGAGTCTTCGACGTTCTTCTGACTCTCCCGCCCCTGCTCATTGCCCTCTCCGTCATCGCTGGCTTTGGCTCGTCAACGACAGTCCTGTTGACGACGGTGGCAGTGATCTTCATGCCGCAAATTGGAAGAGTGGCCAGAGGAGCAACACTCGCGGTTGTCACGTCCGACTACGTCCAAGCAGCGCGGGCACGCGGCGAGCGTCCTTTGTCCATTGTTGTTCGGGAGATCGCCCCAAACATCGTCGGACCGCTCGTCTCGGATCTCGCCCTCCGGGTTACCTATGGAGTGCTCTTCGTCGCGGCCCTTAACTTCCTTGGTCTCGGAGCTAAGCCACCGTCGCCTGACTGGGCCCTATCTATCGCGAGCAGCCTGGGGTATGTGCAGGTCCAGCCCTGGGCGGCTCTCGCGCCGGTAGTCGGCATCGCTGCCCTGTCGGTTGGCCTCAACCTGATCGCAGACTCGATCATCTCTTACGTCAGCAACGACACTACAAAGGACTCCATGCTATGACTACCTCGGTCGCGCTCGAAGTGCGCGGGCTCTCAGTAGGGTACGGCCAGCGGAACAGTGACATCAAGGCGGTCGTTAATGATGTCGATTTTGTTCTGGAGCGAGGAAAGATCCTCGGAATGGCGGGCGAGTCCGGCTGCGGTAAGAGCACGACGGCGCTGGCGGCGATCGGCTATCGGCCCGGCGCGATGCAGGTGCCCGCTGGCAAGTCAAAACTTGGGGACATTAATCTACTGAACATCCCCCTTCCACAACTTCGGCGCATATGGGGTAGCAAGGTTGTTTATGTGCCCCAAGCATCATCGAACGGGTTGACTCCAGCTTTGACGATTGGACGTCAGATGGCTGAGCCCATGGAAATCCACCTCGGGCTGAAAGGACGAGCCAACCGCGACAGGCAGGTCGAACTTTTGCAGGAGGTCGGCGTTCCTAATCCGGAGGCCGCCCTCCGGCGCTATCCGCATCAGTTCAGCGGTGGCCAGCAGCAGCGGATTAACCTGGCGATCGCCCTCTCGTGCAACCCCGAGGTGCTGATCCTCGACGAGCCGACCACTGGGTTGGACGTGACGACACAAGCCCGGATCGTGAAACTTCTCAAGCGCGTGATCGAGGAGCACCAGACTGCCGCCCTGTTCGTGAGCCATGACCTGCCTCTCCTCGCGGAGGTTTCCGATCGGATCGCAATTATGTACGCGGGCCAGATCGTGGAGTCAGCTCCGGCGAGGGAATTGATGTCGAGCCCAGAGCACCCTTACACCAGGGCGCTGCTCGCGGCCGTTCCGGACCCGACCGGCACTCGTGCATTGTCCGGGATCCCTGGTGTGCCGCCGCCGGGAGTTGTCGAGGGAGCCTGTCCTTTTGTCCCGCGATGCCCCTTCAGCATCAAGAGCTGCTCGGAATCGAACCCGAACCTGTTGCCATTGAGACCTTCTCACAACGTTCGGTGTGTGCGGGCGGGCAACTATGAAAGGCCTTCGATTAGTGACCGGCCTTCAGTTCTCGGAGTGATCGAGGAGTCGGCGCCGCTATTGTCCGTCGACGACGTGTGGTGCGAGTACGGCTCTCGGGGTCGTTCGACGCCGGTCGTCAACGGGGTCACTTTCAGCGTTGCGCCGGGTGAGACGCTTGCGCTCGTCGGTGAGTCCGGCAGCGGAAAGTCAACCCTGCTGCGCGCCATCGCAGGGCTGCACCCTCGAAGCCGCGGTGAGATCCAGTTTGATGGTGCCCCACTCGCCCCCGAGGTAGGAAAGCGGTCACGCTCTATGCGGCGTGATGTGCAAATTGTCTTTCAAAACCCTGATATGTCTCTGAACCCGCGTCACGACGTCATGGGCCTCGTCTCGCGGCCTCTGCAGCTCTTCCAACCCGAGTTGTCCAAGGCCGACCGTGAAGATCGCGTGCGTAAAATTTTGGCCGATGTTAATCTTCCGGAGACGGTGGTTCATCGGTATGCCAGCGAGCTGTCTGGCGGACAGAAGCAACGCGTCGCGATCGCCCGGGCATTCGTGACGAACCCGCGGCTGATCCTTGCCGACGAGATCACCTCCGCACTCGACGTGTCTGTGCAGGCTGCGATCCTTGATCTTCTGTCCAAGTTGTCTGCGGAGCATGGAACTTCGGTGGTATTCGTCACCCATGACCTTGCGGTTGTCCGCGCAGTCGCCCATCGTGCTCTTGTTTTGCAGAAAGGCGTTGTCAGAGAGATCGGTCCGGTCGCCCAGCTTTTCGAGTCGCCCGCGGACGACTACACGCGCGAACTGGTTGATGCCATTCCGATGTACAGCCCGACCGCCTCTCCCATTGCCCCTGCATCATCGCGACGCCCAACAGAGAGTACTCCGGTACCTGGCTTTCAGGATGTGCGGGACCTCAGAGTAGAAAGGGGCGCGTAGCAGTCACTTCATGGCTTCTGATCGGGAACAACGAATATTGGAAACAACGGATAGGAGTGACCCGTGAGCGGGACGAATTTGACTTTGACAACATCGGACGGGGTCACGATTCGGTACGACGACGAGGGCGAAGGGCGGCCGATCGTTCTCTCGTCCGGCGGTAGCGCCCACAGCGGCCACTGGGTGTTGCAGCGCGACGCCTTGTTGGAGGCTGGATACCGTGTCATAAGGTACGACCACAGGCTGCATGGGCGCTCCGACGTATCCGAGCACGGGCAGCGGATGAGCCGGCTCGGGCTGGACCTGGGCGAGCTGCTGACCGCTCTGGACCTTCATGACGTGGTTCTGGTTGGCCATTCGATGGGAGTATCGACAAGCTTGGCTTACTTCTCCATCGCCGACGATGCCTGGGACCGAATCACTGCGTTTGTCGCTGTGGACCAGTCTCCGAAGATTGTGAACGACGCCGAGTGGCAATGGGGTGTTCGGGGCATCACCGAGGAAAACGTCTTTGACGCGGCCTACTTCCGCTATGACTGGCTCAAGGATGGTTTTGAACCGGATTTGCCCGATGACGTACGGCATCTCGTCGCTTCGATCACGCCATCTTGGGAAGACTTCCCTTGGGACAAGGCACACCGCCTTCTCCTCGACCACTTTGTCGCCGACTGGCGTGACGTTGTGCCGCACATCCAGGTCCCCACACTGGTCATCACCGGCCGGGACACACCCTTCTACGAGCTCGAAGGCATGCGCTGGTTCGCCGACACCGTCCCAGACGGACGCCTCAGCGTCTTCGAGCACAGCGGTCACGACCCCTACCTAAGCGAGTACCTGGAGTTCAACGCCCAGCTCCTGGACTTCATCGCCCAGCATTGAATCGGGGCTGCCGTTATTCAATCAGCTTGTCGCTGCGTCCCCGCGCGGCGCACATCATTCGGCGACGGTCGGGAGCGGTCTCGGGCAGGATTCCGGAAAGCGCCTCTGTTGGGTTATCAGGCGGGCGATTCACAGGACTTGCACGCTTTTTAGTGTCGGCGGCGTGATGCCAACTGACGTTGAACAGTCGTTCTACAGCAAGCTCGGGCAGGACCGGACATTGAACTTGCGATGGCCGACCCCTTGGCAGGATTACTGGTGCCACAATCGTCGGTCCAGAGCTTGCTTCCCGCGATTACGGATGGCGAGGTGGTAGGCTCTCCCGTGCAGCCCGCCGAATTGGCGCGGATTCGGTCGGAAGCGGGCTCGCACGGGCGATGGTGACAGGATTCCTCCTGGTGCTTGACCGCTATGACTGACGATTGTCCTGTTGCCTCGGGGATGCCGGGCAGCGAAGCCATCGAAGCTTTCGCCGTCGAAAAGCCGTGTCGGAATGTGATCACGTGGCTCTCCTGAGAGCAGGCTTGCCAGGGTACAGCTGGTTCTAGCCCGTAGGGGCTCAAGTCGTGGAGGATCATTCGGGCTTAAACCTGAAGCCCCATCCGCCAGCGAACGGCTTCGTTGCATACAGATCGATTCCCGATTAGACGAAGGTTGCATCCAGTTGGACGCCGAGTCGCTAACAGGGAGGACTTCAATACCCGCTCATCGGAGGATTCTGCCGTGTACTGGTTGTAGACCGTGAGCAGGGCGAACGTTTGCCGTCACCTTTTGCCTGTTCCAGGAAAAATGCGACCGGATTCGCCGGACCGGCTTTCCACAGGATCCGAGGCGGGAGGCCGCCCGCAGAAGGATCGCTTCCAGAAGAAGCTGGAATCCTGAAGTTATTGCCGCTGACGTCAACGATCCTGTTCACCTTCAGCCTTCTTGCCGAATGTTGATATTTAGAAATAAGCAGGTCCAGGAGCGAGTAGTGAGTCCGTCGAAGAGTTTGGGGGAGCTGAGTATGAGGCTCCTCAGGCTAAGGTAAGGGGCTGCCTTAGGCGCATGCGGTGGGGCGCATGGGTCTGGTGGCTGTGACAGGTTTGGATG
>NZ_JAGGPK010000037.1 GCF_018613855.1 Arthrobacter sp. ISL-30
CGAGGACGGCACCCCGGACGCCGCCACGGCAGCGGCCGTGCAGCAGGCCACCACCGCACAGGGCCTGCTGACACTGACCTGCGGCCCGGCCGGCAACGTCGTCCGCCTCATCCCCGCCCTGGTAGTCACCGCCGAAGAAATCACCCTGGGCCTGGACCGCTTCGAAGCAGCCGTAGGCGCCGTCACCGGAGCCATCCCCGCCACAACAGGATCCTGAGCCAAAGGATGTGCCTTTCCGGCGAGCTGGTTTCGGTTGGCGAGAGGCGGCCGCTGTAGGTTTACTGACCGATGCGTGATCCCACCCTCTTGGTCGGTAGCCAACGGTTCGGGGGACCGTCCAAAGTCACTGGGTCCTACGCGACGATGACGTTCCTCGAGGCCTCTTCGCCGGAATTCCGCTTAAGATGAAGCGCCACAAGACCCAGGACGTTAGAAGCTGTATGGTCCGAAGCGGGCAATGGCGATACCGGCGGCCAGGACGGCAAGGACGATGTTGATGACGACATTGGGAGTTTCTCGGCGGCGGGCGTGCGTGATGACCGCTCCCGTCATGAGCAGGAAGAGCCCGATGGCGGCGGCTGGCACCAGGTCGGTAGCTATGTTCAGGACGGCCGGAAGGACCAGGCCCAGGGCGCCCAGGATTTCGATCGCGCCGATGTACTTGACGGCTCGGTCGGAAAAGTCTTCGACCCATCCCTGCCCGGAGGCGGCAAGGTTCGCTTTAGGCTGGGCGATTTTCATGGCCCCCGCAGCGAGGAAGACAAGTGTCAGCAGGGCGGTGATAACCCAGAGGACGATGGTCATGTGATCTTCTTTCGTGATGGTTGCTAATTGCCTTGCCGGACGATGTCGCGCAGAGTCCGGTCAATGGACGGTTAGGGTGCTGTCAGGAGGCTGGTTGCTGCGAAGCCTGGAAGATCGTGATCGCCGAGCATTTCGCGGACCATCGGCACGACCTTGCTGCCGTACAGTTCGACGGCTTTGAGGCGGGCGCTGATCGGCTGGGCCCCGGAAGTTCGCCGTGCGGGTCGCCGACTGGGGAGATCCTCCCACGCCCACCCACGTTGTCAGGCCGCCCTCGGTCTTGGGGTACACATCGGCGTCGACCAGGGGTGCGCGGACGGTGCCGCTCCACGTTACCGGCTTCTCCTGGAGGAGTTGGGTGAAGAGCTCAATTTTTTCCTCGAAGAGCACGTCATAGTCGCTGAGGTCGTAGCCGAAGAGAGGGAGCGATTCGGTGAAGGAGCCCCTGCCGAGGATGACCTCGGCGCGACCGTTCGAGAGCGCGTCAACTGTTTGCGAAGCGTTCGAACACTCGCACGGCGTCATCAGAGCTGAGTACCGTCACGCCGGATCCCAGGTGGATGCGGCAGGTGCGGGTAGCCATACCGGCCAGCACCGTTTCGGGAGCGGACACCGAATATTCAGGGCGATGATGCTCACCCAGGGTGAAAACATCCACTCCCAGCTCGTCAGCTATGACTGCCTCGTCCACGAGTTGGCGGGTCGCCCGGGCGTGGTTGACTGGCGCGCCCGCATCGTCTACGGGACGTCACCAAAGGTATCCAACCCGAAGATCAATTTGTTCATGAGGTGGCTCCGTTCATGAGGTGGCTCCTCTGATTGACATGTCAATCAGTTAATTGACGCGTCAATCAAGCGAAGGGTGTAGTGATGAATCAAATCGGCAAGAGCGGCAGGCAAAGTCCTAATCCACTAGAGCTGGCGCTGTGGCGGGAGTATGTAGAGACCGCAGAATCGATACGGCAGGCCTTGGCTTCGGGACTGCAGTCCATGTCCGGCATTTCGCCCGGTGATTATGCCGTGCTCCTGGCCTTGAGCGAGGCTGATGAGCATAGGCTGCGGTCCTCGGTGCTCGCCGAAAAGATTGGTTGGGAGCGCAGTCGACTGTCGCACCACCTCGGCCGTATGGAAAACCGTGGGCTCATCCGTCGACACCGCTCAGGTAGTGACAGCCGCGGCGCGGAGGTTGAGCTAACCGACGACGGCGCACGGACCTTCCGCAGTTCTTCGGCGTCGCACCTCCGCCTGGTCCGCAAGCTATTCGTTGACGCCCTCGAGCCCGAGGATCTCGAAGCGGCAGGCAGGGTGGCAAGGAGCTTGCGCCGCCATCTGGAGGACATGCCTTCCGGCCAGGAAGCAGACTAAGCGCTAATTCGGTGCGGGAAGAGGTTGAACTACTAGAACACCATGCCCGCCATGGTGGCTGCTCGGCGAGCTTCTTCAGCTCAGCGCGCAGTAGGCGGCTTCGTTTCGTAGTAGCCGAAGGTTTCGCCCTTGACCTTTAGGGCTCCCGAGTCCACGGCCTCCAGCCAGTTGATGCAGCGAATGGATCTAGAGTCGACAGCAGCGGCATCCAACGTCTCCAGTACTGGAAGTACCCGCCGCCTGCTCGCAGGCCGCTTACCCGAAGAGCAGTGGCCTGCCTTCAAGGCGATGTTCCGCGGTTACCGCTACGACCAGGTCTGCGGCGAATACTACGCTTACGAGCAGGTCCTTCAGGATTCCTTCGATCGTGTGTGCAAGCGGTGGGGACTTGAGGGGACCGAGGGCGCAGGCGCACAGTTCGGCGATGCTGTGCGGTCATGGGTTGCGCATGAGGACGTGCCGGCTCCCTTGAAGACGATGGGCGAGAACTACCAGCTGGTGATCCTGTCCAACGCCGACGACAGCTTTCTGGACATCAGTCTCCCCAAACTAGGTGCGAACTTCCACGCCATCTACACCGCTGAGCAGGCCGGCGCCTACAAGCCGCGCTACCAAGCTTTTGAATACATGCTTGACACCCTGAACGCGTCACTGGAGGACTTCCTGCACGTCTCCTCCCACACCCGGTACGACCTGATGCCGTGCCACGACCTCGGCTTCACCAACACCATCTACTTCGACCGCGGCTACGACCCGCACAGCCCGGGCTACAACTACACCACGGTCTACTCTCTGGGCGAGCTCAACAGGCACCTCGGTCTCTAAACCGACACGAGACGAAAGGTCAACCTTGGAACGCATTCCCTGCTGGCTGCAAGCGTCCCTCCTGCGTTTCGCTTGCGAGGACGATTGTGAGTTCTGCACAGGTCCGGAAACGGACTAGGCCCCAAGTGCGTGTGTTGTTCGCGTCCGGCGCGGGCTACTACGAGGGTAACGATTTCACGGCTTGCTGGACTGCATCGTGGGGGCAGTTTTCTTCGCTTCCGCGCTGTGAGGCTCGGTTGCTTGGCCCTTCGGTGCCTTACCCTTCGGTGCCTTACCCTCGCGCGCCTTGCCGTCGCCTTCAACGCTGCCGCCTGCCGGGATGTCCCGCACCGTGACTTTGACTTCCGGAAGTGCAGCCGCCTTGGCCCGTTCGGCGGCACGCCGATCAGCTTCCTCGACGGCGGCGGCCCACTTGGGGGACAGTACCGGCGGGACTTTCCTGGCAGCAACCACCAGCGGATGATGCTTGGCCTGGGTTTCGACGACGGTGTGGGCTTTGGCGGAGGCGCCGGCCTTGATTTGGGCGGGCGTCGGCAAGCGGCGAGCGTCAAACAGGGTCTTCCACTGGATGCCGCGCATGCGGACCAGCGCTGCCTTGTACTTTGCAGAGGAACCACCCGCCAACCGTGCCAGCGCCTGTCGGAGTCCAGCGAGACGATCCTGGACGGGTTCGGCCCTATGGTGATACTGCGGGGCGGCGGCACTGCCATCCAGCGTCCCGGTGACGGAGTCAGCCTCGGCGTCGAACCCAGGGTGGGGCCTATGGTACGGCTTCGCGGGCAGGTGAACGATGGGAACTGTGTCCTTCTCCTTCTTGGGGACAATCCCAAACAAGGCCATGAGGATGAGGAAGACCAGGCGTCCGATTCCAGCCAGGACGAGTGTCAGGGTGACCAGGATGCCGAGGCACAGCAACATCAGGAAGGCGACGCCCAGGGTCCCGAAAAAGGTCAGGTTGAGGGCCATCGTTGTTGGATCGTCCACTTCACCCCTCCTGCCCGCAGTATCCCCACAGGACCCCGCGACCATCATCAGGGGCCGCGGCACCTTATATAGCCTACGGTTACTAGCCTAGTGTCCAAGGAGGCCTCACGCCGACGGGATTCAGCCTTCGGAAGGGGTTGTTTTGAAGCTGTTATCTACTGTGGCAAGATTTGTGGGCTGCCTCTCATCCGCGACCATCAGATCGGGATTCCGTGCCCTTCGACGCCTCCAACCTCCCTCACGGCAATTGTCCCTGCCTGTCGGGTGAACAGTACGTGGACTGCTGCGGACGGTTTCATCGGGGCGATGCCGAGGCGCCGACGGCGGAGCAGCTGATGCGTTCCCGCTATTCAGCCTTTGTGGTCCAGGACGCGGACTACCTGCTGCGGACGTGGGATCCCAGTACCCGTCCAGCCGGGCTGGAACTGGACCCGGAGATGCAGTGGCGACGCCTGGATATTGTCTCAACGACCAGGGGCGGCCCGCTGGATTCCGAGGGAACGGTGGAGTTCAAGGCTCACTTTCGGCACGACGGCGAACGCGGAATCCACCACGAAGCCAGCCGCTTCATCCGGAGAGACAAACGCTGGTACTACGTCAGCGGCGACGCCGAAGGCTGAGCCGTGTCCCCTAGATCCAGGCCGGCGCCGCCGGGACGGCGACTGGGGAAGCGTCAGGCCCCTCGGCAACAAGCCCGTCGTTGCTACGCCCTGCCGCCCACGCAGTGACGGCCCCCAATGAACCCGTCACCCTCACTGCGTCCGGGGAATCAACATCCCCAAGCTCAGACGGAACGCCCGGCTCGGCGTCGGTAACCTGGAGCACCAGGTCTTTATCCGTGCCGCGGGCCTTCCACGCTCCCGTGATGTCGCCCAGGAGCCGTGACAGCACGGGCCTCGGGATATCCGCGAACGATGCCCCGTTGTTCAGGTCCACAGCGTGTACCCAGATCTCGCGGTTGCGCATCCAGACGGTTTCGGAGGCGGGAACGGTCCGTCCCTGGATGGTCTTCACCTCATGCGACCACGCTTCATCAGGCAGGTCCCGCCATTCAACATTCAGGTGCACTGCCGAGTGATCGAACAGGTTCCGCAGGGCTATTGGGCTCAGGGTTGCACCAAACTCGATTTCCCAGTTGCGGACAGCCACAGATGGATACATCGGTGTTTCGACGCCGGTGCGCGCCCACTCCACCAGTCGGGCGACGGCACGCGCGTTGTAGCCGATATGCGACACCACATGGCGGCGGGTCCAGCCCGGAAGGAGAGAGTCTCCGTCGAGCTCCGCATCCCGCAGCTCGTTGAGCTTGCGGGCGAAGAACGCTGTGCCCCGGCGGGCCTGGAGCAGCTGGTCCAGCAGCGCCGGATCGGTGGCTTGATCCTTCCGGGCAACCATCAGCGTGCCCGTACTGCTTCGATGCCGCCTGCTTCGGCGGAGCCGGTGCCTGCCTCGGCAGTGGAGCCAGCGACGTCGGAGCTTGCGCCTGCCGTCGCTGCGGCCGTTGCCGGGTCGACCACCTCGGCGACGATCCGGTTGTTCAGCTGGCCGAGTCCCTCGATGCGGGTCACGAGGACCTCGCCTTCGCGCAGGTAGCGCTTGGGATCGCGGGCATGGCCGACGCCGCCGGGAGTTCCGGTGGCGATGACATCACCCGGATTGAGCGTGATGATCGTGGAGATGTAGGACACCAGGAATTCCGGGGTGAACACGAGGTCGCCAGTAGGAGTCGACTGTACTGTTTCGCCGTCGACCTCGGCCGTCATGAGAGGCCCCACGGTGAATTCGTCCTTGGTAACGAGTGCTGGTCCAAAGGGGGTGCTGTTTTCCCAGGTCTTGCCCTGCAGCCACTGGACAGTGCGGAACTGGTAGTCGCGCATGCTGATGTCGTTCAGGACGGAGTAGCCCGCGATGTGGTCGGCGGCGTCTGCTTCGCTGATGCGGCGGCCTTTCTTGCCGATCACGATGGCCAGTTCCGCCTCCCAGTCGACGGCGTCCGATTCCGGCGGAAGGGCGATATCGTCGTCCGGCCCGATCAGGCTTTCCTGGTACTTGGCGAACAGGGTGGGGTAAAGGGGAATTTCCCTGCCCATTTCCTGGATGTGGTTGCGGTAGTTGTGCCCGACGCAGATGATCTTGCCCGGTTCGGGCACTACCGGGGCGAGGCTGGCGCCGTCGAGCGGGTGAGTGGGGCCATCGGCATTGAGTGCTATGTTCTCCCAGTCGGCGTGGCGCAGCAGCTCACCCACGTTGGCGAAACCGGTGATCTCCGTGAGGGTGTCCCCGTCTTGGCGGACAGCGACCGTGCTGGCCGTGCCGTTGGCGGTGCCGGTGTCGGCGCTAAGACGCAGTGTCAGCAGTTTCATTACTTGCTTCCTTCGATGTAGCTGCGGTTGAAGTTCAGGCGCTCGAAAATGGGGGCGTCGCTGAAGCGGAAGAGGTCGAATTCGGTTTCGGCCTGAGGGTCCGCCTGAAGGGACCAAGAGGCCCAGGAGGGGACCACAAACAAGTCGCCCTTTTCCAACGTTTTGGTTTCGCCGTTGATGACGGCGCTGCCGCGGCCCTCGAAGACCTGCCACACACTTGAGCCGACTTCCCTCAGCGCAGCGGTGGAGGCACCTGCCCGAAGCCGGTGGAACTCGGCCCGGATGGTGGGCATGACGTCCCCGCCCGTGGTGGGGTTGCTGTAGCGGATGGCGGCATGGCCCTGGCTCACGGTGGCGGGATGGCCCTCGTCCTCCAGGAGCAGCTGCTCGCGCAGGGCACGGTCGGTGTGCTCCCAGCGGTAGGCGGCGATGGGGGAGTTGGTGGTGTTATCCAGCCCGGACAGGGGACGGAGGCCGGGGTGTGCCCAGAGCCGCTCTGAGCGGGAGATTTCCGGCGTGGCATCATCGGTGACGCGCTCGGTGCCAAACTCGAAGAAACCGGCGTCGGCGTAGTGCACGAACGGGATGTCCAGGCCATCAATCCAGGCCATCGGCTGGTCCGTATCATTGTGGTGGCCATGGAAGTTCCAGCCCGGCGTGAGCAGGAAGTCGCCGCGCCGCATGGCCACGGGATCCCCGTTGACCACGGTCCACACGCCCTCGCCCTCGACGACGAAGCGGAACGCGTTCTGTGAGTGCCGGTGCTCGGGAGCGGTCTCATGCGCGCCGAGGTACTGGATGGCCGCCCAGAGGGTAGGCGTGGCGTAGGGGGTTCCGCCGAGGCCAGGGTTGGCCAGGGCAATCGCGCGGCGCTCGCCGCCACGTCCCACCGGTACCAGATCGCCGGCGCGGGCGGCCAGCGGGTACAGCTCATTCCAGCGCCAAACGTGCGGAATCGCCTTCGGAGAGGGAACCATAGGCATGAGTTCGCCAATTTCGGTCCACAGCGGAATCATGTTGCCGGCCTCGAAGTCTTTATACAGCTGATCAAGCTGCGCCTGCTCCTCGGCGGTCGGCTCGGGAAGCGTCGCCTGCTGAGCTGCAGCCTCAGCGGCCACACTTTCATGCGTGGGCTGCTGCAAGACGGCGCGGCGGACCTCTTCAAGCTGTGCTTCGGTTTCTGCCGATGTAGACACGGGAACCTCCTCGTTACGGGTGCCAACGTTATTGATCTCCACACTAGGGAGGCATAGCCGCAGACCGTTAGATTATTCTGCTCAGCAGAATCTTCTGGCGAAGGGCTGCTGTCCGACGGACTCAACCCACGGCGGACTCACTCAGCGACACGCTCCACGGGGTTGGCAGCTATATCGATTTCGAGCTGCCGGACCGTCTCCCGCACCTGCGGAACAAGTCCCGCCTCGAAGACCTTCGAAAAGCGCGACGATGGAATCGCCACGCTCACGGCTCCCACCACAGCGCCATGAAGGTTGTGCAGGGCCATTCCGACGGCGGAGATGCCCTCTTCCGTGCCCTCGACGTTTGCTGCGAAGCCGTTGGCCCGCACGCTTTCAAGCTCCCGAAGCAGCGCAGCATACTCCCGCTCTGAAATGCTGTCGCCGCCAATAGCGGCGTTGTTGCCCAGGAACAACTGCTCCAGCATGGCCTCCTCCAGTTCCGCCAGCATTGCCTTGCCTCCCGAGGCCGTATGGGCAGGCAGGACGGTGCCCTGTCGGTCGCCCACGCGCAAGATGTTGGCGCTTTCCACTGTGCTCAGGAAGCGGACCTTGGTTCCCACCCGCACCATGAGGTTGACGGTCTCGTTCAGCCGCTCGGAGAGCAGCTCCAGGTGCGGCTGTGCGAGGGTCCGCAGGAGGCGTGTCCAGTTCAGCCCGGCAGGCCCGACGCCCATGGCCGGCCCGGGCAGATACCTTTTCGACTCGTCCTGGATGGCGAAACCCCTGTAGATGAGCATCGCAAGGAGCCGGTGGGCGGTGGACGGGGCAACTCCCAGTTCCGCTGCGGCATCCTTGAGTCGCACGCTGCCGTCGTCGCGCAGGAGCTGCAGCAGCTGCAGGGCGTTATCCACTGCCTCGATCGGATAGGGAGGTTTCTTCTGCAAACGAGGATTCTGCATAGCAGAATTCTATTGTTTGGATCCTGTGGCACAAGCCACTCTCGAATGCATGAGTCCTTCCACAGCTGGCGTCAAAGCGGACGCCGTTCAGCCGCTCGATGCAGCGCCGCCCTCGGGCAGCACCAGCCGGCAGCGATCGCCCCTCTCCCGATTCTCGTCGCGTTCAACCATGGCCGTTCTGGTCTGCTGGCTCCTGGTCGTCTTCGACGGCTACGACCTCATCGTCTATGGAACGGTGCAGTCCTCCCTCATCAACGACGCCGGCTGGGGGCTGAGCAAGGCAACCGCCGGAACGGTAGGTTCCCTCGCCTTCGCCGGCATGATGATCGGCGCCGTCTTCGCCGGACGCATGGCCGACTCCTGGGGACGCCGGCGCACGATCCTTGGTTGCGCCATCGTCTTCTCCGTCTTCACGGTGTTATGCGCTTTCTCGCCCAACGCCGCCATCTTCGGCATCCTCCGCCTGCTGGCCGGAATCGGCCTGGGCGGGCTGGTGCCGTCAGCCAACGCACTGGCAGCGGAACTCGTCCCTGAGCGCTGGAGGTCCACGGTGGCCACCCTCATGATGTCCGGAGTGCCCCTTGGCGGAACCATTGCAGCCCTCGTGGGCATCCCCATGATCCCCGCGTTCGGCTGGCAGGCCATGTTCCTGGTGGCCATCATCGCCCTGATCGTGGTGGTTCCCCTGGGCCTGAAGTTCCTCCCGGAAACCAAAGCCGCGGCCAAGGCCGGGGAACGCCCCGGCTTCGGGTCGCTGTTGCGGGCACCGTATCTTGGGGCGAGCATCCTGTTCGCCCTGGCAACCCTGGCTACCTTGTTCGCCTGGTACGGCCTGGGCACCTGGCTGCCCAACCTCATGCAACTGGCAGGCTACAACCTCGGTTCCGCCCTGACCTTTGCCGTCGCCTTGAACCTCGGAGCCATCGCGGGCTCCATCATCACGGCGTGGGCGGGCGATCGCTTCGGCGCTATCCGCACCGGTACGGCGGCAGCCGCCGTCGCCGCCGTCGCCCTGGCCGTCATCATCTCCGGGCCGCCGGTCGGCGTCGTCTACGCGATGCTCGTACTGGCCGGCGTCGGAACCCACGGCACGCAGTGCCTAATCATCGCCGCCGTTGCCTCGCACTATCCGGGCCACTTGCGCGGCACGGCCCTGGGCTGGGCGCTCGGCGTAGGGCGCATCGGCGCCGTCATCGCCCCGCAGGTGGGCGGCCTGCTCCTGGCCGTCGGGCTCGGGGTCGGCTCCAACTTCCTTGCCTTCGCCGGGGCGGCGGCGGTCGCAGCAATCCTCCTGGCCCTGGTCGCCTCCCGGTATCAGCGCGGCCAACTGGCCCGCCAGGAATCCTCAACAACCATCAACACCATTGGGAATTGATATGACCACGAACAACGCACACAAGTCCTCGGACGTCCTCGTCATCGGCGGTGGAATGGCAGGCCTGGCAGCCGCCTTCGGCTTGAAGGAGAACGGAGCCGACGTCACCCTCGTGGAGCGCGCCCCGGAATTCGGCGAGGTGGGAGCCGGGCTGCAGCTTGCCCCCAACGCCACCCGCCTCCTGGCCAAATGGGGGCTCCTGGAAAAGGTCAAGGAAATCGGCGTCATGCCGGATCACCTGGTCTTCCGCGACGCCGTGTCCGGAGAGGAGCTCACCCGCCAGGAGCTGGGCGGCGCCTTTGAGGAGCGCTATGGGGCCCCGTACATTGTGATCCACCGCAGCGACCTGCACCGGGTGCTGCTGGAGGCCGCGCGCGACGCCGGCGTCACGCTCCTCAACGACGTCACCGTTGATCGTGTGGAGACCGACGGCGGTGCCGGGCGAGCCATTGCCGTGGACGGCAGCGTCTATGAGGCGGGCCTCGTGGTAGGCGCCGACGGCCTGAAGTCCGCCCTGCGCGAGGCCGTGTCCGACGACGAACCCGTCGGCTCGCACTACGTCGCCTACCGTGGCACTGTCCCCGCAGCGGAGGTTCCCAACGCTTCGGACCTGAACGACGTCGTCGTCTGGCTCGGCCCCGACTGCCACCTGGTCCAGTACCCCTTGCGCAAGGGCGAACTGCTCAACACCGTTGCGGTCTTCAAGTCGCCCTCGTTCGCGCGGGGCGAGGAACAGTACGGAGGGGTGGACGAGCTCGAGGAGGCCTACCGGGACTGTGTACCCGAGGTCCGTAACGCGCTGCAGAACCTTTGGCGCGGAATCCGCTGGCCTATGTACGACCGCAACCCGATCGAGAACTGGGTGGACGGCCGGCTCCTCCTCGTCGGCGACGCCGCCCACCCCATGCTGCAGTACCTCGCCCAAGGCGCCTGCCAGGCCCTCGAGGACGCGGCCGCCCTGCAGGAGCTCAGCCGCGGCACTGTCTTTACGGACAACGGGATCGACGCCGACGCCTGGGACGGCGTGATGCGCAGCTTCAACGCCATCCGCGCGCCCCGGACGGCCACGGTGCAGCGCACCGCCCGTGTTTGGGGCGAATCCTGGCACGTGTCGGGAGTGGGCAGGGTCCTGCGGAACATGCTGTTCAAGGCGCGCCGCGACTCTGACGTCCATTACACCGACTGGCTCTATGGCAAGGACAACGAGGTGCGGGCTGAGGTTCCCGCCACAGCGCACCCAGGTCTTTCCGCAGGCTTC
>NZ_JAGGPK010000038.1 GCF_018613855.1 Arthrobacter sp. ISL-30
CCGCGACTGTAGTACTAGGACCCTCATCGTCAGGCTGACACAGCCGGCCGGGGTCTCGGGGGGAAGTTGCCCGGCCGGCCGTGGAGCCATAGAGAAATAGTTACAGGGCAAAATCAAGAGTCAACTCTGAAAAGGCTCAAGACTACGCGAGGAATTCCGGGACCCCTGCCAGGCGGACTGAGCGGGTCGCTAGTCGCGCTGATCGAGGATTCGCTGCGCATCCCGCTCGGCATCCAGTGTTCTAGGGTCCACAGTCTGTCCACTGAGGAATCCCGCCGTGTCTACGATTCGACGCAGTTCCGCCACCGTCCGCGGCGTGCTCACACCCAGATGGGCCATCGCATGGCAGTTCGCGCAGAGGGGCACCAGGTCTGTGGTCGGGTCCAGCTGATATTCCTTGCCGAGCTGGGAAACAGGGACGAGGTGATGCACGTGGATGAAATCCCTGCCGATCTCGCCATACGCCACCTCAAAGGAGAAGCCACATGCAGCGCAACGCGTTCCATGGAATGCGATGCACGCCCTGCGAGCCTCCGGGCTGCGTTCGTAACGGATGACGTCAACGCGGCTGACGGCATCCGGCGGGTACGTGCCCGGAACCTGCTGGGTTGGCTCACCGACACTCTCCGGACCAAACTCGCGCCAAACACTGCGGATTCGTGGCTCGTCCACGGGATCGACCATGGTCCCGGAGCTCGAGATGTGTTCCCAGGGCACGCCGGGGACTACGGCCTCGAGAATGGCCGGTGGAACCTGATTGCCCAGTGGATGCAAGGCATCGAAGGAGATCCTGATTTGGGCCTTTGGCTGGGCCTCCGCTGAAGAATGCGGGGGAGCGATTGGCTCCGAAATGACAATGCCGTGGCCGAGCAGTCCTTGACCAGGGGTTGCCTGCAGGAAGATCCAGGACTCCATGCCTGGCACAATGCTCAGGTGGCGGTCAACTGCCCAATTGTCCAGCACCTGGCCGGCATCCTGGCATTGGGCAACTGCGGCGGTGTAATCACCGTCATTCCACCGATCAGGGTTCCACCCGAGAATGATCGCAGCCATAGCTATATTCTGCCGGGTGTGGGCCGCGGATGCGTGTCAGAAATCCGCGTGGTGCACTGGAACAGGAGCGGGCGGCGCTTAGTCCAGCGGCAGGGTGACGATTAAGGCCGTGCCTTCGCCGGGGGCGGTTTCAATCGAGAGGGTGCCACCTGCTTCATGCACGGCGATGGACATGAGGCGGAGGCCAAAGCCGTGGTCCCCACGAGTGCGGGGAGCCTGGCTGTCAAAGCCGGAGCCGTTGTCTGTGATCGCCAGCCTGATTCCGTGATAGACCGCCGCGAGCCGGATGGTGGCATCCTGCGCGTGCGCATGCTTGTACGTGTTGCTGAGGGCCTCCTGGGCCGCCTGGTAGAGCAGCGAGGCCGAGCGCGCCGAGATCTCAATGCTATGGTGCGGCGTCTCCCAGTGCACCCCGGTTCCGTCAAGTCGCAGGGGAGCAGTCAGCCTGTCGATGCAGCCGGCGAGCCCCAAGGCGTGGAAGTCAACGGGACGGTGGTCAGTGATGACGCCGTTGATGGCGGTGATCTCGTCCAGAGCTGTTGCTGTCTTCATGGCTCCTGCTTCCTTGCAGCCTTGGTGCTCTCTTCGCCGGCAGATCTTCCTGCCTTTTGAGCTTGAATAAAGAGTGGCCCACCATGCTCAAGGATAGTCGGAGGTTATGTCGGTTTCGTCCTAGGTTTTGTCGAGAATTCAGCGAGCGCCGAGGCATGGACAAGCCAGGCTCGGCTCACTCCGGCCGTTTGTTTAGGTTTCCGTTATCCAGGACAGCTGCGAGATCAAACTTCACGGGCTCTTCCAACTGCTCGTAGGTGCACGATTCCGGATCCCGGTCCGGGCGCCAGCGTACAAACTGGGCAGTGTGCCTGAACCGTTCTCCTTCCATATGGTCATAAGCCACCTCAACGACGCGCTCGGGCCGCAGTGGCGTGAAGGAAAGATCTTTGCCGGCGCTCCAGCGGCTGCCCTCGGCGTTCCGCGGTGTCCTGCTGCCTTCCTCCTGTTTGGCCCAGGCCCATGGATGCCCGTCGAAGCTGGTCACGAGTGGCTGGAGTTCCTCGAACAGTTCCTTCCGACGCTGCATCGGAAAGGCGCCTACCACACCCACACTCGCCAGCCGACCGTCGTCGGTATAAAGGCCTAGCAGCAGGGAACCGATCCGATCATCGCCGCTCTTGTGCAAGCGGTACCCGGCGACGACGCAGTCAGCTGTGCGCTGGTGTTTGATTTTGAACATCACCCGTTTGTCCGGCTGGTAGGTGCCATCCAGTGGCTTGGCCAGGATGCCATCAAGGCCGGCGCCTTCGAACTGGTTGAACCACTGTTCAGCGGTTCCCTTGTCCCGGGTCGTGGCCGTGAGGTGGATGGGGGCGTCCGCGTTGGCCAGCGCCTTCTCCAGGGCGCTGCGACGCTCCGCGAACGGCCTCCCCGTCAAGTCCTCATCATTGAGCGCCAGCAGATCAAATGCCACGAATTTCGCCGGCGTCTGTTCGGCCAGCAGTCTGACCCGACTGGCCGCGGGATGGATCCGTTGCTGCAGCGCCTCGAAGTCGAGGCGGTCCCCGGATGCGCCCACCAGCACGATCTCGCCGTCGAGAACGCAACGTTCCGGCACAGTGGCTTTGAGCGCCTCGATCAGTTCGGGGAAGTAGCGGTTCATGGGTTTTTCATTCCGGCTCCCGATTTCGATGTCGTCCCCGTCGCGGAAGATGATGGACCGGAACCCGTCCCATTTGGGCTCATAGCTCATCGCACCATCCGGGATAGTGTTCACCGGCTTGGCCAGCATGGGTGCAATAGGGGGCATGATCGGGAGCTGCATGAGGCTTATTCTTGCCGGGAGATCGACGCGGCGCCACCCGTTCCCTCCATCACGGCCGACCCATTTCGTAGCAGTTATCTCATTTTCTCATTTTCTCATTTTCCTGCGTGTGGCGATTCCAGCCTGCCACCCGATCTCCGGATAGCCTGTACGGTGCCGCCGTAGACATGAAGGACATGACGATCACACGCACCGCAGCCACCAGGACCCTGACCTCCCTCGCCGCTTTGCTTCTTGCTGGTGGACTTGCCGGATGCGACGCCGCCGCCCAGGCCATGACGCTGCCCACGACGGCTGTCACCTCCGGACAGACAAGCCAAGCCTCCGGCGTCGACGTGCAGGCATCGTTGGCGCAGCTGGCCACTATCCCTGTCAAGGGCCGTGCACCGAAAACCGGCTATAGCCGAGAACAGTTCAGCGCCGCTTGGACGGACATCGACCACAACGGCTGTGATACCCGCAACGACATCCTCGCCCGTGACCTGACGGACGAGACATTCAAGCCGGGCACGCACAACTGCGTCGTCGCAACCGGCACGCTGGCCGACAAGTACACAGGCAAGACCATTCAGTTCGTCCGCGGAACCGAAACGAGCTCCGCCGTGCAGATCGACCACATCATCCCTCTCAGCCTGGCCTGGCAGACCGGTGCTCAGCAGATCGGCGAAGAGCAGCGGAAGCAGTTTGCCAACGATCCGCTGAACCTCATGGCCGCCGACGGTCCCGCGAACATGGCCAAGTCCGATAAAGATGCCGCCACATGGCTGCCCTCCAACAAGGCGTTCCGTTGCGAATATGTCGCCCGCCAGGTCACAGTCAAGGCCAAGTACAAACTCTGGGTCACGCAGCCCGAGCACGATGCGATCGCAGGAATCTTGAAGGACTGCGACTAATAGGTCCGCGGCTCAAACGGGGCCGGGTCATGTCCTAGTTCACGAATAGCGGCTACTACTTTTCCACGGTGCCAGTGGTTCGCTGCGAGGATTTCGTCGTGGAGTTCCCGCTGCCACAGCGGATCGGAGGGACGATGACCCTCGTCAAGGATCGAACTATCTAGGGCGCGCCGAGCGGAGTGATCCAGCAAGTAGGCTTCCACCGAAGCTTCCTCTTCTTCAGTGAACTCCCGCTCAGAGCGGTATCCGTTGAGGAACTCACCGTAGAGCGTAGGTTGGAGGTCAGCCCCCTCCTCGCCATGTAGGGCACGAGTCGCACGTGCGACGTCGGAAGCAGCCGTGCCGTAGCCTGTTTCGTCGAAGTCGAATATCGCCACGCCTTCATTGGAGAAGCGGAGATTGTCGAGTTCGAAATCACCGTGCATTGTCACGTGTGTGTGCGCGGGTCTTGCAAAAGCAGGGAGCAGCTTATGAAGGAGTGCGAGCGGTTCAGCCGGCTTTCCGCTATCGGAGGGAAGGTCAGATTCAAAGCCATCAGTGCGGGGAGCAGCTGCGTAAAAAGGGCAAGCGCCTGGCCCCACTCTCGGGCATGTTGCGGCGTGAGCGACGGTGCGTCGAGGGTGATGCCCGGGGCCTCTTCAACGAGCATCGCCGACATGGGGCCGAACGACGTGGTTACCGTTGGCACGCAGTCGCCAGACTTGGAGGGCAGAGGACGAGCGACCCAGAGGCCGCGGACATGGGGAAAGTCGCTGGCAAGTTGTGCTCCGCGCCGGAACCGCAGCGCTGTTTCTGTATCAGCAGGCACGAAGCGAAGAAAGCGACGTGGGGCCCCGGGGATCACGAAGACGTGGCTGGCGCTCGACCTCCACCATCGGGGGCTGCCGGGATCAAGATTCCATGCACGTCCGACGTCGTCGGCGATTTTCGAACGCCAGTCCGCATCCACGGATTCCTTGATTCGTCGGATCTCGCTGAGGGGCATCATCGACATATCGTCGCATCCGAAGTGAGCGTCTCGGCGCTAATGTTGCTGGAAAGGACAAACTGAGGAGCGCCATGACCACTTTGAAGGAGCGACTGCATGCGGATGTGATCGTCCACATGAAAGCCGGAAACCGGACAGCGCTGACCACTGTGCGCAACGTGCTGGGTGAGATCGAGACACGCGAGAAGTCCGGCAAGACGCCCGTCGAGTTGGACGATACCCAGGTCACGGCCCTGCTGCAGAAGGAAGCTGCCAAGCGCAGGGATACCGCAGGCATCTACGCCGAAGCTGGCGAGGACGCGCGCGCTGCGGCGGAGATCGCTGAGGCTGAAGTCATCGAGGCGTACTTGCCCAAGGCCTTGACGGCCGCCGAAGTCGAAGCGATCGTTGACGAGACCATCGCTGGCTTGAAGGCTGACGGCATGGAACTCACGATGCGCCAGATGGGTGCCGTGATGAAACCCGTTACCGCTGAAGTTGCCGGACGCTTCGATGGGAAGGCAGTCAGCGAGATCGTCCGCAGCCGCCTGGCCTAGCAAACGGGCCGGGCGGCCGGTCAGCCCTGGAGCGCCTCGACTGCCCTGGCTGCAGACGCAATGCTGTCCCAGCCGCGGCGCCCGGCAGCCGCCGTCGCCGGCTCGATAGCCGCTCCCTTGTTCTGCAGGATCGCGACCAGCGTCGCGTTGACGACGTCCTCACGCAGCTCCCTCAACCAAGGACCATAGATGTTCGGCGTTACCGGGATTCTGGAGCGGATGGTGATGAAGTGGCCGCCCAGGTAAGCGGCCGCCATACACACCGCCCCTGTGAGGACGAGCTTCAGAATGTCATCCCTACTGGTCGCCACAACGTAAACGGGCGGAGCGATCAGGGCGATGATGAGGCCAAGGCGCAGGAACATGATCTCCAGGGCGCTGCCTGAGGCGCGGCGCCGTCGCATGGTCTCTGCCAGGTGCTTGTCTCGGACGGCCTGTGCCTTGATTCGCCACTGGCGTTGTGACCCCAGGTGCAATTTGACCAGGGCTCGGGCCGCTGCGAGCTCCTCCGGATACGCCTTCCTCAGTTGCACCACAAGAGGGTTCTCCCGGTCCGCCCAGAAACTGGTGAGGCGGCGGTCGATGGCTGCCGCCAAGTGATCCAATCCCAGCCGGGCAGCGGCTTCAGGCGTTTCCTCGACGCGCAATGCATCACCCGGCGTCGGGGGAGAGGAGTGGTCGTCGGAACGTGCTCCGTAACGCGGCGATCCGTCTGTCAGGTTGTATTCGTTGTTCATATTGTTCCCGTAACCGGTCCGGCTGCCGGCCATTCTGCTGCTGCATACCGGAAGGGACCGGCGGCTCTGCCGGCCCGCTGACAATTGTGCAACGTTGCTGGTTGCATCGGACTACGCGGACGCGATTGTTACGACCGGCAGGCACAAAAAACCCCGGAAAATCAATGATTTTCCGGGGTTTTCCCATGTGCGCGGAGGGGGACTTGAACCCCCACCCCCTTTCGAGGACTAGCACCTCAAGCTAGCGCGTCTGCCATTCCGCCACCCGCGCCGGTGGTGTTCGGAGCCTTCGTTTTGCGCCTCTCAGCGCTTCTCTTTCCTCCGAAGCAGCGAGAAAAACTCTAACACGAAGATCGGGAAAGGAAAAAATCGGGGCTGGTCAGGGCCCTTTTCCTATGCCTTTCCAGCAAACTCCAATTAAGGAATGGGACACGTCGGCACGGATCGATGGAGTGGTGGGTAGGCTGATGAAATGCCGACCGGCAGCCGATCCCATCTACGGCGTCGAGCAGTTCCCAAGGGAGCTGCAGTCCAGCCAACCGAGGAGCCAAGCGATGTCTGATGTCCGCCCTGAAGACGAAGTTGTCCGGATCTGCCAGGAACTGATCCAGATCGACACGTCCAACTTTGGCGACGGCTCAGGCCCCGGCGAGCGCAAGGCAGCCGAATACACTGCCGGTCTGATCAGCGAGGTTGGCCTCGATGTGGAAGTGTTCGAATCGGCTCCTGGACGCGCCAGCGTTGTCACACGCCTCGAGGGCGAAGACCCGAGCGCAAGCGCGCTGATAGTGCACGGCCATCTGGACGTCGTGCCCGCCTTGAAGGAGCAGTGGTCCGTTGACCCCTTCGGTGGAGAGCTGAAGGACGGGCTCATCTGGGGCAGGGGAGCGGTGGACATGAAGGACATGGACGCCATGATCCTCTCCGTCCTGCGGAACTTTGCCCGGACGGGACGGAAGCCGAGGCGAGACATCATCTTCGCGTTCTTCGCCGACGAGGAGGCGGGCGGAACCTTTGGTGCCCGCTACGCCGTCGATCATCGACCTGAGCTTTTCGACGGCGCTACCGAGGCCATTTCCGAGGTTGGCGGTTTCTCCGCGACCATCGGCGGACAGCGCACCTATTTGCTGCAGACGGCGGAAAAGGGACTGAACTGGCTGCGTCTCGTTGCGCATGGCCGTGCCGGGCACGGTTCGCAGATCAGCACCGACAATGCGGTGACGCGGCTCGCCGCGGCTGTAGCCAGGATCGGCGCCTACGATTGGCCGATCGAACTGACGCCGACCACCCGGCAGTTCCTTGACGGGGTCAGCGAACTGACCGGCGTCGAATTCGATCCCGAGGACCCGGACAAGCTCCTGAAGGAACTTGGAACCGTGGCACGATTCGTTGGCGCAACCCTGCAGAACACCACCAACCCCACCCTCCTGCGCGGCGGCTACAAGCACAACGTCATTCCGGAGTCGGCCGAGGCCCTCATCGACTGCCGCACCCTTCCCGGCCAGGAACAGCACGTCCTGGAGATCGTGAAGGAACTGGCCGGTGCCGGCGTCGAAATCAGCTCGGTACATAACGACGTATCCCTGGAGGTGCCGTTCGCCGGAAACCTTGTGGATTCAATGATCGATGCCCTGCATGCTGAAGACCCCGGGGCAAAGGTCCTTCCATACACGCTCTCCGGCGGCACGGACAACAAGTCGCTTAGCAGGCTTGGCATCACGGGGTACGGCTTCGCCCCGCTGATGCTCCCGGCGGAGCTGGACTTCACAGGCATGTTCCACGGCGTTGACGAGCGGGTCCCGGCCGACTCCCTGAAATTCGGGGCACGGGTACTCAACAGGCTGATCAGCAACTACTAGGAACACCGTCATGAACGAGGCTTCAGTCCTCCCGGACGGCCTGCTGGCCCGGTTTCGAAGCCGTGCTGCCGGCTATGACCGGGACAATGCGTTCTTCTACGAAGACCTCGAGGAGTTGCGGGAGGCCGGGTACCTCGGGCTGTTCGTTCCAGAGTCCGACGGCGGAATGGGGCTTGGGCTGGAAGCGGTGGCTGGCCTCCAACGGCGGCTGGCAACGGCGGCCCCCGCCACGGCACTTGCCGTCAATATGCACTTGGTTTGGACAGGCGTTGCGCACGTCCTGGCCGAGCGCGGGGACGACTCCCTGGACCTTGTCCTCAAGGAGGCGGGGCGCGGAGAGCTCTTTGCGTTCGGCAACTCGGAGGCC
The DNA here is from genome assembly GCF_018613855.1 of Arthrobacter sp. ISL-30. Taxonomy (GTDB): domain Bacteria; phylum Actinomycetota; class Actinomycetes; order Actinomycetales; family Micrococcaceae; genus Arthrobacter. The sequence continues at coordinate 8,253 of NZ_JAGGPK010000038.1, forward strand.
GGCAATGACTCCGTGCTGTTCGACTCCCTCACCACGGCCGAACCGCTAGGGGACGGAAGCTACCGCTTCACGGGTCGAAAGATCTTCACGAGTCTTTCACCCGCCTGGACCCGCCTGGGCATCTTCGGCAAGGACCCGCAGGCCAACGACGGGGCCGGAGAGCTCGTCCACGGCTTCATCACGCGGGAGACCCCCGGCTACACCATCCTGGAGGACTGGGACGCCCTCGGCATGCGCGCCAGCCAGTCCAACACCACGGTTTTGGAGGGGGCAGTGGTGCCTGCGGATCGTATTTTCCGCACCCTGCCTGTAGGTCCCAATGCCGACCCCCTCATCTTTGCCATCTTCGCCTGCTTCGAGACGCTCCTGGCAGCCGTTTACACGGGCATAGGCGAACGCGCCCTCGAGCTGGCAGCCGAAGCTGCCGGCAAGAGGACGTCCTTGAAGAATGGCGGGCGGAGCTATGCGAAGGATCCCGATATTCGCTGGAAGGTGGCCGAGGCGGCCATCGCAATGGAGGGGCTGTATCCGCATGTGGCCCAAGTGGCGGGTGACGTTGATGCCCTGGTGGAGCACGGAGGCCAGTGGTTTGCCAAACTTGTGGCGCTTAAGGTGCATGCCACGGAGACGGCCCGCACAGTGGTGGACCTCGCTATCCGCGTGGCAGGGGGGTCCAGTTATTTCAGGGGTTCGGAGCTGGAGCGGCTCTACCGGGACGTATTGGCCGGAATGTTCCACCCCTCGGACGATGAATCGGCGCACAATACTGTGGCAAATGCGTGGCTGGGTCCTCTTGAGGGGTGAACCCTCGCCGGTTGACTGCTAGGCCGTTCGCTGCACGGAGATGATGCGACGACGCAGCCAGAAACGCCGTCCGCCCCCCATATAGAGCCTGCTGCGTTCCAGTTCCCACTTGCCGTACTCGGAATGTTCAACAAGTCGGCGGCGTGCCTCGGGCAAGGAATCATCAGGACCGACCGTCAGTACGAGGTACTCGTACTGCCTCTCATAGTCCCGTTCGCGCTCTACCGAACTGCTCAGAAATTGTTCCTTCATTGCTCTCCATTTTCGCCCTTTTCCGGCTAACGTGAAGTCATGAGCATCGATCCGCGTGTCGCGCTTCAGTCTTTGACCGCCGCCTTGGAAGAGCATCTGATTGCTGCTTCTGCCCGTCGAGGCGAGGGTGATCCAGCTGTGGAAGCCGCCTTCTTCGCCGTCGCCGATGCTTTCGAGGTCTACGAGGACGCGCTCTACGAGTCCTATCAGGAAGTGACTCCGCTACAGGTGTTCGACGACGAGGATGAAGACGAGGAGGAAGTCCTCGACGACGAGGAAGACCTCGAAATCCTCGACCAAAATCAGTAGCCGGACAAAATCGGTAGCCAGCCCGGCATCAGTCGATGGCAGCCAGCCTGGAGGTTTCGCCTAAGGGGCGGAGACATCCTCCAGGGCCCGGGCAATTTCCGCCGGAACAGGGGCCAGTTGTGCGTCCAGCAGTTCCTTGAGTTGGACGGCGTTCCTGGGACCGACTACCGCCGTCGAGACGCCCGGCCGGGACAGCAGCCAACTGAGTGCGACATCCGGAGCGGAGCGGCCGAGGCCCCTCGCTGCCATGGCCACAGCCTCGACGATGCGCGTGGAGCGGGCCTCTAGGTACGGCTCCACGTAGCCGCTGAATGGGCCTTGTGCAGCCCTGGAATCGGCCGGAATCTGGCCCCGGTATTTGCCGCTGAGCACCCCGCGCCCCAAGGGCGCCCAGGCCATGAGGCCCAGGCCCGCGTCTTCGATTGCGGGGATTAGCTCCTCCTCCGGCTTGCGCTTGAGGAGCGAATACTCGGACTGGTTCGCCACCAAAGTGAAGCCTGCCATCGCGGCGGCCTTGGCCGTTTGCCAGCCGTTGTAGTTCGATATCCCCACGTAGCGCGCACGGCCGCTGCGAACAGCCAGCTCCAAGGCGGAGAGCGTTTCCTCTAGCGGAACGTTGCCGTCCCAGGCATGGGCAAACCAAATGTCCACATGGTCAGTGCCAAGGCGTGCCAGACTCGCATCGAGGCCGGAGAGCATGGCGCCGCGGGATGCATTGATGCTTCGCCGCCCGTCAAGCGTGGACAAACCGGCTTTCGTGGAGATAACCAGCTCCGAACGGGAAACCACATCGCCCAACATGGAGCCAAGCAGGGCCTCCGCCTGGCCGTCCGCATAGGAACCGGCCGAGTCTACGAGGGTGCCTCCTGCATCAAGGAACATGCGCAGCAGCTCGGCGGCGTCGTGCTCATCGCTTTGTTGGCCCCATGTCATGGTGCCGAGGGACAAGGCGGACACTCGGAACCCACTGTTCCCCACGTAACGCTGCTGCATAGCTGCTAGCTTACGGGCAGTTCTCAGGGTTCATGACGTATGGTCTATTCACGTGAACTGGATTGAAGCTGCCTTCCTTGGACTGGTACAGGGCCTGACCGAATTCCTGCCAATCTCCTCGAGCGCACACTTGCGCATTATCGGCTCTTTCCTGCCCAACGCAGCAGATCCAGGCGCTGCATTCACGGCCATCACCCAGTTGGGCACCGAAACCGCGGTCATCGTTTTCTTCTGGCGGGACCTCGTACGCATCTTCAGGGCGTGGTTCGGTGCACTCCGGGGAAGGGTGCCACGGAATGACCCCGACGCACGGATGGGGTGGCTGGTGATCCTTGGCAGCCTTCCGATCATCATCCTCGGCCTGCTTTTCCAGGACCAGATCGAATCCGTATTACGCAGCCTGTGGCTTGTGGCGACCATGCTGATTGTCTTCGGACTGATCCTCGCTGTTGCCGACGCCGTAGGCCGGCAACAGCGCGACCTCACGCAACTCGGCTATAAGCACGGCATGCTTTTCGGCTTGGCCCAGGCAATGGCCCTGATTCCCGGGGTGTCCCGTTCCGGCGGAACCATCACCGCCGGACTGCTCATGGGCTACACACGGGAAGCCGCAGCACGCTATTCCTTCCTGCTGGCAATCCCGGCCGTTTTCGGCAGCGGTCTTTACCAGCTGTACAAGGTGGTAGCGAAGGACGGCGTCAGCGGCCCCTACGGTCTTCCGGAGACGGCCCTTGCGACGGCGATCGCTTTCGGCGTCGGTTACGTCATCATCGGATGGTTCCTGAAGTTCGTCTCAACGCGCAGCTATCGCCTCTTCGTCTGGTACCGGATCCTGTTGGGGATGGCCCTGTACCTGCTTCTCGGTTTCAATGTCATCAGCGCCTAGCGCTAGTGTTGGGGCTGTGAAATCGTGGACCTCCCGCCCCGTTCCTGAGCTTCGGGGCTCAATGCCTGGCATCAAATTGTTCGATACGGCCCGTGGCATGGTCACGGATGTTGAACGCTGTACGGAGCAGTCCATGTATGTCTGCGGTATCACTCCCTATGACGCCACGCACATGGGTCATGCGGCAAGTTACGTCGCCTTCGACCTGCTGAACAGGGCATGGCGTGACAGCGGACAGAAGGTTTTGTACGTTCAAAACGTCACCGACGTGGACGATCCGCTGCTGGAACGTGCCACGGCTACGGGGGTCGACTGGCGCGACCTCGCAGCCAGCCAGATCGAACTTTTCCGTTCGGATATGGAAGCCCTCAATGTCCTTGCCCCGGATCGGTACGTGGGCGCCGTCGAATCGATCGGGGACATCGTCCCCGCCGTCGAAAAGCTGATCACCGATGGCCTGGCGTACCGCGTGGACGGCACCGGAGGCGAGCCGGACGGAGACGTCTATTACGACGTCGAAGCAGCCGGCAAGCGCTCCGACGCGGCGGACGCCTGGTCCCTGGGCGAAATCTCCGGGTTAGGCGAAGCCGAGATGCTGGAACTGTTCGCTGAGCGCGGCGGCGACCCAGGCAGGGCCGGCAAGCGCCAGGCACTGGACCCCCTCCTGTGGCGGGTAGCCCGCGACGGCGAACCGAGCTGGCCGGGCGGCACGCTCGGGCCCGGACGACCCGGCTGGCACATTGAATGCACAGTCATCGCGCAGAAGTACCTTCCAGCTCCGTTTTGTGTACAGGGCGGGGGCTCTGACCTGATTTTCCCCCATCATGAAATGGGAGCAGGTCATGCCTATTCCCTGACCGGGGTGCCGCTGGCGCACCACTACGCCCACGCCGGCATGGTGGGGCTCGACGGCGAAAAGATGAGCAAGTCCAAGGGCAACCTCGTCCTGGTGTCGGAACTACGTTTCGCGGGCGAAGATCCGGCTGCCATCAGGCTCGCAATCCTGGCCAACCATTACCGCGCGGACTGGTCCTGGACCGATCAAGGCTTCACGGATGCGAAGGAACGGCTCACCAGGTGGCGGGCGGCCGTGGATCGCGCCCCTGAAGGATCGGCGGCAGGCCTTGTTGCCGCCATGCGCACCGAACTCTCCAATGACCTCAACGCCCCCGGGGCGATCGACGCCATCGACGCATGGGCAGCCGCAGCCCTCGAGGGCGTGCAGGCAACCAGCGCGACGGACGTCGCCCTTGCAGGCGACGCCATCAATGCCCTCCTTGGCGTGGAGCTCTAGGGCTTGTCCTTGCCCCGCCGCTTGAGGTAACGCTCAAACTCGCGGGCTATGGATTCGCCCGTGGCCTCCGGAAGGTCAGCCGTATCCTTGGCCTCCTCAAGCTGCCGGACGTACGCCGCGATTTCCGGATCCTCCGTGGCCAGCTCGTCGACTCCCCGCTCCCATGCCTCGGCTTCTTCGGCCAGGGCGTGCGTGTCGAACGGGAGCTGCAGCAGGTCCTCGATCTTGTGCAGGATCGCCAGCTGCGCCTTTGGGGACGGCGCCTGGGCGACGTAGTGCGGAACGGCAGCCCAGAGCGAAATCGTAGGAAGTCCCGCGAGCAGCGCTACCTCGGCCAGCACCCCAACGATTCCCACAGGACCCTCGTACTGCGAGGACTCCAGGTTGAGGCGCTCACGCAGTCCGGCGTCGTCGGTGGTGGTGCTCACGGGGATGGGCCGGCTGTGCGGCACGTCAGCCAGGAGCGCACCCACCAGCACCACGTAGTCCACTTTGAGGGCCTCGGCGTGGACCAGCAGCTCCGCCGTGTAAGCCCGCCATTTGTAGGACGGTTCAGTGCCAAGCACAAATACGACGTCGACGTTGGAGTCCGGGACGCTGGCGCGGTAGACACGGGTGGATGGCCACTTCACTTTCCTGCCTCCGGAGGCAGTGCGCCGCACGGTGGGCCTGGTGAACTGGAAGTCGTAGTATTCATCGGCGTCCACCGAAGCGACCTTCTTGCCGTCCCACAGTTTGTTCAGGTACTGCAGGGCATCGCTCGCGGCTTCGCCGGCATCGTTCCAACCTTCAAAAGCGGCAAGCATTACGGTGATCCGCTGCCCCTCGGGCACCGGCTGCAGGAGGCGCTCCGGTTCCTGCGTGCTGTCCTGTCCGTCGAGGGCTCCGTCCATGCTGTTCATCCAATCACCCTACGTCTAAGATCGCTCTGGATGCAGCGCATTAAGGGGCAGGTTCTGCACATTTGCCGCCGCCGATACTGTTCCTTGCCGCCTATCAGCCGCTATCAGGGGCTTTCTTCGCCGTGCGCGTAGTGCGTCCGGGCGCACTCATGCTTCCACGTAGACTGGAACCCATGCGTGCCACAGAATCACCGTCCCAGTTGAAAGCCGTGCTATGGGACATGGACGGGACCCTGGTGGACACCGAGCCCTATTGGATTGCCGCCGAACATCGGCTGGTTGAAGCCCACGGAGGGCACTGGTCCCACGAGCAGGCGATGCGCCTGGTTGGCCAGTCGCTCACGTACTCGGCGGGGATCCTGCAGAACGCCGGAGTCCGCCTTGAGGCAAGGGAAATCATTGACACGCTCAGCGCACAGGTGATCAGCAGGATTCGCGAGGAAGTGCCATGGAGGCCGGGAGCCCGCGAGCTTCTCGACCAGTTGCGGGACGCTGGAATTCGCTGCGCCCTGGTCACAATGTCGGAGGGCCCACTGGCACGCGAAGTCGTAGCCAGCCTGCCCCGGCCCTACTTCGAGTTCCTTGTAACCGGCGACACCGTGACCCACGGGAAGCCCCACCCCGAGGCATACCTGACTGCTGTGGAACGGCTCCAGGCTGCGGATCCGAAACTGGGAATCGATCACTGCGTTGCACTGGAGGACTCGCTCCCCGGTGTGATGGCGGCCGTCTCGTCAGGGGTCGTGACGGTCGGCATTCCGCACCAGCTCCCGCTGCCTCAAGACAACCGCCGAAGCACCTGGAGCTCCCTGTCCGGAAGGACAGTCGCGGACCTCGAACGCCTGGTGGCCGCCCGGGCCATTGCCCGGCGCGAGAACCGTCTTCTCGAAGGAGCGAACTAAGTGGCAGTGCCGGGCCCGGAAGGCAGGGCGGCCATGCGCCCTGGGAGGAAAGAAGGAATCCCGCTTGGGCGCATCGCCGGCATCCCCGTCTTCCTCGCGTACTCCTGGTTCGCGATTGCCGCCTTCATCGTCATCGTCTACGGCCCGGCACTGCTCGTGCGGAATCCCCAGCTGGGTGTCGGCGCTTATTTCGTAGCCTTCGCCTACGCGGTGCTGTTGGCTCTATCGGTCCTGGTGCATGAGCTGGCGCACGCCCTCAGCGCCAAGGCCTTCAAGTGGCCCACGCAGAAGATCGTCCTTAATCTCTGGGGTGGACACACCCAGTTCGAATCGTTTACGGCGTCTCCCGGACGTTCAGTGGTGGTGGCCATGGCCGGGCCTGCCGCCAATTTCGTGCTGGCTGGCATCACTTGGCTACTGGTTTCGGCAAACGCATTCTCAGGAGTCGCGGACATCCTGGCCAATATCCTCATGTGGGCCAACCTGGTGATCGGAATCTTCAACGTCCTGCCCGGCCTGCCACTGGACGGCGGCCGACTCGTGGAATCGGCCGTCTGGAAGGCAACCGGCAGCCAGGAAAAGGGAACCATTGCCGCCGGGTGGTCCGGACGCGTCATCGTCGCTGCACTTGTCCTGTGGTTTGTCGTCCTGCCGCTCTTCCAAGGAGCAAGCCCGGACGTGAGCCTGATGCTCATTACTGTGCTCGTGTGCGGCTTCCTGTGGATGGGTGCTTCCGCGGCCATCCAACACGGCCATCTCCGCAGCCGCCTGCATCTGGTCAGCGCCGCGGCCCTGGCCGAACCCGCCGTCGGGCTGGCCGGGACGGCGACTGTTGCGGACGTCCTTCGAGTCTCACCTGCCGGGACGCCCGCCGTCATCCTGTGCGGCCCCGATGGGCGGCCGCAGGGCGTCGTGGATCCCTACGCAGCCTCCCAGGTCCCCGCCACGGCCGCCGAAACCACGTCCGTCCTGGCAGTCTCGCATGCCCTCGACCCTGGCGCTTACGTGCCGGAGTCTTCGCAGGGCCAGGAACTGATCCAGTACCTCGCCCAGCTTGAGGGCGGCGAATACGCGGTTGTGGACGAGGCAGGCGTTGTCACGGGGCTGCTCAGGCAGTCCGCCGTAGTGACTGCCATTACAGGTAAGGATCCCCGTCGAAACGGGCGCCGTTAGGGCCCCAGCCGGTAGAGTTACCTGCCGGTCGTGAAATATTCCGGGCAGAGTCCTGCCCGCCAAGAGGCGGCACGGATTTCGGCCCAACACGTACAGGATTGAGGAAAGTCCCATGAGCAGCGAGACCGCCGCCAACGAAGCCGAAATCGGCACCCAGGCAGCGCAACCGGTGGGGGCCGCCAGGCGTCGCGGCCCCTTCAGAGTTGGCGAGCGGGTGCAGCTCACTGATGAGCGCGGCCGGATGAACACCATCACTTTGGAGGAAGGCGGGGCATTCCACACACACCGCGGCTTCCTGAACCACGATGACATCATCGGTCAGCAGGACGGTTCCGTCGTCACCAACAACATCGGCCAGCAGTACCAGACGCTGCGCCCCTTGCTGTCCGACTTTGTCCTGTCGATGCCCCGCGGAGCGGCCGTGGTCTACCCCAAGGATGCCGGCCAGATCGTGACCATGGCCGATATCTTTCCCGGGGCACGCGTGGTTGAGGCGGGCGTCGGCTCAGGTGCCTTGTCCATCTCGCTGCTCCGAGCGGTGGGCGACGCCGGTTACCTGCACTCGTTCGAACGGCGCCAGGAGTTTGCGGACATTGCGCGCGGCAACGTAGAAACCATTTTTGGCGGCCCCCATCCGGCCTGGAAGATCTCCCTCGGCGATTTCCAGGAGGAAGTTGTGCGGAGCGAGGAGCCGGGGTCCGTCGACAGGGTTGTCCTGGACATGCTGGCACCTTGGGAGTGCCTGGATGCCGTAGCCACAGTGCTCGCCCCTGGCGGCGTCTGGATCAACTACGTGGCCACTGTAACGCAGCTTTCCCGCACTGCCGAGGCCATTCGGGCGGACGGCCGTTTCACCGAGCCGGATGCGTGGGAATCATTGGTTCGGGGCTGGCACCTGGAAGGCCTGGCGGTCCGCCCTGACCACAGGATGGTCGCGCACACAGGTTTCCTGCTGGTTACCCGGCGCCTGGCCGAGGGCGTCACGGCGATCTCCGTCAAGCGCCGGCCCTCCAAGACGGAGTTCAGCGAAGAGGACCTGAATGCCTGGACCCCCGGGGCTGTGGGGGAGCGGGCCGTGTCCGACAAGAAGCTTCGCCGCGCCGCCCGCGACGCCATTGCGGGCACGAACGTCGTTGACGAGCCCACGGTCACAAACGATCCTAAGGTCACAAACTAGTCTGGATTCCGGATGTCACCATCAGCACACAGCGTTTCGGGGCTATCGTCTTAATAGGAGCGCAGAAAGGGGCTGATGCATCGTGGATACGTCGAGCAACGACTTCGGGCGGACAAACCCGGAGGAACAGGCATCCGCAGGTGGACACAACGTGGAGGGCAGCGCTGCTGCCCTCCAGCCAATACAGGCCGATGCCGAGCTGAGTGTGGCCGAACGGCAAATCAATATCCTGCGCGACAAACTGCGCCATATCGACCGCCAGCTTGCCGCGGCAACCCAGAACAACAACAAGCTCGTTGCCATGCTTGAAACCGCGAAGGCGGAGATTCTGCGGCTCAAAGGCGCGCTGGAACAGGACGGCCAGCCGCCCTACAGCTTCGGCACGATCCTGCAGATCAACCCTCGTCGCCAGCCGACGGCGGGAAACTCCGGCCAGGCCGCCACCGAGGAGTCGGTGGACATCTTCAACGCCGGCCGGAAGATGCGCGTTGGCGTGAGCCCCCTGGTCAACGTCAGCCAGCTGTCGGTCGGCCAGGAAGTCCTTCTAAACGAAGCGCTGCTAGTGGTGGCCGGCCTTGGATACGAGAGGGCCGGGGAACTCGTTACCTTGAAGGAAATGCTGGGCAACGATCGCGCCCTCGTGGTGGGACGCGCGGACGAAGAGCGGGTTATCCGGCTCTCCGGTGCCCTGCAGAAGCAGTCGCTTCGTGTAGGTGACGCCCTTGCCATCGATTCGCGAACCGGTTACGCACTGGAAAAGGTTCCGCGTGCCGAGGTTGAGAACCTCGTGCTCGAGGAGGTCCCCGACATCACCTACCAGGACATTGGCGGCCTCGGACCGCAGATCGAGCAGATTCGCGACGCCGTGGAACTTCCGTTCCTGCACCCCGATCTGTACAGGGAACATGGGCTAAAGGCCCCCAAGGGCATCCTCCTGTACGGACCTCCCGGCTGCGGCAAGACCCTCATTGCCAAAGCAGTTGCAAATTCATTGGCGGCTCGGGCGGCGGAACGCGCCGGAAACGTTGACCTGAAGAGCTACTTCCTGAATATCAAGGGGCCCGAGCTCCTGGACAAGTACGTTGGCGAAACAGAACGGCATATTCGGCTGATCTTCTCGAGGGCCCGGGAAAAGGCCTCAGATGGAAGCCCCGTGGTGGTCTTTTTCGACGAGATGGACTCGCTCTTCCGCACCCGCGGCACGGGCGTCTCGTCCGACGTCGAAACCACCATCGTTCCGCAGTTGCTGAGCGAGATCGACGGCGTCGAACGGCTGGACAACGTGATCGTGATCGGCGCCTCCAACCGCGAGGACATGATTGATCCTGCCATCCTGCGGCCGGGCCGGCTTGACGTAAAGGTCAAGATCCAGCGTCCGGACGCCGAGGCCGCGGCGGATATTTTTGGCAAGTACATCACCACGGACCTGCCGTTCCATCCCTCCGACCTCGCCGAATACGGAGGCGATGTTCAGGCGACTGTGGATGCCATGATCCAGCGCACGGTGGAGGCCATGTACTCGACTGAGAAGTCCAATGAATATCTCGAAGTCACCTACGCGAACGGCGACACCGAGATGCTTTACTTCAAGGACTTTAACTCGGGTGCAGTGGTCCAGAACGTGGTGGACCGGGCCAAGAAGTACGCCATCAAGGATCTCCTGTTGACCAACCAAAAGGGCATTCGCATCGACCACCTGCTGCGTGCGGTGGTTGATGAATTCCGTGAGCATGAGGACATGCCAAACACCACCAACCCGGACGATTGGGCACGCATCTCCGGCAAGAAGGGCGAACGAATCACTTACATCCGAACCATTGTCCAGGGCAAGGCCGGCCAGGAGCCCGGGAAGTCGATTGAAACGACTCCCAACACCGGCCAGTACCTGTGACGGCCCGTCCGGACGGCGCCGCTACGGAGGCCCTGCCTGCCGGCGGCGCCATGAGGGTCATGGGATCCGAGACGGAATACGGCATCCACGCCCCATCCGCCCCGACGGCCAACGCCACCATGATGTCCGCCCGTATCATCCAGGCCTACGCCCAGGTGACTCGGCAGAGGGCTGCCGGGGGAGCCGAGACGCGGTGGGACTACACGGATGAGGAGCCGCTGCACGATGCCCGCGGGTGGACCTTGGAACGCAGTGCCGCCGATCCCAGCCAACTGACGGACCAGCCCCCGGTCCTGGATGCGGAAGCCGTCGCGCTTGCCTACGGTCGCCAGGAACTTGAGGCCGACGGTGCCGATGAGACCGGCACGCTCCTGATGAACATGGTCCTCGGCAACGGTGCGAGGCTCTACGTCGACCACGCCCACCCCGAGTACTCCAGCCCGGAAGTGACCAACCCGCGGGACGCGGTGATTTGGGACGCGGCCGGAGACCTCGTAGCCCTGGCAACGGTGAGGAAGGTAGCGGCGGACCGTGACCTGCCGCCCATCAACCTCTACAAAAACAACACAGACAACAAATCCGTCTCCTACGGTTCCCACGAGAACTACCTCATGCCCCGCTCAGTGCCGTTCGGCGACATTATTCGGGGCCTGACACCGTTTTTCGTCACCCGCCAGGTGATTTGTGGCGCCGGGCGGGTTGGCCTTGGCCAGGACAGCTCCCAGCATGGCTACCAGATCAGCCAGCGGGCAGACTTTTTTGAAGCGGAAGTGGGACTCGAGACCACCATCCGACGCCCAATCATTAACACCCGCGACGAGCCGCACGCGACGGCGGACAAATACCGCCGGCTTCACGTCATCATCGGCGATGCCAACCTCAGCCAGGCATCGAACTTCCTGAAGTTCGGCACGACGGCGACGGTGCTCAGCCTGATAGAGGCCGGGCAGGCACCCCACATTGAGATCCATGAACCGGTGGCGGCACTCCAATCCGTCAGCCATGACATCTCGCTGACATCAACCATTCGGCTGCTCGACGGGCGGCGGGTGTCGGCCCTGGACATCCAGTGGATGTACTACGAGGCGGCCGCCAAGCTGGCGCAGGAGTCCGGCGTCGCAGATTCCATCAGCGGCGACGGCCACACCCACACTGTCCTGGAGCGCTGGGAAGCGACTCTGTCCATGTTGGGCAGCGACCTGAACTCGGCCGCCTCCTCTGTGGAGTGGCTGGCAAAACTGTCCCTCCTTGACGGCTACCGGCAGCGGGACGGCCTCGGCTGGGGAGACGCCCGCCTCGGACTTGTGGATCTCCAGTGGGCAGACATCAGGCCGGAAAAGGGACTGTATTATCGTCTTCTCGCCCGCGGCCGTATGGACCGTATCGTCGACGACGCCCAGATCGCGCGGGCTGTCACCGAACCGCCAAGGGACACTCGGGCGTTCTTCCGCGGACGCTGCGTCACCAACTTCGGCAAGGACGTCGTCGGTGCCAGCTGGGATTCCGTAATTTTCGACGTTCCCGGCATTGGCAAGCTCCAGCGAGTCCCTACCCGCGAACCCTTGCGCGGCACCGAGGAACTGACCGGCCCACTGTTTGCGCGGCACCGCGATGCGGGATCCTTCCTCGCCGAATTGCTGGGCCTTAAGAGCCCTCCGCCTCCGGCGTAAACCATCCCGCAGCGGCCCGCCGCGTGGCAATATGGGCATACAGGAAGTCCCCACTTTGGGGACGGACAGAAGGAGAAGGAAATGGCAGGCCAGGAGCAACAGCAACCCCAGGCACGCGAGGTCGACGAAGACGTCCCCGAGGCCCCTCCCGCCGCACCCGAGGCGCAGGCCTCAGCGGCAACGCAGGGCGTCGATGACCTCCTCGATGAAATCGACGGAGTCCTGGAGTCCAACGCCGAGGAATTCGTTCGCGCTTTCGTCCAGAAAGGCGGCCAATAGCCTCAGTCGCAATACCGGTTGTACCGCCCGGTCCACCACCGATCCCGGGCTTCGGAATCAGCGTCGAAGGAGTGCAGCAGTGCAGCAACCCACAGCAAGCCACGTAGCGGCCCAGGCAACGTCTTCGTTCACGGAGCACCTGCAGCGCGAAAGGCCCGAACTCCTTCCGTACAACCGCACTCTGCCTGCCGGAAATATCCCGCCGCACCCGCACGCCACTACCATCGTCGCCCTGAGCTACGCAGGTGGCATCCTGATGGCGGGTGACCGGCGGGCAACCATGGGAAATGTCATTGCCAGCCGCCACATCGAAAAGGTGTTTCCGGCCGACCAGTATTCCGTCCTGGGAATCGCAGGGACGGCCGGCATCGCCATCGACATCACCCGGCTCTTCCAGGTTGAGCTTGAGCACTACGAAAAGATTGAAGGAACCCTGCTCAGCCTCGACGGCAAGGCCAACAGGCTCGGTGCCATGATCCGCAGCAACCTGCCCATGGCCCTCCAAGGGCTGGCCGTCATCCCGCTGTTTGCAGGGTTCGATACCGTGGCCGGGGTTGGCCGCCTCTTTTCCTATGACGTCACGGGCGGCCGCTATGAGGAGCGGGAGCACCATTCCGTCGGCTCCGGTTCCGTGTTCGCCCGTGGGGCCCTCAAGAAGCTGTGGCGCCCAAACCTGCCCGAACAGGAGGCCGTCGCCATCGCCGTCGAGTCCCTCTACGACGCCGCCGACGACGACTCCGCCACAGGCGGGCCGGATCCGGTCCGACAATTGTGGCCGGTGGTGTATACCGTGAACAGGTCCGGTGCACGCCGCGTCCCGGAGCGGGAGCTTGCAGCCATAGCGGGAAACATCGTCGAATCGAGGGCAATCGCCGGACGGGAGGCCTGATATGGCGCAACAGTTCTATGTCTCGCCCGAGCAACTGATGAAAGACCGTGCGGATTTCGCACGGAAGGGTATTGCGCGGGGTCGCTCAGTGGTAGTGATCAGTTGCGCTGACGGTATTGCCCTCGTCGCCGAAAACCCCTCGCCTTCGCTGCACAAGATCGGCGAGATCTACGACAAGATCGCCTTCGCAGCCGTGGGCAAATATAACGAATTCGAAAGCCTCAGGCAGGCGGGGGTGCGGTATGCCGATATTCGGGGCTACAGCTACGATCGCGAGGACGTTACGGCCCGCGGACTTGCCAGCGTCTACGCGCAAAGCCTCGGCGCCGTCTTCACCGCTGAGCAGAAACCGTTTGAAGTAGAACTTGCGGTTTCCGAAGTTGGACGGACGCAGGAAGAGGACCACCTCTATCGACTGACCTTTGACGGTTCCATCGCCGACGAGAACGGCTTTGTGGCAATGGGCGGCCAGGCCGAGCAGGTGGCTGAGGCCGTAGCGGGAGGCTGGGCCGCGGAGCTGGGCTTCCGTGACGCCCTCCGCCTGGCCCTGCGCGCACTCGCTACCGACAAGGAAGTCGACACTTTGCCGCCCACCGCCGTCGAAGCTGCCGTCCTGGACCGGGATTCCGAAAGCAACCGGGGTTCACGCCGCGCGTTCCGGCGGCTCACCGCCGACGAGTTTTCGCAATTGCTGGCAGGGGAGGCCTGAAATGGACAAAAGAATTTTCGGCATCGAGACGGAGTTCGGGATTTCGTACTCCAGCCCCGACTCGCGGCCCCTTGCACCGGAGGAAGTGGCGCGATACCTGTTCCGCAAGGTTGTCAGTTGGGGGCGGTCCTCCAATGTGTTCCTCACTAACGGCTCCCGGCTCTACCTTGACGTCGGGTCGCACCCGGAATACGCCACCGCGGAATGCGACGACCTCGCCCAGCTCATTGCCCATGACCGTGCCGGGGAGCTCATTCTGGACGACCTCGTGGACGAGGCGCAGGCACGGTTGGCGGCCGAAGGCTTCAATGGCACCGTCTACCTGTTCAAGAACAATACGGACTCCGCGGGCAACTCGTACGGCAGTCATGAGAATTACCTCATTCCACGTCGAGGAGAATTCTCCAGGCTCGCTGAAATCCTGATTCCGTTCCTGGTCACCCGGCAATTGATCGCGGGCGCGGGAAAGATCCTGAAGACTCCCCATGGGGCAACTTTCGCTTTCTCGCAGCGCGCAGACCACATTTGGGAAGGCGTGTCCTCGGCCACCACGCGCTCCCGGCCCATCATCAACACACGTGATGAGCCGCATGCCGATGCCGAATTCTTCCGTCGACTCCACGTCATCGTCGGCGACTCCAACATGTCTGAAACCACCGCACTGCTCAAAGTCGGCACGGTGGACCTTATCCTTCGGATGATCGAGGCGGGTGTCATCATGCGGGACATGCGTATGGAGAACCCCATCCGCAGCATCCGTGAGATCTCCCACGACCTCACCGGCCGGGCGCTGGTGCGCCTTGCCAATGGGCGGCAGCTCACGGCGCTGGAGATCCAGCGGGAGTACTACGGCAAGGTCATCGAGTTCATTGCCGCAAACGGTGCCCACAATCCACATGTACCGCTCATCCTTGATCTCTGGGGCAGGACCCTGGACGCGATCGAAAGCGGCGATACGAGCCGCATCGAAACCGAGATCGACTGGGCCATCAAGAAAAAACTGATGGATGGCTACCGGAAACGGCACAATATTGGCCTGGATTCGGCGCGGATCGCCCAACTGGACTTGACCTACCATGACATTTCCCGCCAACGCGGACTGTTCTTCCTTCTCCAGTCCCGCGGAGTTGTTCGCCGCGTCGTGACCGAGACGGAGGTCAAGGATGCCGTAGACGCCCCGCCCCAGACCACTCGGGCTAAGCTCCGGGGCGACTTCGTCCGCAGGGCCCAGGAACTTGGGCGGGATTACACGGTGGACTGGGTACATCTGAAGCTGAACGATCGCGCACACCAGACAATCCTGTGCAAGGATCCCTTCCGCAGTGTTGATGAGCGCGTGGATGCCCTCCTGGAATCAATGAGCTGACTCCCAGCTTCGCGGGTTATTCTGGATAAGGCCCTTCAAGGCTGCCCAGGCATTTAAAGGCTGCCCAGTATTGCCGAACGCCGGCAAGCGCACAAACAGTGCACTGCCGGCTGATGCCATGACCCCCCTGCCCCGACGAAAGTTCATTTTGTGCGCCGACTTCTAGCCATCCTCATTCCGGGTCTGCTCCTGCTTACTGCATGTGGCGGCAGCCCGGCGGCCCCGGAGCCCACCAGCCAGTCAGCCGGAGACGTCTCCAAGCTCGATTCCCTGAAGCTGTCCGACAACGGGGAGAAAAAGGCGCCCGGCGTCGAGTTCTCGAAGCCCCTGGAAGTGTCTGAGCCTACCGTCAAGGTTGTCACCGAAGGCACTGGAGATCGGGTAAAGGCCAACCAGATCGCCGAATTCTCCTACGTCGCGGTCGACGGCAAGGAGGGCAAGACCCTCGAGGACACCTTTGCCGGTGACGCGGAACCAGTTGAGCTTAACGATGAGCTCAAGCAAGGCAGCCCCCTGATCTACAACGCCTTCGTTGGTGCCAAGCTGGGCTCCAGCCTTGCCCTTGCTGTCCCCGGAAGCGCACCCCAGGCGGGCGCCGAAGCGGGACCCACGCAGCTGATCATTATCAAGCTCCTCTCCGCCAAGGACGCCCCGAAGGTGCTCGAGAAGCCGGAAGGTGAGGATGTTACTCCTCCTGCTGGCCTTCCTGGCGTGAAGGTCAACGACAAGGGCATTCCGGAGATTTCGGTGGACGGCGTTGCAGCTCCCACAGAGCTGATCGCGCAGGACCTGATCAAGGGCAGCGGCCCCGAGGTGAAGGAATCCGATACCCTTACGGTCAACTATGTGGGTGTAAACCTGGTGGGGGGAGAAAAGTTCGACTCCAGCTACGACCGTGGCAAAACTGCAACCTTCGCACTTACCGGTGTGATCAAGGGCTGGACGCAGGGACTGACAGGCAAAACCGTTGGTTCACGCGTGCTCCTGGTCATCCCGAAGGACCTTGCCTACGGCGACGCCGGTCAAGGCACGGCCAAGGGCGACCTCGTATTCGTTGTGGATATCCTGGGCGCGCGGCAGGCCTGACAGCCTTTAGGCACCTGACACCAAGCCCGTTCCTTCGGCCTCCAATCGTCATTCCTTCCAACCAACAAAGGAGAACTTATGTCATTTGGTCAGCGTGATTACGACCGTCAGAAGCCCGAGATCGACTTCCCGGAAGGCGATGTTCCCACCGAGCTCGTCATCAAGGACATCATCGTAGGCGACGGCGCCGAAGCTAAAGCCGGTGACACGGTGTCCACCCACTACGTGGGCGTCGCCTGGTCCACCGGGGAAGAATTCGATGCTTCATGGGGTCGGGGCGCGCCCCTGGACTTCCGCGTGGGCGTCGGCCAGGTCATCCAGGGCTGGGACCAGGGCCTGCTGGGCATGAAGGTGGGCGGTCGTCGCCGCCTGGAGATCCCTTCCGAACTGGCCTACGGCTCCCGCGGTGCCGGCGGCGCCATCGGCCCGAACGAGGCACTCATCTTCGTCGTGGACCTTGTGGCTGTCCGCTAGCCTTCTGAAGAAAAGGCGGGTCAGTCGTCCGGCATCGTCCGGCAGCTGACCCGCCTTCCTTCTTTTGCGGCAGACTTTAGTAACGTTGCAATCGTGTCCGCATCACGTACCGAACGCCTGCTGAACCTTCTCATCGCCCTGCTCAATACAAGGTACGGGTTGCCGCGCGCAACGCTCCGGGAGAAGGTCTACCACGACTCGGGAGAAACCGACGCAGCGTTCCTCCGGATGTTCGAACGTGACAAGGCCGATCTTCGACAGTTCGGTTTCGAAATTGAAACGGTCACGGACATGGGGTTCGCTTCGGACGACCCCGCATCAACCCGATACCGCATCGGCAAGGAGTCAAACCGGCTCCCGGACGTTTCACTGACGCCGGCCGAGTGCACCGTCTTGATGCTTGCGGCGCAGTTGTGGGAACACGCGGCCCTTGGCTCAGCGGCGACCACCGCGGTCCGGAAGCTCCAGGCGGCGGGTGGCCTGGCCGACGTCGAACTTCCCGCCGGAGTCCAGCCGCGCATCCGGCCCGCGGGGCAGGCCTTCGATGACCTGCTCTCCGCGATGCATGCCCAACACCCCGTAAGCTTCAGCTACCTCGCCGCCAGCACCGGGCGGGAAGAACTGCGTACTGTTGAACCCTGGGGCCTCGGCAGCCGGTTTGGACAGTGGTACCTCGTCGGGTTCGACCGGGCCAGGGAAGCCAAGCGGTTCTACCGTCTTTCCAGGATCACGTCCGCGGTTAACGTTGACACGAAGTCGAGCTACCAGCGGCCATCTTCCTTCGACATACGCGCCGAGCTCGACAGCCTCGAAGAGCTGCCCCTCCAGGCTGCCCTCCTGGACGTCGTGCCCGGCCGGCTTCTGGGGCTCCGCAAGCGGGCCGTTCCCGGGACGGGCACCGAAAGTCCCTCCCAAGGCCGTGACCAGCTCACTGTCACATACCGGGACGCCGAAGTCCTCGCTGAAGAGCTGGCCTCTTACGGCCCCAATGTGCGGGTCCAGGCACCCGAGGAGCTCCGGGATGCAGTCATCCGTCGGCTGGAAGGCGCCGCGGAGGCGTGCGCCCGTCCAATGCCGCCCATCCGATTCGCTGACGCTGCCGCCGCTCCCCGCAGCCGCAAACGCACCTCGGAAGACCAGCTGGCCCGTATGCTCCAGCTGGTGCCGTTCCTCGTGCATCATCAAGGCCTGCACATCCAGGAAGTCGCGGACCATTTCGGTGTCAGCACCAGGGAACTCATCAGCGACCTGAAGATCCTCATCTGCTCCGGGCTGCCGGAGGGCTACCCGGATGATCTCCTCGATATCCAGTGGGAGGACAACCACGTCTTCATCACCCAGCACCTGGAGCTCAATCGCCCGGTCCGGTTCAGCGTCGAGGAGGCATCCGCGCTCCTTACGGGCCTGGCAACCCTCAACGGCCTGCCGGGCCTGGACGGGTTGGCTGATCAAGCAGGAGTGAGCCCGCTGGAGTCGGTGACCTTGAAACTTGCCGGGGCGGCGGGGGAGCAGGGCAGGCTGGCGGGCGCGGTGGCCGGGCCGCCGGTTTCACCCCAGGACTCTGCAGTGTTCGAAACTATCACCGCAGCAATCCAGAACGGGCACCAGCTTCGACTCAGGTACTTCTCCCCCCAGCGGGACACCGTGTCTGAGCGGGACGTGGATCCCTTCCGGCTGTATTCCCTTGACAACACCTGGTATTTCGAAGCCTGGTGCCATAGCAAGGCCGGCCTGCGGAATTTCCGGCTGGACCGCGTCGAATCGCTCGCCGAGAATGGCCTGCCCATTACGCACGCTGCCCCGGACGCCAGCGCTGTTCCTGTCAAGCTTTTCACGCCCAACGACGACGACGTCACGGTGGTCTTCGAGCTCACGCGCCAGAGCGCGGGGCTGGCAGATGACTACTACGCCGAGCGCACCTCGCCACTTCCCGACGTCGGCCTGCTGGCTGAAATTCGCTTCGGAAGCGCCGATTGGCTGCCAATGTTCGTCGCCCAGCACGGTGGCGGCGCCAGGATCGTGGAGCCGGAGGAACTGGCAGCCAAGGCGCTGGAATGGATTTCCGAAGCGCTGGAACAGTACAAGCACTGACCGGAAGGGTGGCTAGACTACACAAATGCCTTGGTGGTCCTGGATTCTTTTGTGGATTGCGTTGATCGCAGTTTCCCTGCTGTTCTATGTCCTCTTGGGCATCCGCCTTTTCCGCCAGTTCACGGCTACGGTCAGGGAACTGGGCGAAGCCGGTGACCGTTTCGGACATCTGGCTCATCCTCAGCCACAGGAGGACAGTGAACCCGATGGGGCAGGAAGTATCGCGGGGTGGGCTGTCTTTGCCTCCCCGCTGCGTGTGAGACATGATTACCTCGCGGCCAAGGCCTCCCGCAAGGAGCTACGCCGCCAACGGCGCGTGAAGCGCAAGGCAGAGCGGGGCCAGCCGCAGTCCCTGCACGACATTGATTTCAGTTAGACGTAGGATGTATCCAAACGAAAGGACTTCCCCGTGGGACGACTCTTCGATGGCCCCTGGCCCATCGTCATCATCATCATCGTTGCGCTGCTGCTGTTTGCGGCGCCCAAACTGCCTGCCATGGCCCGCAGCCTGGGACAGTCGATGCGCATCATCAAGTCTGAAGTCAAGCAGATGAAGGACGACGGCAAGCCGGAGGCCAAGGACACCGATGGTCCGGTTGAGGGCAAGGTCGTGAACCACCCTGAGTCCAAGACCCGGAACGGCGACGACACCGACGTCCCGCCGTCGAACCGCGCCTAAGCGGAGGTGGCACAGACGAAGGGCCGCAAAGCCAACCCTGAGGGGCGCATGGCCCTGATGGACCACCTTAAGGAGCTGAAGAATCGGCTCATTAAGTCGGCCATCGGACTTGTGATTGGCGGCATTGGGGGCTGGATTCTCTACGACCCCGTGCTCAGCGCCCTCAAGGAGCCAGTGGACAGGATCGCGGAGCACACCGGAGGCACCTCCTCCGTCAATTTCTCCAGCATCGCCTCGCCCTTCGACTTTAAGCTCCAGCTCTCTCTCCTGATCGGGGCAGTCATCTCCAGCCCCGTCTGGATCTACCAGCTTTGGGCCTTCATCACTCCTGGGCTGACGCAGAAAGAGCGCCGCTACACGCTCGGGTATATGGCGGCGGCCGTGCCGCTTTTCCTCGCCGGCGTATGGGTCGGCTGGATGGTCACCCCCCAAGTGGTTCGGGCGCTGACGCAATTTACCCCCGCGGGCTTTTCCAACCTGATCGACGCGCGGGACTACGTCGACTTTGTCACACGCATGGTCTTGTTCCTGGGACTTGCCTTCCTGGTGCCTGTGGTGCTTGTGGGCATCAATATGGCCGGCATCGTCTCCGGCCAGACCATCCTGAAGGCCTGGCGGATCACTGTGTTCCTTGTGTTCGTGCTTGCCGCCATCGCGGCACCAGGAGCGGATGCACTGTCCATGTTCCTGCTGGCCGGACCGCTGCTGCTGCTCTTCTTCGCGGCCATTGGACTGTGCATTTTCAACGACCGCCGTCGGGAGCGCCGTGAGGCCAAGCGTGCGGCCGAGACCGAAGCTACGGCAGACATCGCTACTCCGAGCTCCGATCTGGAGAATCTCTAGCCCAGGGAGCACTAGGCTGGAACCATGTCCTCTCTTTCCGGGCCCCAGTCTCCCTCCGAGCGCTACCAGGCAGCTGCGGAACGGACCGCCGAGTCCAAAACATACCTTGGCGCCTTCATCCGAACACTTGAATTTGAACTCGATGATTTCCAGCGCGATGCCTGCCGTTCGCTGCAGGAAGGCCGTGGGGTACTAGTTGCTGCGCCGACCGGGGCCGGCAAGACGATTGTTGGCGAATTCGCCATCTACCTTGCCCTTCAGCGCAGCCTCAAGGCGTTCTATACGACGCCCATCAAGGCACTTAGTAACCAGAAGTATTCGGAACTGGTTGCAAAATACGGTGCCGCAAACGTTGGGCTGCTGACAGGTGATGTCACCATCAACGGTGAGGCGCCCGTCGTCGTCATGACCACCGAGGTCCTCCGCAACATGCTTTACGCGGACTCCGAGACCCTGGGCAACCTCGGCTTCGTGATCATGGATGAAGTCCACTACCTGGCCGACCGCTTCCGCGGAGCCGTCTGGGAAGAAGTCATCATCCACCTTCCCAGCGAGGTCCAGGTGGTCTCGTTGAGTGCGACGGTGTCCAACGCGGAAGAGTTCGGAGCCTGGCTGGATACCGTACGCGGAGACACCGACGTTATTGTCTCCGAACACCGGCCTGTTCCGTTGTGGCAGCACGTCATGGTCGGCCGGGAAATCGTGGACCTCTTTGCCGGCGATACGAGTTTCGACGAGATTGCACCCGAAATTCCGGCCGACGTCGCCGGGTCAGACTCCACCGTGGAGGAAGCCCAAGCAGCCGTTCGAACCGCAACAAGGACCATGGGACAGAGGGAGTTCGAAGTCAACCCGGAACTCCTCTCCATGGCGCGTGCGGAGAGTCAGATGAACTTCCGTGGCCGCTTCGGCCACGGTGGGCGGAGCCGCCGTGGACAGGACCGCCAGCGAGATGACAGACCGGCCCCTTCGGAACAGCGAAGCGCCGTCAGGAAGGCCAGCCGGCCCCAGATTATCGCCAGCCTCGATCGCCAGGGGCTGCTTCCCGCCATCACTTTCATCTTCTCGCGTGCGGGCTGTGATGCGGCCGTAGCGCAGTGCGCCGCGGCGGGGCTTTGGCTGACCAACGAGCGGGAACAGAAAATCATCGCCTCCCGCGTGGATGAGGCCAGCACGGAAATTCCTGCTGATGACCTGGATGTCCTGGGCTTTTGGGGCTGGCGCGACGGCCTCCTGCGCGGCCTTGCTGCACATCACGCCGGCCTCCTGCCCACGTTCAAGGAGGTGGTGGAGAAGCTCTTCGCCGATGGATTGGTGAAGGCCGTCTTCGCCACGGAAACGCTGGCCTTGGGCGTGAACATGCCCGCCCGTTCAGTGGTCCTGGAAAAACTGGATAAGTTCAACGGAGAAGCCCACGTCAACATCACCGCGGGGGAGTACACCCAGCTCACCGGCCGTGCCGGCCGCCGGGGGATCGACGTCGAGGGCCACGCCGTCGTCCTGTGGCAGCCCGGCACCGACCCAACCGGCGTCGCCGGCCTCGCCTCGCGCCGCACGTATCCCTTGAACTCCAGCTTCCGGCCCACCTACAACATGAGTATCAACCTGATCGCCCAGTTCGGTCCCGTCCGGGCCCGGGAGATCCTGGAGTCCTCGTTCGCCCAGTTCCAGGCCGATCGCTCCGTGGTTGGCCTGGCAAGGCAGGTTCGCAGCCGCGAAGAATCCCTTGCCGGCTACGCAAAATCGATGACCTGCCATCTGGGCGACTTCGTCGAGTACTCCAGGCTCCGGCGCGAGCTTTCCGACACTGAGCAGTTCGCCGCCCGCAGCAAGTCCCGCGCACGCAAGTCACTCACCCTCGACTCCCTGACGAGGCTGATGCCCGGCGACGTTATCAACGTGCCCGGCGGCCGCTCGCCCGGATATGCCGTGGTCCTGAACGCCGACTTCAACGCACGCGAACCGCGGCCTGCTGTCCTCACATCGGACAACCAGCTGCACCGTATCGGCTTCCACGACCTTGAGGGCCCGGTATCCCCGGTTACCCGGATCCGGATCCCGAAGTCCTTCGATGCCAAGCATCCGAAGTCGCGCCGGGACCTGGCCTCGTCCATGCGTAATGCCCTCCGCGAGAACCGTCCGCCCAGCCGCAGCAGCAACCGTAACGAGGACTTCGGCAAGGCCGCAAACATGCCCGACCAGGAGAAAAAGATCGCCGAACTCCGTCGCGCGATCCGCTCCCACCCTTGCCATGGCTGCAGTGAACGCGAGGACCACGCCCGCTGGTCGGAGCGCTGGTGGAAACTCCGCCAGGAAACCGACGGACTGGTCAGGCAGATCCAGGGCCGTACCAACACCATCGCCAAGACCTTCGACCGCGTCTGCGGCGTCTTGTCCTCCTACGGCTACCTTGAAGAGACCGACGACGGCGGCGTTCGGATCAGCCGGGATGGCCAGCGGCTGCGCCGTATCTATGGCGAGAAGGACCTCCTCATTTCGCAGGCAATCCGCCAAGGCGCCATCAGCGACCTGGACGCCGGGGAAATGGCAGCGCTGGCTAGCACCTTGGTCTACCAGGCCAAGCGCGAGGACCGGGGACTGCGTCCCAGGATGCCGTCCGTGTCCCTGGAAACCGCCGTCGATATTGTGGTTCGCGAATGGTCCATACTCGAGGACGTCGAGGAGCAGAACAAGCTCCCCCTCACGGGTGAACCGGAGCTGGGCCTGGTCTGGCCGATCTACAAGTGGGCGCGCGGCAGGCACCTGCAGGACGTGCTGAGCGGGACGGACCTCGCCGCAGGAGATTTCGTGCGTTGGGCAAAGCAGGTAGTGGATCTCCTTGACCAGCTGGCCAAAGTTCCCGGACTCGAACCTCGAGTCGCAAGGATCTGCTCGGAAGCCATCGGGCTGGTCCGTCGCGGTGTTGTGGCCTATTCCACGGTCGCGTAGCGGCCAATCTTACGCAGCAAGGAGCATCTCCCATGAACGATTCCGGCGTGCCCAAAGACCCGAAGGAAGGGGCCAGGGTGGTCATGTACCGCAACGGTTCGGTGTACACAACCGCCGATCCTTTTGCAACGGCCATGCTGGTCGACGGCGGAACGGTCGCCTGGGTGGGCTCGGAGCAGGCTGCATCATCCATCGCTGATTCTTCGATGGACGTAATCGACCTTAAGGGCGCCCTGCTGGCTCCCGGTTTCGTCGACTCGCACATTCACCTCACGGAAACCGGGGTTGCCCTGGGCGGCCTTCAATTGGGCGGGGTCCGCTCGGCGGATGAGTTGCTCGACGCCGTCGCCGCTTCCCATAGTATGGGCACTGTACTGGGCCACGGGTGGGACGAAACCGCGTGGAGCGACCAAACACTCCCAACGCTCGAGGAGCTCGAGAGGGCGGCCGGAGGACGAAAAGTTTACCTGGCGAGGGTGGATTCCCATTCGGCACTCATCTCCCGGTCCTTAGCGGAGGCCGCCGGGCTGGAGGACCTGTCCGAGGAGGCCGGGGGAGCCAGGGTGGTCCGCGACACCCATACGGCCGCCAGGCTCGCCGCGCGGCAGCTTTCCGATGAGGAAATTCGCGGCTACCAGTTGCGGGCCCTTTCGGAGGCCGCGTCGAACGGCTATGTGGCCCTTGCCGAGATGGCGGCGCCCCATATAGGCACCGAAAGGGACTTGAGCATTGCCTCGTCGTGGAATGGCAGCGACGCCGGACGGCGCGCGACGCCCCAGGTACTGCCGTATTGGGGCGCCTTGGCTTCGTCCCCCGATCATGCCCATGCCATCCTCGATGAACTGCCGACGCCGGTGCTGGGCCTGGCTGGGGACCTGAACATCGATGGTTCCATCGGTTCCAGGACTGCGGCACTGACAAGTGACTACGACGACGCGCCGGGGGAACGTGGCAGCCTGTACCTTTCCGTCGAACAGGCGGCGGCGCATCTGGCGGCATGTTCTCTTCTCGGCATCCAGGCCGGTTTCCATGTCATCGGCGACGCCGGGCTGGAGGCAGCACTGGATGCGCTTGACGCAGCGGCACGGGAAGTCGGCGAACAACGTGTCCGAGCGGCGGGCCACCGCTTCGAACATGTTGAAATGGTGGGCGGGGCCTCCCTCCGCCGACTGGCCAAGTACTCCATAACGGTCAGCGTCCAGCCAGTATTCGACGCGCTCTGGGGCGGAACCGGGCGGCTCTACGAACAGCGCCTGGGCGAGCGAAGCCGGGCGATGAACCCATTTGCCTCGTTTTATGCCGAGGGTGTGCCAGTTTGTTTTGGAAGCGACAGTCCCGTGACTCCACTCCGGCCGTGGTCCAGTGTTCGTGCCTGCCTTGAACACCGCAACCCGGAGCAGCGTATATCTGCGCGTGCGGCGTTTATCGGCCATACCCGCGCTGGATGGCGTGCTGTTCGGCACAGCAATCCGCTGATGGGCCAGCTCGTGCCCGGGGCTCCTGCGAGTTTCGCTGTCTGGGATGTCGAGGAGCTTATGGTCCAGGTAGCGGACGGCCGCGTACAGTCCTGGAGCACTGATCCACGGGCGCGTACGCCATTGCTGCCGGCCTTGGATACGGGCGGCGACCCCAAATGCCTGCAGACCGTTCATGAAGGCGAGGAACTATTCGCCAGCCCGGCATTGCGCTCACGATGGTGAAGCATAATTGAGCGGTCATTCTTGTTTCTGAAAATTGTTACCGTCCCTGACCTGCGCAAATAGATGTTTACGCAGGTCAACAGACGCTTGACAGGATTTGTTAAGTCCGTAGCATTGAGGCTCAACGGATGGTCGCGGCAGCGCCGTGATTGTCTGGCCGCAGCCGGATCCGCCTGTCGCAACAGCCACGGATCCTCCTTCCGCGACTGCGGCACTCGTAGTGGGCAGGTCCATACGCAACAGAAAACAGTGCAGCCGGTCGCGTAGCTCTTCCGGCGAAAACTGGTCCTGGGCATGTGGACCTGCCCGCGGCCAAAGATTGATCGCCCTATAATGGAGAGTTGCGCCTTGCTGCCAGCCATCCGGCTGTACCTGCGCACTGACCGCTTCCATCAAGGAAAGGCCTCTCTTGCGTGTCCTGACGATCATCCCCACCTACAACGAGCTGGAGTCCCTGCCGAAGACCCTCGGGCGGCTGCGCAGCGCAGTGCCCGCTTCGGATGTACTGGTAGTTGATGACAACAGCCCCGACGGCACGGGAACGTTGGCTGACAACATCGCCGCCGAGGACGGTCAGGTCCACGTGCTGCACCGCCAGGGCAAGGAAGGGCTGGGGGCAGCCTATATTGCCGGCTTCAAATGGGGCCTGGCTGCCGGCTACGACGTACTCGTAGAAATGGATGCCGACGGATCCCACCAGCCCGAGGAGCTCCAGCAGCTGCTGGACGCTGTCGAGAACGGCGCCGATCTGGCGATGGGCTCGCGCTGGGTCCCAGGGGGTTCCGTGGTGAACTGGCCGCTGTACCGCCAGGCGATTTCCCGGGTAGGCAGCACCTATGCCCGCCTCATGCTGGGGATCAGGATCAAGGATGTCACGGGCGGTTTCCGGGCCTTCCGACGAACTACCCTCGAAAAGCTCAGCCTTGATGAAGTCGACTCCGTTGGGTATGGCTTCCAGGTTGACCTGGCCTGGAGGGTTGCACAACTCGGGCTGAACATCGTTGAACGGCCTATTACTTTTGTGGAGCGGGAATTTGGAGCCTCCAAGATGAGCGGAAACATTGTTATTGAGGCAATGCTGAATGTCACAAGGTGGGGCTTGGCCGCACGGTGGAACAAGCTTACGGGCAAGACGCACAACGGGAAGTAGTCAAAGGCCCTTCGAACCAATAGCGAAGGCCGGGCCGGTGCTCCCGTAGGAGTCCGGACCCGGCCTTCGGCTTATCGCTTCCAAGGCGCCAAGCTCGCTGCCTTTCAGGCGGAGCGGCGCTCTCCGCGACGCTCCCGGAGGATGTTCAGCCGGTCCTCGAGGATTTGCTCCAGCTCGGGGAGGGTGCGCCGTTCAAGCAGCATGTCCCAGTGGGTTCGAACAGCTTTCTCGTTTGCGTCGACCGGACGTTCGCCGTCCACGAGGAGGGCTTCCTTGCCGGTCTTCGACACCCAGACGGGAGGAATTTCGGCTTCGGCTGAAAACGTGACGAAGACCTGCTCGCCGTCCTCGCAGCGGTATTCGACCCGCTGGCGCGGTGCCGGCTCAACACCGGATTCGGTTTCCATGCTCTGGGCGCCAAGACGCATGCCCCGCAGGCTGCGATCGCTCATGATTACTCCCTCTTTCTGAGCACGGAGCGTCGCTCCGTGCTAGCCGGTCGGCGCTTTCACGCGTTCCGGACTACTGTCTGCACTCGTTGCATCACTAAATGAAACGCTTGGCCAAGCTGTAATGTTCCGGCAGGAACCAACCTTCCGGACAAATACCCTATTATACGCTCTTTCGAAGCCGAGAGCCAAAGACAGGGCGGCCGGGGCCCGAAGCCCCGGCCGCCCTGTCATCCGAACAGACTATGCAGTTTCCATTCAGCCGGCATGAGCCAGGCCTATTCTCCGGGTCTCGGGCTGTCCTCGGCATCGAAGAGGGCGGCGACCCGGGACTCGGACGGCAGACCGCCCAAGGCTCCGCCGATGCCCTTCAATGCTTCGCCGACTTCGCTGGGGATGATCCACAGCTTGTTGGAGCTTCCTTCTGCCAGTTTTGGCAGGGTCTGGAGGTACTGGTAGGCGAGGAGTTTCTGATCGGGATTTCCCCTGTGAATGGCATCGAAGACCTTCTGGATGGCCTGGGCTTCACCATCCGCCCGAAGGATGGCAGCCTTCGCATCACCTTCTGCAGCAAGAATTGCAGCCTGCCGCTGGCCTTCAGCCGTGAGGATCTGGGACTGTTTGGTACCTTCCGCCGTCAGGATCGCGGCCCTGCGGTCACGTTCGGCACGCATTTGCTTTTCCATCGAGTCCTGAATGGAGTGGGGCGGGTCGATTGCCTTGAGCTCGACTCGCGATACCCGAATACCCCAGCGGCCGGTGGCTTCATCGAGGACTCCGCGGAGTTGGCCGTTGATCTGGTCCCGGGAGGTGAGTGCTTCCTCAAGGTTGAGTCCGCCAACGACGTTACGCAGGGTGGTGGTGGTCAGCTGCTCGACGGCCTGGATATAGTTTGCGATCTCGTAGGTAGCGGCCCTAGGGTCCGTCACCTGGAAGTAGACGACAGTGTCAATGGAGACCACGAGGTTGTCTTCTGTAATGACAGGCTGGGGCGGGAAGGAGACGACTTGTTCACGCAGGTCCAGCAGGGGCAGCAGCCGGTCGACAAATGGAATGAGGATGGTCAGCCCTGGGTTGAGTGTCCTCTGGTATTTGCCGAGCCGCTCGACGACGCCGGCCCGGGCCTGCGGGATGATCCTGATGGCACGAACCAACACGATGATCACAAATACGATGAGTACCAGCAGCACGATTCCCACTGCAGTTCCCCCTAAGTTATCCATACATCTCCTCGTTCCCCATATTCCTGGTTGATGCAGTTTCCACCGAGGCACCGGCAGCTGGCCGGCCCTTTTCGCGTCAGTGCTGGTTCTCCTGGGCAGATGATGCGACGACGGCGGTGGCGCCGTCGATCCTGGTTACGACCACCCTCGTGCCGGGCTCAAGGACGCCGTCGGTGCTGCGCGCACTCCAGACGTCGCCGCCTATCTTGACGAGGCCGCCCGTCACGCTGACGGGTTGCATCACCAGGGCCGGTTCGCCGATAAGCCGATCGACGTTGGTTCGTTGATCGGCGGGTCCCTTACGCAGGTGCCTCAGGGCCACCGGACGGACGAGCGCGATCATGAGGAGGGAAACCACGCAGAAGGCAACAATCTGCAGCCAAAGATCCGCACCAGCGAAGTCGGCCACCAGTGCTGCCAGCGCTCCTCCTCCCAACATGATGAAGAACAGGTCCAGCGTGAGCATTTCCACAACGGCAAACGCCAGGAAAACGGTCAGCCACAGGGCCCACCAGTTGTCGCCAAGCCATTCAAACATCGTTCCCCCTTGAGTCCCGGATCCCGTCATGCGTGGCAGGTACCAGAGATCAGAGTCGCTGTTTTTCCATCCTATCCCGCGGCTGCGGTTGTGTCCGGATCTCGAACGTGGCCTGTCAGGACCGGGGCTTGAAGAGGGAAATCGTGAACAAGGCCGTCACCTGCAGCTTTCCTTCGGCAGGCATAGAGGCCAGGAGGGCATCACGATCCAGGTGGTGGCCGGCGGGGCCCATGTAGGCCAGATTGGCCAGCTGCGCTCCGTTGAGTTCAAGGTCAATGTCGAGGTCGTGGTTGCCCGCTGGTTCAAAACCCTCGGCCATGGCGTCGCTGAGGCGTTCCGCCTTGCCCTGTTCGATGCCCAGCATGCCGGTCCTTTCGGCAATTTCCGCAAGGTGCCCCGGGCGGGGCGTCACGACGATGAGACTGCCATCCGCATGCAGGATGCGCGCGAACTCCGGAGGATTGCGGGGCGCGAACACCACCGTGACGACGTCGATTGAGTCATCAGCGATGGGCAGGGGCCGCCAGATGTCCCAGACAAGGTTGGCGGCTTCCGGATTGAGTCGCGCTGCCCGGCGGAGGGCGAATTTGGAGATGTCGAGGCCGACCGCGTCGGCCTTGTTCTGTTCCAGAATGGTGTGCAGATAGTATCCGCTTCCTGTCCCGGCATCAAACACCACGGCACCGTCGCCAGACAGGTAGGGTGCAGCGGTGGCGGAAAGGGCATCGGCAAGGGGACGGTAGTGTCCTGCTCCCAGGAATTCCTCGCGGGCGGCCACCATTTCAGCCGAATCCGCTTCGAAGACAGTGCCCTTGCCGGTTAACAGGTTGAAGTAGCCCTGCCGTGCGGCGTCAAAGCTGTGACCGGCCGTGCAGATCAGGGCCCTGCGCGGGCGTTCGGAGAGTTCGAGGTTCGCCTGGCACACGGGACAGCGCAGGTGCGCGACGGCGTCTGAGAGCATGGCTTCAATCCTAAGGTGCAGCCAAACGGGTCAGGGGAGGAGGAAGCCCAGGCCGTGCTTTGCCTTTTCTATGCCGGGCTCCGCCCAGTGCTCGGCATACTCTGCGTTCGCCGACAGTGACCGCAGCTCCGCCTTGTCGAGGTACAGGATTCCACGGAGGTGGTCGGTCTCGTGTTGGACAATCCTGGCCTGCCACCCCGAATATTCCGCGGACACTCGACTTCCAGAGGGCTGGTCGTAGTCCAATTGAATGCGGCGGTGCCGCTGCACTACTGCCTGCAGTCCGTCGACCGAAAGGCAGCCTTCATAAAAGGCTGACACGGAATCGTCCAGCGCCGTATAGCTCGGGTTGAGCACGGCAAAGAACTCCAGTGGCTCACGGTCCCTGACGGCGGCGATGTCCGGATCGACGTCGTACTCGTCTTCCAGCACGGCGAGCTGTAGTGGTATCCCCAGCTGCGGAGCGGCGAGCCCGACCCCTGGAGCTTTATGCATGACGTCCCGCATCAGGCTGATCAGCAGCCCCAGCTCCTCATTGCTCAATTGGCCGTCGTAGGGGGCTGCCCGCTGCCGCAGTACGGGGTGGCCGGCCTGCACAATCCGGGGAGGGGAGGGGTTTTCGAGCAGTTCCAGCACGGTCTCGCGGATCCGTGCAGCCGTAAAGGGTGTGGGAGGCGCCCCCTCGAGGAGTCGGGGCGGGACGACGTGATGCTGCTCCTGGCTCATCATTTGAGCCTACTGGTCTGCAGCTGCCCGCTGCGCACACGCTGAGACGACGAAGTCATAGAGCCGGCCTCGCAGGCCGGAATCGGCAGGGATTCGGAGGGTTCCCCGGATCCCGTTTATCGAAACGTGAATAGGGATCAGCGTTCCCACCTTGTCTTCCGCCACGGCATGGGCATCGCAGCGATTGGGCTGTACGAACAGCATGAGCTCGCGGGTATCACCGGACGCCGTTACCTCGATATTTCGCGGCCAGGGTCGGGCCGGATCTTCAGCCAGCAGGGTCGTGCCCTGGATCGATTCGATGGTGAATGATCCGGCGCCGCCCTGTGGGATCGCAGCCAGCCTCATGACGGCCGTTTCGCCGCCGGGCAGCACCTCCAATGATGGAGCCAGCTCGAGGCGGGCGACGCGCGCCGTCTCCTGCTCCAGGCACATCTCCCCATGATTTCGATCGAGCACCCCGAAGGGATCCGTCACCGGGAGGACGACGGCGGAATCCTGGCCTTGGAGGGACAGCCTAGCTGAAGGAGTCGTTCCCCAAGCCGTCGGGGACTGCTGCGAACACCGTGCCTTTGGCAGTGGGGCGGGAAGACTTTTGGTCTGGCCAGCAGGGATGGCGGTTCCCTCCCCGACCGTTCCCTTGGATCCAGGCGCCCACCGGATCGGGTCCTCGAATTGCGTGCTTTGCACCTCGGCACCCCGAACGATGACTGTGTCCTTGCCCTGGTTTTGAAGCTGGATCTCCACGATCCGGCGGCTGTAGTTGTCCCGGAACTGGTCCAGCTTGGCCAGCAGGGGATCCTCCCCGAGCGGGGGAGTGCCGCTCTGCCCTGGCTCCTCCCGAGGCAGATTTTGCGAATCAGGTGGACCGGGGATGCAGGCGACGAGGACAAGGGCGGCGGCACACACCATGGTGCCGGCGATGGTTCGAAGGGCGATATTCGTGAAAGTGATCATCCTGAAGGCGATCATCCTGAAAGTCTAGGCCCGCGGCCACCTCTGAGTCAGGGGAGCCTTCGGCTAGGCTCGGAGAATGAGCGACGCAACCCCCTTGGACTGTGTGCTGGGCTTCATCCGGACCATCGAAGCAGGAGGTACAGCGTCGGAGCTGAGACCTTTTCTGGCCGAGGATTTCCAACTCAACGAATGGCCGCATGCCCTCGCGAAGTCCGGTTCCACACGATAACCTGTCCCAGACCTTGGAAGGGGCCGAACAGGGCAGGAACGTCGTGTCCGAGCAGAACTTCGAGGTGGTACGGACAACGTGTGAGGGCGGGAGAGTGGTTGTGGAGATGAATTGGTCCGCCACCATCCTCCTTGACCTTCCGTATTGGGACGCGGGAGACAGGATCCGGGCCCGGACCACCGCAGTGTTCGAGGTTAGCGAGGGGAAAATCGTCAGCCAGGACAGCTATGACTGCTACTACACCGCGGACGCCTGAACCGGGCTAGTTCATGGTGAATCGCTTGGCCACGACATCCGCGATGGCAGGCACCGCGATTGCTCGGCTGAAGAGGCTGTTGCGGAGAGCGAGGATCGACGGCGGAAGTGGCCGTCCCAGCGCCATGTTTAGTCCCGCTTGCCACTGAGCCCGTTTGGCTGCTCGACGCCGTTCCGCCTGATAGCGGGTCAATGCTGTGGCCGTTGGCCGGCCCTCCAGGACATTGCTGATCAAGGGGGCAAGCTCCGCGACATCCAGCCAGCCGAGATTCATCCCCTGGCCGCCGATCGGGCTGATTTCGTGGGCGGCGTCGCCCACCAGGAACACGCTGCCGCAGATCATCTGCGAAGCCAGGCAGGAGCTGACGCCGAACCCGCTAACCATACTGTTTGTGGTCGCGTCGACAGAGATTCCGGTTCGAGCCCAGATACGCTCCGACAATTGTCGGGGTTCCGGCTGCGGGCTCGGGCGCCGTTGCCACACTACCCATCGCCGTATTCCTTCCGGCAGTGGGAACGATTCAACAATGCCGTCCGGCTCAAGGAACAGGATCGCCTCGCTACCGAAAGAAGTATCGTCCCGGAAATCGCCCATGACATAGAAGTCGGGGTAGCGGCGAATGCGTCGGGCGGGAGCGATCTTCTGGCGGATGGCAGAGTGTGGACCGTCCGCGGCAACCACGAGCCTGCTATGAAACTCCACCGCGGCGCCGCCTGAGCGGGCCGACACGCGGGGCGTTCCGCCGTCGTCGAGCAGTCCGTCTACCTCCACGCCTCGGCGCAGGACATCGCCGGCCAGTTCCTGCAACCGCGCCTCAAGGAGCGTTTCGGTGCGGCTTTGGGGGACACTGAGGATGAATGGATGGGTGGGCGAAGTGCCGGTGAAGTCCAGGCCGGCGACGTATTTTCCCCGGCTCAGGGCGGTGCCGTGGGTGATCCTGACGCCAGCGTCAATTAGCCGGGGAGCAACGCCGGCAGATTCGAGGACGCGAAGGGCCGGTGGATGGATACCAATGGCGCGCGAATGGGCAGTGCGACTCGTTCGACGCTCCAGGACCACAACCTCCCGGCCTTGAAGTCGCAGGAGGATTGCCATGAGGAGGCCCACCGGCCCTCCACCCACGACAGCGACGTCAATCACCGCGACCTCCTTCCCCCGCGCCCTCCGTCCCCCGGTACAGCAACAGGTTGTGCCAGGGCCCCTGCGGCTCGACGGTCCAGCCCGGCGGAGCGACTGCCGCCAGTTCAGCTAGCGTGTAGCTGCGCCGGATGGATGTCAGCCCATCGCGCCAGATGTACGATCCGATGCCCAACGGCCAGAAGCCCGCGGCGAAAAGCAGCCATGCCAAGGGGCTGCGGTCGAGGTCGTTATGGAGGGTCAGGCGAGTACAGAGAGCTTCGCAGTCCCGCAGCATGGCTGAAAATTCAGAAGGGGACAGATGGTGCAGCACGTGGTTGGACAGGACGACGTCGAACCGCCGGCCCTCGGCCACAAGCTCAGCGCTGTGCGCCTGGCGATATACGACACCGGCCGTTTCCCGGGCCTTCGAAGCGAACTGATAGGCTCGCTCATCCGGGTCGATGGCCGTGATGTCCAAACGTAACTCCTCACGTGATGCCATCCGTGAGAGTCCCCTGGCAACGTCGCCGCTGCCGCACCCGATGTCGAGCAAGGTCAGGCTTCCCGTCGTCGCCAAGAGGGGGCGAATCTTTCGCCGATAAATTTCCTCCCAGCCCGAAACCAATCTGTTGACCAGCGGAAACCGTGCGTAACTGTTGTCCAGAAGAACAGGGTCACAGTCGGCTTTGTCCATCTCCTCGAGGGTGTTTACGGCACGGTCATGAAGGAAAAGGGTCACGGCTGGGTGGAGATCCTGGTGAACAGTCCTGTTTCTACCGTGAGGCCCGGGCCGAAAGCCATGGAGCAAATACGTTCCTCCCGGGCGGAAGGCTGCTGGGCCAGGATGAATTTAAGCACGAACAGGACAGTGGCGCTGCTCATATTTCCATAGTTGCGCAGCGTCTCGCGCGCCGGAACGAGCTGCTCTTCCGTGAGGTCCAGCTTGGATTCAACCTTGTCCAGGATGCTTCGGCCGCCCGGGTGGATGGCCCAGTGCGGGATGTCGCGGTAGGGGAGCCCGGCCAGTTCCTTTTCGCGCGCCAGAAGCGGCTCGAGGGCTCCCGTGATGTGCTCTTCGATGATGTGCGGGACGTAGCTGCCCAGCACCATTTCGAAGCCCTCGTCACCAATGTTCCACGCCATGGCCTCTTCGCCTACCGGTGTCAGCACGGTTTCGAAGTGATCGAGCCTGAGGACCGTCTCGTCCGGTCCCGGCTCCCTGGACGTGACGACGGCGGCGGCAGCGCCATCCCCGAAGATGGCGGAGCCCATGATGGTGTCCGGATCGTTGGAGGTGCGTACATGAAGGGAACAGAGCTCGACGCAAATGACGAGGACTACTGCGTCGGGATCAGCGGTGCAGAACTGGCGGGCTGCTCGCAGCGCAGGGAAGGCCGCGTAACAGCCCATAAAGCCGAGGTGGTAACGCTGCACGGCCGGATCCAATCCCAGTGCCCGGACAACCTTGTAATCAGGGCCTGGGTTGAAGAAACCGGTGCAGGAAACAGTAATGACATGGGTTATGTCGAGCAAATCGAGGCCAGGGCAGGCTGCGACGGCGGACTTGGCGGCTT
This sequence comes from Arthrobacter sp. ISL-30, assembly GCF_018613855.1. GTDB lineage: Bacteria > Actinomycetota > Actinomycetes > Actinomycetales > Micrococcaceae > Arthrobacter. The sequence goes on from NZ_JAGGPK010000038.1 coordinate 42,753, forward strand.
CGACAAACAGCTTTGTTGCCTCTGAGGCGAAAATCTCGTTCCTGGCCTTGGTGCTCGGGCTCAGGACCTGGCCGGAATCCGGATCGAAGAACGACGGATTCTCCGGATGGGCGTCCAGGGTGAGTTCGGCGACGGCTGTGTATCTCCTATCAATAGCCGCGGAATCAAAACACGTTGTCACAAGGCGTGAACCCAGCCTCGTCAGGCCTGGCTGGGCGGCAAAGACATCGCGGGCTTGGGACTGCACAAGAACGGTGGGCGGAACTGCGGTTTCCAGGGACCTCACGTATACCGGCATGCTTTATTCTTAGCGAGCCTTGGCGATATGACAATGGTGAGGCAAGGCGCCTGCCACCGTTTGGTGTTGGGCTATGGCTGCCTTTCAGGCCTTGCAGCAGTCATCCAGAGTGGGCAAACTGGAACAGTCACTAAAAACGGCTGGGGATACAAAAGAGGAGTCCATCATGGACAAAAGAATCCTTTGGATTGCCGGCGCCGCAGTAGCAGTAGTTGCCATTGGCGGAGCTTCAGTCGCAGTAGCCGCGTCCAATTCGGGCACAGCAGCCGCGTCCAATTCGGGCACAGCAGCCGCGTCGAATTCAGTGGACGACCAGCCTTTGACCGGCAGTACCCTCCAGCAGGCCAGTGATGCTGCCATCGCCAGGACCGGCCCGGGCACAGTCGTCGCAGCAGAAACCGACGACGATGCAAGCTATGAGGTTACCGTCCAGTTGAACAGTGGCGGCACGGTTGAGGTGGAGCTCAACGGTTCGTTCCAAGTGGTCGAGGTTGAGAATTCGGAACCCGGCGACGACTGACCTTATGGGGCTGGGGACCGTCATCCGTCGCCGCAACTCCCTCAGTGGCACCCCTGTGGAGGCCACCATGGAAATTGTGGAGTTCGAGCCCAAGAGGTCGATCAAGGCAGTTATCCACGACGGCCCGGTCGAAATGCAGGGGTTCGCCGAATTCGACGCCAAGGTCATGAACCATACCCGGCTCACAATCGGAGCTGACATCCCCGGATTGGCCGACGAGAGCAATGCTCAATTTATCTCAGGAATGATGCAACGCAGCGCTGACCACATCAAGTCCCTTGTTGAGACCGAGACGCCCAGGCACGATTGACGCAGCTGGTGGAGCCTGTCGAGACCTCGCAGGATAGGAATTCCAGCCTAGAGTCGGGCAGTCTTCCTCGGCGCAACGGTGTAGGCGCTGCTGATTGCGATGCGGTTATAGGTGTTGGTCGTCATGGTCACCCACGTCACGGCCGACACCTGCCCTGGGGTCAGATGGGCGGCCGCCGACTCATATAGCCCCGCGTTGAGGTGGGAATCCTCGATCGCGGTGATGTACTCGGCCAGGGCGAGGGCGGAGCGTTCCTGCTCGTTGAAATACATGCTTTCCCGCCAGGCCGGCAAGACGGCCAGCCGCTCCGGGCTTTCGCCCTGTGCCAAGGAGTCATGGGTGTGTATCCGCAGGCAGTAGGCGCATCCGTTGATCTGCGACACTCGGATCTTGATCAGCTCCGTGAGCAGCGGTGAGAGGCCTTCGGCGAGGGCCGCCTGGTTCGCAAGGCCGGACACGGTGTTCAGAGTGTTGTAGAGCTCCGGGTGCTTGACGGCGACGTTGGTGTGCGGGGTAGAAGATCTGATCGTCATGGCTGACTCGTCCTTAAGGTTCTCGGGTGATCGCTCAACGCTTGTGCCTGCGCTTGTTCCACCATCCCTCGCATCCCTTCACGCCTATGAAGGGATGGGACGAAATGGCACTCAACGTTCCACCCTGTGCTTCACGGCACGTTCACGCCGCCCTGGCGCCGCGTCCGATAGGTTTCGAGATAGGCAGGGCTTGCCGCGCCGTCAATCGCGAAGCGGTTCAAGTACCTCAGGAACGCTCCGTCGATGTCCTGCCTAGTCGCGATCAACCGGTGATGGATCGCTCCGTACACAGCATCAGTCACGATCGTCAGATTGACGTCGTCGCGGATCTGTCCACGGCGCTGACCCCGCTCCAGGATGGCCAAGAACCCCTGTCTGCGCTCTCGCAGCAGCGTCTGCTGGAACAGGACAGCGAACTCATCGCTGCGAATCGCCTCAGCTAATAAGTTGGCAGTTGTGGACGCCGCCCCGCCCACCTTCAGGCAGTAGGTCAAAGCGACAATATATGCGTGCAGGTCCCGTGCAACGTCCCCTGTGTCATCGACATGCGTTAGCAGATTCGTCTTGTAAGTGAAGGCCTCAAGCACCAGCACCTGACGCGACGGCCAATGACGGTACAGGGTCGACTTGCTTACGCCGGATGCCCTGGAAACAGCTTCCATGGTGACGGCCTCATAGCTAAGCCTTGATCCACCGATC
>NZ_JAGGPK010000003.1:0-174631 GCF_018613855.1 Arthrobacter sp. ISL-30
CCCCCACCCGGGCAGTCACCCACCCCCCGCCCAGGTGCGAGAAACCACGGGAAAAACACCCACCCAAAACCACGAAACCCCACCCCCCGCCGTCGAACCCGGGACCAAACGCCAGCCAATGAACCGGCAGGTTCCGATATCCCCGCGTCGCAGGATAGCTCAGCTGCAGCTTCCCCCGATCCGATTCCCCTATCGTCATGAGTGCTGGTTTCGCCATTTTCTTCCAAGCAGACAGGGTGCCCACATGGGGCTGCATCTCCCTCCAAGAATCGGACGTCCTGCGGTATCAGCGAGGGGCAGTTCCCGGAGATAGGATCGTCATGGGAGTGGACGATGACATCTTCAGCCAGGAAATCACATGCAACGCACCTCGGACTGTTCCTCGTCGGCGCTTTGACGATGGCGGGCTGTACTGCCCCTTCGAATGCGAATAGAGGCGCGCAGACGCCCACACCCGGGGAACAGACCAGCAGCCATCCCGGTTCCCCATCGGCCCTGAATTCAGGAACCCCGGAGCCGTTGCCCAGTCAAGCCCGTGACGGATCCACGCTGATACCGACGCACGAGATCCTGACCTGCTCAGCTCTGCCTCCCGATCGTATCCGCGACATCCTGGGCGAGGTGGCTGACGAAATCCAGCCAGCTCAAACAGCGGGAACGATTGATCCGGCCGGGGTGAGGCGCGAGAACTGCTTCTACCCCCTGGATTCCAGCGGGACGACCACGCACGCCGTCATCCTCGAAATCAGCACTTATCCGGACAGGGACAGTCTCGAGGCCGATAAGCCCTTGGAATCCCCGAACGGCGCTACGGAGGTTTCCGACCTTAAGGGCGAGGCTCGCTTCTCCACTAACACGCTTAGCCAGTCGAGGGAATCTTCCTTGACGGCGGTAGATGGAACAACTGTCCGCAGGCTGGTGCTGGCGCTCCCGAACACCGACCGCTCGCTGGAGGGAACCGAGGGCTTGTCCTCACTCAAGGAGTTGGCCAAGGCCGCCGGATTCTAGGGCGCTGCTCGACTACAATGGACTCTGGCCTCGAGGCGCGGCTCCCGATCGGATCTGCCGCATGGCACAAGGCAACTAGAGTAGCACGGCTGCAAGCGCGCTAGCCGGGGGCTCGCAACAGGAGGAACCCATCATGGCTGAGCATAACGGCGGCAATCGCGGCGGCAATCGCGGCAACTTCGGCGGAGATCGCGACAACCGCGGCCCTTTCCGTGCCAATAACAACTCAGGCGGGGACCCGCGCGGCTTCCGGGCACGCGACGGCCGCCCCGGCGATCGGGATCGTAAGCCGTATGGTGACCGTCCGTCCCGTGAGGGTGGCGAGGGCCGCGGCTTTGGTGACAGGGATCGTAAGCCGTTTGGCGATCGCGATCGTAAGCCCTTTGGTGATCGTCCGCGCCGGGAAGGCGACGGCGAACGCCGCACCTTTGGTGGTGACAGGGACCGCAGGCCCTTTGAGGACCGTGACCGTAAACCCTATGGCGATCGTCCGCGCCGTGAAGGTGACGGCGACCGTCGCAGCTTTGGTGGTGATCGTGACCGTAAGCCGTTTGGCGATCGCGATCGTAAGCCCTTTGGTGATCGTCCGCGCCGTGAAGGTGACGGCGACCGTCGCAGCTTTGGTGGCGATCGCGATCGTAAACCCTTTGGTGACCGTCCGTCCCGTGAAGGAGAAGGCGACCGTCGCAGCTTTGGTGATCGTGACCGTAAGCCGTTTGGCGATCGCGATCGTAAGCCGTACGGCGACCGTCCCTCCCGTAGCGGTGAAGGTGACCGTCGCAGCTTTGGTGATCGTGACCGCAAACCCTTCGGCGACCGCCCTGAGCGTGGCCCCCGCAAGTTCGACGGCCCCGGTTCAGGACCCCGGCGCTCAGAAACCGAGGCCTACACAGAACGCCCCGGGCATACCCACAACGTTGCCGACCTGCGTAGTTCCAACCGTCCGGATCGGGAACGGTCGCCGGAAATCGACGAAGACGTCACAGGCCAGGAACTTGACCGCGCTACCAAGCACCAAATCAAGACGCTCGAGGAGCGGAGCGCCGACTGGGTTGCCAAGCACCTTGTGATGGCCGGCCGCTTCATCGACGTCGAGCCTGAATTGGCCTTCCAGCACGCCTTGGCAGCCAGCCGTCGCGGCGGACGGCTTTCGGCGGTCAGGGAAGCAGTTGGTTTGACGGCCTACGCTGCCGGACACTACGGCGAGGCTCTCCGTGAATTCCGGACCTACCGGCGCATCAGCGGCTCCAACGTTCACCTTCCGATCATGGCCGACTGCGAACGTGGCCTTGGCCGCGCTGACCGGGCACTCGACGTCGTACGCTCACCGGAAGCGCAGGACCTCGACGCCCCCGGCAAGGTTGAACTTGCCATCGTTGCCTCGGGGGCACGGGCTGATTTGGGCCAGCTTGATGCTGCAGTTGCCGAACTGGAAATCCCGCAACTGGACATCAACCGCGCCTTCTCCTACAGTCCCCGGCTGTTCCGTGCCTACGCTGATGCCCTGAAAGCGGTCGGGCGGACGGAGGAAGCCGAAAAGTGGCAGCGCCAGGCGGTCGTTGCGGAAAACGCGCTGGGCGTCGGGGAATTCGAGGAACCGGACATCATCGATCTTGGCTGGGATGAGCAAGAAGAGGAACGCGAAGCAAAGGCCCGGAAGCCCCGTAAGGAATCCGAAGAGTCCCGCCCCCAGGATGAAGAAACGTCGCCTGGCGTTGCCGAGGCTAATGCAGCCGAGGTGACCTTCTCGGAAGCACCCGCCGCGAACGCCGGCACTGTAGCGACGGAAGACGTCGACCTCGACGACGCCGAAACCGACTACTTTGAGTCCGACGACCCCGAATCCGACCTCGACTCGGTGGAAGACGTCGAGCTTGAGGGCAATGAGGCAGACGACGACGAGGACGGCTCAGCGGTAGCATCGTCAGACCTGGACGCCGACCTGGACGGCGACAGCGAGGATTTCACGGTGACGGACGTGACGGATGGCGGAGAAGACCGCAGGAATGACTGAGAGCGCGCTGATCTCGTCCTTTGATGCCATTCTCTCCGACCTGGACGGGGTGGTTTATGCCGGCCCTCATGCCATTCCCGGCGCAGTTGAATCGCTGAGGCGGCTGGAACCGGCAGGAGTCGGCCTCGGCTACGTCACGAACAACGCGTCGCGCACGCCTGCCCAGGTTGCCGAGCACCTCCGTGAACTTGGCGCGCCGGCAGAAGACCATCAAGTGGTCAGTTCGTCGCAGGCAGCGGGTGAGCTTCTGGCATCGCTGCTTCCTCCGGGGGCACGGGTGCTGATCACCGGCAGTGCGGCATTGGCTCAGGAGATTGAGTTGGCCGGGCTGACGCCCGTCCACAGCGCCGCGGATCAGCCAGTTGCCGTAGTCCAGGGATTCAACCCCGAGATCGCGTGGAAGGACCTTGCCGAGGCATCGTATGTTGTTGCCGCCGGGGCTTTATGGGTGGCTACCAACACGGATATGTCGATTCCCCAGGCTCGGGGGATCGCTCCTGGCAACGGGACCCTCGTAGCCGCTGTCGCCGCGGCCACGGGCAAGCTTCCGCAGGTCGCAGGGAAACCCGAGGCTCCGCTCTTCCACGTTGCGGCGAAGCGGCTGCAGGCTGAGCGTCCGTTGGTGGTGGGGGACCGGCTGGATACGGACATCCTGGGCGGGAACCGGGCTGGCTTCGCTACCGCCGCTGTCCTGACCGGCGTCGATACCCCGTTCTCGATTCTGGCAGCCCGAACTGCTGAGCGCCCGGGTTACCTGCTGGCCGATCTGAGGGCTCTCTTCGAGCCCTACCCTGCCATCGTCCAAAACGATGGTGGCTTCCGCTGCGGCCTGGCGACCGCTCGAGTCCTGGACGGCACGGTGCAGATTAGCGGCACGGAAGACAGCCTCGATTCCTGGCGTGCGGCCTGTTCCGCCTGGTGGGACGCCACGCCGGAGGCAGCCGCCCCGACTACGCCCCAGCTGGAATGGCTGGGTCACTAGACTGGTGGTCATGACGGAGCTGAACGACCTTCCGGAACCCGCCGTGGAGCACCCCGAAGCCGTCTGGCCGGAGAACCTTGCCACAACGGGTGACGAATGGGTTGACTCTGCCCTGGCGCGGCTCGGCGGGATCCCCGGCACTCCGGTGGCTGAGCATAGCGGGATCTATTCCGGCCTGCATGACTCGCTGCTCGCCGCGCTCAATGCCGAACCGGGAAACGCTGCCCGCGCCATGGCCTCAGGCCTGGCTGCTCCTGAAACCGGCGCTGCTCCTGAAGCCGGTGGCGCCTAGGAATGCCTCGCCTGGATCAAGTTCTCGTAAGCCGCGGCTTGGCGAGGTCACGCACCCATGCCGCCAAACTGATTGCCGACGGCAAAGTCAGCACCAGCGGCGATGTCCTGTCCAAAGCCTCGCAGCAGGTTCCCGAAGACGTTCCGATTGACGTACAGGAGCACCTGGAGGATGCCTATGTCAGCAGGGCAGGCCACAAGCTGGCCGGAGCCCTGGCGGCCTTTCCCGACGTCGTTGTCCAAGGCCGTCGCTGCCTGGACGCGGGGGCTTCAACAGGGGGTTTTACGGACGTCCTGCTAAGGCAGGGGGCCGCGCGCGTGGTGGCGGTCGACGTCGGACACGGCCAGCTGGTGCCGTCCCTCAGGGAGGATCCCCGCGTGGAAGTCCACGAGGGGCTCAACGTCCGTTACATGCAGCCGGAACAGATCGGCGGACCTGTCAACCTGACCGTCGCTGACCTGTCCTTTATCTCCCTCACGCTCGTGCTGCAGCCGCTGGCTGCCTGCACCGAACCGGGAGGGGATCTGGTCCTGATGGTCAAACCCCAGTTTGAGGTCGGCAGGGAGCGTCTCAGCCGGACCGGCGTTGTCACTTCGGAACACGAGCGCCGTCGGGCGGTTGCCCAGGTCGCCGCCGCGGCCGTTGACGCCGGACTGGAACTTTGCGGCCTCGCGTCAAGCCCGCTGCCCGGTCAGGACGGAAATGTGGAGTACTTCCTGTGGATAAGGCGAAGGATTGGGGACCTCCTGCCTAAGATCGAAGGGCGTGACGCCGAAGTAGCCGCGCTGTTGGAAATGATTTGGCCGAACCACTAGAAAGCGATACCCGATGAGCAGGCGCGTACTGGTCCTTGCCCACACCGGTCGGGAGGAATCTCTCCGCGCCGCCTGGGACGCTTGCACGCAGCTCCACCACGCCGGCTTGATTCCGGTTCTTCAGAAATCAGAACTGGGGGACGTCGAGCGCTTCTTCGGCCTGATCGACAAGCCCATCGAGATCCTTCATGAGGACGTCAGGCTGGAGGACGTCGAACTCGGAATGGTCCTGGGCGGCGACGGCACCATCCTGCGCGCCGCGGAGCTTGTCCGTGAAGTGGATGTTCCCCTGCTGGGGGTCAACCTTGGCCACGTAGGCTTCCTGGCCGAAAGCGAACGCGCTGACCTGGCCCAGACCGTGGACTGGATCGCCAGCCGTGAGTACACGGTTGAGGAGCGCATGACCATTGATGTGCAGGTGTGGGTCCGCGGCCAGAAGATCTGGCACACGTGGGCACTGAACGAGGCCGCCATCGAAAAGGCCAACAGGGAACGCATGATCGAAGTCGTCACTGAAGTGGATGAGCGGCCGCTTATGACCTTCGGATGCGACGGGATCGTCGTCGCAACACCTACAGGTTCCACGGCCTACGCATTCTCTGCCGGAGGACCGGTGGTCTGGCCCGAAGTGGAAGCCCTTGTCATCGCCCCCATCGCAGCCCATGCACTTTTCGCCAAGCCGCTGGTTGTGTCACCGAGCTCGCGGCTGGCTATTGAAGTACTGAACCGCACTTCCGCCCAGGGGGTCCTGTGGTGCGACGGCCGACGCTCGGTTGACCTGCCGGCAGGTGCGCGTGTGGAGATTACCCGTTCTCCCAGGCCCGTCCGCCTCGCCAGGACACATCTGACACCGTTCTCGGCCCGGCTCGTGCGCAAGTTCGAGCTGCCGATCCATGGCTGGCGCGGTCCTGTGCCACGCGCAAAGGAAATCCACACCGGACCGATTCCGATCGTCCGCACACCCAGGCCCCTGCCGCCCTTGTCCACGGACCGCATTGCCAGTGGCGAAGCCGGCACCAGGGAAGAACCCGCCGACCCGAAAAGTGGGGAGTGATCCATGCTCGAAGAACTTCGAATCCGCGACTTGGGCGTCATCACCGATGCAACGCTTCCGCTCGGACCGGGACTAAGCGTGGTGACCGGTGAGACCGGCGCGGGCAAGACCATGGTGGTCACCGCCGTCGGCCTCCTCCTGGGCGCCCGCTCCGATGCCGGCGCAGTCCGCAGTGGAGCCAAGTCGGCCTCCGCGGAGGCCCTCCTGAAGCTGGATCCCGGCCACGCCGCGGTGGAACGCGTTCGCGAGGCCGGCGGCGAGGCGGAGGTGTACGACGGCGGAGCTGAAGTCATGTTGGCCCGCAGCGTGGGCGCCGACGGACGCAGCCGTGCTTACGTCGGTGGTCGATCCGCACCAGTAGGCGTCCTGGCGGAGCTGGGCGAGAGCCTGGTAGTAGTCCATGGCCAGACCGACCAGATCAGGCTCAAGGGCGCCCCTGCGCAGAGGCTGGCCCTTGACCGGTTCGCGGGGGCAGGACATGCGGCCGCTCTGCAGGAGTATCGCGAGCTTTACGAGCACTGGAAGGCTATCCAAACGGAGCTGGACACGCTCAGGGGCGAGGCGCGTGAGCGCCTGCGCGAGGCCGAATCCCTGGAAGCTGCACTGCAGGAAATTGACGACGTCGACCCCCAGCCGGGCGAGGACGAAAGCCTGAAGGCTGAGGCAACCAAGCTTGCCAATGTTGAAGAGCTGCGGCTCGCCGCAGCGGCCGCTCACGAAGCCTTAATTGCAGAGGACTTTGGCGATGCCGGAGATGCCACGTCCCTGGTTGACACCGCAAAGAGGGCCCTCGAACATGTGGCCGTGCACGACGAAGCCCTGGGTGCTGCCGCGACCAGGCTCGCCGAAGTGGGCTTCCTGCTCAATGACATCGCTGCCGAACTCTCCAGCTACCAGGCCTCGCTCGACACCGAGGGCCCCGAGCGTCTCTCGGAAATCGAAGAACGCAGGGCTGTCCTGGCGAAACTGATTCGAAAGTACGCCCCAAGCATTGACGAAGTCCTCCTCTGGGCCGAAACCGCCCGTGCCCGCCTTGACGAGCTGCAGGATGACACCAGCCGGATCGAGGCGCTGGATGCGGAGGGAGGCACCACAGAAGCGAGGCTCCGGAAACAGGCTTCCGGCCTGAGCAAGGCACGGTCCAAGGCGGCCAAGGAGCTGTCCAGACGCGTTAGTGCCGAACTCACCGCCCTGGCCATGCCGGATGCCACGCTCCTGATTGAGGTGGAAAGCGGCGAACAGCTCGGGCCGAACGGAGCTGACGAAATCGCCTTCCTGCTGCGGCCCCATGCCGGAGCCCCGGCCCGTCCGCTGGGCAAGGGAGCCTCGGGCGGCGAACTGTCCCGGGTCATGCTGGCCATCGAGGTCGTGCTGGCTGCGGTGGACCCTGTGCCGACGTTTGTGTTCGATGAGGTCGACGCCGGAGTGGGTGGCCGGGCAGCCGTCGAGATTGGCCGTCGACTGGCCATGCTTGCACGCCACGTGCAGGTCCTCGTGGTGACCCACTTGCCGCAGGTGGCAGCCTTTGCGGACCAGCACATCCGGGTTATCAAGAACTCCGTGCGAGGCGCAGACGGCGGAACCGAGAGCGGCTTCACCTCCAGCGACGTGCACCTCCTGGACGGGGAGGAGCGTGTCAGGGAACTGGCGCGGATGCTCGCCGGTCAGGAAGACTCGGAATCAGCCCGCGCCCACGCGCAGGAGCTACTTGAGGATGCAAGGCTGCTTCCGCAGGGAGGCTAGCCTGTGTCTGTCTCTCTGAGTATGGTGACCGCCCGCAGCATCATTGAGCGGACCACCAGCGGGTGGACAACCCGTACCGGGGCGAAATAGATACGACCCCGCCAGCCCTTGAGCTGAACAGTGGTAGTGAGTCGCAGAAGGCGGGTCCCGGCGTCGAACGCCACCCCGCAGCGAAAGTCCAGGTGCTTGTCATCAGCCGCGATGAGGGCTTCTTCGCCCTCTACCCGGGCAACGGCGAACACGTCGACGGGCGCCCGCGGTATGCCCAGCAGACCGACAAGCCCCTGCCTGATGGCCATGAGGGTGCGGACCCAGCCTGGCGTTGAGTGCAGGGAGAAGAGTGTTTCCGCCCACACGCGCGGGTCCGTGGTTGCGGGTCGCGGGCAGGGAACGACGATTACATCGGCGTAGTCGGGCCGGGGCATCTCGTCCAGCGCCAGGGAGCGGAAAACAGGATTCCGGCTTGGGGAAGCGGCGGTTTCGCCCGGATTCTCGTCGCTCACCCCTTGATCCTAGACCGGGCCGGGGCGGAATATGGAGCATTTGGGAAACAGAAACGGAGCCGTGGGAGGCGCAATTGGTGATAAGCTCGAATTCCGTGGTGCAGCGATCAAATTCCCGTGTAAATTCCCGGTTCCCGGGCTCGTCCAAGACGACCAAACACATCTTTGTCACTGGCGGTGTGGCGTCCTCGCTCGGCAAGGGACTGACGGCTTCCAGCCTCGGTCATCTGCTGCGGGCACGCGGTTTGTCTGTAACAATGCAGAAGCTGGATCCCTATCTGAACGTGGATCCAGGCACGATGAACCCCTTCCAGCACGGTGAAGTCTTCGTTACCGACGACGGCGCCGAGACTGACCTCGACATTGGACACTACGAGCGCTTCCTCGACGAGAACCTCGAAGGATCGGCCAACGTAACCACGGGCCAGGTCTACTCCACGGTCATCGCCAAGGAACGCCGCGGCGAATACCTCGGCGACACCGTCCAGGTGATCCCGCACATCACCGATGAGATCAAGCGCCGCATGCGCCTTCCCGCGGAGGGAAAGAACGCGCCCGACGTCATCATCACCGAAATCGGCGGCACGGTTGGCGACATAGAATCCCAGCCGTTCCTCGAATCCGCCCGTCAGGTTCGGCAGGACGTGGGCCGCAACAATGTGTTCTTCCTGCACGTATCGCTGGTCCCGTACATCGGCCCGTCCCAGGAACTGAAGACCAAGCCGACGCAGCATTCGGTCGCCGCACTTCGCTCCATCGGCATCCAGCCCGAGGCCATCGTCATCCGCTCGGACCGCGAGGTCCCCGACGCGATGCGCGAGAAGATCGGCCGCATGTGCGACGTCGATATCGACGCCGTTGTGAACGCCGCCGATGCACCCAGCATTTACGACATCCCCAAGACGCTGCACTCCCAGGGACTGGATTCGTACATCGTTCGCGCACTGGACCTGCCCTTCAAGGATGTCGACTGGACCAAGTGGGACAAGCTGCTGGCCACGGTCCACAACCCCAAGCACGAGGTTGAAGTCGCGCTGGTAGGGAAGTACATCGACCTTCCCGACGCCTACCTTTCGGTTACCGAGGCCCTGCGCGCGGGCGGTTTCGCCAACGAAGCAAAGGTGAAGATCCGCTGGGTACCGTCGGACGAGTGCGAGACGCTCGCCGGGGCTACGGAATCCCTGGCCGGAGTTGACGCGATTTGCGTGCCCGGAGGCTTCGGCATCCGCGGGCTCGAAGGAAAGCTGGGCGCCCTGAAGTTCGCCCGCGAGACCAAGCTTCCGGTCCTGGGCCTGTGCCTTGGCCTGCAGTGCATGGTCATTGAATACGCCCGCAATGTGGTTGGCCTCGAAGGCGCTTCCTCGAGCGAATTCGAGCCCGACTCCAAGTACCCGGTCATCGCCACAATGGAAGAGCAGCTCGACATTGTCGAGGGCAAGGGCGACCTCGGCGGCACCATGCGCCTGGGCCTCTACGAAGCCAAGCTTGACGCAGGCTCAGTCGTCGCCGAAACCTATGGAACCACCATGGTCAGCGAACGCCACCGCCACCGCTACGAGGTCAACAACAAGTACCGCGAGCAGATCGCTGCACAGGGCCTGGTATTCTCCGGCACGTCCCCGGACGGCAAGCTGGTGGAGTACGTTGAACTCCCGCGCGAAGTCCACCCGTACTACGTAGCAACCCAGGCGCACCCGGAGCTCAGCTCCCGCCCGACACGCCCGCATCCGCTGTTCGCCGGCCTCGTCAAGGCCGCCCTGGACCGCCGCGAAGGCTTCGTGGAGGCTTCCTCGGAGGAGACATTGGCCGGAGCTGCGGCTACGGACGCAGACGCGGACCCGCGCGCCCACAAGGTCGCCGCCAAGTAATCGAACCACGTAGACAAAGGACGGCGTGATGCCCGCTACATCTGAAACTCCTCCCACAACCCGGAACGTTTCCGATGAAATGAGCCCGCGCCGTCTTTTGTCTTCATCCAAGGTCTATGAAGGCCGTATCTGGGATGTGGTCAGCGACTCCTTCCAGCTAGGCGACCACTCCGGCACCCTGGTCCGTGACTACATCGACCATCCCGGGGCCGTTGCAGTCCTGCCAATGAATGACGACGGCGAGATCCTCTTGCTCAAGCAGTACAGGCACCCCGTGGGCATGGACCTCTGGGAAATCCCCGCCGGACTGCTCGACGTCGAAGGCGAAGACTTCGTCGCGGGAGCCACGCGGGAACTGGCCGAGGAAGCTGACCTCACGGCCAGTACCTGGAATGTGCTGGCCGACTTCTTCAACTCGCCCGGATCATCAAGCGAAGCCATTCGTATCTACCTTGCGCGTGGACTCGAATACGTTGACGAGGCGGATAGGCATGTTCGGACTGACGAGGAAGCCGAAATTGAGTTCCATTGGGTCGCCCTTGACGATGCCGTGAGGGCAGTCCTCGAAGGACGACTGCACAACCCCTCCGCCGTCGTCGGGATCCTTGCCGCAGCGGCAGCGCGTGCGGACGACTTCAGGAGCCTGCGGCCGGCCGACGCGCCTTGGCCTGCGCACCCGAGCCAGCGCTAAGCATGGTTCCTCCGGCCGCCACCCGCGCAAAAACCGCAGTGGAACGCGCAGTAACTGATTACCTACAGCATCTTGGCGTGGAACGTGGACTGGCCGCCAATACCCTGGCCGCCTACAAGCGGGATCTCACGCGTTACTCAAGCTTCCTCGCGGCCTCCGGCGTCGAGGACCCCCAGGAGATCACCCGCCATCACGTGACGTCCTTCGTCCAGGCTTTGTCCGACGGATCTGACGGGGCGTCGCCTTTGGGAGTCCGTTCCGCAGCCAGGACGGTTGTAGCTGTCCGTGGCCTGCACAGGTTCTGGGCATTGGAGGGGACAACGACGTCGGACGCCGCCAGCGATGTCCACCCGCCAATGCCGGGCAAGCGGCTCCCGAAAGCGATCAGCGTTGACGAGGTCACGCGTATCCTGGAGGCCTCAGGGGAGGATTCGGCCACCGGCCTCCGTGACCGGGCGCTGCTGGAATTCCTGTACTCCACCGGCGCCCGCATCAGTGAAGCCGTCGGGCTGGACGTCGACGACATCTCCCTCGACAAGGGCGGCGACGGGCCTGCCATCGTGCGCCTCTTTGGCAAGGGGTCCAAGGAACGCCTCGTCCCGCTCGGTTCCTATGGCGCGCGTGCCGTTGATGCCTACCTGATCCGGGGACGCCCATTGCTGGCGGGCAAGGGTAAGGGCACCCCCGCCCTCTTCCTCAATGCCCGCGGCGGCCGGATCAGCCGCCAAAGCGCGTGGACCATCCTCAAGTCCGCCGCGGAAAAGGCCAACATCACCAAGGAAGTGTCACCGCATACGCTCCGACACTCTTTCGCGACGCATCTGCTGGAAGGCGGCGCCGACGTGCGCGTCGTCCAGGAACTTCTTGGCCACGCCTCCGTGACCACCACCGAGGTTTACACGCTGGTCACCGCGGACACACTGCGCGAGGTCTACGCGGCGGCGCATCCGCGGGCATTGGGCTAGGCGTGGACTAGGCTTACTCCATGACAGCCCACCACGTGGCCCTGTGCTTCCTCCTCCGCGACAGCGATGCCGGACGAGAAGTCCTATTGGGTCGGAAGCGTACGGGATTCGGCATCGACAAAGTTGTCGGTATCGGCGGGCATATCGAACCAGGGGAAACGGCCGTCCAGGCCATTTGCCGGGAAGTCCAGGAAGAAGTGAACGTCCAAGTACTGCCCGAGGACCTGGTCTCAGCCGGCAGCGTGGACTTTGTGTTCCCCGCAAAGCCGGACTGGAATATGTACACAACTGTCTTCCTGGCCGAATCGTGGGTGGGGGAACCCTCCGAGAGCGACGAGATCACCCCGCAGTGGTATCCGACAGACAGGTTGCCAGTGACCCACATGTGGGCGGACGCCGAGCATTGGCTGCCCGCAATGATGTCCGGCAGGCGCATGGACGTGCGAGTGGTCTTGGGGACGGACAACGAGAGCGTTGCTGAGGTTTTCCACACTGACTGGATCCTGGGAGGAACGGAAGGCGTCGCCGAGCAACAATGGTCCCGCGGGCTGTAGTCCGGCACCAGCGAAGTCAGGCATTAACGACGACGGGCCGGTCACCTTTCAAAACGTGACCGGACCGCCGTCGTACCCTTCCGGGAATTACGGAAGGTGCCTTTCGTCCGGACCGCTGTATTCGCTTAGCGGCCGGATCAGCGAGTTCGAGGCGAACTGCTCCATGATGTGGGCAGTCCAGCCAGTGATACGGCTGGCTACGAAGAGCGGAGTGAAGGTCGCGGTGTCGAATCCCATGAGGTGGTAGGTGGGGCCGGTGGGGTAGTCGAGGTTGGGCTTGATTCCCTTGGCCTCATCCATGGCCTGCTCCAGGCCGTTGTACAGTCCCAGCAGCTCCGGTCGGCCGTAGTACGCGATCATCTTGTCCAGGGCGGCCTTCATGGTGGGAACGCGCGAATCGCCGTGCTTGTACACGCGGTGTCCGAAGCCCATGATCTTCTTCTTTTGCGCCAGGGCGTTCTCCATCCATGCCTTCGCCCGGGTGGCTGCTTCCTCCAGCGTTTCCTCGCTGCGGATGCCAATCTCGTCAAACGTGTGCATGACGGCCTCGTTGGCGCCACCGTGCAGCGGACCCTTGAGTGCCCCAATCGCAGCGGTCACCCCGGAATGGAGATCGGAGAGGGTGGAGGTCACAACACGAGCCGTGAAAGTGGAGGCGTTGAACGAGTGCTCTGCGTAGAGGATCATCGAGACGTTGAAGGCCTCAACCACCTCATCCGCCGGGTCCTCGCCGAACGTCATCCAGAGGAAGTTTGCCGAGTAGTCGAGGTCGTCCCGCGGCTCTACGACATCCTGCCCGCGGCGGCGCCGCTGATCATAAGCGACGATTGCGGGCATGGCGGCGAACACGTCGATAGCCTTGGACATGTTGGCTTCCACGGAGGAATCTTCGGCAAGGG
This sequence comes from Arthrobacter sp. ISL-30, assembly GCF_018613855.1. Taxonomy (GTDB): domain Bacteria; phylum Actinomycetota; class Actinomycetes; order Actinomycetales; family Micrococcaceae; genus Arthrobacter. Next base: position 13,389 of record NZ_JAGGPK010000003.1, read on the forward strand.
GATGCCGGGCACCGAGCACGGAGGCGGCGGTCCGGCAAACGTCCATGGGGTGGGCGGTGGTCGGAAGCGTGTCGATGACGCTCTTCACTACAGGGTCCAGCCGACGGCCGGCTCGCTCGCGGGCGGTGAACTCCGCAAGCTGGACGTCATTGGGGATCTCCCCGTTCCACAGCAGGTACGCGACTTCCTCAAACATGCAGCGGGCTGCCAGTTCCTGGACGGGGTAGCCGCGGTACAGCAGGGAGTTGGTGTCGGGGTTGACCTTGGAGATGGCGGTGTAGTCCACTACGACACCGTCAAGGCCTTTCTTGATGTGTTCGTCAGCCATGCTGAACTCCTTCGTTCCTTGAGCAATATGTGCCGGCACTGCCGGTGGTCGGTTGCAAACTGTGCGGGATCCGCTACTGCGTTCCCGGAACCTTGAAGTTGAATACGCCGGTATCGAAGTGGTTGTAGGCCTCGTAGTCCACGAGGTCATAAAGTCGGGCGCGAGTGAGCATGTTCTGCACCTGCCCTTCCTGAGATCCCGTGCTCTTGATCGATTCCAGCGTACGCTCCGCAGCGCCCATCGCAATGCGCAAAAGGGTAACGGGATAGATCACGATATTGACGCCGACATTCTGCAGCTGGTCCACGGTGAACAGCTCGCTTTGGCCGAATTCGGTCATGTTGGCCAGGATGGGCACATCGACGGCGTCGCGTATTGCCTTGAACTCGCCAAGGTCCTTCATGGCTTCCGGGAAGATCGCGTCCGCCCCGGCATCTACCAGGGCCTTCGCGCGGTCCTGTGCTGCCTTCAGGCCTTCGACGGCGCGGATGTCGGTGCGTGCCATGATCAGGAAGTCGGGGTCTCGTCGGGCATCCGCTGCGGCGCGGATGCGTTTGGTTGCGGTTTCAAGGTCGACGACGTTCTTGCCGTCCAGATGGCCGCAGCGCTTGGGGTTGAACTGGTCTTCGATGTGGCATCCGGCCAATCCGGCGTTCTCCAGTTCTTGGACGGTGCGGGCGACGTTCATCGGCTCGCCGAATCCGGTGTCGGCGTCCACCAGGCAGGGCAGGTCGGTCATGCGGGCGATCTGGCCTGCGCGCTGCGCGACTTCGGTGAGGGTGGTGAGTCCGATGTCGGGCAGGCCGAGGTCGTTGGCGAGGACGGCGCCGGAGATGTAGACGCCGGCGAAGCCTTTTTCTTCGATGAGCCGGGCGGAGAGCGGATTGAAGGCTCCGGGGAACTGCTGGATGGCCCCGGAGTTCAGCAGGTCCCGCAGCCGGACCCGCTTTTGTTCCGGCGTGGTTTTGGAGTAGAGCATTTAGAACAGTCCCTTGGGTGCGGCGGCGAGGTCGATGACGCCGTCGGCGGCGGTGATGTTCAGTTGGTCCAGTTCCCCGGCGGCGAGTTGGGGGAGGCGTTCGGCGGCGGCGAGGAACCGTTCGATTTCGGCGTCGTCCACGATCCTGGCGGCGAGGGTGCGGAATTTGTTGATGTACTGCTCGCGGGCGAAGGGGCGGGCGCCGAGGGGGTGGGCGTCGGCGACGGCTATCTGGTCGGTGATGACGGTGCCGTTGGTGAGGGTGATTTCGACGGAGCCGCCGAAGGCTTTCTCGTTGATGTCCAGGGAGTGGTAGCGGCGGGTCCATTCCGGGTCTTCGACGGTGGTGACTTTCTGCCACAGGTCTACGGTGTCGGGACGTGCGGCGCGGGCGGGGGTGTAGGAGTGTACGTGGTGCCAGGCGCCGTCCTGCAGGGCGACGGTGAAGATGTAGGGGATGGAGTGGTCCAGGGTTTCGCGGCTGGCCTTGGGGTCGTACTTCTGCGGGTCGTTCGCTCCGGAGCCGATGACGTAGTGGGTGTGGTGGCTCGTCTTGATCAGCACGGACTGAACGTTGGTCGGGTCGGTGGCTTCGGGGTGTTCGCGGTGGAGTTTGCGGGCGAGGTCGATCCAGGCCTGGGCCTGGTACTCGGCGGAGTGTTCCTTGGTGTAGGTGTCCAGGATGGCGCGCTTGGCTTCACCGGGCGTTGGCAGCGGAACCATGTATGACGCGTCGGGCCCGTCGAGCATCCAGGCGATGACGCCGTCTTCACCTTCGTAGATGGGCACGGGGGAGGTCTGGCCGCGCATGGCCCGGTCTGCGGCTTCAACGGCCATCTTGCCGGCGAAGGCGGGGGCGTGGGCCTTCCAGGTGGAGATCTCGCCCTTCCGGGACTGCCGGGTTGCGGTGGTGGTGTGCAGGGCCTGGCCGACGGACTGGAAGATGGTCTCAACGTCGAGCCCCAGCAGCGTGCCGATCCCGGCTGCCGCCGAGGGTCCGAGATGGGCCACATGATCGATCTTGTGCTTGTGCAGGCAGATCGCCTTGACGAGGTTCACCTGGATTTCGTAGCCGGTGGCGATGCCACGGACCAGGTCCTGGCCGTTGGAGCCCACGTGCTGGGCAACCGCCAGGATAGGCGGGATGTTGTCCCCTGGGTGGGAATAGTCCGCCGCCAGGAAGGTGTCGTGGTAGTCGAGCTCACGCACCGCTACGCCGTTGGCCCAGGCAGCCCACTCGGGCGAGACGCGCTCGTCAATGCCGAACACTTTGGCGCCCTGGCCGTTCGCCGAAGGATTGTGCGTAAGAGCCTGTGCCCGTGCGGCAACGATCGGCGCCCGGTTCAGGGAAGCGATCGCCACGGAAGCGTTGTCAATGACCCGGTTGATCACCATGTCCGTGACTTCCGGTGTAACAGCAACGGGATCAGCGGCGACCTTCGCGATCTTGTGGGCCAGCTGGTCTTCGCGGGCCAGCTTCTCTTCACTCTTGTAGACCCTGACGTGGTGTTCCTTAACCATGGTTTTCCTCTCGATGGGTGGCCTTGATGTGTGAAAGGCTGCGATGCAGGTGGACGGTGGTAGCGGCCTCCGCCAGCCGGGAATTTCCCGCTGCAATTGCCTCGGCAATCGCCGCATGTTCTGCGGCCGCGGCGCAAAGCCGGGCGACGTCGTCCGAGGCCAGCCGCCTGACCCTGACAAGGTGGACGCGCAGGCTTCGCATCGCCTGGGCCAGATAGGAGTTGGTGATCGCGGCGTCCAAAGCATCATCCAGCTGGTTGACCAGGGCATAGTAGTCGTGACGTGCGGGATCCTCTCCGCTGAGAAGTTCGGGTGCCCGCAGCAATTCGTGCTGCAGCCGAGTGAAGATACTTGGGTCTCCGCGAACTGCCGCCAGTGCGGCCGCCTTGCCCTCCAGGATTTCGCGCAGCTCGAAGAGTTCATCGATATCCTCCAGCGAGATATCGGTGACGACGACGCCGCGCCCGCCCGCCGTCGTCAATCCCTCAGCAGTGAGGCGGCCCAATGCCTCCCGCAGGGGAGTCCGTGAGACGCCCAGGCGTTCGGATTGCTCCACCTCCGCGAGTACAGTCCCCGGAAGCAGGCGCCATTCGATGATGTCTTCCCTCAGGGCTGTGTAAGCCCGTTCACTTGCCCGCATGGAAGACAGTGTATACAGAGAAGGTGATTTCTACCAGCGAATCCACTCAAAGTGCCATTGCTGTATACATCGCTCGTTTCCCCGGCTGGAAAAGCCGACTAGGACCTGTTCCAGCGGTATTCGTTTTCCGGACGGCCCGGAGTCCCGTAGCGCGGCGCCCGGGTGACGGTCCCGGCGTCGGCGAGATACTCCAGGTAGCGTCGGGCTGTAACCCGGGACATGCCCAGCGTCTCGGTGACTTCGATGGCCGAAACGGGCCTGTCACCGTTTCGGACCAGGTCCTTGACGGCCTCCAGCGTGGAAGGCGAAAGCCCCTTGGGCAACGGCAGCTCCGTGGGGGCCCGCAAGCTCGCGAACGCCTGGTCAACTTCGCTTTGCGACGCTCCGGACTTGGGGTTTCCGGAGGCGGCAAGCTGTTCCCGGAAGGTGCGGTAATTGTTGAGCTTGTCGGCGAACATCGCGAACGTGAACGGCTTGATCAGGTACTGCACGACGCCGATCGACACAGCGCTGCGGACAATGTTTAGTTCGCGCACGGCAGTGATGGCGATGATGTCCGAGAACAGCCCGGACGAATGCATCCGGCGGGCGACGTCCAGTCCGTGGAGGTCGGGCAGGTTCATGTCGAGCAGGACAAGGTCCACGGGATTGCCGGAGCTTGCGAATTCGGCCAGGAGCCGGAGGGCTGACTGGCCGTCAGGCGCCGTACCGGCCAGGCTGAAACCGGCCATTCGGCTCACATAGATGGCGTGTGCGTCCGCGGCGATCGGTTCGTCTTCGACCACCAGCACGCGGATGTCTGTCATTCGGTATCTTCCTTGGAATCCGGCGCCGGCAGCAGGACACGGAACCGTGCGCCTCCAAGGGAGCCGACATTGCCGCTGCCGGCTTCTGGCTCGGCCCGATTACCGTTCCGGCCGTTGCTGATGGACATCTTACCGCCCAGGCGCTGGACCGCCTGCCGGACCAAGGCCAGACCCACGCCGCGACGTCCACTCCCCGTTCCCGCATCACTCGCCGCATCCTTCGTGCTGAACCCGTACTGGAAGATCCTGTCCACGGATTCCGGGTCCAGGCCCGGCCCGGAATCGGTAACGGTGAACGCCACCGCACCATCGCCGGCGGATACTTCAAGCTCAACTTTGCGGGGGAGGGAGCCGTCGGACGCGGCGTCGATCGCATTGTCCAGCAGGTTGCCCAGAATGGTCACCAGATCCTGCACTTCCAGTGCGCCGAGCCCGCCTTCCCCTGAAGTGTGCAGCACCAGCTCGACGCCGCGTTCGTGCGCTTCCGCCGCCTTGCCCATGACCAGTGCACTCAAGACCGGTTCATCCACCGTCCCCAAAAGGTCATCGGTCAACTGCTGGCTCAGTTCCAGGTCCTTCGTCGCGAACTCCAGTGCCTGCTCCGAACGGCCGATCTCCATAAGGGACACAATGGTGTGCAGCCTGTTGGCGTGTTCGTGTGTCTGCGCTCGCAGTGCATCGGACAAAGTCTTCATGGTCTGCAGCTCCGTTCCCAGCGACTCGATCTCCGTGCGGTCGCGGATGGTTGCCACAGTGCCGAAAACGGCGCCCTTCCGCCCGCGCATGTTCGAAGGACCCACGGCAGGCGCCTGGTTGACCACCAGGACCCGGGATCCGGTCAGATGGATTTCGTCATGTGCGGTGCGACCAGATTCGAAGAGTTTGCGCAGGCTTCCCTCAAGGGGCAGCTCGGACAGCAGCGGCGCGTCCTGGGTGGAACGGTCGACGTCGACAGGGTCAAGTCCCAGCAGCTCCGCGGCCTGGTCGTTGTACATGACGGCCTTGCCGTTGGTATCGATGAGGATGACACCCTCCCTTACCGAATGGAGGACCGATTCGTAATAGGCGAAAAGCTGCGCCAGTTGCTCCGGACCCCAGCCGCGTGTCACCGAACGAAGGTAACGTCCCAACAGCCAGGCGGCAAGGGAACCGCCCAGCACCAGGACGAGCGCGATTGCCGCGATGCCAGCCAGCCTCCCCTCCACCGCGACGTCCACCGTACGAACGGTGACCCCGGCTGAAACAAGGGCCCTGACCGCACCGCCGTCGTCCTTGACCGGCACGATTGTCCGCACTGACGGGCCCAGCGTTCCCGAGGTGATCTCGGTGTACGTTTCCCCGCGGAGTGCCGGTTCAATGGTGCCAATGTAGGGCCTGCCGATTTCCGCCGGATTCGCGTGCGTCCAGCGGGTCCTGTCCGGGGCCATGATGGTGATGAAATCCGCGCCTGCATTGGCCATGACGGACGCGGCATAGGGCTGCAGCAGCGCAGAGGGGTCAGGCGAGTCGGCTGCCTGGAGCACCAGGGGATTGTCCGCAATGGCAGCGGCGATTCCCTGCATGCGCCGGCCTGCCTCCTCATAGATCCGGTCCCGTGCATCAACGAAGGCCACGCCGCCTGCAAGGGTGGCAAGCACCAGCACGAACAGCAGGTTCGCCACAAACAAGCGCGTGGCAATGCTCCAGTGGTGAAACACATGCACCTCCAATGACCAATATGAACGCAACGGTGATGCATGTCACTTGGTGCCCAATGATGGATATCACATCAACCGGCGACGTGGCTGTAGAAGCAGGACCGCAGCGCCTTACAGAGTATCCAAAGGAGTAAACCCATGACCTCTCAAAGAGGAGAGTCGGCCGCACCGGCCACCGGTGCACGCAAGGGGCTCGACAAGTCGCACTACTTGTACATCGCAGTCATCGCCGCCGTGGTTCTCGGAGCCCTGATCGGACTGATGTTCCCCGAGGTCGGCAAGTCGCTCAAGCCACTTGGTGACGGCTTCATCAAGCTCATCAAGATGATGATCGCTCCGGTCATCTTCTGCACCATCGTCCTCGGCATCGGCTCGATCGCCAAGGCGGCCACCGTCGGAAAGGTCGGCGGCCTCGCCCTCGGCTACTTCCTGCTCATGTCAACCTTCGCCCTCGCCATCGGCCTGGTAGTCGGCAACCTGATCCATCCGGGTGACGGCCTGAAGCTGGCGCCCTACGACCCGAACAAGAAGGCGGAAGTAGACAGCACCGTTTCCTTCCTGCTTGGCATCATCCCCGGTGACATTCCGGTCCTGCCTACACTCCTCGCCGCAATCCTCGTTGGCTTCGCGCTGCAGCGGATGGGCAAGCAGGGCGCGCCGATCCTCAAGGCCATCGGCCACGGGCAGGCACTGGTTTTCCGTATCCTCATCATGATCATGTGGCTCGCTCCGGTGGGCGCATTCGGTGCCATTGCCGCCGTCGTTGGCGCAACCGGCCCCGCCGCCATCCTGAGCATGTTCACCCTCATGGCAGCGTTCTACGTGACCTGCGCACTCTTCATCGTGGTCATCCTGGGTGGCCTCCTGCAGACTGTGGCCGGAGTCAATATCTTCAAGCTCATGAAGTACTTGGCCCGTGAGTACCTCCTCATCTTCTCCACCTCTTCTTCCGAAGCTGCCCTGCCGCGCCTCATCGCCAAGATGGAGCACCTGGGTGTCTCCAAGCCCGTCGTCGGCGTAACGGTCCCCACCGGATACTCCTTCAACCTGGACGGCACGGCCATCTACCTGACCATGGCTTCCCTCTTCGTCGCCAACGCGATGGGAACCCCGCTGGACCTCGGCGCCCAGATTTCGCTGCTGGTCTTCATGATCATCGCCTCCAAGGGTGCAGCCGGCGTCACCGGTGCCGGACTGGCCACCCTTGCGGCAGGCCTCCAGGCACACAAGCCGGAGCTGCTGGGCGGCGTAGGCATGATCGTAGGCATCGACCGCTTTATGTCCGAAGCCCGCGCACTGACCAACTTCACCGGAAACGCAGTGGCCACGGTGCTCATCGGCACCTGGGTCAAGGAAATCGACGGCGGCCAGGTGCGGCGCGTCCTGTCGGGCCAGGAGCCCTTCGACGAGCAGACCATGATCGCCCACCACGACCACGCTCCGCAGGAGCAGGAACTGGAAAAGGCAGCCGTCTAGCCTTCCTGGTTGCATCTGCTGACAGATCGAGTGTCCTATAAATGCAGCAGGGCCGGCATCCGTAAGGGTGCCGGCCCTGCTGCATTTATAGGACGTGTGTCGGGGCTAACCTTCGACTTAAACTAGAAGGTAAAGGCTCAAATGGCGGACAAAGTCAAGTTCCCCGAAATGCCGTGTCGGGCGCTGTAGCCTAGGGTGGAAGAAGCGCTGAAGCTGATCAGCCAGCGGCAGAAAATCACCGTCATCGAAAGTGTGGATAGATACGTGAGCAGCGAACGGGGTTCAGCAACTCTCGAGGGAACGGAACTGGATCTGGACGACGCCATCATGGGTCCAACAGGCCGCCCGCTCCGCGAATTTCCCGAGCCGGCGCCCTTGTCTTCGCATGGTCCGGCCCGCGTCATTGCGATGGTCAACCAAAAGGGCGGAGTCGGCAAGACCACTTCCACGATCAACCTTGCGGCTGCGCTTGCGGAGTATGGCCGTCGGGTACTCCTCGTTGACTTTGATCCGCAAGGGGCGTTGTCGGCGGGACTCGGCACCAACCCCCACGAATTGGACCTTACGGTCTACAACGTCCTGATGGACCGGAAGGTGGACATTCGCCACGCCATCCAAGGAACCGGCGTCGAAAATGTGGACCTGCTACCGGCCAACATCGATCTCTCCGCGGCAGAGGTGCAACTGGTCAACGAGGTCGCACGCGAACAGGTGCTTGACCGTGCGCTCAAGAGCGTCGAGGACGATTACGACGTCGTGCTGATCGACTGCCAGCCCTCCCTTGGCCTGCTCACCGTCAATGCCCTGACAGCGGCACATGGGGTCATCATTCCGCTGATTTGTGAATTCTTCGCCCTCCGGGCGGTAGCGCTGCTTGTGGAAACCATCGACAAGGTCCAGGATCGCCTGAACCCGCGGCTGCAAGTGGACGGCGTTCTGGCCACCATGTATGACGCCCGAACCCTGCACAGCAGGGAGGTCATCGCAAGGCTTGTCGAAGCCTTCGGCGACAAGGTCTTCGAAACCGTCATCAAGCGGTCCATCAAGTTCGCCGACGCCACGGTCGCCGCCGAACCCATCACGAGCTACGCGAGTACGCACGTCGGCGCCGAGGCCTACCGCCGGCTGGCCAAGGAGCTCATTTCGCGCGGCGGCGCTCCTTAGCCGCTGCCGTGGCAGATCCTGCCGAGCCGCTTGCGGAATCCGGCGGCGGTAAGTCCGGCTTCGAAGTTCGGCTGGCCAACTTCACAGGCCCCTTCGACCTCCTGCTGGGCCTGATTTCCAAGCACCAACTCGACATCACAGAAGTGGCCCTGGCCACTGTCACCGACGAATTCATCAAATACATCCGGCGGCTGCAGGAACTGGGCGAAGAGTGGGCCCTCGACGAAGCCAGCGAATTCCTGGTGATCGCCGCGACCCTGCTGGACCTAAAGGCGGCCAGGCTCCTGCCCGCAGGCGAGGTCGAAGACGACGAGGACATCGCACTGCTCGAGGCCAGGGACCTTCTCTTCGCAAGGCTCCTGCAATACAAGGCCTTCAAGCAGGTTGCCGGCATCATGGGCGACACCCTCGACCTTGAGGCCCGGCGTTTTCCCCGCCAGGTCGCCCTGGAAGGGCACCTCGCCGCGCTCCTTCCGGAACTCGTGTGGCGTCACAGTCCCGAGCAGTTTGCTGAATTGGCCGCTCGTGCCCTCGTGCCCAAGGACAACACGCTACCCCAGGTGGGCCTCGCCCACCTTCACGCCCCGGCGGTCAGCGTCAAGGAACAGGCCGAGATCCTGGGTCTCCGCCTCCAGCAGGGACGGCGTCTGTCCTTCCGCGCCCTGATCGCCGACGCGGAAAACACCCTGGTGGTCGTGGCTCGGTTCCTGGCACTGCTGGAGCTGTTCCGGGACCGTGTAGTGGCCTTCGACCAGGTCAGCCCGCTCGGGGAGCTCACTGTGCGCTGGACCGGCTCCGAAACCGGGTGGAACAGTGGCAAGCTGAGCGAAGACTACGAAGACTATCCAGGCACAGGCACCCCGGGGGAACTTGCGCATGTGCCGGGGGAGGAGCAGCTATGAACATCAGTAATGCGCGGGCGGCGCTGGAAGCCGTGCTAATGGTGATCGACGAACCTGCTACGTCTGACGAGCTCGCCGCAGGCCTCGGCCTCACCGTTGAAGTGGTGGAGGAGTTGCTGGTGGCGCTGCGGCAGGACTATGACGGCTATACTGTTAAAGCCCCGGACGTGGACGCAGTCGGCACTGCCGCACCAAGCGTCGCACCCCGGGGTTTTGAGTTACGGAACGTGGCCGGAGGGTGGCGGATCTACTCGAGGGCCGAGTTTGCCGACGTCGTAGGGAAGTTTGTCCTTGAAGGCCAGACCGCCAGGCTAACGCAGGCAGCCCTGGAGACATTGGCTGTCGTTGCCTACCGTCAGCCCGTCTCACGGGCGCGAGTGTCGGCAATCCGGGGCGTGAACGTGGATTCGGTGGTCCGGACCTTGACCCAGCGAGGCTTGATCGAGGATGCGGGAACGGACCCGGAATCAGGTGCAATCCTGTACCGGACCACGTCCTATTTTCTCGAGCGGATGGGTCTTGGCTCCGTCGACGAGCTGCCAAGGCTGTCCCCGCACCTGCCAGGACTGGAAGGCATCGAGGAGTTCTACGACGCCGGGCGGATGTAGGGTTTCATCCGCTGCGGCCGCAACTCAAGAGAACAATAGAAAACGGATAGCTGGATAAGGTTGTCATGGGACAACACTTGCCAGGCAGCATTTTAAAGGACGGGTCATGACACAGGCGGGACGCCAGGGTTCACCACGTAACGGTTCGGGACGCAATGGTTCCGGACGCAATGAGGCAGACGGCCGCGGCAGCGCAGGCCGCAGCAGCCGGCAGGATTCCGGCGGAGCCGGCAAACGGAGCTTCTCCCAGGGTGCCGGCTCAGGAAGGGGGGACCGCCCCTTCAAGCCCTCGCGTCCGCGTGAAGAGCGCCCGTTCGATCCGGACAACCCTACGACGGCGGCCCGCAGCGGAGGCCGCGAGGATCGCTTCGGCCGAGCCGGCGACCCCAAGACCGGAAAGCCGCGCAAACCCGGGTCCAACAAGCCCGGTGCCGGCAAGGCGCCCGGCACACCAGGTGCACTCAAGCCCAAACCCAAGCCCGGAAACAAGAAGCAGTACGGATCGCGTGCCTTTGGCAGCGAACGCTTCGGCCAGAACTTGGGACCCGTCCGCAGGCCGACCCGCGCGTCACGGCGAGACGTCGCGCAGTCGGAACAGCACGACGTCGACGGCGTCCGCCTGCAGAAAGTCATGGCGCAGGCCGGCGTCGCATCCCGACGCGTCTGCGAAGAGATGATCCTCGAGGGCCGGGTCGAGGTCAACGGGCAAGTGACCACTGAACTCGGCATGCGCGTCGATCCCCAGACTGCCGTCATCCACGTGGACGGCATCCGTATCCAGCTGGACGAAACCCTCGTCTACATGGTCTTCAACAAGCCCAAGGGCGTTGTGTCCACCATGGAAGACCCGGAAGGCCGCCCATGCATCAGCGATTTCCTTAAGAACAAGGGCGAACGCCTCTTCCACGTCGGTCGGCTCGACGTCGCCACCGAAGGCCTCCTGCTCCTGACTAACGACGGCGAGCTGGCCAACCGGCTTACCCACCCGTCCTACGAAGTTCCGAAGACCTACCTCGTGCAGGTCCGCGGGCCGTTCCCGCAGGGAATCGGCGCCCAGCTGAAGTCCGGCGTCGAACTGGAGGACGGCCTCGCCTCCGTGGATTCCTTCCGGCTCGTGGACTCTACGCCAGGCCACGTCCTGATCGAGGTTGTGCTGCACTCCGGGAAGAACCGGATTGTCCGCCGCATGTTCGACGCCGTCGGCTTCCCCGTGCAGCGGCTCGTCCGCGTCAAGGTGGGGCCCATCGGCCTGGGTGACCAGCGCCAGGGCAGTATCCGTAACCTCGGCAGGCAGGAAGTCGGCCACCTCCTGGCATCCGTAGGGCTGTAACCATGGCGGCATTCTCCTCACACGGTCGTGGCCACCTGAACGGTCCCGTGGTAGTCCTCGGCACGGGCCTGCTCGGCGCAAGCATTGGCCTTGGGCTGCGCGGACGGGGTGTACCGGTGTACTTGTCCGATCCCTCGCCTACCAACCAGGCGGTAGCGGTGGACATTGGCGCCGGCCGGCCCCTTGACGAGCTGGGCAGCGAACAGCCCCAGCTCGTCGTTGTTGCCGCGCCGCCGGATGTTACGGCCGACGTCGTGGAGGGCGCGCTGCGGAACTACCCGTCCGCCGTCGTCGTGGACATTGCGAGCGTCAAGCTGGCCATTCAGTCCGAACTCCGCAAACGCGGCGTGGACCTTTCCCGTTATGTCGGCACGCACCCTATGGCCGGGCGGGAAAAGTCCGGACCGGTGGCTGCCCGCGGGGAGCTCTTCACGTCCATGCCGTGGGTGCTGTGCCCTTCCGAGGACACCGGTCCTGAGGCGCTCCAAACGGCGCGTTCACTGGCCGGGGACCTTGGCGCGCTTGTTTCCCAGTTCAGTGCCGAAGAGCATGATGAAGCCGTCGCCCTGGTTTCCCACCTGCCACAGGTGATGTCTTCGCTGCTGGCCAGCCGGCTGCAAGGCACCCCGCTGAATGCGTTGTCACTGGCCGGCAACGGCCTCCGCGACGTGACCCGCATCGCGGCAAGCGACCCCACCTTGTGGGTACAGATCCTTGGCGGCAATGCGGACCGAGTAGTAAAGATCCTTTACGGTGTTCGCGAGGACCTCGACCGGCTCATCGGAACCCTGGAAGACCCACTGGCTCCGGGGGCGCGGCTGGACCTTGCCCAGCTCATTAGTGAGGGCAATGCGGGCCAGGCGAGGATTCCCGGCAAGCACGGTGGTCCGCCCCAGGCCTATTCGTGGTTGACGGTACTGGTTGACGACAAGCCTGGGCAGATCGCCCGCTTGCTCACCGAAATAGGGGAAATAGGGGTGAACGTCGAAGACCTGCGCCTTGACCATTCTTCCGGACAGAATGTGGGCATGGTGGAGCTCTCCGTCCTGCCAAACAAGCACGACCTCCTCGTAGAAGCCCTCAGCGATCGTGGATGGCGGGTACTGCAGTAATGACGCATAAACTCTTTGGCCCGGAGCAAGTGGTCCGCCCCGGCAAACCCCTGGTGATCGCCATCGACGGACCCTCGGGATCGGGCAAATCCAGTGTGAGCAAGGAAGTGGCGCTGCGCCTCAAGCTTGCCTATCTGGACACTGGAGCTATGTACCGCGCCTTGACCTGGTATTGCCTCGAGCATGGTATCGACCTGACAGACAGCGCTGCCGTGGAACAGGCCTCCGAGATTATGCCGTTGGAAATCAGCACGGCTGCGGCCACCGAGTACGTGGCCGTCAACGGCACCGATATCACCGAGGAGATCCGCAAGCCACGGATTTCAGAGGCTGTCAGCTCCGTAGCTACCACGCTAGGTGCGCGCACAGAACTTATCCGCCGTCAGCGGCAGCTCATCGACCAGCACCACCGGCGCATGGTGGTCGAGGGCCGGGACATTACCACCGTCGTGGCCCCCGGAGCCGAGGTACGGATGCTCCTGACCGCAAGCGAAGAGGCACGGCTGCGACGCCGGGGCCTCCAGCTGGGCGGTACCCAAAGCGCCGACCAGCTGGCAGAACAGGTCACTGGCCGCGACGCCAAGGACTCCACGGTGGTGAACTTCACCCAGGCCGCAGACGGAGTGGTCATCCTCGATTCTTCGGACCTTGACTTCGAGGAGACGGTGGGGGCTGCCCTCACGATTGTGGGCAAGGTCATTTACGGTGACTGAGGCCAGGGCCGCCCGGTCGCTCGGCTCGATAGTGCCCGGGGCATGGACAATGGCCTGGAGTCGCCTAGTTGGCTGGCTGCTTGCCAATGTCGCCTACCGGACGTCAGTGACAGGTAAAGCCAATATTCCCACCGGCGGCCCGGTAATCTTCGCCGCCAACCACATCAGCCTCCTGGATGGTCCTGTGATGTTCGGAGTTGCGCCCCGGAGCATGCACATCCTGGTCAAAAAGGAAATGTTCCGCGGTTTCCTCGGACGGGTCCTGCGGGCGTCAGGCCAGATCGCCGTGGACCGGTCAGGGGACAGGGCAGCCCTGCACATGGGGAAGAAACTGCTCGACGCCGGACGTTGCGTGGGGATCCTGCCCGAGGGAACACGGGGGAGCGGGACCGCCGGAGCCATTAGCAGCGGCGTCGCCTGGCTGGCCTTGAATTCAGGGGCACAGGTGGTTCCCGTGGCCATCCTTGGTACCCGGAGCGGGGAAGAGCACCGTGACGCGCTCCCGCCGCTGGGCAGAAGATTCCACGTCAGCTTCGGCCCGTCCCTGGCAGTCGGCCGCCGAACCGGCGAGTCGGGCCGTGTTTCAATGGACAGGGCGGCCGATGAAATCCGCAAGGCCTTGGCGAGCCACATCCAGGACGCGGTCAGCTTGACTCGACAGGCGCTGCCGTCGGTTCCGGCAACAGGCGGCGGACAGCCACAAGAACGCCATACAGAAGTAGCCGGAACGCCGGCAGACCACCACTAAGGAAAGTGCAATGAGCGATACGACTCAAAAATCCGGCAACACCGGGGCTGGCGAAGACGAATACACGCCCACCGGCACGGACCAGGTGGCGGAGAACCTTGCCGCCCTGGACGATGAGGAAGCCGAACTTCGCGCTGCCTCCCTGCGGGCAGGACTTGAGGACTACGACCTCGACGAAGACGATGCGGCGCTGCTGGACGGACATTACGACGACGAAGGCGAGGCCGGGCCGCTCAAGCTCGACCCCGTCCTGGCCATCATCGGCCGTCCCAACGTGGGTAAATCTACGCTGGTGAACCGCATCCTGGGACGCCGTGAGGCCGTTGTGGAGGATACTCCCGGCGTCACACGAGACCGTGTCATGTATTCAGCCCGCTGGAACGGCCGGAACTTCACCCTGGTAGATACTGGCGGCTGGGAACACGACGCCAGGGGCATCCACGCCCGCGTTGCCGAACAGGCCGAAATGGCTGTTGAACTGGCCGACGCCGTGCTCTTCGTTGTCGACTCCGCAGTAGGGGCTACCGCCACTGACGAAGGCGTCATGAAGATGCTCCGCAAGAGCAAGAAGCCGGTCATTATGGTGGCCAACAAGGTGGACGATTTCGCCCAGGAAGCCGATTCGGCAGCTCTTTGGGGCCTTGGCTTCGGTGAGCCGTACCCCGTGTCCGCCCTTCATGGCCGTGGCGTCGCTGACCTTTTGGACCATGTCATGGACGTCCTGCCTGAATTCTCCAATGTTGAGACAATCGAGCGCTCCGGTGGCCCGCGACGCGTGGCCCTCATCGGCCGTCCGAATGTCGGCAAATCCTCACTGTTGAACAAGCTTGCCGGAACGGAGAGGGTTGTGGTGGATCCCCTCGCCGGAACCACGCGCGACCCCGTCGACGAGTTCATCGAGCTCGGCGGGCGCACTTGGCGCTTCGTGGACACCGCGGGTATCCGTCGTCGCCAGCACATGGCACAGGGCGCGGACTTCTACGCTTCCCTGCGCACGCAGGCCGCGCTGGAGAAGGCGGAGGTCGCCGTCGTACTGCTCGCTGTAGATGAGGTCCTCAGCGAACAGGACGTCCGCATCCTTCAGCTGGCTATCGAATCCGGCCGGGCGCTGGTCCTGGCCTTCAACAAATGGGACCTCCTAGACGATGAGCGCCGCCGGTACCTTGAGCGTGAAATCGAGCAGGACCTGGCGCACGTCGATTGGGCTCCGCGCGTCAATATCTCAGCTAAGACCGGCTGGCACAAGGATCGCCTGGTTCCCGCGCTGGACAAGGCACTTGAAGGCTGGGACAAGCGGATAGCTACCGGGCGCCTCAACGCGTTCCTCGGCGAACTCGTGGCCGCCCACCCGCACCCGGTTCGAGGCGGCAAGCAGCCCCGCATCCTGTTCGGCACCCAGGCCTCCAGCCGTCCGCCCAAGTTCGTTCTGTTTACGACAGGCTTCCTGGACCCCGGCTACCGCCGATTCATCACCCGCCGCCTGCGCGAAACCTTCGGCTTCGAGGGAACCCCGATTGAGGTCAGCATGCGTGTCCGGGAGAAGCGCGGCAAGAAGCGCTGATTGCGACGCGCTTCACAAACGACATCCTCCAAGTTGTCATTGACAGCCTCCAACATCGTGTAAGCTTTTGGAGGTGGTTCGGCCGGACTGCTTAGGGAAACTGAGAATGAATCCTTGGCGGAGAACGGCGGAACTGACGGGCTGTAGCGCAGCTTGGTAGCGCACTTGACTGGGGGTCAAGGGGTCGCAGGTTCAAATCCTGTCAGCCCGACCAACAAAGAAACCCCGCCGCTTCCTTCACCGGAAGCGGCGGGGTTTTTTGTATTTCAAACCTTAGGCGTGCTGGAGGGCACCCAACGCCTTGACCAGGGGTTCCAGCTCCGGAACTTCTTCAGCCTCAGCCAGTGACTGCGCCAGTGTCGCATCGTGGACAGGGCGGGCCGAGAGCAGCAGCTTTTCTCCTGCCGCCGTCAGTTCTGTATAGATTCCCCGGCGGTCGTCGGCACACAGGACGCGCGTAAGCAGTCCCCGGTCCTCTAGCCGGTTGACCAGGCGCGTCGTCGCGCTGCTTGACAGGGCGGTGGCCCGGGCCAGTTGCTGCATGCGCATGTGCCAGCCGTCCTGCCGGCTCAGTGCGTCAAGGACGGTGTACTCCACTACCGACAATTCCGCGGCCGATTGAAGGGCCTTCTCCAGTTCAGCCTCAATACGGCCATGCAAGGCTGCTAGCGTGCGCCATCCTTGGGCACGTATTTCGACGGCGTCGTCCTTGATGCCCATGCTCTTTCCCGCTCCTTCAAATCGTGAATTAGTTGCAGACGCGCTATAGCTGTTTGCGCAATTACCCGGCGCATGCAACTATATATACAGCGTCTGCAACTATATTCTACGGTCCTCGCAGTCGTACTTCCAATGAGCAGGACCGTTCGATGTTTTACATCCCTATGTTCTAAGGAGTTCCACATGCCTGCAGGATTGCTTGCCTTGGCTATTGGTGGTTTCGGGATCGGCCTGACCGAGTTCGTCATCATGGGCCTTTTGCCGGAAGTCGCCGCGGATTTCGCTGTCAACGAAGCCGCGGCCGGCTGGTTTATTTCCGGCTATGCGCTGAGCGTTGTTGTGGGTGCGCTCCTTGTAACCGCCGCGGTGACCAGCCTTCCCAGGAAACCGGTGCTGATGGCACTGCTCGTCCTGTTCATTGCCGGAAACTTCCTCTCGGCCATTGCTGATTCCTATGCTGCAATGCTTCTCGGTCGCGTCATTGCAGCCCTGTGCCACGGAGCCTTCTTCGGAATCGGCTCCGTGGTTGCTGCCAGCCTGGTCCCGGCCCACAAGAAGGCAGGCGCCATCGCGATCATGTTTACGGGCCTCACGGCAGCCAATGTGCTGGGCGTTCCGTTTGGCACCTTCCTGGGACAGAACCTCGGCTGGCGGTCCACGTTCTGGGCCATTACCGTCATCGGCGTGATCGCGCTACTTGGTATCGCTTTCCTGGTGCCTTCCACCGCCGCTGCGGCTCCGTCGGGCGGGCTCCGCACAGAACTGGGCGCCTTTGCGTCCGGCCAGATCTGGCTCTCGATTATTGTGACCATCCTCGGCTTTGGTGGAATGTTCGGCGCGTTCACCTATATTGCCTTCACCCTGACCGAGGTCTCAGGCTTCGACGCCGGTCTGGTACCTTGGCTGCTCGTCCTCTTCGGCGCGGGCCTTTTCGTGGGCAACTTCGCCGGGGGCAAGGGCGCTGACCGTGCCCTGGACAAATCCCTTGTGATCATCCTCGCCGGACTGGTTGTGGTGCTGATCTTCTTCGCCCTGACCGCAACAAGCCCTGTCGCAACCGTCTTCTCCCTGGCCCTGATGGGCGGCTTCGGCTTTGCCACCGTGCCCGGACTCCAGACGCGCGTCATGAAATTCGCCTGCTCCGCACCGACGCTTGCCTCCGGCGCCAACATTGGAGCGTTCAACCTCGGCAATGCAATGGGCGCCTGGGTCGGCGGCCTCACCATCAGCATGGGCCTGGGATACACCTCCCCGATCTGGGCCGGCGCAATCATCACCGCCGCGGCGCTGGCAGTGATGCTCGTGGCTGCCTCCGCCGTCGTCAAGAGCAGTAGCCGGAACGGGGGAGTGACGGAAACAGCGGCGGCCGCGACCGTCGACGTCGAAGCTGTATCGGAGCATTCTGCAACAGAGCAGGCCCTTGGGGAAAACGCCGCCGTGCGCTGATCCTCAGCATCCTGCCCTCCTATTTCAGGAATTTTGAGGTCCTGCGGTCTGCCAGCAGCTTGCCTCCCGTCTGGCACGTGGGGCAGTACTGCAAGGAGCTGTCGGAAAAGGAGACCTCCTGGACCGTGTCGCCGCAAACGGGGCACGCTTCCCCGGTGCGGCCATGGACGCGCATGGATGAACGCTTGGAGTCCTTCAGCTCTGACGGTGGTTTCCCGCTGGCTTCGCGGATGGCGTCCATCAAGGTTGCGCGGAGGGCGGCGTAGAGCCGCTCCACTTCCTCAGGCTCCAGCGATGAGGCAAGCGCGAAGGGGGACAGCTTCGCCACATGGAGGATCTCGTCGCTATAGGCATTTCCGATTCCTGCGATCATCTTTTGGTTGCGCAGCACTCCCTTGATCTGCTGGCGATGAGTGAGCAGTTTGCTGAAGGTTTCAAGATCGAATGCGGAATCGAGCGGCTCGGGACCGAGTTCCGCCACTGCCGGAACGTCTTCCGGGGACCGAACGACGTAAATGGCCAGTCTCTTCCAGGTTCCCGCTTCGGTCAGGTCGAACCCAAGCTCGCGGCCATCCTTCCTGAAGCCCACCCGGGCATCGATGAGGACCTTGCCTGACTTCAACTTGGTCTGGGGAAGTTCGTCGTAATAGTGCACCCAGCCTGCCTTGGCCAGGTGGAACATGAGGTGCAGGCGTTCATTGCCGTTACTTCGGGAGTCTTCCGGGCCATCCTCCTGCCGGTCTGGAACGGTGGAAATTACGACGAATTTTCCGCGGCACCACACGGAGTCCACGATCCGGCCGGTGAGGGCGGTGTATGGGGGCTCGGCGGTCTTGAGGGCAAAAAAAGCACCAATCTGCAGTTTGGTGACTTCGGCACCTGCAAGGTGCTCATCAAGAAAACTCGCCAAGGCCGTGACTTCAGGCAGTTCGGGCATGATCAGCCTCCTTGGGCGGCATTCCAGGCTGGCCGGAATCGGTCATGTGCCAATCATTCCAGACACCCCCCTGCTGAAGGGATGGATGTGCCTATACTTTCAGCGGTGGCCGGATCCCGGGGCCGCCGTCGAGGTCTTTGACCGTCCCGATGAAAGGCGAGCGATGAGCAACATTCCCGAAGAACTGTCCTACACGGCCGAACACGAATGGGTATCTGCGCCAAATGCCGACGGTATCGTTCGCGTGGGCATCACCGACTTCGCCCAGGACGCACTTGGCGACGTCGTATATGCACAAATGCCGGAAGCCGGTACCGAAATCAAGGGAAATGACGTTGTTGGGGAGGTTGAATCCACCAAGAGCGTCAGCGACATTTATGCTCCGGTCAGTGGCGAAGTTATTGCGCGTAACGACGCGCTGGACACCGATCCTTCTCTCATTAATTCCGATCCTTACGGCGACGGCTGGCTAATCGAAGTCAAGTTGGCAGAGCCCGACGCGGTGGATTCGCTCCTCAGTGCGTCCGAGTACGAACAACAGGTAGGCTAAAGATACTCGGCCCGCCAGTCCGGCTTTCCCCACCGTGGGATAGCCGCAGCGGCGGGCCAGGAACCGTTGGGCCCGGCGGAATCGGGCAGGTGTGAGCGGCAGTCGGGGATTACTGCGGCGGATGAGGAGGAATCCATGGTTGGCGGCGGACAGAACCAGACCAGCGGCGGGTCCGGTGAAGCGGAACGGCCGGCTTCGGAGACCACCTCGATCAACCTCACCCCTATCCGGGAAGAACCAACTATCCCGCCACGGCTCTCCCGCGAGGAGATGGCTGCTGTTGAGGCCCTTCCCCCGGGATCGGCCCTGCTCATCGCCCACAGCGGCCCGAACGCCGGCGCGCGATTCCTGCTCGACTCTGACATCACAACGGCCGGTCGCCATCCAGACGCCGACATCTTCCTGGATGACGTCACCGTGTCGCGGAAACATGTGGAGTTCCGCCGTACGCCCTCGGGCTTCGAGGTGGTAGACACCGGGAGCCTGAACGGCACCTATGTGAATCAGGATCGCGTGGACAACGTCCGGCTGAGGAACGGCAACGAGGTCCAGATCGGCAAGTTCCGCCTCACGTACTACCTGAGCCCTGCACGTGCAGCAGGCCAGGGCTGACGGGGTAGCTGCCTGTGGCAATGGCCCAGCCGGAACGACGCGGACCTCTGGTCCTCAACATCGGGGAAGTGCTCGCCCAGTTGAGCGACGACTTTCCCAACATGAGCGCGTCTAAAATCAGGTTCCTCGAAGAGAAGGGACTGATCAATCCCAAACGTACTCCCGCGGGGTATCGCCAATACTCAGAGAGCGACGTCGAGAGATTGCGCTTTGTCCTTGCCCTCCAGCGGGACCAGTACCTTCCCCTGAAGGTCATCAAGGACTATCTGGACGCCATTGACAGGGGAGAACGTCCCGATAATCTTCCACCGGGAGTTACTGTGTCCCCCCGGATTGTTTCCGACGAACTGGCCGCCGAGCTCCAAGGCAGGGCCCGGGCCTTGTCTGAAGAACAGTTGCGTGCCGAATCGGGGGCAAGTGTCCCGCTTCTGCAGTCGCTACTAAGCTTCGGCCTGATCAGTCACGTCGGGGGGCAGTTCGACGAACATGCCCTGCAGGTCGCACGCGCGTGCGTCCAGCTGGAGAGCCATGGCCTGGAGCCTCGCCACCTGCGTCCCTTTCAGGCAGCGGCTGAACGCGAATTCGGGCTTGTTGAGCGGGCGGTGGCGCCTTTGATGTCACGCAAGGATGCCGCCTCGCAGTCCCGGGCAGCTGAAGCTGCCCGCGAAATCAGTGACCTGTGCCTCAGCCTTCACCGGGCGCTGGTCCAGGACCGTATCTCCCGCATGGAATCGTCATGATCGAAGTAGAGATTGTCGGCGTACGGATCGAACTGCCGTCAAACCAGCCGCTGGTTCTCCTCAAGGAGATGCATGGCGAACGGCATGTTCCGATCTGGATCGGAACTCCTGAGGCAAGTGCAATCGCACTTGCCCAGCAAGGCGTTGTGCCGCCCCGCCCGATGACACACGATCTCCTCGTAGACGTCGTGGAGGCGCTGGGCCACGCTATTATCAGCGTGAACATCGTGGCGGTTGAGGACAACATCTTCTACGGCCAGTTGCAGTTCGACGACGGCACGGTGGTGAGTTCCCGGGCCTCGGACGCGCTGGCCCTGGCACTGCGGGCAAAGTGCCGAATCTGGTGTGCCGATGCCGTGATGGAAGAGGCCGGTGTCCGAATCACTGAGCATGATGAAGGCGAAGAGGCTGAACCGGGACCGGTTGTGGATGAGGAACGCGAACTACGCCGTTTCCGTGAATTCCTCGATGACGTTGAGCCCGAAGACTTCGACGGCTAGGTCACGTTAAGGTTAAAGTTGAGGCTGAAAGTTTCGACACGCCCCGATTTCGAGCCAAGCATCTTTGACCTTGGGGCCTCGCGGGCCTAACGTCGAAGTATCAAGTTCCCATTGCGTGCAACAGCTGCGCAAGTCACACTGGAATGTGCGGACGCTGCTGAAATTACACGGCTGGTTTTTAACCCGTGAAAGCTGTTGCCTGCACCTCCCCAGCGGGAACTTACGACAAGGAGGGTTCACGTGAGTCCGAAAGGCGAAGCAGGCGAGCTAAAGCATGCCTCTACGGCAGGTGTTGCCAAGCCCGCAAGCGGTGCCCAAGGCCTCCTCTTCACGGAGGACCTTCCGGTCCTGGACGAGGACGCCGGTTATCGCGGACCCACAGCGTGCAAGGCTGCGGGGATCACTTACCGGCAGCTGGACTATTGGGCCCGCACCGGGCTTGTGGAGCCTGCGGTGCGTGGAGCAGCCGGATCCGGGTCGCAGCGGCTATACGGCTTCCGCGACATCCTGGTCCTGAAGGTCGTAAAACGCCTGCTTGATACCGGCGTTTCCCTTCAGCAGATCCGCACCGCCGTGGAGCACCTGCGTGAACGCGGTGTGGAGGATCTCGCCCAAATCACCCTGATGAGTGACGGTGCGAGTGTCTATGAGTGCACCTCTGCCGATGAAGTCATCGATCTTGTCCAAGGGGGCCAAGGTGTCTTCGGCATCGCGGTGGGCAGGGTCTGGCGTGAGGTTGAGGGCAGCCTGGCTGAACTCCCAAGCGAACACGCGGCGGAACAATCCTTTCCCGGCGACGAGCTGAGCAAGCGACGGGTTGCCCGCCGCATCAGCTGAGCTTTCCGGGCGGCCGGTTTCCTTGGCGCAGCCTGTTGATCCGGCGCTGCCCCTGTGGCTCTATATAGAGCAGCCGATTACGCTCTAGCGCTGCCTGCGGTCCCTGAGCCCGGCCGGAGCCGCAAGCATGTTCTCAAGCAGGCGGTCGTACAGCCGGGCCGCATTCTTCGCTGAGTCGCCAGGCCACTGGTGGACCGCGTGGGCCGCTCCTTGGATCTGCTGCCAGTTGGCCTGTTCGGGAATCGAGGGTGCCAGAAGAAGATCCCCGAACATAGACTCCATTTCGGCCAGTCGGAAAGCGTGCTCAGTGGAACCGGAACGCACCCTGTTGGCGACAATGCCGGCCGGTGTGAGGTTCGGTGCGAACTCCTCGCGGAAGAGCTGGATGGCCCGCATGGTCCGTTCCGTGCCGGCAACTGAGAAGAGGCCAGGCTCGGCCACGAGGACCACGCGGTCGCTGGCGCTCCAGGCTATACGGGTCAGTCCGTTGAGGGACGGCGGGCAGTCTACCAGCACGAGTTCATAACCCTTGGCGTCTGCCAGCACAGCAGACAAGCGGCGAAGGTCGCGCCTGCCGAGATCAGGCCGATCATAGATTCCCGTGTAGGCGGACCCGACAGCAACGTCCAGGACGGGGCGCCCGTGGCCATTGACCGCAGCTGTATTCACCCAGCCGCTGCTGAGGACGTTTTCGGAGAGTTTCGCCTTTCGGGGGGCCTTCAGCATGCGGCCTATATCGAGCTGGTCGCCTGACTGCACACCCAGTGCGGTGGTGGCATCGGCATGCGGATCAAGGTCCACCACCAATGTCGGAATTCCCGCCGCCAGGGCCGCAGAGGCCAGTCCTGTTGTTACCGATGTCTTTCCGACACCGCCTTTGAGGCTGCTGATGCTGACTACTTGCACTTGAAAACCCAAAACCTAACGCCGGTTGCCGTGTATTGCGGTACTCGATGCCTGGCCGCTGCTCAGGCACGGGGCCTCTCCGCCGCCCTTCAACATCATATGTTGACCTGGCGGCGAAACCTGCCTCATCCGGCCGTGGCCCCGGTGCTGACGCCAATCTTCAGGGCGCGAAGCTCAATCCTGAAAGTACACTGGACATGACATCCCAATCTGTGACGGTAGCCACAATGATTTGTATTTGATGCGAGCTGTCTTACACACTGTGACCACCTACCGATACACCCGCAATGATGCAGGAGAAGTATGTTTTCCAAGATTCTGGTGGCCAACCGCGGCGAAATCGCGATCAGGGCCTTCCGTGCCAGCTATGAGCTAGGCGCTAAGACCGTTGCCGTTTTTCCGCATGAGGACCGTAACTCGATCCACCGCCAGAAGGCAGATGAGGCGTATCTGATCGGCGAGGAAGGCCATCCAGTCCGTGCGTACCTCAACGTGGATGAGGTTGTCCGTGTCGCCAAGGAGTCCGGGGCAGACGCCATCTACCCCGGCTACGGCTTCCTTTCGGAGAACCCGGACCTGGCGCGAGCGGCCAAGGCGGCCGGAATTACCTTCGTGGGTCCTCCCGCCGAAGTCCTTGAGCTTGCCGGAAACAAGGTGGCTGCCCTCGAAGCTGCCCGCACGGCCGGGGTTCCGGTCCTGAAGTCCAGCGCGCCGTCGAAAGACCTGGATGAGCTGATTGCCGCCGCGGATGAGATCGGATTCCCGATCTTTGCCAAGGCCGTGGCTGGCGGCGGTGGCCGTGGCATGCGCCGGGTGGATACCCGCGAGGCACTGCCGGAGGCCCTGCAGGCCGCCATGCGCGAAGCGGACGCCGCCTTCGGCGATCCCACCATGTTCCTGGAGCAGGCAGTCCTTCGTCCCCGGCACATCGAGGTCCAGATCCTCGCTGATGCAGAGGGCAACGTAATTCACCTGTTCGAGCGTGACTGTTCCATCCAGCGGCGCCATCAGAAGGTCGTGGAGATCGCGCCTGCGCCGAACCTTGACGAAGGCATCCGGCAGGCCCTGTTCCGCGACGCCGTAAAGTTCGCCAAGGCGCTGAACTACGTCAATGCCGGCACAGTAGAGTTCCTCGTGGACACGGTCGGTGAACGGGCCGGGCAACATGTGTTCATTGAAATGAACCCGCGCATTCAGGTGGAGCACACCGTAACGGAGGAAGTGACCGACGTCGACCTCGTGCAGGCCCAGCTGCGTATCGCCTCGGGCGAGACCCTTGCGGATCTTGGGCTCAGCCAGGACTCGGTTTTCGTGAAGGGCGCGGCCCTTCAGTGCCGGATCACCACGGAAGATCCCGCCAACGGCTTCCGGCCAGACGTCGGAAAGATCACCGGCTACCGCTCGGCCGGCGGTGCCGGAGTGCGGCTCGACGGCGGTACGGTCTACTCGGGTGCCGAGATCAGCCCCCACTTTGACTCCATGCTGGTCAAGCTGACATGCCGTGGACGCGACTATCCTGCCGCCGTCGCCCGTGCCCGCCGCGCCCTGGCAGAGTTCCGTATCCGTGGTGTCTCCACCAACATCTCCTTCCTGCAGGCCGTGCTGGACGACGAGGACTTCGTGGCCGGCAACGTGGCCACCTCCTTCATCGATGAACGGCCCGAGCTGCTGAAGTCACGCGTCTCCGCAGACCGCGGCACCAAACTCCTCACCTGGCTTGCCGACGTCACCGTCAACAAGCCGAACGGCGAGCTCAAGGTCCTGTCCGATCCCGCCGCCAAGCTGCCCGCCGTAGACGGCGCGCTTGCTCCCGCAGGATCCAGGCAGAAGCTGCTTGAACTAGGTCCCGAGGGATTCGCCAAGGCGCTGCGTGAGCAGAATGCCGTCGCCGTCACGGACACCACCTTCCGGGATGCCCACCAGTCCCTCCTGGCCACCCGCGTCCGTACCCGCGACCTCGTTGCCGCGGGCCCGGCCGTGTCATCGCTCATGCCGCAGTTGCTCTCCGTAGAGGCGTGGGGCGGTGCCACTTACGACGTCGCCCTCCGGTTCCTCGGCGAGGACCCTTGGGACCGCCTTGCGGCCCTGCGCAAGGCCCTGCCGAACATCTGCCTGCAAATGCTGCTGCGTGGACGCAACACCGTGGGCTACACACCGTACCCGGAGGAGGTCACCGAGGCGTTCGTGAATGAAGCGGCCGCAACGGGAATCGACATCTTCCGCATCTTCGACGCCCTGAACGACGTCAACCAGATGGCACCGGCTATCCGGGCTGTCCGGGCAACGGGTACCGCCGTCGCCGAGGTTGCCCTCTGCTACACCGGCGACATGCTGGACCCGGAGGAAAAGCTCTACACGCTGGACTACTACCTGGAGTTGGCGCAGAAGATCGTCGACGCCGGTGCCCACATCCTGGCCATCAAGGACATGGCAGGCCTGCTTCGGCCGGCGGCCGCAGCCAAGCTGGTCGGTGCCCTGCGCGAGCGGTTCGACCTGCCGGTCCACCTCCACACGCACGATACCGCGGGCGGCCAACTGGCAACGCTCCTGGCCGCCGTGGATGCCGGAGTCGACGCCGTCGACGTCGCTGCTGCCTCGCTGGCCGGAACCACCAGCCAGCCTTCAGCCTCCGCACTAGTCGCCGCGCTGGCCCACACTCCCCGGGAAACCGGGCTGAGCCTGGCCAACGTAAGCGCCATGGAGCCCTACTGGGAAGCGGTGCGCCGTGTCTACGCCCCCTTTGAGTCGGGGCTGCCAGGCCCGACAGGCCGCGTATACCAGCACGAGATTCCGGGCGGACAGTTGTCCAACCTCCGCCAGCAGGCCATGGCCCTCGGCCTGGGCGAGCGCTTCGAGGCGATCGAGGACATGTACACCGCCGCGGACCGGATCCTCGGCCACCTGGTCAAGGTGACGCCGTCGTCCAAGGTGGTGGGTGACCTGGCCCTGCACCTCGTGGGACTCAACGCTGATCCCGCCGATTTCAATGAGAACCCGCAGAACTATGACATTCCGGATTCTGTTATCGGCTTCCTCTCCGGCGAACTGGGAGATCCTCCCGGAGGATGGCCGGAGCCGTTCCGTACGAAGGCGCTTCAGGGCCGGAGCGTCAAGGTTCGCGACGTCGAACTGAGTGCGGAGGATAGCGCTGCGCTCAAGGCAGACTCCAAGACGCGCCAGCAGACCCTGAACAGGCTCCTCTTCGAAGGGCCGACCAAGGATTACCTGAGGAGCGTCGAAACGTACGGCAACCTCTCCGTCTTGGATACTCGCGACTACCTGTACGGCTTCCAGCGCGGCGAAGAGCACGTGATCACACTGGAGAAGGGCGTCCGGCTCATCGCGTCCCTTGAAGCGGTGTCTGAGCCTGACGAGAAGGGCATGCGCACAGTGATGTGTACGCTCAACGGCCAGTCACGTCCCGTCGTCGTACGCGACCGCTCCGTGGTCAGCAACGTCAAGGCCGCCGAGAAGGCTGATCCTTCGAAGCCCGGGCATGTCGCAGCCCCGTTTGCCGGAGCCGTGACCGTAACCGTCAAGGCTGGCGATGTGGTCAAGGCCGGTGACACTGTAGCCACTATCGAGGCGATGAAGATGGAAGCGTCCATCACGACGCCGGTCGCCGGCACTGTATCCAGGCTCGCCATCTCTGCCGTGGAGCAGGTGCAGGGCGGCGATCTGCTGCTCGTCGTTGAGTGATCGAAATATTCAGTAGCCGGCTCCCAGCCGGCGGATGAGAAAGGGCCTCGGGCGATTGCCCGAGGCCCTTTGTCGTACGCCAGTTGTCAGACGCTTGGCGTTACGCGCCGGCCGTCTGCGCGCCTGGTTGGGGGGCTCGCGGCGCAGAATACATTTCGTCGATCACCGTGTTGAAGTCCTTCATGACCTGGGCCCGCTTGACCTTCATGGACGGAGTCAGGTGACCCGAAGCTTCAGTGAAGTCGGAAGTGACGATCCGGAAGGACTTGATGGCTTCAGCCTGCGATACTGACTGGTTGGCTTTGCTGATGAGCTCCTGGACCGCTGCCTTGACGACGGGGCTTTCCGCGGCTTCCTCAAGAGAGGTTGAGCCCGGAAGTCCGTGCCGTTCGAGCCAGCCTGGCAGGGCCTCCTCGTCCAAGGTGACCAACGCGCCGATAAACGGCCGGTTGTCTCCGACCACGAGCACCTGGGAGACCAGGGCATCGGCACGGATCTGGTCCTCCAGCTGTGCGGGCACGACGTTCTTGCCGCCCGCCGTGACGATGATTTCCTTTTTGCGCCCGGTGATCTTCAGGAACCCCTGGTCATCGAGCTCGCCGATATCCCCGGTACGGAACCAGCCGTCGTCGAACGTCTCGGCGGCGAGGTCTTCACGACGGTAGTAGCCCCGCATGACGCAGACGCCCTTGACGAGGATTTCACCGTCGTCGGCGATCCTCACCGAGTTGCCGGGAAGCGGCCTGCCCACGGTTCCGATCTTGATCAGCGACGGGGTGTTCACAGAGACCGGAGCGGTAGTTTCGGTCAGGCCGTAGCCTTCGAGGATCTGGAGGCCAATGCCCTGGAAGAAGTGGCCCAGCCGCTCACCCAGCGGCCCTCCGCCTGATACAGCGTGGGAAACATGGCCGCCCATGGCGTGGCGGAGCTTGCCGTACACAAGCTTGTCGAACAGGGCATGCCTGAGTTTCAGTCCCAAGCCAATGGACCCCGATTGGCATGCCTTGGAGAACTCGATGGCGGTGTCAACTGCCTTGTGGAAGATCGCTCCCTTCCCGCTGTCCTCAGCCTTGGTCAGGGCCGAGTTGTAGACCTTCTCGAACACGCGCGGTACGGCCAGGATGAAGGTGGGCTGGAAGCTTTGGAGGTCGGGCAGGAGGTGCTTGATATCCGGAGTATGTGCAACCTGGGCGCCAGCGGCTACAGCCAGGACCGAGATGAACCTGGCAAAGACATGTGCCATCGGCAGGAACATGATGGTCTTGGAGTTCTCGTTCACGACGTCGCCGATGATCGCCAGGGCATTTTCGGACAGCTCCACGAAATTCCCGTGCGTCAGTTCGCAGCCCTTGGGGCGTCCGGTGGTGCCTGAGGTGTAGATGATCGTGGCGACGTCCGAGAGACCGGCTGAACTACGGCGCGCCTCGAGTTCGTCGTCACTGACGCCCTCGCCGGCCTCGCGGAGGACATCCAGCCCTCCACTCTCCAGTTGCCAGACATTGCTCACCGCTTCCAGGCCTTGTGCCGCGATGGCCTGCCGGATGACGTCTTCGTGGTGAGCCGCTTCACCGAAGGCCGCAACCGCGCCCGAGTCTCCCAGGTTCCAGGCTACCTGTGAGGGTGAAGATGTCTCATAGATGGGAACAGACACGCCTCCGGCGAACCAGATGGCAAAATCCACCAGTGCCCACTCGTAGCGGGTCCTGGACATGATGCCCACCCTGTCGCCAAGGCCTACCCCGCTTGCGATCAGCCCCTTGGCCAGCGCCTTCACATCGGTGAGGAAATTGGTAGCCCTGATGGGCTGCCAGGTCCCGGAGGCGTCAAGGGTGGAGAACACCGCCGGGTTGGACGGCTTGGCTGCCTGCCGGATGACAAGGTCGGTGATGTTCGTTTCGGGGGAAACGGTGACGAGGGGCGGAACAGAGAATTCACGCACGATAGCTCCTTTGATATCAACAGACCTTTACGGGGCTGCTCTAACTCTAATACCCCGTGTCAGATCTGATGTGGCGTAGTTCACCTACTGGCGAGTAACTTTACGATGAACCTCGATCCCATGCCACTCGGGGTGCCGTTTGGACATGCTGCCGGCAGCTCGCATTCGCTGCGATACAGCCCCAGGGAAACCAATAGGATGGCTTTCATGAGCCACTCTTCCGCTGATGAGCCGTCCGCCACTGAACAGGCCTCATGGCGGAAGACAGCCGCAGCGCTGAAGGCCCTGCGGTCGGAAGGGCGACGAGCTGGACGGCCCGGCGCGTTAGGGCAGGGCTGGGCAGGCCGCGACTGGCCAAGTCAGGGATGGGCACGTCGCGGGTGGACGTCCCAAGGCCTGGTCGGGCGACGCAAGGACGGCAGGCTACATCTTGGTCGCAGGGGCCTGGCCATCGGGGTCGACATCGGCGGCACAAAGGTGGCAGCGGGTGTTGT
This sequence comes from Arthrobacter sp. ISL-30, assembly GCF_018613855.1. GTDB lineage: Bacteria > Actinomycetota > Actinomycetes > Actinomycetales > Micrococcaceae > Arthrobacter. The sequence goes on from NZ_JAGGPK010000003.1 coordinate 42,354, forward strand.
CGACGCGGAGGGCAGGGTCCTTCGTGAAGCCCGGCGGCTGACTCCTGGAAGCAACCCGCGGGCAGTGGAGCACGTGATTGTGGAACTCGTGCGGGAGTTGAGCGAGGAGCATCGCATTGGCTCCGTGGGAATCGGCGCGGCCGGCTGGATGGACCTCGACGGCGGAACCGTCCTCTTCAGTCCACATCTGGCCTGGCGAAATGAGCCGCTCCGCGCGAACCTTCAACGGCTTCTCAGGCGGCCGGTCCTCTTGACGAACGACGCCGACGCCGCCGCGTGGGCGGAGTGGCGATTTGGAGCAGGCCACGGCGAGAGTCGGCTCGTGTGCATCACCCTCGGCACCGGCATCGGCGGCGCCATGGTGATGGACGGGCGGGTAGAACGCGGGCGCTTCGGCGTGGCCGGGGAGTTCGGACACCAGATAATTGTTCCCGGAGGCCACCGCTGCGAGTGCGGAAACCGCGGCTGCTGGGAACAGTATGCTTCCGGCAATGCCCTCGGACGTGAAGCCAGGGAGCTCGCCCGCGCCAATTCTCCCGTAGCCCAGGAACTGCTCAAGGCAGTGGATGGCGACGCAGAAACCATCACTGGCATCACAGTAACCGAGCTGGCCCAGGCCGGTGATCCGGCGTCGAAGGAACTCCTCGAGGACGTAGGGGAGTGGCTGGGACTGGGACTGGCCAACCTGGCTGCGGCGCTCGACCCGGGAACTTTCGTGATCGGCGGAGGATTATGCGACGCAGGCGAACTCCTGGTCGCGCCGGCCCGAAAGTCCTTCGCTCGCAACCTCACAGGGCGCGGCTTTCGGCCAGCCGCCAGCATCACCCTTGCCGCACTGGGGCCCAGGGCGGGCATGATCGGTGCGGCGGATCTTTCCCGCGTCAGTCGCCGGGTTCATAGCTGAACTGGGTAAGGGCGCGGGCGGCTGAAACGCGTCAGACGCGGGCGCCGTCGTCGTTCTCGTCCTTCTCCTGCGGAAGCCTCATAATCAGGTAGACCACCGACGCTACGAAAATAGCCACGATTCCAAGGATCACCATCAGCGGGGCCGTGCGCCAAAACATCACAGCCAGTAGCAGGGAGATCGGTCCGCCCACGGCACCAAGCCAGGCCAGGACCATCATCGGCTCGGCTCCGGCGAGGCTGGGAGGCTCATCCGGGACGAATCCGCCGTCGTCCTCTACTTCATAATCCCTCGGCCCGTCAGGTGATCCATCCTGTCCGTGTCCCGCCTCCAAATCCTCGCCGCGCTCGCGGGCAGACTTCTCAACCGGAGCTGAACCGGCCAGTCCCAACGGATCGAAATCGCCGAACAGGCTCTTGGTTCCCTTCTCGGGTTCAGGCGGAATGGCAGTGGGCGACTGCGCGCTTGGAGGCTGGGAACCGGGAGGCTGAGGACTTGGAGGCTGGGAACCGGGAGGCTGAGGACTTGGAGGCTGCGAACCCGGCGACTGGGGGCTTGGAGATTGCGGCCCTGCAGTCTCCTGCCGGGTGTCGGACGAGGTTGCCTGCAGCCGCGAGACAAGGTCCAGCCACACCGCGTCGTCGTCGCGGTTCGCGCTTTGATCCGGCGAGTTGGAATCGGGTCGGTTCATTGGCTCTGTCCTTGGCTCGTCTTCTCCCCAGTGGAAACCGCAGGCGCGCCTGGGTCATTCCCGGGGTCATGTCCCGTCCCTGCAATTGTGCGCCGAATGAATCGAACGGACTCGGCAAAGATTTCCGGTGCATCGTGATCCAGCGTAGCCACATGGTAGCTGTTGGCCAGGGATGTTACTTCCAGCTCGGCGCCCGTAAGCCTCCTGATCAGCAGTGCCATGCTGGCGTCCGAGATGACGTGGTCCACCGACGAGCGAAACACCCTGACCGGTGCCGTGATCCGAGGCAGCAACCGGGCCGTGTCCCGGTAGAGCCGGGCCAGTTCGTGGGCGGCTGCCACAGGGGTCCTGAGATAGGCGCCCTCGTCCTGGCCGGGTTTGAGGATGTCGTTCCCGATGGCCGGCGTCGACTTCAGAACGTACTTCAAGGCGCCGACGATCCGGGAGCGGGGATCATCGATCAGAAGGCCAGGGTTGACGATGATCGCGCCTGCCACGGGACGCGTCGCCGCCAGGCGCAGGGCCAGAGTAGCTCCCATGGAGAGACCGGCCACAAAGACGAAGTCGCACTCGGCGTCGAGCTCCCGGAAGGCCTGGTCAACAGCGGCATGCCACTCCTGCCAATGTCTCGTGGCCATGTCCTGCCACGTGGTCCCGTGGCCCGGCAGGAGCGGCAATCGCACCGCGAAGCCCTCCTGGGCGAACGACTCGGCCCACGGCCGGACACTTCGCGGGCTGCCAGTGAAGCCATGGGAAACTACCACTCCGATGCTTGGACCCTCGCCTGTGAAGGGGCTGCTGAAGGGCAGGGAATCAGGTGCGCTGGTCATGACTGCTTCGAGACCGCCGTGGCGGGTGCGTTTGCCTGGAAGAACTTCACTGACTGTTCAAAGATGGCGGGAGCGTCTATATCCAAGGTGGCTACATGGCCGCTCCCGGGAAGCTCAACAATGGAGAGCGACGACGATCCGATCCGCCGTTTGATCCTTTCCAGGGAGTTTGCCGGAACCACGCTGTCCGAAGCTGATTTGAAGACAATGGCCGGGGCGCTCACGAGCGGCAGCCTGCGGGCGGTTGACCGGAACAGCTGGCGCAATTCGTGGACGGCGGACAATGGGGTCCGGGCATAGTCGCCGTCGCTCGTGGGCAGGGCCGTCGGGTTCTGTTCCTCGATGGGCGTGGTGGTGGGCATGACATACTGCAGCAGTCCGACAAAATGGACCCTGCGGTCATAGAAGCTCAGGGCAGGATTTACGACGGCGACGCCGGCCACGCGGTGCCTTGAAGCGAGCTGCAGGGCCATGGCTCCACCCATTGAAAGGCCTGCCGCAAAGCAGCTTGTGGTGGTAGCGGAAAGGCCAAGGTAGCTCTCTTCGAAAGCGCCGTACCAGTCTCTCCAGCCTGTTCGGGCCAGGTCCTTCCAGTCAGTACCGTGGCCGGGAAGGAGGGGAACGGAGACGGCAAAACCGCGGCTGGCCAGCGCTTCGGCCCACGGCATGATGCTCAGGGGGCTGCCGGTGAATCCGTGGCAGAGAGCGATGCCGATGGTCGCATTCCTACCGTGCCCCGCGTAACTGAAGGACGCGGGTATGCCCCCTGCGCTGCTTTCCGTCATGTGTCCATCGTGTCACTGTTCGGGACAATTCTCACTAGAGTAGGGTGGCAATGGAGCGCCGGCAGGACCCGCTGGAGAGGCCGCCGGCCCGCCGGACGGGAGAGGGACGAAGTGTTCTACTGGATCATGAAACGGATCTTTCTCGGTCCGATTCTGAAGCTGCTCTTCCGCCCGTGGGTCAAAGGCCTGGACAACCTCCCCGTCGAGGGCCCGGCGATCCTCGCCTCAAACCACCTGTCCTTCTCAGATTCCATCTTCCTGCCTTTGATGGTGTCCCGACCCGTCATCTTCCTTGCCAAGGCGGAGTATTTTACGGGCACCGGCCTCAAAGGCAGGCTCACCGCCCTTTTCTTCCGCCTGAGCAATCAACTGCCCATGGACCGCTCCGGGGGTGCCGCCTCCGAGCAATCGCTGAAGGCCGGCATGGATGTGCTGGCCCGCGGAGGGCTGCTGGGGATCTATCCCGAAGGCACACGCAGTCCCGATGGCCGCCTCTACCGGGGCAAGGCAGGCGTCGCCAAGCTGGCGTTGAAAGCGGGGGTACCTGTCATTCCCGTGGCAATGATCGGAACGGACAAAGTCCAGCCCATCGGTAAGAGGGTACCCAACATACGGCGCATTGGTGTTATCTTCGGGCCCGCCCTTGATTTCAGCCGATGCCGGGGAATGGAGGACGACCGGGTTATCCAGCGCTCGGTGACGGATGAGATCATGTACGAGCTCATGCGGCTATCGGGCCAGGAATACGTTGACGAGTACGCCGCCGTCGTTAAGCAGCAGCTCGCCGGAAAGGCGCCCGAGACGAATGACGGATCCGCGGGGGGCTCGGACGGCAACGCGGCGTGACGCAGCATGACGGTCGGGGGATTGTGCTTTACGGAGCTGTCCCGCAAAACCCGGCCGGGCATCTACTCTTATATGGTGACTGAAGTTTCCGCGAAACCCGTTTCCCCCGTGATCAGCCCGTTGGGCAGCCCCCTGACCAGCACCGCCCAAAGTGGGGCGGCCAACTATCCGGGCCTCGACGACTGGCGCCAGCTGCCGATTTCACAGCAGCCCAACTGGGCCGACAGGGACGTCTTCGAATCGTCCGTCCGGGAACTTTCCATCCTGCCCCCGCTCGTGTTTGCCGGCGAAGTGGACATCCTGCGTGAACGGCTGGCAGCCGCTGCGCAGGGCAAGGCTTTCCTCCTGCAGGGCGGCGACTGCGCCGAAACCTTCGAGGCCGCCACCGCCGACAAGATCAGCGCAAGGGTCAAGACAATCCTGCAGATGGCTGTAGTGCTGACCTATGGTGCCGCCCTCCCGGTCATCAAGATGGGCCGCATGGCGGGCCAGTTCGCCAAGCCGCGTTCTTCCAACGACGAAACCCGTGACGGCGTGACCCTGCCCGCGTACCGGGGCGACATCGTCAACGGCTACGACTTCACTCCGGAATCGCGTGCCCATGACGCCGGCCGCATGCTCAAGGCCTACCACACGTCAGCGGCCACTTTGAACCTTATCCGCGCCTTCACGCAGGGCGGGTTTGCTGACCTTCGCCTGGTTCACCACTGGAACAAGGGCTTCACCGAGAACCCGGCCCACGCCCGCTATGAATCCCTTGCCCGCGATATCGACCGCGCCATCAAGTTCATGGACTCCTGCGGGGCCGACTTTGAAGCCCTCAAGCGAGTGGAATTCTTCGCCAGCCACGAAGCGCTCCTGCTGGACTACGAACGGGCGCTGACTCGCATCGATTCGCGAACTGGCCTTCCATATGACACGTCGGGGCATTTCCTGTGGATCGGAGAACGGACCCGGGAACTGGATCACGCGCACGTGGACTTCCTGTCCCGCGTCAGGAACCCCATCGGCGTCAAGCTTGGCCCGACAACCACCGGCGACGACGCCTTGCGGCTCATCGACCGGCTCGACCCCAACCGTGAACCCGGACGCCTCACGTTCATTACCCGAATGGGCGCCGGGAACATCCGCGAGAAGCTGCCCCCCGTCGTCGAGAAGGTCACGGCCTCCGGTGCTCAAGTCTTGTGGGTCACCGACCCCATGCACGGCAACACGGTTACCTCACCCAACGGCTACAAGACCCGCAACTTCGACGACGTGATTGACGAAGTCCGTGGTTTCTTCGAAGTCCACCATGCCCTCGGGACGGTCCCTGGCGGCCTCCACGTCGAAATGACCGGCGACGACGTCGCCGAGTGCCTGGGCGGCGCTGATCCAATCGACGAGGAGGCCTTCCTGGACCGCTACGAATCTGTCTGCGACCCCCGGCTCAACCACATGCAGTCCCTGGAGATGGCATTCCTCGTGGCAGGAGCGCTGTCCAAGCGGTAGAACGATCGCAGCGAAAAGGGGACGGTCCGGATTCTTCCGGATCGTCCCCTTTTTTGATTGATATTGGTGCTTGGCCTAAACGACGGTCAGGGTAACGGTGGACCCTTCCGGAACGTCCTTGTCCACCGGATCCTGGTCCCTTACGGTGCCAAAGAATCCGCCCAGGATATTGTTCACCCTGACTTCGAAGCCCAGCTTTTCGAGCTCCCGGCGCGCCTCCGCGGCCTGTTTCCCGACGTAGCTGGGGACCTTGACCATCTTGGGTCCCTTGGAAACTGTGAGTGTCACCGTGGCGCCGGGCGTCAGCGTTCCGCTGTTCGGGGACTGCGCCACCACCGCACCCTTGGGCACCTTCTTGTCGTTAACCGTCTCAGGGGAGATGACCGCCGTGAGCCCCGCTTGTTGAATAGCCTTTACGGCATCATCCTGGTCCATCCCGCGAACGTCGGGCACTGGAATCGGCTGCGGTCCCTTCGAAACAGTAAGGGCCACCGGTGTTCCCCTGCGCGACGGAGTATCCTTGGCCGGATCCTGGGCGATGACGGTCCCGGCCGGAACCTTCTCATCGTACTGCTCGGTGATAGTCCCCAGGGCCATGCTCGCGGCATTGAGCCCGTTCTTTGCTTCGTCCAGGGTCAGCCCGGTCAACGCCGGAAGGGGAAACAGCTGTGGCCCTTTCGAGACGAACAACGACACCTGCAGGAACTTCCGAACCTGCTGTCCCGCCTCCGGTTCGGTACCCACGGCGAGGCCTGCCTTCGTGTTGTCGTCGAAGACATCCTTGATTTCAGACTGGAAACCCGCTGTGCGCAGGAGTTGCTGTGCCTCGGCAACCGTTCTGTTCCTGACTTCAGGAATCGTGCCCGGGGAGCCCGGACCCATGCCGAAGAACCATCCTGCGGTAGCGGCAAGCAGGGCAAGAATGACAATGACAACTGTCCAGATAAGTCCGCGACGCCGGGGGTTGCCTTCGCGCAGGGAACGTACCGGAGTTGCTGCGGCACGGGCCTTGCTCCTGGCATCCTGCCGCTCGATCCGCCGCAGGTCACGTTTCCCCAAGGGGCGGTCTGGCACCTGGAGCGGTGGCTGAGGGTTCGGGAAGGACGACGACGGCAGCCGGGAGGGCATTACCGCCGTCGGATTGCTTTGCCGCGTGATGATCTCCGTGGGCTGCGCCGTGGCAAGCGACGTGGTTTCCGGGAAAGCCTGGGAGACGGGAAGGGCTTCGGTGGCAGGGCTGGAGCTCTCCTGCTCGCCGTCGACTGCACTTGAATCCGCCGTCCTGGAGACGGCGGACGGGGCCACGATGTCGAGCTGGGCGTCGCTGAGGCTCGTCCGGATATGCCGGAGCTCGGAGAGGAGCGCGGCGCCGTCCACAGGCCGCTGGTCGGGGTCGCTTGCTGTGCACCACTGCACCAGTTCGTCAAGGTCGGAAGCCAGGCCCGGCACCTTTGCCGACGGAGGTCCCACCACGGAGTTCACGTGCTGGTAGGCGACCTGAATGGGCACTTCACCCTGATACGGCTGCTCTCCGGTGAGGAGTTCGTAGAGCATGATGCCGGTCGAATAGATATCGCTGCGGGCGTCCGCAGGCTTGCCTAGGACGAGCTCCGGTGGCAGGTAGGCGACTGTACCAATGAGTGCCCCAGTGCTGGTGGTCGACGTCACCGCGCGCGCAAGCCCAAAGTCGCCCACCTTGATCCTGCCGTCGTCGGCAATCAGGACGTTCTCTGGTTTGACGTCCCGATGTATCAGGCCGGCTGCATGGGCGGCGGCAAGGCCATCGATGACGGGGTCGATCAGGGCCAGCGCCAGCCTGGGGGAAAGGGCGCCCTTGTCTTCCAGGACGTGGCGCAGAGTGTGCCCGGGGATGTACTCCATAACCAGGTAGGCTGTGGGACCATCCTGCCCCTGATCCAGCACGCCTACGACATGGGGATGGGAAAGCCTGGCTGCGGCCTTGGCTTCACGCCCCAGCCTGTCAAGGAAATTGTGGTCGTTGGCAAGGTGTGGATGGAGGACCTTGAAGGCTACGTCGCGTTCAAGCCGCTGGTCTGTGGCGAGGTAAACCGTGGACATTCCCCCGCGCGCCAACCTGGAACGGACAAGGTAGCGGCCGTCCACTAGCTTCCCGAGGAGATTGTCTGACCCGTTTTCCTGCACCTTACGATGGTAGTCGAGTCAGTGAAACGGGTCCGAATCGACATTCAATCCGGACCCGCATCGTTATCTGCGCAACAGACTCGTTATCTGCCCGGCAGGCTACTGGAAGTTCTTCCTGTGCGCGTTGATCGAAGCTACATACTGCTTTGTATCCTCGTACATGCCGTGCTTACTGACCGAGTACTGGCCCTGGTAGTAGCCGGCGATGGCGGTATCCAGGTCCTTGCTGGTACGCACGAGGGCCCGGATAATCGCAACGCCTGCAGTGACGTTGTCGTAGGGATCAAGAAGGTTCAGTTTGCGGCCCACAAGGTCGGAAGCCCATTCCCCGGAGGATGGGATGACCTGCATGGTGCCAATAGCATTCGCAGGGGAGACGGCTCGCTGGTCGAAGCCGGACTCCTGGTGTGCAAAGGCAAGCGCCAGGGCAGGATCCACGCCCATCTTCCGCGCCGTATCTGCCACGATTCCCCTCATTTGTTCACGGCTCGGGACCGGAGAGGCGTTAAGGAGGGCCTTGTTCTCGTTGGCGGAGTTCACCACGGCCGGAGGGTAGGTGAACCCCAGGAACGAACTCGGTACCAACGGAGTTTCGCTACTTGCCGGTTGGATAGCCGTACCGGGGATGCTCAGTTTCCGGCCAGGATAAATGATGCTTGTCATCGACAGATTGTTTGCCTCAAGCAGCGCTGAGAGCTTCACCCCGTGCCGTGAAGCAATGGCGCCCAGCGTATCGCCCGACTTAATGGTGTAGGAACCGGTGCCGGCGAGAGGCGCGGGAGCCGGAGCGGCCGGCGCTGCGGGAGCCGGGGCTGACGGCGCTGAATCAGCACCGATTTTGATCTTCTGGCCCGGATAGATGATTGAACCCATGTTCAAGCCGTTCCAGCTCAGAACATCCGAGAGTTTGACTTTGTGGCGTGAGGAAATGGCGCTGAGGGTGTCGCCCGACTTCACGACATACGTGGCACCACCGCTCGGAGTCGACGCCGGCTGCACAGTGGGCGCGGGTGTGCTGTTGCCGGGGGTGCCGGAAAGCTTGATCTTCTGGCCCGGGTAAATGATCGTGTTGGCCTGCATGTTGTTGAGGCGGAGGACATCACTTGTGTTGAGGCCGTAGCGGCCTGCGATGCCACTAATGGTGTCGCCGCGCACGATCGTGTATTCAGAGGGCGCTGCCGGAGCCATTGGCCGAAACGCCGGAATCGTGGTGGACACAGAGGCTTCTGGAATGAGTCCTCCCTGAACGGAAGCAGCCTGGGCCTCCATTGCCGCGGCGAGGGTTGCCGGAATCTTCCGGGCATGGACTGTCGGCGCTGCCACAGCCGGCTGCGCAACAGCCAACGAGGACAGTACGACGGCGGGCAAAGCTGCCGTGGTTGCCGCAATCATCGGCATGCTCGGGGTGTGCTTGGGCGAGCGGGGCGTCGTCATGGGGCTAATCCTCATCTCAGCATCGGCACCCATAAAAAGGGGCCAATGTTGCCAGTGATACAGATGTTACTAAAGTTCTTAATGGTGCAAATGTGATCATTGTGAATCTCTCACATAAATGCGATTAGCACAAGAAATTCGGCACCCATGCCAAATTGGCTTTAGACGGTGTGTCGGGCAAATCCGAGGCGGCTGCAAGACTGGCTAGGCGCAATGCGCACCTGCGTGGCACCCTTTATCCGTGAGTAATGTAGAAAGCCTTGTTGAAGAATGGCTGCCGCTTCCGGATGTTGCCGAGCTGCTGAATGTATCCATCACGAAAGTCCATGGACTCCTGGACGAACGTGCCCTCGTTGCAGTGCGCATAGGGGAGCGCAAAATCCGTTCCGTTCCAGCGGCATTCATTCAGGACGGTCACGTGCTGGATAGCCTGAAGGGTACTGTGGCGGTCCTTGGTGACGCCGGTTATACGGACGAGGAACTGATTACCTGGCTATTTACCCCTGATGAGTCGCTCCGGGGCCGGCCGGTGGATGCCTTGCGGGAAGGCCGGAAGACGGAAATACGGCGTCGGGCGCAGTCCCTGGCCTGGTAAGGGAGCTCGTAGCGGAGGCTGTTAAAGAGCTGCCTGCAAAAACCCCTTAGTCGGGGAACTTGACGTCAGGCAGCCCGACTGACGGCCGCTTCGGCAAGATGCCGGAGCGCCGTCAGTGGCAGCTCGTCCAGGGGAAGGTCCTCCAATGCGGAAAAGGCCTTCTCGCTGAACTCGTCGATCAGAGCTTCGGTGGCGGAAAGCGCACCGCAGTCGACAATAATCCGCCGGATTTCGGCTACTTCCTCTTCGCCCAGGTCCGGCCGCCCAAGCATCCGGTCGATGTACTCGGATTCGCTGGGCCTTGCCTTGTTGATCGCGAAGCCCACCAATACAGTGCGCTTGCCTTCCCGGAGGTCGTCCCCTGCGGGCTTGCCCGTTGTTGCCGGGTCGCCAAAGACTCCCAGCACGTCGTCGCGCAGCTGGAACGCCTCTCCGAGGGGCAGGGAAAAACTTGAATAGCCGTGGAGTAGGCCGGTCCGGGCGCCGGCAAGGGCACCTCCGAGAGCCAGGGGGTGTTCCGTGGAGTATTTCGCGGACTTGTAGCGGATGATGGATTGCGCACGTCCCACTGCACCGGCGCGATCCCGGACGGGCCCCGCAACCTCTTCGAGGATGTCCAGATACTGCCCGGCCATGACCTCCGCCCGCATCAGGTTGAAGATGCGCCGCGCTTCACTGCCTGCGGCCGATCTGAGGCCAATATCCGTAAAGACCTCTTCGCTGAAGGACAGGCACAGGTCACCGGTAAGGATTGCGGCGGCGTGGCCAAAGCGCTCTGCGTCCAGGGCCCAGCCCTGGACCTCGTGTAACTGCATGAAGCGTCGATGGACGCTCGGACCTCCGCGCCGCGTATCCGAACGGTCGATGATGTCGTCATGGATCAGGGCCGCCGCCTGGAACAGCTCCAGCGCGCAGCCGGCTGTGACGATGTCGGCGTCCTCGGCGCTGCCTCCGGCCCCGCGCCAGCCCCAGTAGCACAAGAGGGCCCGGAGCCGCTTGCCGCCGGTAACCAGGCTGGAGATGGATCCGATGAGCGGGGCGACGTCGGGGGAGATAGTAGCCATCATGGCCTCCTGCTCGCCCAGGAACTGGTTGAGCCGTCCGGAGACGGACGCAATGAAGTGTCCCTGCTCGCGCTGGAGCTGCGGATCAGGGGTCACTTGATGGACCCGGCAGCCACGTTCGCGCCGACTGTGAAGGTTGAAACCCCTGCCGTCTCGACCACAGCAATATTTACCATTTCCTGGTCCCCGCGCAGGAAGTCCTTGGACGCAGTGCCCTCAACGGCATCTCCCGGGACCGCTTTGAACCCCTGGGCATCGAAGGCCTGCGTATAGAAGGCGACGACCTCCGCCGTCGGAGACTTGATACTGCCGACGAGGGCCGCCGTCGCGGGCGTGGCTGACTTGTCGAAGCTGCTGGATACCACTGTGGCTCCGGGCATAACCGGAATCAGGGCCTGGGGGAAGCCAGGCACAAGAGCACCAACCGTGGCCGAGGCGCCAGGTTCAGAGGGGATGCCCGACGCCGAGGTGGTCCCGGACGCGGCCAGGGTTCCGGAGGTTGGTGATGCGGACGTCGTGGTCTCGGAAGGCGTTGATGTCGTGGCTGGGGAGCCGGGTGAAGCGGGACTGCAAGCGGCCGTTGCCAGGACAGCACCGACGGCTAGCGCCGCCAGGGCATGCGGCTGGGGCTTTCCAAAGAGCTTCACAGGTTTCCTTCAGGGGTAGGGCGCCGGACAATGCCTCCAGTTTAGTCAGAGGCCCGGCATAGTATTGCAGTTGTGAGGCCGGCAACAGATCCAGATGCGCCCGCTGGCCCGGCAAGGGGAGCGGGCGGTGCAGCCTCCGGGGACTTTGCCCAGGGTTCCTCCGAATCGCTGGCCTCGTTGCGGCGCGCAAGCATCATGCACGTGGACATGGATGCCTTTTTCGTGTCCGTCGAACTGCGGACCCGGCCCGAACTTCGTGGCAGGCAGGTCATCGTCGGGTTCCCCGCGGAGCGATCCGTTGTCTTGTCAGCGTCCTATGAGGCCCGGGCGCTTGGAGTGAAATCAGCTATGCCGATGGCAGTGGCCGCGAGGTTGTGCCCCGGTGCCGTGGTGATCGAGCCGCGGCACAGGCTGTACTACGAAGTCTCTGCCCAACTGATGAAGATCCTTGAATCAATCACGGACCTGGTGGAACCGCTTAGCGTCGATGAGGCATTCCTCGACGTAGGTGGTGCGATCCGCCGGCTCGGGCCGCCCTTGGAGATCGGGAAGCAGCTGCGGCGCAGAATCGCAACAGAGCTGGGGATTACTGCTTCTGTTGGCATTGCCGCCACAAAATTCGTTGCCAAAATCGCCTCAACCCGCTGCAAACCGGACGGCCTTCTGCTGATCCGGGAGGAGGAGACCGTTCCCTATCTTCACAGCCTGCCTGTGAACGCGCTGTGGGGCGTCGGCGGAAAATCGGCTGAGGTCCTGGCGCGGTTGGGGATCAGGACAGTTGCCGACGTCGCGGCGACACCAGTGGCCGCCCTCCGGAAGGTCCTTGGAGCCAGCGGTGAACACGTCCATCAGCTATCCCTTGGCCTTGACCCCAGGCCCGTTACTCCCACACGGCTGGAGAAGAGTATCGGCTCGGAAGAAACGTTCGCGGTGGACGTCACCGACGACGCTGTGCTGCATCGCGAACTCCTCCGGCTCTCCCACCGCACGGCCGTCCGGCTCCGGAGCTCCGGAATGTTGGCGAGGACAATTGCGCTCAAGCTTCGCTATGCAGACTTTTCGACTGTTACCAGAAGCAGGACCGTTCACTCGCCCGTGGACAGTGCCCAGCTGATCTACGGAACCGCTATCCAGTTATTGGAGTCCTTGGGGGACCGGCCTATGAGTGTCAGGCTGGTCGGCGTCCGCGCGGAACATCTGGAACCCGCAGGACAAACGTCACTGCAGTTGAGCCTGGATCGTCGCGACGACAACTGGCGGGCTGCGGAGCAGGCCCTGGACAAGGTTGCGGAAAGGTTCGGAAGCAAAACTGTCCTGCCTGCCCGGCTCCTGGACCAGCGGGACGACGGCGGCGGGAACCCTGCTCCTCACCGCGGACCTTGACGTTGGTGAAATCACGTCGGGACGCCCTTGCGGCGTCTTTCAGTACAGCGTCCAACAAACTATCCTAGAGATACATAGATTTCGAACGTCTGGACGAAAAGATCGCTCAACGTCGGGTCTGGCGGCTCCGCGTCAGTGACACGGAATTTTCCGGGAACGGACCGTTCAGCCCGAACGTTGAGGGGTCAGAAGCAGAGGCCGCGGTTCGTCCGGACGCAGGCCGACTAAAGGAGGTCGTGATGCCCCTCTCGGAGCACGAACAGAGGCTCCTCGAGCAACTCGAGAAGCAGCTGCACGAAGACGATCCGAAGTTTGCCAATTCGATGGGCTCTGACCCCAGCCGCACCTGGTCGACGCGCCACATCGTGATAGGCGTACTCGGAACAATTGCAGGGGTTTTGCTGTTGCTGGTGGGTATCTCGCTGCAGAACATCATCCTGGGTGTCCTTGGGTTCGTCGTTATGGGCGCCGGCGTCTACTTCGCGACGCTACGCAGCTCAGCGGTCGGAAAAGCAGGAGGCCGAGGGAAGAAGCCCGGGAAGTCACGGAGCTCCTTCATGAACAGCCTCGAAGAGCGATGGGATGAACGGCGAAAGGGAGAAAGCTAAGCCCCCACTTCCCACCACGGCTTTCGGCCTCCATCGAACTCAGACATAGAGACGAGCACGAAAAGACCCGATTTACGGGTCTTTTCGTCTTTTAAGCCCCGGGGTCACCTCTGATGCAGGCGCCTGGCGCCGGACCTCTCTTTCACGTCCCAACCCACAACTCCAAGGGTGATATTTCCCTCCACTTGCCTCCATTGCCTGAAATCCGCGCGATTTCAAGGCGATTTGATCATCCAAACTATGTAGAAACAGCCTGTGTCGGATTGACTGTGGAGGGTTGTGGAGTAAAGTGGAGGCTGTAAGAGGGTAGTGGCGGCATGGGGTAGTTCCGAACACCTTTGATGGACGGGCGGTGGGCCAGTGTTTCTTGGCACTCATTCACCGCGTTTGGACGAGAAGGGCCGGATTATCCTCCCCGCAAAGTTTCGAGAGGAACTTGCGGAGGGCCTGGTTCTCACAAGAGGCCAGGAGCGCTGCATCTACGTCTTCAGCCAGAGGGAATTCGAACGTATTCACGAATCCATGCGGGAGGCCCCCATCTCCTCCAAGCAGGCTCGTGATTACATCCGGGTTTTCCTCTCTGGAGCCTCTGACGAGGTGCCTGACAAGCAGGGGCGCGTGACGATTCCGCCGGCGCTCCGGGCATATGCAGGTCTTGACCGGGAACTGGCAGTGATTGGCGCCGGAACCCGCGCGGAGATCTGGGATGCCCAGGCCTGGAACGAGTACCTGGCCGAGAAGGAGTCCGCCTTCTCGGAAACCGACGACGACAACATTCCTGGATGCTTCTAGGACCAGAAAGCGGCTGACGGCCAGTCGCTTCTTGGATGGGATCTCCAGCCGCCCATCACTGCAGTCATCCTGGCTCACTTCCCCGGAGCCAGGCGGGCAAGGCGATAGGCGCGGATGGGGATCCGGCTCAAGAAGCACGGGCCGCAAAGTGGCAACTACAAGCACGATGCAAGGAACGAGGAGGAGGCGGCATGGACGGAAACGAACCTGCAAAGCCTACTTCCGAGCGCCACGTACCCGTCCTTAAGGATCGCTGCGTCAACCTGCTTGCCCCGGGCTTCGAGGCCGCACGGCTGCGCGGCGAGACCCCCGTGGCAATCGACGCCACACTGGGCATGGGCGGCCATTCCGAAGCTATGCTCCAGCGCTTTCCGGACCTGCACCTCATCGGAATAGACCGTGACGAGGAGGCGCTGGCACTGGCAGGCGATCGGCTTGAGCCCTTTGCCAACCGAACGGATCTTGTCCACGCCGTTTACGACGAGATCGCAGAGGTGCTGGAGGATCTCGGAGTGGACCAGGTGCACGGAATCCTCATGGACCTTGGAGTTTCGTCCTTGCAGCTGGACGAGCGGGAGCGAGGTTTCGCCTACTCCTACGACGCGCCACTGGACATGCGGATGGATACCAGCCGTGGACAGACGGCCGCGGACGTGGTGAACAACTACAGCGAAGAAGACCTCGTTCGCATCATCCGCAAGTGGGGCGAGGAGAAATTCGCGGGCCGCATAGCCAATCGGATTGTCACTGCCCGTGCGGAAAAGCCCTTTGCCACCACAGGGGAGTTGGTGGAGCAAATCCGGAGTGTGGTGCCGGCAGCAGCTGCCAAGTCCGGCGGTCACCCGGCCAAGCGGACGTTCCAGGCGCTGCGGATTGAAGTGAATGAGGAGCTGGACGTGCTGGAACGGGCCGTTCCTGCCGCCGTCGAGGCTATCGCCCTGGGCGGACGGATTGTTGTCATGTCCTATCACTCCCTGGAAGACAAGATCGTCAAGTCTGTCTTCCAGTCGCGCTCAAAGTCCTCGGCCCCGCTTGGCTTCCCGGTTGAACTCGAGGAGCACAAGCCGGAGCTAAAAACCATTACCAAGGGCACCGAGGTGCCAACTCCCGAAGAAATCGCAGAAAACCCCCGGGCCGCTTCCGCCCGGTTGCGAGCCGTTGAACGAATCAAGCCGAGGAGAGCCGAATGAGCGCTGCAGCAGCCAGGAACATTCCGTCCGTGGTCGGCAACACGGCTCGTGCCCTGCCAGCCGAGGCTCCGGGAACTGGTTCTCCCGGTTCCGACGCCGCCCGCCGGCAGCGCACGCCCCTCTCCCTCGTACGGAATGCCCCTGGAAAGCGGCGGGCACCGTTCGTTGTGTTTTGCTTCGCAGTCCTGGCTGCTGCCCTTTTGACGGTGCTCGTCCTGAACATCTCTGTTTCCACTGCCCAATACCAACTGGTTGAACTCAAGGGCGACGCCGCCACTTTGACCAAGCAGAACCAGGACCTGACACAGAAGGTGCAGAACTACGAAGCTCCCCAGAATCTGGCAGCCAAGGCCGCAGAATTGGGAATGGTGGCTTCCACGGTCAAGGGTCAGATCGACCTGAAAACCCTGATTGTCAGTGGCAAAGCGACGCCGGCTATCAAGGCTGACAACCCCGGGGCCGTGATTCCAGCACCGGCAGTTGCAGGGCAACTGAGCGTGGTTCCGCCACCTTCCATCAAGGAAGCCCTTGAAAACCGGAAGCCTGTGGACAAGCCAGCCGACAAGTCCGCAGAAAAGTCTGACAAGTCCGCAGAAAAGGCCGCGGACAAGGAGGCTTCGGCGGCGGACAAGAATGCCCCGCAACTCAATGGCGGCTCGGTGCCGGTGCCCCAGCAGAAGGCGCCAGGCCAGTAGTCGTCCGCAAAACCGGCCGTAAGGCAACAGCGAGGAAACAACGTGGCCCAAAGCACCGCCAAGGCTAAGAAACGGCAAGCGCCGGGGACCACCCGGCGCTTGCGCCTCGGGCTGGGAGTCATGTTGGCGCTGCTGCTGGTTGTGGGCGGCAAGTTGTTCTTTGTCCAGGGACTCGACGTCGGTGGCATGGCTGAAGCGGCCAGGAACAACAGGCTGACTCCCATGGACCTGCCGGCCGAGAGGGGCCGCATCATCGACTCCACCGGCGCGATCATGGCGGATAGTGTCATCCGCTACAACATCGTGGTGGACCAGACCGTGAACACCAAGACCGATGAGTTCAAGCGCCGCAACCCGGACACGGACACAATCGAAACCATCAGCCGCAGCCAGGGAATTGCCGAACTGGCGGCCGTACTGGGAATCGAGACGTCCAAGATCCGGGAGGCACTGACCGGCGAGAAGCGATACAACATCGTCGCCAAGGAGGTAAAGCCCGACATCGAGGATCGGATCTCCCAACTGGCCATTCCCGGAGTAGTGTCCGAAGGGGTCAGCAAGCGGGTGTATCCCAATGGCAGCGTCGCCGGAGGGATCGTGGGGTTCCTCAGGGACGGAACTACCGGGCAGTCAGGGCTTGAGCAAACCCAGGACGAGATCCTGAAGGGCACCCCCGGAAAACGGATCTTCGAAATTGGCGCAGACGGACTGCGGATTCCGGTCGCTACGGATGAACTCACCCCTGCCATTGACGGCAAGGATGTGAAGCTCACGCTGAACTCGGACATCCAGTATTTCGCCCAGCAGGCCATCCAGAGCCAGGTCAATAAGCTCAACGCCGAATGGGGCACGATTCTGGTGTTGGACACCAAGACGGGCAACATTATCGCGATGGCCGACACGAACGCTCCCGATCCCAACGACCCTGGGAAAGTCGACGCGAAGGACAGGGGAGTCCGTGCGGTCACCGCAGCTTACGAACCGGGTTCCGTGCAGAAGATGATCACGGCTGCGGCCCTGATCGAAGAGGGGAAATCAAGTCCCCTGGATCACTTCACCATCCCGCCGTCGTATGTTGTGGATGGCCAGCAGTTCACGGACTCCTTTGAGCACGGCACCGAGGAGCGCACGTTGGCCGGCATCCTTGGCTGGTCAATGAATACCGGCACGGTGATGGCCGGGCAGCGGCTCAGCAAGGAGCAGCGGTACGACTGGCTCAAGAAATTCGGCATCGGAGAAGCTCCGGACATCGGCCTGCCGGCACAGGCAGGAGGCATCCTTTCCAGGCCTGAGCAGTGGGACGACCGCCAGCAGTACACCGTTCTTTTTGGGCAGGGCGTTTCGCAGTCAACCCTGCAGACGGTGCGCGCCTACCAAAGTATCGCCAACGACGGCGTCATGTTGCAGCCCCGGTTGATTGATAGCTACATCACCCCAGAGGGGGTCGAGGAAAAGGTCCCGGCCCAGGAGTCTCGGCAGGTTGTTTCCAAGGAGACCGCGCAACAGGTCAGGGACATCCTTGAAAGCGCGGTGACCGAAGGCCAGATCAAGGAAGCGGGCATTGACGGCTACCGGGTGGGGGCCAAGACCGGTACGTCCCAGGCGCCCCGCGAAGACGGGCTGCCCGGCTTCGATGGTTTTACAGCCTCATTGGTGGGCATGGCGCCCATGGATGATCCGCGGTTTGTCGTCGAGGTCGTGGTCCAGAGACCCAAGGGAAACATCTACGGCATCACTAACGGACCGATCTTCCGCTCGGTCATGAGCCAGGTGCTGAGGACCTACAACGTTCCGCCCTCAACGGGAACCCCGGCCAGGCTCCCACAATTCGTCAAGTAAGCTTTTTGGGCGTCAGCACGTCTATGACGCGCCTTCCGGCGTCGTCGATCCCCAGCAGCGCCAGGCGGCCTGCGCCGCAATTCACGAGCACTATCGGAGAACCACTTGCCAGAGCAGAACCAGCCCGCTTTCCCGGACGACGAAGGCATTCCGGGGCGCCCGGAGGGCGCAGCATTCCGGCCCACCGCCGTAGCAGCTGTCCCCTTTGACGCCATCGCTGGTGCGCTAGGGATTGGTCTTCCCGATCCGGCGCCGGAGGTGGCCGTCACAGGCATCTCACTTAACTCCAGGGCTATCCAGCCCGGCGACCTCTACGTGGCCCTGCCCGGGTCCGCCAGGCACGGCGCAAACTTTGTGCAGCAGGCTATAGCGGCGGGTGCCGTGGCAGTTGTGACGGACGACGACGGTGCCCGCCAGCTGGCGCTCTCCGGGGAGATCCCCGTGCCGGTGCTTGTGGTCGACTCGCCGAGGGCCGCCGTCGGCCGCCTTGCAGCCCTGATCTATCGCAGCCAGCCAGCAGAAGGCGGCGCCCCCGCCCTGTTCGGCGTGACGGGCACCAACGGCAAGACCACCACCACCTATTTCATCAACTCGCTCCTGCAGTCACTGGGAAAGACAACCGGGCTGATCGGCACCATCGAAATTCTGGCGGGAGGCGAGGCAATCCCGAGCCTGCTGACCACCCCGGAATCTCCCGACGTCCATGCCCTCCTGGCCCTGATGAGGGAGCGCGGACTGGATGCTGCCTCCATGGAGGTCTCCTCGCATGCAGTCTCCTACCATCGGATCGATGGAGTCGTCTTCGACGTGGCTGGTTTCACCAACCTGACCCAGGACCATCTGGATCTCCATGGCAGCATGGAGGACTATTTCCTGACCAAGGCCGAACTGTTCACACCTGACAGGGCCCGCCAGGCTGTCGTCACCGTAGACGATGACTGGGGGCGGAGGCTGGCCGGCGAGGCCGAAGTTCCCGTGACCACTCTGTCCACCGCTGGCGGCACGGAGGCCGACTGGGTTGTGGGGGACGTGGCTCCCCGAGGCCTCGGCTCTGAATTCAAACTCAGCAACCGGGACGGCCGTACCCTCCGGATCCACACTGGGCTGCCTGGAACCTTCAACGTGGCCAACGCCGCACTGGCCACCCTCATGGTGCTCGCGTCAGGAGTTGACGTCGACGCGCTCCAGTCTGCCCTGGACTCCAAAGACCCTTTTACGGTGCCGGTTCCCGGCAGGATGCAGCTGGTGTCTACAGAGCCCGCGTCCGTGGTGGATTTCGCCCACAATCCCGACGCCCTCCAGCGCGCACTCGAAGCCGTACGCTCAGCCGAGCCAGGTTCCCGTGTCATCGTGGTCTTTGGCGCCACAGGCCAGCGTGACCAGGGCAAGCGGCCCACCATGGGGGCAATCGCCGCCCGCCTCGCGGACGTCGTCCTCGTGACGGACGATGACCCGCACGATGAAGACCCCGCGGCCATTCGCGCCGAGGTGCTGGCTGGTGCGGTCGCGGCATGTGAAAACGAGGGCCTAGGCTGCGAAATCATCGAATCCTTCCCCCGGGACGAGGCCATCAGGCAAGCAGTGGAGATCGCTACGCCCAAGGACACGATCCTGGTGGCGGGCCGGGGCCACGAGGTCTGGCAGGAAGTTAAGGGAGTCAACCTTGCCCTCGATGACAGGGTAGAGCTGCGCCAAGCCTTGACAGCCAGGGGATTCATGGTTTCACCGGACCAGCGGATAGAGTCCTAGACAGTCATGATTGCACTTACTGCGGCGGAGATCGCCCATATCACCAACGGCCAGTTGACGGCGGACCCGGGAATCGTTCCGACCTCCGTGATCACGGATTCCCGTGAGGCGACGGCAGGCTCCCTCTATGTAGCCAAGCCCGGAGAACATGCAGACGGACATTCCTTCGTCGGTGCTGCTTTCGACGGCGGCGCCGTCCTGGCGCTAACCGAGCGCATCGTTGAAGACGTCGACGGGCGTCCGTTTCCCGCCGTCGTCGTCCAGGACGCGGTCTTGGCCATGGGCGCCATCGCTGCCGAAGCGGTGCGCCGCATCCGGGCGGACCGGGAAGCCCGCGGCGAGGCCCTGACCGTCATCGGGATCACCGGCTCAGCCGGAAAGACCACCACGAAAGACCTTCTTGCAGGCATTCTTTCCGCCGAGGGCAAGACCGTCGCCCCAAAGGGATCTTTCAACGGCGAGATCGGGGTGCCGCTGACCGTCTTCCAGGCGGATCTGGATACCCGTTTTCTCGTGATCGAGATGGGTGCCACCGGAATCGGCCACATCCGCTACCTTGCAGATATGGTTGAGCCGGAAATCGGCGTGGTGCTGGGCGTCGGTACCGCCCACGCAGGTGAATTCGGCGGCATCGAAAACATCGCCCTGACCAAGGGCGAGCTGCTGGAAAAGCTGCCGGCCGAAGGCACCGCCATCATCAACATCGACGACGCCAGGGTTGCGGCCATGCGGTCACGATCCTCGGCTCCCGTCCTGGGCTTTACAGCCGGAAACGCTGCCCCCGTGGGGCGGACTGTCGAGGCCCGCAATGTGGTCGTCGACGATGCCGGGCATCCCGGTTTCGACCTTGTCTTTCCGGGCGGGGCTCCTGCCGTCCACGTGCAGAGCAAGCTCATCGGCAGCCACCACGTGACGAACCTCCTGGCAGCAGCCGGGGCCGCGTGGGCAGCCGGCGTTCCCGCAGAGCGCATCGCCGCCTCCCTCAGCACACAGCAGGCCGCCAGCCGGTGGCGCATGGAGCGCACCGAGCGTCCCGACGGCGTCACGATCATCAATGACGCCTACAACGCCAACCCGGAATCCATGCGTGCGGCCCTTCGTACGCTGGCGGACCTCGGCCAGGGCCGCCGGACCTGGGCTGTTCTGGGCGCCATGCTGGAACTTGGCGAGGACTCCATCCGCGAGCATGCCGCCGTCGGAACCCAGATTGTCCGACTCAATATCGACCGCCTGGTGGTGGTGGGCCGAGAGGCGCGCCCGCTGTACATTTCTGCCATCCAGGAAGGCTCATGGGGCAGCGAGTGCAGCTTCACGGAGACGGCCGAGGAAGCTTACGAACTCCTGCAGGCCGAGCTGCGCCCTGGCGACCTCGTGCTCTTCAAGTCTTCCAACGGCGTGGGGCTGAGGCACCTTGGGGACCGGATAGCACTACACCCGCTGGCTGACCCGAGAGGACTCAGCAACGCTGAGGCCGGCTCCAATGAAGGGAACGAGCTGCTGTGATTGCCCTCTTGATCGGCGCCGGCGTGGCCCTTCTGTTCGCGCTGGTAGGAACGCCCCTTTTCATCCGCCTGCTCGTGAACCGTGGCTACGGCCAGTTCATCCGCGACGACGGTCCGACGTCCCACCACACCAAGCGCGGAACGCCGACCATGGGCGGGACAGTGGTCGTGGCCGCGGTCCTTGTGGCGTATGGCGTTACGCACCTCATCATGTGGATGATGAATCCACGTTCGCCCGGCCCCTCGGTTTCCGGGCTCCTGCTCCTGTTCCTGATGGTAGGCATGGGCTTCGTGGGCTTCCTCGATGACTACATCAAGATCTCCAAGCAGCGCAGTCTCGGCCTCAATGCCAAAGCCAAGCTGATCCTCCAAGGCGCTGTCGGCATCCTCTTCGCCGTCCTTGCCCTGAACTTCCCGGACCAGGACGGCATCACCCCGGCCTCCATGCAGATCTCGCTGGTCCGCGACATTCCCTGGCTCAACCTTGCCTTCGGCGGAACGGTGCTGGGAGCCGTGCTGTTCGTGATCTGGTCAAACCTGATCGTCACGGCGGCAACCAACGGCGTCAACCTCACGGACGGCCTGGACGGACTAGCCTCCGGAGCGGCCATCATGGTCTTTGGTGCCTACACGCTGATGGGCATCTGGCAAAGCAACCAGGCCTGCGGTTCGCCCAGGGAAGCGGGGAGTGGCTGCTACATCGTGCGCGATCCGCTGGACCTGGCGCTTCTGGCCGCCATCCTCAGTGCCGCGCTGGTTGGCTTCCTCTGGTGGAACACGTCACCGGCAAAGATCTTCATGGGTGACACAGGTTCCCTTGCCATCGGCGGCGCAATCGCCGGTTTCGCCATCATGTCCCGGACCGAACTGCTGCTGGGCCTCATCGGTGGCCTCTTCGTCCTCATCACGCTGTCCGTCATTATCCAGGTGGGCTATTTCAGGATCACCAAAGGCAAACGCTTCTTCAAGATGGCGCCGCTCCAGCATCACTTTGAACTGAAGGGATGGGCGGAAATCACGGTGGTAGTCCGCTTTTGGATTCTCTGCGGACTCTTCGTGGCGGGCGGGCTGGGAATCTTCTACGCTGAATGGGTGGTGCTGCTGTGAACAGGACGAACGACGTCGCTCAGGCTTCGGCGAACCGGCTCGACTCCCTTGTCAGCTGGGACGCTGACTGGAGTGGACTGCGGGTAGTGGTGACGGGAATCGGCGTCTCGGGTTTCGCGGCAGCCGACACCCTCATTGAACTCGGGGCGAAGGTCGTCGTCGTTGACGCCGCCACCACTGCGAAGGCCCGGGCGCAGGCGGACACGCTGAAGATCGTCGGCGCCGTCGACGTCCTCCTTGGCGAAGACGCTGTCACGTCCATCCCCAGGATCGACGGCGAAAAGCCGGAGCTGATCGTCACCTCCCCGGGCTGGCGTCCGGACCAGGCACTTCTCGCCGCGGCCAAGCGGGCGCACATCCCGGTCTGGGGCGACGTCGAACTGGCCTGGCGCGTGCGGGAACGCAAGGGGCGCAAGACCGCGGACTGGCTGGCCATCACAGGAACCAACGGCAAGACCACCACGGTGGGCATGACTGAGGCGATGCTCCAGGCAGCCGGCCTGAAGGCGATCGCTGTCGGGAATGTCGGAACACCCATCCTCGACGCCCTCAGGGACCCCGTGGATTACGACGCTTTCGCCGTGGAGCTTTCCAGCTTCCAGCTGCATTGGAGCCATTCGCTGTCTCCCGAGGCGAGCGTCTGCCTCAATGTGGCCGAGGACCACATCGATTGGCACGGGTCCTATGATTCCTATCTGGCCGACAAGGCCAAGGTCTACGCCAATGTCCGGAAGGCCTGCATCTACAATGCAGAGCAGATTGAGACGGAGCGCATGGTGGAAAATGCCGACGTCGTCGAAGGCTGTCGCGCAATCGGCTTCACCACGAACACTCCCGCGATCAGCATGCTCGGCGTCGTGGAAGGCCTGCTCGTGGACCGCGCGTTCATCGAGGAGCGGAAGAACTCCGCCGCTGAGCTCGCCTCGATTGCTGACCTGGGGCCCATCGCCCCCCGGCATATGGTGGCCAATGCCCTCGCCGCCGCGGCCCTGGTTCGTGCCTACGGCGTTGAGCCTTCCGCCGTCCGCGAGGGGCTGAAGAAGTACCTCCCCGGAAACCACCGGATCCAGCCGGTAGCACAGGCGAACGGCGTGCTCTGGATCAATGATTCCAAGGCCACCAACCCACATGCGGCGGCGGCATCCCTCTCGGCATTCGAGAACATTGTCTGGATCGCCGGCGGCCTCTCCAAGGGCGTGAACTACGACGACCTGGTCAAGGAGCATTCCAAGCGGATCAAGGCGGTGGTCCTGCTTGGCACCGACACAACGGCCCTGGAGGCTGCGCTGCAACGACACGCCCCTGACGTCCCCGTGATAGGCCAGCCCAAGGGCGAAACTGAAGGAGTGCAGACTGCCGCGACGGACGGTGCCCCAGCAGGACATTCGCCGATCTTTGGTGAGACGGTGATGGCACGGGCCGTCGCATCAGCAGCCGAGGTTGCCGAGCCCGGCGACACAGTGCTGATGGCCCCGGCAGCTGCCTCCATGGATCAATTCTCTTCCTACGCTCACCGTGGCGACGCTTTCATCCAGGCAGTTCGCGAGCTCGTGGAAGGGCAGGCCAAGACCGCCGAGGAGTAAGAATGGTGAGCACGCCCACACGGACCCAGGGCGCCAAGCCCGGTGCCGGGAAGGCCACTCCTGCGCCGTTGCCCGCCAGGGTTCGTGGAGGGCTGAGGAGCTTTTGGAACGCGCTGGAGGGTTCCGGAAAATCCCGCAACGGATCCACTTACTACCTCATCCTTGGGTCGACGCTGGCCTTGACCGCGATCGGCATCATGATGGTGCTTTCCGCGTCAAGCGTCGAGTCCATCGCAGCGGGCGAATCCCCTTACTCGGCGGCCCTCAAACAGGGCATGTTCGCCGCCATTGGACTCGTCCTTATGACCGTGCTGTCGCGCGTGAACGTCCTATGGCTCAAGAGACTGGCCTGGCCCGGGATCTTCGTCGCCTACCTGCTCCTGGTCCTGGTGCTCCTGATTGGAACCAGCACCAATGGCAACCAGAACTGGATCGAGTTCGGTTCCTTCACCTTCCAGCCCTCAGAAGCAGCCAAGCTCGCCCTCGCGCTCTGGATGGCTACCGTACTGGCGCGCAAGGAGCGGCTCCTCATCCGCAGCCGCCACGCCCTCATCCCCGTGGTTCCCATCGCCCTGGGTATCATCGGCCTGGTCCTTGCCGGAAACGACCTCGGAACGGGCATGATCATCATGGTCATCATGGCTGCCGCCCTGTTCTTCTCAGGCGTTCGGCTGTATCTGTTCGGCCTCGCCGGTCTCCTGGCCGTTGCGGGCACCGCCATCATGGCCATTGCCAGCCCGAACCGGATGTGTCGAATCCTTTCCTGGACCGGCCAGACCTGCGCTGACGGCACGGACGTCAACTACCAGTCCACCAATGGCCTCTATGCGTTGGCCTCCGGCGGCTGGTTCGGAGTGGGGCTGGGACAGAGCCGGCAGAAGTACAGCTGGATCCCGGAAGCGCACAACGACTTCATCTTCGCCATCATCGGGGAGGAACTCGGCCTGGCAGGAACGATTGTCGTCCTGGCCCTCTTCGCCATTCTCGGCGCAGCGATTTACCGGGTTGTGGTGGCGCAGGAGGACATGTTCCACAGGGTGCTCGCGGGAACCATCATGGTGTGGCTCCTCGGGCAGGGCACCGTGAACATGGCGGTTGTAACCGGGCTGTTGCCTGTAATCGGTGTGCCATTGCCCTTCATTTCCTATGGCGGTTCGGCCCTGCTCATGTCCCTGTGCGGCATCGGCGTAGTCTTGTCCTTGGCCCGCGCACAAATGGCGCCAGGTATCCAGCCCAAGAGGATCCTGAAGCTGCCAGCGAAACCTGCACGAAAGCGTAAATAGCCCTTCATGAACTCCCAGAAATTGTCCGTGGTCCTGGCCGGCGGCGGCACCGCTGGCCACGTCAGCCCGTTGCTGGCCATTGCCGATGCCATCAAGGAGGCCAGGCCGGAAGCGTCGATCGTGGCTGTTGGTACCCCGGGAGGCATGGAAACACGCCTTGTGCCTGCCGCCGGCTATGAGCTTGCGACCATTGATCGAGTGCCGTTTCCCCGGCGCCCTTCGCTTGACCTCGCCAAGCTTCCTGGTCGGCTCGTGCGAGCCGTCAAGCAGGCGGAGGCTGTGCTTGACGCGGCCGATGCGGACGTCCTGGTCGGCGTCGGCGGCTATGTCTGCACTCCGATGTACCTTGCGGCCTCCCGGAAGAAGATCCCCATCGTCATCCACGAGGCCAACACCCGCCCAGGGCTCGCCAACAGGTTAGGAGCCCGGTTCAGCCGCCATGTGGCGGTGGCCTTTGCGGAAACTCCGCTCAGGAATGCCGGGCATGTAGGAATGCCCATGCGCAAGGCGGTGTCTACCCTGGACCGGGGTGCGGCGCGTGCCGCGGCCCGGGCCGCCCTTGGGCTGGATGCCGATCGGCCTGTTCTGGTTGTCACAGGCGGCTCGTCCGGTGCCCTCAGCATCAACCGAACCATTGCGCGTTCCGTTGAGGCCCTCGCAGAAGCCGGCATCCAGACCCTGCACATCACCGGTCGCGGGAAGGCTGTGCTGGACGTCGACGGCGGACAGCTCGCCGCCGACGGCTACCGGCAGGTGGAGTATGTGGACGGGATGGAGAACGTCTACGCCGCGGCAGATGTCCTGCTGGCCCGCTCCGGCGCGGCTACGGTCTGCGAAGTAGCGGCCGTCGGCGTGCCTGCCGTCTTCGTGCCCCTGCCCATTGGCAACGGAGAACAGGCCCTGAACGCCGCGGGCCTTGTTCGCAACGGTGCTGCTTTGATGGTGGAGGACAAGGCGCTGAACCCCGAATGGGTCCGGGAGCATCTCATTCCGCTTCTTACTGACTCCGGGCGGCTGGCTGAGATGTCACGGAAATCCGAAAGCCTGGGTATCCGTAACGCCGATCAACTTATGGCCGAACTCGTACTGGAAGCGGTATCCAAATGACCCAGCCCGTCTCACTGAACTCGCTTGGCCGTGTCCACTTTGTCGGTATCGGGGGAGTGGGGATGTCCGCCGTCGCCAGGATCATGGTGGCCCGTGAAGTGCCGGTCAGCGGCTCCGATGCCAAAGACCTTCCCGTCATGAAGGAACTTGAAGCAGCCGGCGCCCGGATCGCCGTCGGCTACTCAGCCCTTAACGTGGGGGACGCCCAGACCGTCGTTGCCGGTTCTGCCATCCGCCGGGACAATCCCGAACTCGAGGCGGCACGGGCCGCCGGCCTGCCGATCCTGCACCGGTCCGAGGCCCTTGCGGCCACGATGGGCGGGGACCGAGTGGTTGCGGTTGCAGGGACGCATGGCAAGTCCACCACGACATCCATGATCACCGTCCTGCTCAAGGAAGCCGGCCTGGATCCGTCGTTCGCGATCGGGGCCAACGTCCCGTCCCTGGGCGTCAACGCGGCGCATGGCGAGTCCGACATCTTTGTTGCCGAGGCCGATGAATCCGACGGCTCCTTCCTCAACTACCGGCCACGGATCGCCGTCGTTACGAACGTCGAAGCGGATCACCTGGACCACTACGGCACTCCGGAAGCCGTGTTTGCTTCCTTTGACAGCTTCGCTGCCCTGCTACCCGCGGATGGCCTGCTGCTCGCCTGTGCCGACGATGAGGGAGCGCGATCCCTCGCCTCCCGCACCCGCGCCGCCGGCACCACTCGGGTGCGCACCTACGGTACCTCTGGGGATGCGGACATCCGGCTGCACGACGGCGGGCCAGGAGCCGTGTGGCTCAGCGTCCGGATGCCCGCCAACGGGCAATCGCAGACGGGATTGCCGCTGCCCGCTGGGGAACGCTACCGGCTGGAGCTCCAGGTTCCCGGCCGGCACAATGCCCTCAATGCTGCGGCCGCGTTCGCAGTGGCGGTTGAGCTTGGCGTGGCGCCTGAAATGGCCGCGGTGGCATTGGGCCATTTCACCGGTGCATCACGCCGCTTCGAATTCAAGGGCGAGGGCAGGGGAGTACGCGTCTACGACGACTATGCCCACCATCCCACCGAAGTCCTGGCTGCGCTGTCCGCCGCCCGGTCAGTTGCCGGAGAGCACAAGGTGCATGTGCTGTTCCAGCCCCACCTTTTCTCGCGGACGAGGGAATTCGCACGGGAGTTTGCCGAGGCGCTCAATACGGCGGATACGGCCCTGGTCCTGGATATTTATCCGGCACGTGAGGACCCCATCCCAGGCGTCACCAGCAGGCTCATCACTGACCGGCTGACGTCGGGCCGCCTGGTTGCCGGGGGCAAGGAAGCCACCGAAGCGGTCGCTGCCGCCGCCGGCACGGGTGACGTTGTGCTCACGGTCGGCGCCGGCGATGTCACAGCCTACGGGTCGCAGATCGTCGAGGCACTGGATGGCTAGCGGACGCAAGCCCAGCTACCGGCCGGCTGCGCGTTCATCGCCCGCCGCCTCCGGTGTGTCCCGGCCCCGTTCTACCAGCAGGCCGGGCGGGCCCAGTGTGATCAGCGCCGAGCGTTCGCTGGATGCTGCCCAGGCCCAAGGGACCAACGCCCAGGGCCAGGGCGCCAAGGCCCACGCCAAGCTCCAGGAAGCCAAGGCCCCGGCCAAAGTCCTGACGTTCCCCGAATCCAGGCGGAGGAAGCTCAAGCGCAGGATCATCTGGGTTTCAAGCATTACCGCGGCGCTGGTAGCGGCGCTGATTGTCGGGGCGGTCTATTCCCCGGTGCTGGCCATCAGGACGTTCACCATCGATGGCACAAGGCTGCTCGCCCCGGACCAGGTGCGGACAGTCCTGGCACCGCTGGAAGGCAAGCCATTGCCGCAGGTGGGTAAGGACGAGGTCACGGGGCTGCTCAAACCGCTGGTTCAGGTTCGATCGGTCACCATCGAAGCCCACCCGCCCTCGGAGCTGGTGGTACACGTCCAGGAACGCGTTCCCGTGGCCCTCATGAAGCAAGGCGAGCAGTACCTGCTCGTCGACGTCGACGGCGTGCAGTTGGGCGCCACAGCCGATCCCGAGTCGGTGGCGCTGCCACTGATCGACGGGGGCGGCACGGCTGTGGGCAAGGACATCTTTGCCGCCATCACCGGCGTGCTGGGAACGCTCCCTCCGGACATCCTGGCTCGGATGTCAACGGCATCCGCCGAATCGGTGGATTCAGTGAAGCTGAAGCTCGACGACGGGAAGACCGTTGTATGGGGAAATGCCGAGGAAATGGAGCTCAAGGCACGTGTCCTGGAGGCGCTGCTCAGGGCGCCCGCGGATCCAAAGGTGCCGGTCTCGGTCTACGACGTCAGCACGCCTCGGCATGCCTTCACCAAGTGACGGCAAACCGGCAATTTCAGCAAAAACAAGCGACACGCTGCGGTGGTCATTGAATGTGGCAACCGGAGGAAATAGCGTCGCAGTCAAGAGTTACTTGACATAACTATAACCTTCAACTAGAGGGTTAGGGTCCGGGAATTCAAGTTGGACTCGATCAGTTTCGCTATAGGACACGAACAAGGGGCACGAAACGTGGCAGCACCGCAGAATTACTTGGCCGTCATCAAGGTCGTCGGCATCGGCGGCGGTGGCGTGAATGCAGTCAACCGCATGATCGAGGTCGGACTTCGCGGAGTCGAGTTCATCGCAATCAACACCGATGCCCAGGCCCTTCTGATGAGTGATGCAGACGTCAAGCTCGACGTCGGACGCGAGCTCACGCGTGGCCTGGGCGCCGGAGCCAACCCCGAGGTCGGCAAGCAGGCCGCAGAGGACCACGCGGACGAGATCGAGGAGGTCCTCCGTGGTGCCGACATGGTCTTCGTCACCGCTGGCGAAGGCGGCGGCACGGGCACCGGTGGCGCGCCCGTCGTGGCACGCATTGCCCGTTCGCTTGGCGCCCTCACCATCGGCGTCGTGACCCGCCCGTTCACCTTCGAAGGCCGCCGCCGCGCAGGTTCTGCCGAAGCGGGCATCGACGCCCTGCGGGACGAGGTCGACACCCTGATCGTGATCCCGAACGATCGCCTCCTGTCCATCAGCGACCGCAACGTCTCCGTCCTGGACGCCTTCCGTTCCGCTGACCAGGTGCTGCTGTCCGGCGTCCAGGGCATCACGGACCTCATTACCACTCCGGGCCTTATCAACCTGGACTTTGCGGACGTCAAATCCGTGATGCAGGGTGCAGGCTCCGCCCTTATGGGCATTGGCTCTGCCAGGGGCGAGGATCGTGCCGTCAAGGCCGCCGAGCTTGCCATTGCTTCCCCTCTGCTCGAAGCATCCATCGACGGAGCCCACGGTGTCCTGCTCTCCATCCAGGGTGGCTCCGACCTTGGCCTGTTCGAGATCAATGAGGCCGCGCGCCTGGTGCAGGAAGTGGCACACCCGGAAGCCAACATCATCTTTGGTGCCGTGATTGACGACGCCCTGGGTGACGAAGCGCGGGTCACCGTCATCGCCGCCGGTTTCGACGACGTCAAGGCCACCTCGCCTTCCCTCAACCAGGGTGCAGCACAGTCCGGTGCCCACGCCCAGCCAGTCCCGCATGAGGCACCGTCCGAGCGCCCTGCCGCGCCGGCAGCCGCACCCGTCCAGGCACCCGCCCATCAGCACATCGGGGCAGGAGTCGGGGCCGCCAGCCTGAGCAACTGGGGCCAGCAGCGGCCCTCGGCCCTACCAGCCGACTCGGGATTCGACGTCGACCTGCCCTCGATCGTGGAGCCCGACCTGTCCGGAAGCCGCACTGACGACCTCGACGTACCCGACTTCCTCAAGTAGGCCAACCGCCTGCTCGGACACATCTCGAAGGAGAACCTGCAACCGGTGTTTTGGTGGCGCAACGAAGTGCAGCCGGGAGTCTCGGTAGCCTTCACCGACACCGGTGCGGGCAATCTTGCCCTGCACGTGGGAGACGACCCTGGCGAGGTCCGGCAACGCCGGGCAAGGCTGGAAGAAGCGGCCGGCCTTGGCGCCCGCCGCTTTCAATACATGGATCAAGTGCACGGCAACGCGGTGGCGCTGATCGAGAGCATGTCGTCCACTGCTGCCCCTACCGCGGACGCCATGGTCTCGACAACGCAGCCCTTGGCCGTCATGGTGGCTGACTGTGTGCCCGTGGTGCTTGTCGGCGACGCCGCTTCCGGACGATCCCCGGTTACGGCTGTTGTCCATGCCGGGCGCCCCGGAGTCGCTTCGCGCGTAGTTCCCGCTGCCGTCGTCGAGATGCGGCGCGCGGGCGCGGAGGAGATCCGGGCCTGGATCGGGCCCTCCATCTGTGGGTCGTGCTACGAGGTGACTGAGTTCCTGCGCGAGGAGGTGGCCGCCGTCGAACCCTCAACATGGGCGACGACCTCTTGGGATACCCCTGCCCTGGACCTTCCGGCCGGAGTCAGCGCCCAGCTGCGGTCCGAAGGGGTTCGAATCGAGTATTCCGGTGGGTGCACGCTGGAGAACGGGAAGCTCTTTTCCTACCGGCGGAACAAGGAAACAGGACGCTTTGCAGGATTGGTTTGGACGCATGAGTGACATTGGCAACAACGCGGGAACCGTCGACGCCGGCGATACCCGCACCCATGAACTGCGGGGCCGCCTGGCCAGGGTCCGCGACAGGATCGCCGAAGCCACCATTGCTGCCGGGCGCGTCGAAGGGCCGCGACTGATTGTGGTCACGAAGTTCTATCCTGCGGCCGATGTCCGCAGGCTCGCAGGGCTCGGCGTT
This sequence comes from Arthrobacter sp. ISL-30, assembly GCF_018613855.1. Classification (GTDB taxonomy): domain Bacteria; phylum Actinomycetota; class Actinomycetes; order Actinomycetales; family Micrococcaceae; genus Arthrobacter. The sequence continues at coordinate 73,356 of NZ_JAGGPK010000003.1, forward strand.
GAGGACGTTGGCGAGAGCCGGGACCAGGAGGCTTCCGGCAAGGCGGCTGAACTCGTCGAGCTGCCGTTGCGCTGGCACTTCATCGGCCAGCTCCAAAGCAACAAGGCAAAGTCTGTGGCCCGCTACGCTCATTCCGTCCACTCGATCGACCGTCCCCAGCTTGCAGACGCCTTGGCAAAGGCGGTGGCACTGGAACAGGAGCAGGGCGGGCGTTCACCCCTTGAGTGTTTCGTCCAGGTGAACCTCGACGACGACGCCGACGGCCACCGTGGCGGCGCCCTTCCCTCCGATGTCGGAATGCTGGCCGACAAGATCGAGTCGGCGGCGTCCCTGCATTTGGCGGGAGTGATGGCGGTGGCACCCCTCGGCGGCGATCCGGACGCGGCATTCGAAAAACTTGCCGGGATTGCCGCGCAGCTACGCGCCTCCCATCCGCATGCTACGGGCATTTCCGCCGGCATGAGCCAGGACCTTGAGGCCGCCGTCCGTTTTGGTGCGACACACCTGCGTATCGGCTCCGATATTCTCGGTTCCCGACCGGCGGTGGGGTAGCGTCAAGGTATTGGAAGCAGCGGGCCGGGATTCAGCAATGTCAGGTCATGGGCGGCCCGCCTGATGCAGACACGATAGGAGTCGACCATGGCTGGCGCTTTGCGCAAGACAATGATCTATCTTGGGCTCGCCGATGGCGACGAACACTACGAGTCTGAGCAGCACCTGATGCACAAGGACGACGACCGGTCCGTGGAACAGGAGCGCGAGGAACGCCGCGCCCCGGCCCCGATACGGGAAGTTGTCCGTGAAGCCCCCCAAGTTGTTGCCGAAGAGGAATACCGCGCACCCGTGACACCTATCAAGCGTGCGGCGTCGAGCCGCGAAGACGCCTCCGGCCTGAGGCAGATCACCACCGTCCACCCCCGCTCCTACAACGACGCCAAGATCATTGGCGAGAGTTTCCGGGACGGGATCCCCGTCATTATGAATGTCACTGACATGGGTGAAGCCGACGCCAAGCGCCTGGTCGACTTTTCCGCGGGCCTCGTCTTCGGCCTGCATGGCAGCATCGAGCGCGTCACCAACAAGGTTTTCCTGCTGTCGCCGTCCTACGTGGAGGTCATCGGAGACGACAAGAAGGCCACTGAATCCCAGGCCAGCTTCTTCAACCAGAGCTAGCGGCTAGCGTCATCAGATGCCAGGCGGGGAAACCTTCCTGGCATCTGTGCTGCAATAGAGGGACCGAATAGCGTTGCTGAGCAACAAGGAGATATGGGTTTCGTGGGATTGGTTTTCGGTCTTGTCTACATTGCACTTTTCTTGTTTTTTGTCGCCCTGATCACACGGCTGGTGTTCGAGTGGGTCCAGATGTTCGCCCGGCAGTGGCGGCCAAGGGGCGCAGCCCTCGTGACGGCACACCTGGTCTACTCGGTCACCGATCGGCCCCTGAGATGGCTGCGGCGGCTGATCCCGCCACTCCAGCTGGGCGGAATCTCGCTGGACCTGGGCTTTTTGGTGCTTTTCATCGTCGTCAGCATCGCCATGACAATCGTGTACAGTTTCGCTTAGTTTCCCGTAGCAGCCCGCAGCCGGCCGGCGGATCACTCCGATCGCCGATCCGACCGCAAATTCTCTGGTACAACACGATGTGTTGATTAGAGGAACCAGATCATATTTAGGTACCGTAGTTTTGAACGGCCGGAAGGCCTAATGACTAACTAGACCAACGAGGTGACCAGATGGCTTTGACGCCAGAAGACGTTGTCAACAAGCGCTTTCAGCCGACCAAGTTCCGCGAAGGCTACGACCAGGACGAGGTCGATGACTTCCTCGACGAAATTGTCGTAGAGCTTCGCCGCCTCAACCAGGAAAACGACGAGCTCCGCAAGAAGCTCGCCGAGAGCGGCAATGCCACACCGGCTGCTGCCACGGCGGCAGCTCCTGTCGTCGAAAAGGTTCCTGCCCCGGTCAAGTCCGAGAAGGATGCCAAGGCTGAAGCCGAAGCCAAGGCAGCAGAAGCCGCCAAGAAGAAGGAAGCAGAGCAGGCCGCTTCCGCGGCAGTCGTGCCCGCGCCTGTAGCAGGTGCCCCGGCCAACTCCTCTGCAGAGTCTGCCGCCGGGCTACTGGCCATGGCCCAGCAGATGCACGACAAGCACGTGGCTGATGGCCAGCAGCTGAAGGAAAAGATCATCGCCGAGGCGCAGATCGAAGCCAGCAGCCTGGTAAACGACGCCCAGGAGAAGTCCCGCAAGATCCTCGGAGCCCTCGAGCAGCAGCGTTCGGTCCTTGAGCGCAAGGTCGAGCAGCTCCGCGGCTTCGAACGCGACTACCGCTCGCGCCTGAAGGCCTACATCGAAGGTCAGCTCCGCGACCTTGACGCACGTGGCTCTGTTGCAGCCCCGGAAGTCGGCGAAGCCAACGCCGAGGTTTAACCAAGTATTCTGAAAGCCGGTGGCTGGGGATTCCTCGGCCACCGGCTTTTGCTGTTAAGCCTCAAACAGCCCACCTACGGATGAAAGACCTATGAGCGACGAACAACCCGGCGGCATCCCAACGCCCGCCCGACCGGCGCGCCCCCGCAGGCGCGCAGCCCTGCTTTGGCTTTTTGCCGGGCTGACAGTCTTCGCGTATGCCTTCGATCAGCTCACCAAACTGTGGGTTACGTCCACCATGGCTGAGGGGGAACGCATTCCGGTCCTCCCGCCCCTGCTGCACTGGTACTACATCCGAAACTCGGGGGCCGCGTTTTCCATCGGCGAAAACATCACCTGGGTGTTCAGCATCATTATGGCTACAGTTTCCGTGGTGATTCTCCTCCAGCTGCGCAGGCTGGGATCCATGTGGTGGGCGGTTGCCCTGGGACTGCTTCTCGGAGGAGCATTGGGAAACTTGACGGACAGGCTGTTCCGGGAGCCTTCGTTCGCCATGGGACACGTAGTTGACTTCATCCAGCTTCCGAACTTCGCGATCTTCAATATCGCAGATTCCGCCGTCGTCTCGGCTGTGGCGATCATCTGCCTGCTGACTCTTCGGGGCATCGGCCTGGATGGATCGCGCCAATCGGCTAAGGGGCAGCAGGCTTCCGCCACTGAGCAAGATTCCGCCAGTGGGCAGGGTTCCACACGCGGACAGGATGCGTCAGATGCCTGACCGGGTCATCATTCCCGACGAGCTCGGAGGGGCGCGGGCCGACGCCGGACTGGCGAAGCTCCTGGACATCTCCCGCTCCGCCGCGGCCCAGCTCATTGCGGAGGGCAATGTTGTGACGGCGGCCGGGGCGCTGGGAAAGTCTGCCAAACTCATCGCCGGAACAGTCCTGCAAGTGACCGTTCCGGAGCGGCGTGATCCGCTGGAAGTCGTGGAGGAAGTTGTGGAAGGCCTGGAGATTCTGCTGGACGACGACGACTTCGTGGTCATCGACAAACCCGTCGGGGTCGCCGCCCACCCTTCGCCCGGCTGGGTGGGGCCTACCGTCGTCGGTGGGCTTGCGGGCGCCGGCTACCGCATCTCGACGTCGGGTGCCTCCGAACGGGCGGGCATTGTGCACAGGCTCGACGTCGGGACGTCCGGCGTGATGGTCGTGGCGAAGACCGAGGACGCTTATACGGCCCTCAAGCGCGCCTTCAAGGAGCGAACGGTCGACAAGGTCTACCACGCGGTAGTCCAAGGCCTCCCGGACCCGCTTGAAGGCACAATTGACGCCCCTATCGGTCGCCATCCAGGCCATGACTGGCGCTTCGCCGTGATCGAGGACGGCCGCGCCTCGGTGACGCACTACGAGGTCCTCGAAGCGTACGGAAAGGCGACTCTGGTAGAGGTGCACCTCGAAACCGGCAGGACGCACCAGATCCGGGTCCATTTTGCGGCGCTCCGCCATCCTTGCGCCGGGGACCTTACCTACGGGGCGGACCCCCGCCTCGCCGCGAACCTGGGCCTCACACGGCAGTGGCTGCATGCCCGTCAGCTCGGCTTCAGCCACCCCCGCAGTGGCGAATGGATCGAGGTCACCAGCAAGTATCCCCCGGACCTGCAGTACGCGCTGGACCTGCTCGCCAGCGGCAACGCCTAACATCGGCGGCCACGCGCGCGTCGTCCGACAGTCTTTAGGGCAGCCCTATAGAATGTCGTGGTGACTTCCGGCAAGAACTCGTTTGTACATCTCCACAACCACACCGAGTACTCCATGCTGGATGGTGCAGCCAGGCTGGGGGACCTTTTCAGCCATGCCAAGGAACTCGGCATGGATTCCCTTGCCACCACTGACCACGGTTTCGTATTCGGTGCCTTCGACTTCTGGAACAAGGCCCGCAACGCAGGCGTGAAGCCCATCGTCGGCGTCGAGGCTTACTTGACGCCGGGCACCGCCCGGCAGGACAAGACTCGCGTCCGCTGGGGCGACGGCGGACGGGACGACGTCTCGGGTGCCGGCTCCTACACGCACATGACCATGTGGGCCGAAACCACCGAGGGCATGCACAACCTGTTCAGGATGTCGTCCCTGGCCTCGCTCGAAGGCTACCTTTACAAGCCTCGCATGGACCGGGACCTTCTTCAGACTTACGGCAAGGGCCTCATAGCAACCACTGGCTGCCCGTCCGGAGAAGTGCAGACCAAGCTGCGGCTGGGCCTGTACAAGGAAGCTATGCAGGCTGCCTCCGATTTCCGCGATATCTTCGGTGCGGACAACTTCTTCTGCGAACTGATGGACCACGGACTGGACATCGAGCGGAGCATCCAGGGCGACCTCATCAAGCTCGCCAAGGAGCTCGGGCTGCCGATGGTGGCCACCAACGACCTCCACTACACCCACGCCGAGGACGCTTCCTCGCATGCTGCGCTGCTGTGCGTGCAGTCCGGCTCCACCCTCGCGGACCCCAAGCGCTTCAAGTTCGACGCCGACGAGTTCTACCTGAAGTCCCCGGCGGAAATGCGGGCAATCTTCAGTGACCACCCGGAGGCCTGCGACAACACACTGCTCATCGCCGAGCGGTGCGATGTCGAGTTCAACACCAAGGCCAACTACATGCCCCGCTTCCCTGTGCCGGAAGGGGAAAACGAGGAATCCTGGTTCGTCAAGGAAGTCGAAAAGGGCCTGCAGTACCGCTACCCGAAGGGCATTCCTGATGCCGTCCGCAAGCAGGCGGACTACGAGGTCGGCGTCATCGTCCAGATGGGTTTCCCCGGCTACTTCCTGGTAGTTGCCGACTTCATCAACTGGGCCAAGAACAACGGAATCCGGGTCGGTCCGGGCCGTGGCTCGGGCGCGGGCTCCATGGCTGCCTATGCCATGCGCATCACGGACATCGACCCGCTGGAACACAGCCTGATCTTTGAACGCTTCCTCAACCCGGATCGCGTATCCATGCCCGACTTCGACGTCGACTTCGATGATCGTCGACGCCCCGAGGTCATCAAGTACGTCACCGGGAAATACGGTGACGAGCGCGTCGCCATGATCGTCACCTACGGCACCATCAAGGCCAAGCAGGCGCTCAAGGACTCCTCACGGGTGCTTGGTTACCCCTTCTCCACGGGAGAACGACTCACCAAGGCCATGCCCCCGGACGTCATGGGCAAGGGCATGCCCCTCTATGACATCCACAACCCGGAGGCGAAGCGCTATTCCGAGGCCGAAGAGATGCGGGAGCTGCTGAAGACAGATCCCGATTCGCAGAAGGTCTTTGAAACGGCCCTCGGCCTTGAAGGCCTGAAGCGTCAGTGGGGTGTCCACGCGGCCGGCGTCATCATGTCCTCGGACCCGTTGATCGACATCATCCCCATCATGCGCCGTGAGCAGGACGGCCAGGTCATCACGCAGTTCGACTACCCGACCTGCGAAGGCCTTGGCCTGATCAAGATGGACTTCCTCGGGCTTCGGAACCTGACGATCATCACCGACGCCGTCGAAAACATTAAGCTCAACAAGGGCATCGACCTGGTCCTTGAGGATCTTGAACTCACGGACAAGGCTTCCTATGAGCTGCTTGCCCGCGGAGACACCCTTGGGGTCTTCCAGCTCGACGGCGGGCCGATGCGGTCGCTGCTCAAGCTCATGCGGCCGGACCACTTCGAAGACATTTCCGCCGTGCTGGCCCTCTACCGGCCGGGCCCGATGGGCGCCAACTCGCACACCAACTACGCGTTGCGGAAAAACGGGCAGCAGGAAATCACGCCTATCCATGCCGAGCTCGAAGAGCCCCTGGCTGAAATCCTTGGTACCACCTATGGCCTGATTGTGTATCAGGAGCAGGTTATGGCCATTGCGCAGAAGGTGGCCGGATACTCCCTGGGCCAGGCGGATCTGCTCCGCCGTGCCATGGGCAAGAAGAAGAAGGAAGAGCTCGACAAGCAGTTTGAAGGCTTTTCCCAGGGCATGCGGGACAACGGCTATTCGGACGCGGCGATCAAGGCGCTGTGGGATATCCTCCTCCCGTTCTCCGACTACGCATTCAACAAGGCGCACACGGCCGCCTATGGAGTCATCTCGTACTGGACGGCCTACCTCAAGGCGCACCACCCTGCCGAGTACATGGCAGCGCTGCTCACCAGCGTGGGTGATGACAAGGACAAGCTGGCCATGTACCTGAACGAGTGCCGCAAGATGGGCATCACGGTCCTGCCACCGGATGTCAACGAATCCAGCGTCAACTTCACCCCGGTGGGCACGGATATCCGCTTTGGCATGGCCGCGATCCGGAACGTCGGCGTGAACGTCGTTGAGGCCATGGTGGCGGCACGCGGGTCCGAGGGCGCGTTCACGTCTTTTAAGGACTACCTGCTGAAGGTTCCCGCCGTCGTCTGCAACAAGCGGACCGTTGAATCACTCATTAAGGCCGGGGCGTTTGACTCCCTCGGGCATCCGCGGCGCGCCCTGGCGATGATCCATGAAGAAGCCATTGATTCGGTGATCACGCTCAAGCGGAATGAGGCGATCGGACAGTTTGACCTGTTCGCGGGATTCGAAGACCAGGAACCCGAAGCGTCGCTCACCACGGAGATTCCCGACCTGCCAGAGTGGGAGAAGAAGGACAAGCTCTCCTTCGAGCGCGACATGCTTGGGCTGTACGTGTCCGACCACCCGCTACAGGGCCTTGAAGGGCTCCTGAGCCAGCACGCGGACCAGACCATCACGTCCGTGATCGGCGAAGAAGGGCCCCAGGACGGTGCCATCATCACGATCGCCGGGATGATCACCTCCCTGAGCCGAAGGATAGCCAAGGCCAGCGGCAACGCCTACGCCCGTGCCGAAATCGAAGACCTCGGCGGCTCCATGGAGGTGATGTTCTTCGGGCAGGTCTACGGACCAATCGCCTCCGTCCTGGCCGAAGACCTCATTGTGGTGGTGAAGGGCCGGCTGCAAAAGCGCGACGACGGCGCCGTCACACTGAATGCCATGGAGCTCTCAGTGCCGGACCTCAGCGAAGGCGTCAATGGGCCCGTCGTGATCACCCTGGCAACTCACAAGGCGACGGAATCGGTGGTTACGGACCTCCGCGATGTCCTGCGGACCCACAGGGGTAACTCTGAGGTTCGCCTCAACCTGACCGGTGATACGAAGGTTGAGGTTATGGCTCTGCCCATCCACCTCCGCGTTAATCCCAACCCGGCTTTGTTCGGAGACCTGAAGGTCCTGTTGGGACCGGCCTGCCTGGACAACTGAGGAGGCGGGACAACCAGCCGTCAGATCTCGTAATCGAGGGGTGCGGGCTGGCTGTAGGCCCCGGAGTGGTATAGCAGGGGAGCCCCGTCTTCGCCTACCTGACCGTCCACAACTTCCACCACTACGACGGCGTTGTTTTCGAATGAGAGGCGCATCTGGATTTTGCCGATGAGCCAACCCGTCACGTCGTTGAGGATGGGTACCTCGTGGGGCCCGAATTCCCAGTGGTCGCCCTCGAAGCGGTTCCGTGTGCGCGCGAAGCGATCGGCGAGTTCCTGGTTCTCCAGCCCGAGCATGTGCAGGCCGATGTAGGTGGCGTTCGCGACGGCGGGCCAGGAGCGGGAACTCCTGGCCATGTTGAAGGTGAACCTTGGCGGTTCGGCGGACAGTGACGCGACTGATGTTGCAGTGAACCCATAGGGAACTCCGTCATGGTTGACGGTAAGGATGGCGACGCCTGCGGCATGGCGACGGAACATTTCCTTGAACGTGCCCACGAAGGCTGCGCTCTCTGGGGCCACTCTGATCGTTCTCCTGCCCTATCCGGTTGATTCAAGCCTTTCGGCAACAGTAGCGGCCGCCTGCCAACGCGACGCCCGCTCGGGATGGTCCTGACAATTTGTTAATGTTTATGTCATGACGCGACCCGAATCCGGCAGGCCCCTCTACGGTGAACTTTACGCTTCTCCAGGGGGCGAGGCTCCGGCTTCGGTGGCAACGACCGGCGCGAAGAAGGCACTCTGGCCGTGGGTGGTGTTTCAAGCCGCTGCAGGCCTGGCGGTTGGGCTGGCATGGTGGCTGCTTGCCCCGGGCGGGCTGAATCTCTTATCCGGGAACCCGTCACTGGCGGACGGAACGCGCATTGAGGCCTGGCTGCCACGGGACCTTGTCCTCGCCGGCCTCTTCCTGCTTGCAGGTAGTTTTGTCGCCGTCCTCCTTGATGGCAGGCCGCAGGATTCCCTTCTCCCGAGGAGGATTGTCCTGGTAGTCATAGGTGGAGCCGCGGGCGCCCTCACCGCCTGGCTCGTTGGTGTCCAGGCGGGGCAATGGTGGGGCCCGCCGGCCGATACCTTGGAGCATCCGAGCATGGCGTTCTCCCTGCGTTCCCTGGCAGTGCTTGCCTTGTGGCCGGGGGCCGCCGCGGCCTGCACCTTCGTCCTGAACCTCATAAGCCTGATGCGGAAGCCCTCCGTCGAACACTGACGGCCACCGACACCTGGCAGCCTTGGGTGCACGTAAAATAGCCGGGTGACCAATTCTCCGGAGAGCCCCACAGCATCCCTAGCCGCCCCAGTTGACTTCCGCACTATCGACCTGCGGGGCCGCCACATGTCACTGTTAGAGTTGCGAGCTGCCGTTCCCCGCGCCCGGCATGAAACCACGGCAGACGCCGAAGCGAAGGTCCTGGACATTATCAAGGGTGTCCGTGAACGCGGTTTCGAGGCGTTGGCCGAGCTGGCGAGCCGTTTCGACGGCGTTGAGCAGACTCATCCCCGGGTACCGGCGACGGCCATCCAGAACGCGCTGCAGAACCTCGACCCGGACGTCCGGGCTGCCATGGAGGAATCGATCAGCCGTGCCCGCCGTTTCGCGGAGGGGCAGAGGCCCGGGAACGTGGACGTTGAACTGGCCGACGGAGCTGTGGTCAGCCAAAACTGGGTTCCCGTGGCCCGTGTGGGACTTTACGTGCCTGGGGGACTGGCCGTTTATCCCTCTTCCGTCATTATGAACGTTGTGCCTGCCCTGGCAGCGGGCGTCTCCTCCATCGCGCTGGCATCCCCGCCGCAAAAGGAGTTCGATGGGCTCCCGCACCCCACCATCCTGGCGGCCGCAGCACTGCTCGGAATCGAGGAAGTCTATGCCATCGGCGGGGCACAGGCGATTGCATCCTTTGCCTACGGAGTTGAGGGGGAGGGCGAGCTTGGTCCGATTGAGCCCGTCGACGTCGTCACCGGGCCCGGCAATATCTTCGTTGCCACCGCCAAGCGACTGGTGAAGGGGGTTGTCGGAATTGACTCGGAGGCAGGGACCACTGAAATCGCCATCCTCGCCGACGCCAATGCCAAACCGGCACTGGTGGCCGCTGACCTCATCAGCCAGGCCGAGCACGATCCGAAGGCAGCGTCCGTGCTGGTCACGGACTCCGAAGAACTGGCTTACGCCGTACGCTCGGAACTGGCCCTCCAGGTTGCCTCAACCAAGCACTCCATCCGGGTACTGCAGGCTCTCTCCGGCCCGCAATCGGGCGTGGTCCTGGTTGACAACCTGAACCAGGGAATCGCCGTCTGCGATGCATACGCAGCAGAGCACCTTGAGATCATGACCGCCGACGCCCCGGCTGTCGCGGGCCGAATCCGCAATGCCGGCGCAATCTTTGTCGGCGATTACAGTCCCGTCAGCCTGGGTGACTACTGCGCGGGCTCCAACCACGTCCTGCCAACGAGCGGCACTGCCGCGTTTTCTTCCGGCCTCAATGTGACCACCTTCCTTCGGGCCGTGCAGGTCATCAACTACGACAGGAAAGCCCTCGAGGAAGTCAGCGGCCACATTGTGAGCTTGTCCGACGCCGAGGATCTTCCGGGGCACGGAGATGCCGTCAGGATTCGCTTTGGGGAACATGGCTAGCGGAGCGTGAACCTGGAAGCCTGAATGCCAGGGCGGCTGAAAACCGGGTCAGCCAGGCAACCACTACATGTGGTAATTACAAGCTTGTCATTAGGCTAAATGTAGTCGTAGACTGGTGCCGGAAGGGAAACTTCCGGCACCTTTTTGCGACTTCCGGCCACGCCGGCGTCGTACATTCCGAAAGCCGGACCCTCGCAGGGAGAGGACCAACGTGTATTGCCCGTTCTGCCGCAACCCTGATTCCCGCGTCGTCGACAGCCGCATGGCCGACGACGGATCCTCCATCCGCCGGCGGCGTCAGTGCCCGGAATGTGGCCGGCGCTTCACCACGGTTGAAACTACCAGCCTGTCCGTCATCAAGAGGTCGGGCGTGGCCGAGCCTTTCAGCCGCATCAAGGTGATCAACGGCGTTCGGAAAGCGTGCCAGGGCCGGCCTGTGACTGAAGACGACCTTGCACTGCTGGCACAGGAAGTCGAAGAGCAAATCCGTGCCTCCGGAGCCGCCGAGATCGACGCGCATGAGGTGGGGCTGGCCATCCTTGGTCCCCTCCAGAAGCTGGACAAGGTTGCGTACCTGCGTTTCGCCAGTGTCTACCAGGCCTTCGAATCCCTTGAGGACTTTGAATCAGCCATTTCGCTCCTGCGGCATGAGGGCGATGTGGAAGCGAAAGCTGCCGGGGGCAAGAGCCCGGATAAGAGCTCTGAAAAGAGCCGGCTCTAGTTCCGGTGGTGGCAGCGGAGGGGAAGCCGCAGCTACCACCGGCACAACGCCGTTATGTAAAGGTGTTGTGAACTGACGACGGCGACCAGCAAGCTTGGTTTTCTAGCCAAGTGCCGGTCGCCGTCGTGGTTTTTTGCGGCTGTCCGCCTACTCGGCGAGCTTGCGGTTTAGGGCAACTTCGAGGGCGGCGCCCACGATGCCGGCGTCGTTCTTCAGCTCGGCTGTGACGATCTTTGTGCGGAGCTTAAGGTGCGGGAAATATTCGTCCGAACGCTTCGAGATACCGCCGCCAACAATGAAGAGTTCCGGGGAGAACAGGAACTCGACATGGGAGAAATAGCGCTGGAGCAGGACGCTGTATTCTTCCCAGCTCAACCCGTCGCGTTCCCTGGCGACGGCGGACGCCTTGCTTTCGGCGTCGAATCCGTCGATTTCCAAGTGGCCGAGTTCGGCGTTGGGGACGAGCTTGCCGTCGAAGATAAAGGCTGAGCCGATTCCAGTGCCCAGGGTAATGACCAGGACGGTACCATTAACGCCTGCTCCGGCGCCGTAGCGGGCTTCGGCGAGGCCGGCGGCGTCGGCGTCGTTGATGACCTCGACGGGCCGGCCCAGGCGGGCCGTCAGCAGTGCATCGATGTCTTTGTCGAGCCAGGACTTATCCACATTGGCAGCCGACCGGACCACGCCGTGCTGGATGATGCCGGGGAAGGTGAGGCCTACGGGGGCATCGGCCGCGGGAGCATCCGGGCGGGAGGAGAGCTCCTCAACGATCTGGGCCACCACTTCGGCGACGGATTCAGGAGTTGCTGGCTGGGGCGTCGGGATGCGGAAGCGGTCACCGATCAGCTTGCCCTTTTTGAGGTCGACGATGCCGCCCTTGATCCCGGTACCGCCGATATCGATGCCGATCAGCGGGGCGCTCTTGTGTTTCTTCTCGTCCTTCTTGCTCAATGCGATTCCATTCGTGGCGGGGGCGGGTGGGCGTGGGGCAGCCACATGGCTGCGGTGCTCTTCCGGTAGCTCAGGGAAGGGTCAAAATCTCGGCGCCGGTCTCCGTGACCAGCAGGGTGTGCTCGAATTGGGCGGTGCGTTTGTGGTCCCGTGTCACAACGGTCCACTCATCGGCCCACATGTCCCATTCGATGGTGCCGAGCGTGAGCATCGGTTCAATGGTGAAGGTCATGCCGGGTTCAATGACTCTGTTGTAAGCGGGCGCGGCGTCGTAGTGGGGGATGATCAGGCCGGTGTGGAAAGCCTCGCCGACGCCGTGACCTGTGAAGTCGCGTACTACGCCATAGCCGAAACGCTTGGCATATGATTCGATCGCGCGGCCAATGACGTTGATTTCCCGGCCGGGGGCGACGGCCTTGATAGCACGGTTCAGCGCTTCCTGCGTACGTTCCACCAGGAGTCGCGATTCCTCGTCGACGTCTCCCACCATGAAGGTGTAGTTGGTGTCTCCATGGACTCCGCCGATGAACGCCGTGATGTCGATGTTCAGGATGTCCCCGTCCTGAACCACGGTGCTGTCTGGAATGCCGTGGCAAATGACCTCGTTCAGGGACGAGCAGAGCGATTTGGGGAATCCGCGGTAGCCCAGGGTCGAGGGGTAGGCGTTGTGGTCAAGGAGGAACTCGTGGCCGATACGGTCCAGCTGGTCGGTAGTAACTCCTGGCCAGATGTGCTTGCCGACCTCCACGATGGCCTGGGCGGCGATACGGCTGGCCACGCGGATCTTCTCGATGGTCTCAGCGGACTTGACCTCAGAGCCGGTGAACTTCTCGGGTCCCTTCCTGCCCACGTATTCCGGGCGCGGAATCGACGCCGGTACCGGCAGCTGGGGACTGACCGTTCCGGGAACCAGCATACCGATGGGTGCAGTCGAAGCGAGAGAAGGCATAGATTGATCATATAAGGGACGAAAGAGACGCAACTAACAGAGCCCGGAAAGACGACGCTGAGGCTTCAAAGGTTACGCCGGGCGGGACCGGCACAGGCCGGCCGGAGCCGTTTGCTGGCCGGTATCAACGACGATCAGCAGGAGGAACAGTGACCGAGTACTGGTACAACGTGAAGACGCATGAGATTGAAGAAGATGCGTTGTCTGACTGGACGCAGCTGATTGGGCCGTACAAGACGCGCGAAGAGGCGGAGCACGCCCTGGAAAAGGTCAGGGCACGCAACGAAGCCTGGGAGAAGGACGACGACTTCTAGCCGATCCTGCACTCTCCCTCCTCAGAAGGAGTGCTCAGGTCCCGGGAATTGGCCCGATCGGACATCATCCCCATAGGCCCTTGCAGCCTCGGCCAGGGTGCTGCGAAGATCCGCATACTGTTTGACGAAGCGGGCCATCTTGCCGCCCCGCAGTCCCGCCATGTCCTGCCAGACGAGAACCTGGCCTGTTGTTGCGTTCCCGGCACCGATTCCGATCGTCGGGACAGCGACGGCGGCGTCGACGGCGGCCGCCGTTTCGGCGGGGACCATTTCCATCAGGACACTAAAGGCCCCCGCGTCGGCAAGGGCGACGGCGTCTTCGATCAACCGGCTGGCGTCATCTCCGCGGCCCTGGACCCGATAACCGCCGAGGGAATGTTCGCTCTGGGGCGTGAAGCCGATGTGGGCCATGACTGGAATTCCGGCCTGTACCATCGCCTGGACCGTCTCGGCGTAGAACTTGCCGCCTTCGATCTTCACCGCGTGCGCGAGGCCCTCCTTCAGGAACCGGACTCCGCTGGCGACAGCCTGCTGGGGTGAAACCTCGTAGCTGCCGAAGGGGAGGTCCGCGACGATCAAGGCGCGCTTGGCCGAGCGGGCCACGGCACGGCACAGGGGCAGGAGCTCATCGACCGTGACGGGCAGGCTCGTCTCGTTTCCGAAAACATTGTTCGACGCAGAGTCGCCAACTAGAAGGACCTCGATGCCGGCCTGGTCAAAGATCTCCGCAGTGTACTGCTCGTAGGCCGTGAGCATGGCGAAGCGCGAGCCCTCCGCCTTGGCCTGCTGAAGGTGATGCGTGCGCACGCGTGAGGCAGGCTTCTTCGCCGTGCCGGATTCCACAGCTCCGGACGCCGCCGAAGTGCCGGTGGGACCGTTGCCGTAGGGCGCAGGAAGCTCTGTGGGCAGGTCTGGTTCAGGATTGTTGCTCGAGGCCATGATTAGAGAGTAGTGGTGGAGGCGGCGCCGTAGCCACTGGAGGCCCTGGCCATGGCGATGTAAACGCTGTGTTACGCACCCGATGCCTTCAGCATTCATTGGCAATGCTTAGTAGAGTGAATGCTGAGCTGCCGCACGCTTCCAGAAGGATGGAATCCGCGGCATGGACGTTGACCCGGGAAAGAGGGCCCTATGGACCGCCAGCAAGAATTTGTTCTGCGGACAATTGAAGAGCGTGACGTGCGCTTCGTGCGTCTGTGGTTCACCGACGTCGTCGGTTCGCTCAAGTCCGTGGCGCTGGCCCCGGCCGAGGTTGAAGGCGCTTTCGAAGAAGGCCTCGGTTTTGACGGCTCCGCCATTGAAGGCCTGGCCCGGGTGTTCGAATCCGACATGCTGGCTCAGCCGGATCCCTCCACGTTCCAGATCCTGCCGTGGCGCGGGGAGACCGAGCAGACCTCAAGGATGTTCTGTGACGTCCTGACTCCGGATGGCGAGCCTTCTACGGCCGATCCCCGAAACGTCCTCAAGCGCACGCTGGCGAAGGCCGCTGATATGGGCTTCACCTGCTACACACATCCCGAAATCGAGTTCTACCTGCTCAAATCGCAGGAGCTTGGCCCTAACGGTGCACCGGTGCCGGTGGACGAGGGCGGCTATTTTGACCATGTTCCGGGCGGCGTCGCCCAGGACTTCCGGCGCACGGCGGTTACCATGCTGGAGTCTGTCGGGATTTCCGTGGAGTTCAGCCATCATGAGGGCGGACCGGGGCAGAATGAAATTGACCTCCGGTATGCCGATGCCCTCCAGACGGCGGACAACGTTATGACGTTCCGCACGGTGATCAAGGAGGTGGCGCTCCAGCAGGGCACCTACGCCACATTCATGCCCAAGCCCTTCACGGACCACCCGGGCTCCGGGATGCACACCCACTTCTCCCTCTTTGAGGGCGACACCAACGCGTTCTACGAAGCCGGGGCGGAGTTCCAGCTCTCCAAGACGGCCCGCCAGTTCATTGCCGGCATCCTGCGGCATGCTCCGGAGTTCACCGCCGTCACCAACCAGTTCGTGAACTCCTACAAGCGGCTTTGGGGCGGGGGAGAGGCGCCGAGCTACCTGAGCTGGGGCCACAACAACCGCTCCGCGCTGGTGCGCGTACCGCTCTACAAGCCGGGCAAGGGGCAGAGCGCCCGCATCGAGTACCGAGGCATTGATTCCGCGACCAACCCGTACCTCGCCTATGCCGTGCTGTTGGGGGCGGGCTTGAAGGGCATCGAGGAAGGCTATGAACTGCCGCCGGCAGCGGAAGACGACGTCTGGTCGTTGACCTCGGCTGAGCGCCGCGCCATGGGTCACGATCCCCTGCCTGCGAGCCTGCATGATGCTATTCGGGCCATGGAGGAATCGGAACTGGTAGCGCAGATCCTGGGCGAGCAGGTCTTCGAACACTTCCTGCGGAACAAGCGTGCCGAATGGCAGGATTACCGCCTGCAGGTGACGCCGTACGAGCTGCAGCGCAATCTCGGTATTCTCTAGGCGGTACTCATGAGCCTTGCCCGGCGCCTTATTGCGTCCGGTTTTACTGATCTCGAAAAGGGGGAGCGGTTCCTTGCCGCGCCCGAGCTCGAAGGGATCGACCAGGACACGCTGTTTTCCGGACTTCAGCTTGCCGCCAGCCCAGACACTGCGCTCCAATCGCTTGTCCGGCTCATCGAGAAGAACGCCGCGGTCAGGGAACTGGCTGCCGCCCACCCGGATCGCAGTGAGTCCCTCTACAGACTGCTCGGTGCGTCCGAGGCGCTGGGTGAATTCCTGATCCGCCATCCGGAGCACTTGACGGTCTTCGATTCCCGGGTCAGCCCGGAGCCGATGCCTGCCGCGGCCGAGGCGCTGCGGGCCACCCTGTTGCGCTCTGTCCAGGCAGACCCGATGGTGGCGCGGCCGGTTGCGGCTTTGACCGGGCCTCCTGCGTATGCCGCACTTCGCACGGCGTATCGGCGCGGACTCGCAGACCTGGCCGTCAAGGATTTGTGCGCTGCCTCGCCGCAGGACTACATGCCGTCCGTCGGTGCTGAGCTGGCGGATCTCGCGGGCGCAGCCATTGAGGCGGCGCTGGCTGTGTCCCGAGCCGAAGCCTCGGCGAAGTTTGGGCCCGAGGACATTGCCGCCGTCGGCCTTGCCGTCATAGGCATGGGCAAGTGCGGTGCCCGGGAACTGAACTATATTTCCGACGTCGACGTCATCTACGTGATCGAGGCGGACGGCATGGATGACCCGCAGGCGAGCACGATAGGCAGCGCGTTGGCGGCTGGCATTTCCCGGGCCATTTCCTCCCCGGGTCCAGAGCCTGGACTCTGGGAGGTGGACGCGAATCTTCGTCCGGAGGGGAAGTCCGGGCCGCTGGTTCGAACCCTACCCTCCCATTTGAGCTATTACCACCGCTGGGCGGAAAGCTGGGAGTTCCAGGCCCTCCTGAAGGCTCGAACGATTGCCGGCGATCGGCAGCTGGGGGCACGCTACGAGGAGGCCGTGCAGCCCCTGGTCTGGGCCTCCGCGGGACGGGACGGATTCGTGGAATCCGTCCAGGCGATGCGTCGGCGCGTGACATCCAACATTCCCCCTGCCGAGGAGCAGCGGCAGATCAAGCTCGGCCCCGGAGGCTTGCGCGACGTCGAATTTACCGTCCAGCTCCTGCAGCTGGTGCACGGAAAGTCCGACGAGTCACTGCGCAGCAGGGATACCACCTCCGCCATTGCCGCGCTCTCGTCAGGCGGGTACATCGGGCGTGTCGACGCCGCCGGCTTCGATCATGCCTACCGTTACCTGCGCCTGCTGGAACACCGGATCCAGCTTTTCCAGATGCGGCGGACCCACCTCATGCCAGTTAATGAGGACGCGCTGCGATTCCTGGCCAAGGCCGTTCTTGGCCCGTTCTCCACCGAGCGGCCGCACCCCGATGCGCTCGTTGCTACATGGCAGAAGACCAAGCGTTCCGTCCGCGAGCTGCACGACCGCATCTTCTACCGCCCGCTGTTGAATACCGCTGCAAAGCTAAGTTCCGAGGATACGAGGCTTACCCCGGAGGCAGCCCAAGGGCGGCTGGCGGCGCTTGGGTATCGCGACCCGCAGGGCGCCATGCGCCATATCGAAGCGCTCACGGCAGGCGTCAGCCGCCGCGCTGCGCTCCAGCGTC
This sequence comes from Arthrobacter sp. ISL-30, assembly GCF_018613855.1. Lineage (GTDB taxonomy): Bacteria > Actinomycetota > Actinomycetes > Actinomycetales > Micrococcaceae > Arthrobacter. The sequence continues at coordinate 90,699 of NZ_JAGGPK010000003.1, forward strand.
AGCTGCTGCCGATCCTGTTGGGCTGGCTCGCTGAGGGTGTGGATCCCGACGCCGGCCTCCTGGCCTTCCGGCGTGTCAGCGAAACGCTGGGCACCACTCACTGGTACCTCGGAATGCTGCGCGACTCGCAGGCGGCGGCCGAGCGGCTCTGCCATATGCTGGCTAATTCCCGGCTGATTGCCGACCTGCTGGAAGTCTCCCCGGAATCCGTCGCCTGGCTTGGCACCGACAAGGACCTGCGCGCGATCAGCTTCTCGGCCCAGTGGCAGGAAATCCAGTCGAAGATGTCCCGCCATTCGGATCCCGAGAGCGCCATGCGGCTCATCCGGCTGATCCGGCGCCGGGAGATCCTGCGCATTGCGATCGCAGACAGTTCCGGCCTCCTGGAACAGGACCAGGTTGGACATGCACTCGCGGATGCGGACCGCGCTGCCGTATTGGGTGCCCTACGCGTTGCCGAAGGCATCGTCACTGCCACCGAACCACTCAAAACCCGCCTTCTGGTCGTCGCCATGGGGCGCCAGGGGGGACGGGAAATCGGCTATGGCTCAGACGCCGACGTCATGTATGTCCACAGGGCAATGCCGGGTGTCCCCGAGGATGAGGCGCAGAAGCAGGCCGAAGCCATCGTGGCGCACATTTCGAGCCTCCTGACGCAACCCTTGAAGCCTGCGATCATGGCGGAACGGGTGTTGATGGTGGATGCTGACCTGCGCCCTGAGGGCAAGAGCGGGGCGATGGTCCGGTCCCTGGAATCGTATGCCGAGTACTATCGGCGGTGGTCCCTGATTTGGGAGGCCCAGGCACTCCTGCGGGCCCAGCCGATGGCAGGCGACGACGATCTTGCGGCGGACTTCCTTCGGCTCATCGACCCCATCCGCTATCCGAAATCGCTCGCCGAGCAGGATCTCCGTGAGATACGCAGGATCAAGGCCCGAGTGGAATCGGAGCGGCTGCCCCGCGGTGCGGATCCGGCGAGACACGTCAAGCTTGGCCGCGGCGGCCTGAGCGACGTCGAATGGCTCGTCCAGCTGCTGCAGTTGCAGCACGCAGGGAAGCATCCGGAACTGCGGACAACCTCCACGCTTGAGGCGCTTGCAGCCGCGCGTTCATTGGGGCTTCTCGGCAAGGGGGACGCGGACCTGTTGGGAAAGGCCTGGCGGCTCGCCAGCCGGATCCGATCGGCCAACGTTATTTGGAGCGGACGCGCTTCGGACGTCCTCCCCTCCTCCCGGCGGGACCTGGAAGCCGTGGCACGCTGGTGCGGCTATGAACCAGGGATGGCGGCCGCGTTCGAGGAAGATTACCTGCGGCTGAGCCGCCGCGCCCGCGCCGTCTTCGAGAAGGTGTTTTACGGGCAGTGACTTCCCCGGGACCGGCTGCTAGCTTGGGTCGCATGGCTACCCAATTATTCGTCAACCTGCCCGTCAAGGATCTGGACAAGTCGGTGGAATTCTTCACCGCCCTCGGCTTTTCCTTCAATCCGGATTACACCGATGAAAATGCCACGTGCATGATCCTCAATGACAATGCCTTTGTCATGCTCCTGGTAGAGAAGTTCTTCCAGACATTCACGAATAAGCCGGTCGCCGATGCGCGCGCCAGCACGGAGGTGCTCATGGCCATCTCCACTGACAGCAGGGACGAAGTGGACGACATGGTGCGCAAAGCCCTTGAGGCGGGCGGTTCACCCTCCAACGAACCCCAGGACCTCGGTTTTATGTACAGCCAGAGCTTTCAGGACCTGGACGGCCACCAGTGGGAGGTCCTGTGGATGGATGAGAGCTCGGTTCCCGAATAACTGTTTGGATAGGCTCTGAGGATGTCCCAAACCGTTTGGCTCATCCCCTTGAAGAGCCTCGATTCCGACGCACGCGATATCAAGCTGGGCGATGTCGCGGCTTTGAACCTGGGGCCGGGCCAGGAAAAGTTCGTCGGTGAGCCCCTCAAGATGACCCTCCTCGCCCTGGAGGATGAATCCCGGCTGCCCTATGTCATTGAAGCCAATGGAGAAGTAGTGGGCGTCCTGACGTTGCAGTTCGGAGCCGCGTCACTCGCCGGATGGCCCGACGACGATTCAGTGTGGCTCCTGCGGGGATTCCTCATTGACAGAAAGAGGCAGGGGGAAGGACTGGGAAGCAGTGCGGCTGCCGCAGCAGTGGACGAAGCCCGAAAGGTGACGGTCCGAAACGGGGGCGGCCAGGCCGGCGTCGTACTGTCCGTCAACGAGGGCAATTCCACAGGACTGGCCGCGTACGCCAGGGCCGGTTTCGTGGACCGCGGCCGGTACTTGGGCGGAAACTCCGGTCCGCAGCGGATTATGTACAGGAGCTTCTGATCCTCAAACCTGTTCCTGATACTTTTCAGGGAGCTTCCCGCGTTCTACGAGGTCGGCCAGCGAGGGCCGGATCCCGCGGTGCAGGACCATGCCGTCGGGCAGCCCCTTGAGGGAAACGCGTGAGCCCGTGACGTCGAGGGTGAGCCACCCTCCAGCCATCGGCAGATTGGTGGTGTGCAGCGACCCCCAGCTCCTGGGCAGCACCGGATCCAGCCAGAGACCGCCTTGGGAGACGTGTGCTTCGTAACGCAGCAGGCTCCGGATAAGCATCACCGGCGTGCCTGACGCCCAGGCCTGCGGGGAGCACGCGGTGGGGTAGGGCAGCGGCTCCGGGTAGTCGGACCGGTTGAAGCCGCAAAAGAGTTCTGGCAGGCGGTTGTCGGTGTACTCGGCTGCTTCCATGAGGGCAGTGGCGAGACGCTGTGCCTCCGAAACAAAGCCGTATCGCAGCATTCCGGCTACGATCAGGGAGTTGTCATGGGGCCAGACGGAACCGTTGTGGTAGCTCACCGGGTTGTAGGCGCCCATTGTGGTCGCGAGGGTGCGCACTCCCCAGCCGCTGAACATCTCGGGGGACATCAGGCGTTCCACGACCGACGCAGCCTTGTCCTTGTCGATGATGCCTGACCAAAGGCAATGACCCATATTGGATGCCAAGGCATCAACAGGGCGCTTGTCCCGGTCAAGTGCGACAGCGAAGTAGCCCTTGTCCGGCAGCCAGAACTGTTCGTTGAACTTCTCCTTCAGCCGCTCGGCGCTGTCCCGCAGTTCGGCGGCCAAGGTGGTATCGCCGGCCTCGTAGGCCATCCAGGCTCGGGCAACGTAGGCGCTGTACACGTAGCCCTGAACTTCGCAGAGCGCGATCGGAGGCTCGGCCAGGGTACCGTCCGCAAAATTGATGCCGTCCCAGGAGTCCTTCCAGCCCTGGTTGACCAGGCCCTGGTCATTGAGCCGCTGGTACTCCACGAAACCGTCGCCGTCGAGGTCGCCGTAATCCCGGATCCAGTCCAGCGCGCGGTCGGCATGGGGGATGAGCGCAGCAATGTCTTCAGCATGCAGGCCCCAACGACTGGCTTCACCCAGCAGCATGACGAAGAGGGGAGTGGCGTCCGCTGTTCCGTAATAGGCGGACTTGCCTCCAAGGGCCAGGCCGGTTCCGACGCCGAGACGCACCTCATGCAGGATCCTGCCCGGCTGTTCTTCGGTCAGGGGATCCACCTTGGTGCCCTGCCGCTCTGCCAGGGTCTGCAGGGTGCCTAGGGCGAGGGTGGCGTCGAGGGGCAGGACCATACAGGAGGCGAGGAGCGAGTCCCGGCCGAACAGGGCCATGAACCAGGGGGCACCGGCAGCAACGACCATCCGCTCGGGATGTTGCGGGTCGACGATCCGTAGCGCTCCCATATCGTCATGGGCGCGCTGGAGGGTACGTTCTACTGACCTGTTCCCCAGGCGGGTATTGGGGATGCTGGCATTCCAGGCCTGTTGACGCCTGTCCTGAGGGGATACTGTGTCCGGCGACAAGTGAAGCGGCGGCGCCGCCGCTTCAACCCCGTCTACTGTCGGCACAGCCGCGATCCGCACGGTCCATTCGCCCTGCGCGGGAATGGTCCACCCGAAATAGAGGCCTTCATCAGTGGCCTTTGGCTTGGCTCCCAAGGCGCGGATCACCACTCCCTTTCGGAGCTCCTGCCAGGCCGCTTCGATGCTGAGGGAGGCGTCATCGTGCCGGCGCTCCTGCTCCCAGGTCCTGTGTACGCGTCCATCCTTGACCTCGAAGAGGTCAGCAAAGTCGGCATCTACAGCCATCATCACTTCGCACACCGCGGGCTCCCGCCCATAGTTGTGGATGATGATGTCCTCGACGATTCCGACGCCCAGTTCCCGCCGCCGTTCGACCGTGAGGGGACTGTCCGCCCGCCCGTCGGACCTTGTGGCCCGGCCCACATAGGTCCCCTCATAGGGCACCTGGGTCCAGGCGCCAAGAGGTTCCAGCGGCTGGCCATTCACTGTGAGGCACCAGCGCGAAATGATCCTGGTGTCCTGGTAAAAGACGCCGTGGGGATGATGGGGGAAGATGTCCCCGTTCTGCAGCGAAATGCAAAACGACGAACCCTCGACCAGTGTTACTGCACCCGGTCCAGTTGGACCAGCCGCGATATCAGCATTCCATCCGGCCATTCCTGGCTCCCTTGAAAACCCTGGCTTCCTTGAAAAGTGTTCCCGCCATCACATTCTATCGGCTGGTAGCGACGAAAAAGGCGGCCACGGGTTGTGAAACCCATGGCCGCCTTTTTGCTATTCAGGAATTCCTGGAATTCCATGTGGACTGAAACAATTTCAGTCCGAGGAAGAATTAGACGCCGTAGTAAAGTTCGAATTCGTACGGGTTCGGACGCAGGGCCAGGGGCCTGATTTCGTTCTCGTACTTGTACTCAATCCAGGTGTCGATCAGGTCCTGGGTGAAGACGCCGCCTGCCTGCAGGAACTCGTTGTCCTCGCGCAGTGCCTCCAGTGCCTCCTCGAGGGAGCCCGGAGCCTTGGGGATGTCCTTGGCTTCCTCGGCGGGGAGTTCGTAAAGGTCCTTGTCGATCGGAGCCGGGGGCTCGATGCGGTTACGGATACCGTCGATGCCGGCCATCAACTGGGCGGCAAAGGCCAGGTACGGGTTGGAGGAGGGGTCCGGTGCGCGGAACTCGATGCGCTTGGCCTTAGGGTTGCTGCCCGTGATCGGGATGCGGATACCGGCGGAGCGGTTGCCCTGCGAGTACACCATGTTGACCGGAGCTTCGAAGCCCTTGACCAGGCGACGGTAGGAGTTGACGGTCGGGTTGGTGAATGCCAGGACGGCGGAAGCGTGCTTCAGCAGGCCACCGATGTACCAGCGGGCGGTGTCGGACAGTCCGGCGTAGCCCTTCTCGTCGTAGAACAGCGGGTCGCCGTTGTTCCACAGCGACTGGTGGCAGTGCATGCCGGAGCCGTTGTCGCCGAAGATCGGCTTGGGCATGAAGGTGACGGACTTGCCCCACTCCCAAGCGGTGTTCTTGACGACGTACTTGAACTTCTGCAGGTCGTCAGCAGCGTGCACCAGGGTGGTGAACTTGTAGTTGATCTCGGCCTGGCCGGCGGCGCCGACCTCATGGTGGGAGCGTTCAACTTCAAGGCCGGCCTCGTCCAGGTTCACGCACATGGCGTCGCGCAGGTCAGCCTGGTGGTCGACCGGTGCAACGGGGAAGTAGCCGCCCTTGAACGGGGTCTTGTAGCCGAGGTTGCCGGCCTCTTCTTCACGGCTGCTGTTCCAGGGAGCCTCGATGGAGTCAACCTTGTAGAACGAACCCTGCGGGGAGGACTCGAACTGGACGTTGTCGAAGACGTAGAACTCAGCCTCGGGGGCGAAGAAGGCGGTGTCGGCGATGCCAGTGGATGCCAGGTAGGCTTCGGCCTTCTCGGCCACACCGCGGGGGTCACGGTGGTAAGGGTCACCGGTGCGCGGGTTCACGATGGAGAAGTTAAGGGCCAGGGTCTTCTCGACGCGGAAGGTGTCGATGAAGGCGGTGGTCACGTCCGGAATGAGCTGCATGTCGGACTCGGCAATGCCCTGGAAGCCGCGGATGGAGGATCCGTCAAAGAGCTGGCCGTTGACAAAGAAGTCAGCGTCAACGCTCTTTGCCGGCACGTTGAAGTGCTGCTGGACGCCCGGAAGATCGGTGAAGCGGATATCGACGAACTTAACATCTTCGTCTGTGATGAACTTGAGGACTTCGTCCGCAGTCTTGAACATCTATGCTCCTTATGCATATGAAATAACAGGCCTACGAGGCCGTCTGGTCCAGCGCAAACCAAAAGCAGGGAGACACAAAAAATCCCCCTGCGCCATGGTCGCTAGCAACTTTTATCACCCTATGGACGTGGGGTTTCCCGGGAGTGTCCGTATTGTTTCGGGCATGTTACATAATTGCACCTTGTGTAAACGCTAGTGCGGAGTTTGCGTCCGGGTCCACTCGATTCCGGAGTGTGAACATTCCGCGCAAATACTGGCAAGGGCGCCTGCCATGCCGCAGCCCCCCGGTAAGCTTCCGGGCCGATGAGCCGTTAGGCTTTAAGGGTGGTTGATCGCAAAGACATAGGGTCCTGGCTCAGCGGGCCGGACACGTCCGGCATCTCGAAGTATCCCGGCGAACGGCTGGGGCTTCCTGAATCAGGTCCCGGCTCCATTGCCCGTGCAGGACGACGTATCCTGGCGATCGTCATCGACTGGACCATTGCGCTGCTGATCAGCAATTTCGCCTTTGGCGGGAACCAGTGGGCCACCCTGTCGATCTTCGCTGTCGAACAAATCCTGCTGATCGCGACCCTCGGTTACAGCATCGGTCACCGCATTGCCGGTATCCATGTTGTCCGGCTTGGCGGCCGACCGGCTGGCCCCATGGCCGCCGTCGTCCGGACCATCCTGCTCTGCCTCGTTATCCCCGCAGTCATCTTCGATCCTGACCAGCGCGGCCTCCACGACAAGGCAATGAACACAATGCTTATCCGCATGTAGCCTTTCGCCTGGGCTGTAACGCTCGACACGCTCGACGCCTGCTGCGGCCATTCACTAGACGCTTATCTTTTCCTGCTCTGCGCCATGAACGGCCGGCGTCAGCCAGCCGCGCGCACCGGCCCAGCGTTCGAAGGCGATCGTGGCAAAGGGCAGGACAGCGGAAAACCCTGCGGCAAGGGCCACCCGGAAGGGCCACCGCTGGATCCGCCACAGCGCCAAGGCCGTCACACCATAGCCAATGAACAGCGCGCCGTGGATCGGGCCGGCAATCTGCACCCCGAGCTCGCTCGACTGCACGACCCACTTGAAGAACATGCCCACGATCAGGGCTGCCCAGCTGATGGCTTCAGCAACAGCGAGTATTCGGAAGATCCTGAGCGTCGCGGGGGCAGGGGGAAGCTTCATCCTGGGGTTCCTGTCGTGTAGGGGGTAAAAGAGAAGCGCCCCGTCGGCGTGTTTGCCTCCGGGACGCTTCTGGACGTATCTTGGCTAGCGGCCCCGGGCGGCCTTGCGGTCTGGCCTTGCCTTGTAGGGGTCGATGCCCTTAGGAATGGGAAGCCTGGTTCCCAAGGAGGAGATGCGCTTGCTGACGGCGCTGACTTCAACCTTGGTGAGTTCGGACTTGAGCTTGCCCATGGTCTTGGCCACCTGGCTGATGGGCACCTGTCCTTCGCCACGACCGGTTTCGATGACATGGATGGTCACGTTCGGCAGGATTCGGGCCAAGCGCTTGCGCTCACCATCGATGAGGGGCTTGACGCGATGGGACGGTCCCTCGGAGACCAGGACAACGCCAGGCCGGCCAATGGCACGGAACACAGCGTCCTGGGTCCGCGGATTTACGGCAACAGGCTGGTCCTCAGTGATCCAGCCCCTCCGCAGGGTTCCAAGGGCAGCGCCGGAAGCGCCAGGCTGGTTCTCGATTTGGGCGAAGGCAGCCCGTTCGGCCCGACGGGACAGGATAAACGTCGCCGCAAGCAGGCCCAGGGGGATGCCGATGATGAGCCCCGTGATCGGGTTCTGCAGCAGGAATCCAACGAGGAAGCTTACGGCCACAATTCCAAGGAACGCCAGCAGCATCAGCCACGGCACCGTGGGATCGTGGCGACGGGTCATCTGGAAGACCTCGCCGATCTGCTTCAGCCTGCTCGGCTTCTTTGCTTTGGCTTCCTTGGGCTTCCGTGAGAAGAGTCCACGCTTGGGGGCGTCGGCAGCCGCAGGGGTCGGGTTGCTGGGATCAGGGGATTTCGCCATAGTGCCTTAATTCTACGTGATAAAGCCTGACGGCCCGACGCCGAAACTGCCAGGCGTTCGGCTGTCTGAGAGGTGCTAGGCGCTCCGGCTGCCCTGCGCGGCGAGCACTGAACTGGCCTCCTGGCGGGTGCTGCCCGAACTTTCGATGTGGGCGAGTTCGGCGGGAATTTCCCAGCCCTTCTTGCGCATGGCAGTGGCCCAGAGGCGTCCGGCCCGGTAGGAGGAGCGAACCAGCGGTCCGGACATGACGCCCAGGAATCCGATCTCCTCGGCTTCCTCCTGAAGCTCGACGAATTCCTGCGGCTTGACCCAGCGGTCTACCGGGAGGTGGCGTTCGCTTGGGCGCAGGTACTGGGTGATAGTGATCAGGTCGCAGCCCGCTTCGTGCAGGTCACGCAGGGCGCCGGAGACTTCCTCACGGGTCTCGCCCATGCCAAGAATGAGGTTGGACTTGGTGACCATACCAAGGTCGCGGCCCTGCGTGATCACGTCAAGCGAGCGATCGTAGCGGAACGCGGGGCGGATCCGCTTGAAGATCCTGGGCACCGTCTCAACATTGTGGGCGAAGACCTCGGGCTTGGAGTCGCAAATCGCCTGGATGTGCTCGGGCTTGCCGGAGAAGTCCGGGATCAGGAGCTCGACGCCGGTCCCCGGGTTGAGTTCGTGGATCTTGCGCACGGTTTCGGCATAGAGCCAGACGCCTTCGTCTTCGAGGTCGTCGCGGGCCACGCCCGTGACGGTTGCGTAGCGCAACTGCATGGCCTGCACAGACCGGGCAACCTTCGTGGGTTCGAACATGTCCACCGGGGAGGGCTTGCCGGTGTCGATCTGGCAGAAGTCGCAGCGGCGGGTGCATTCCGAGCCGCCGATGAGGAAAGTTGCTTCCTTGTCTTCCCAGCACTCGAAAATGTTGGGGCAGCCGGCCTCTTCACAAACGGTGTGAAGGCCTTCCTTCTTGACCAGGTTCTTCAGGCCGACGAACTCCGGGCCCATCTGGACTTTGGCCTTGATCCAGTCCGGCTTGCGCTCCACGGGGGTGGCAGCGTTGCGCTGTTCAATGCGCAGCAGCTTCCGGCCTTCTGGTGCCAGGGTCACAGTAGAGCTCCTTCGGTGCTCGAAACGAGTGCTTCTTCGTGCTTCCGGAATTCTTCCACGATCCTGTCCACGATGTCGGCGGGGTGAATCTCCCGGCCGGTTTCCAAGGACATGGTGGTTACGCTCGCATCCGTGATCCCGCACGCAATAATCTGCGCGTAGGGGGAGAGGTCATTGCTGCAGTTGACGGCGATGCCGTGCATGGTCACGCCGTCCAGGACACGGATGCCGATAGCACCGATCTTGCGGTCCGGGCCCTTGGAGTCGGCTTTGATCCAGACGCCGGCCCTCCCCTTGACGCGTTCGGCCTTGATGCCGTAATCCTCCATGACCGCGATCATGACCGCCTCGAGCCGCTCCACATAGTCGCGAATGCCGGAGCGGTTCTTCAACTTCAGGATGGGATAGGCGATCAGCTGCCCCGGGCCGTGCCATGTCAGCTTCCCGCCGCGGTCAACGGGGACCACCGGAGTGCCGTCGAAGGGCCTCTCATGGTCTTCGGTGAGCTTGCCGGCGGTGTAGACGGCGGCATGTTCCAGAAGCAATACGGTGCTGGGTGCCTCGCCGGTGACGACTTTGTCGTGGAGTTCGCGCTGGACGTCCCAGCCGTGCACGTAATCGACGAAATCCGGGGCAAGACCCAGCTTGGAAAACTCAAGAGTCATGGGGTCAAGCTTAGACCCCGCAGGCGTAGGCACCGGCTTTTGTGTTCAACCTCTCAGTCACGTTCGGTCGGGAGTTCTGAGGAACAGGGCCCTGTGGATAACTTCTGCAAGGATCGGCTGGATCCGGTATCACTGGGACATGGAGAACTTGGATTCCCACGTCCGGCCCGCCATACCTGGATTTACTACCATCCGGGAGCTTGGCCGCGGAGCCAGTGCCGTCGTCTGGCTTGCGAACCGGGACATTGACGGCGGCTTGTACGCCATCAAATGCCTGGAGACAGCCAAGCCAGGCGAAGCAGACGTGGACCCGGCGACCTCTGAGGACCGGGTACGGCGCGAGGTAAGAATCCTTTCGGCGATGGCCCACCAGCACCTGGTCCGGATCCACGACGTCCTGGCCTTTGGACCGGATGAACAGCACATCGGCCTCGTTATGGACTATGCTCCCGGCGGGTCAGTGGGGGAAGTGGTTGCCAGCCGGGGCCGGCTCGGTGTTGGCGAAACCGTGACTGTCCTGACCCCCATCGCACAGTGCCTGGCCTACCTCCATCACAACGGCCTCGTACATGGCGACGTTTCGCCGGGGAATTTGCTTTTCACGGAACACGGAAAACCGCTCCTTACCGACCTTGGCCTGGCACGCATGGCCGGAGATCACAATGCCGTCACCGACGGCGGGACACCCGGTTTTGTTGCACCAGAGGTTTTTGTTGGACCCGACGCCGTCGCAGCCGCGGACGTGCTCCGTCCGGAGCGGGACGTCTTCGCCCTGGCGGCCCTGGGCTGGTTCTGCCTTACCGGCGCCGCGCCGGGCAGTACCTCCAGCCGCCCTCCCTTGTCCCTTCTCGTGCCGGACGTGCCGGCTAACCTCGCCGCTGGGCTGGAGGCCGGGCTCAACCCCGACCCGCTCCAGCGGCCTACAGCAACTGAATTTGCAACAGCGGTTTTCCGCAGCGCCGCGGCAGAACCGCTGGACCTGTCGACGTCGGTGCACGCCTCCGTGGTGCCGGCCCTGCTGACCCGGCGCGAAGCCAGGGCGGGACACAGGCACGGTTGGGCCAGCTGGATCCGGTATCCCGGGAAGAAGCGGAACCCGCAGGCGACGCTCGGATTCCCGCTCGAGAGTCCTGGTCGCCGGACATTGGCTCCGGGCGGGAGCCGTACCATTCACGCCCCCCGTTACGGCCTCGGTCCGGTGACCATCTGCGCCGTCGCCGCCCTGCTGGCGGCCGGGACGGCGTCGGCGGCAGGCTGGCTGCCTCTCGACCTGCCGCAGGAAACATCGACGCGGGCACAGGCCGCAGGGCCGCAGTCGGCCGAGGTCCCCGAAGGGGTCGTCCCCTCTCAAGTCGGTGCGAGGCTGCCGGAACATCTTCTCGAGCAGGTGCGTGTGGAGGATCCGCTGCTTGCTGCCCACGGTCTAGCGGAACTTCGTTCGATGGCGATTGGCGCGACGGACCAGGCCCTTCTTGAGCGGGTGAACGTTCCTTCGTCTCCGGCAGCCTTGTCAGATAAGGAAACACTCGAGGAACTCCGCGCGGCCGGCATCGTCCTGGAGGGATTCACCACCACCCTGGAAAAGGCGGTGCTGGTGTCCGCGAGCACAGACGGACGTGCCGTGGTGGAGGTTGAAGCTGCCACTTCTGCCTACCGCGAACGTGATGCCCGCGGCACCGTTGTTGCGGACCGGTCGGCCGGCCCGGCCCGGACGGTCCAACTTGTGCTGTTGAGGAGCGAAGGCAGCTGGAAGATTTCCGAGGTTCTCGCCTCTGGCCAGGACGCCACAAGCAAGGATTCGAATACCCCCTGCAATAGGGTTCGGCCCGCCGATGAAACCTGCCGGTTGCCCGCCAACTCTTGACTATGATCGAACAATGACTTCTTCGCGTTACCTCCGTTACCCCCATCTGCACGGTGACCTGGTCACATTCGTTGCCGAAGACGATGTCTGGATCGCGCCTCTGAATGGCGGACGCGCATGGCGGGTTTCCTCTACGCAGTTGCCAGCCCGGAACCCGCGCTTCACCCCCGACGGCAAGAGGCTCGTGTGGACCGTGATCCAGGGAACTGCGCCGGAAGTCGTCACGGCCAATGTCGACGGCGGCGGTTTCCGTCAGTTGAGCTACTTCGGTCACAGCACAACCCGCGTTAAAGGCTTTACGAGCAATGGCGACGTCCTCGTCACCAGCGCCTTCCAGCAGGCCGAAGGCCGCCACACCTATGCTTACAGCCTGCCGATCGAGGGTGGCTGGGCGGCAGAGCTGCCTTTCGGCCCGGTGGAATCTGTAGCCTTCGGCCCTGAAGTGGGCGACGAGCGCCCGGTCGTCGTCGGTAGCGTGTTGTCCCGGGAACCTGCCTGGTGGAAGCGATACCGGGGCGGGACTGCAGGGAAGCTGTGGCTGGATTCCGACGGGAACGGCGAGTTTGAGCGCCTGCTGCCTGAACTGAACGGTAACTTAGCCGATCCCATGTGGGTGGAGGGCAGGATTGCTTTCCTGTCAGATCACGAAGGCTACGGCAACCTGTACTCCGTATTGCCGGACGGGAGCGACCTGCGCAGGCACACGGATCACGAGGACTTCTATGTCCGGCACGCCAGCACGGACGGCCGCCGCGTAATCTTCGAGTCGGCGGGGGAGCTGTGGTTCCTGCCGACGCTCGAGGGCGACCCGGTCAACGTCGCCATCACGCTCGGTTCCGCCTCCGAAGCCCGACGTCCTGCTTCCTTGAAAGTGGCCGGGTACCTAGGCGACATCGTTCCTGACGCCACCGGTGGGGCCAGCGCTGTGGAGACCCATGGCACTGTTCATTGGCTGCGGCACAAGGACGGGCCCTCCCGGGTCATCGAAGCAACGTCGGGGGTAAGGGCACGACTGCCTCGCCCGTTGGGCGAAGGACGCATTGCCTACATCGCCGATCACGGCGCAACAGAGGCGATCTACGTCAAGGACGTTGCGCCCCGCCTTGCGGACCGGTTTTCGGTAACCAGACGGGCAGTCCAGCAACCAGAATCCGGCAGCGAGGGCGCCCTACCGCTGCCCGTTGCCGCCTCACGTGTGACTGGAACCCTTTCCGCCCCGCCCGCACGAATCCCGTCTGCAGGTCTGGTTTCAGGGATAACGACGTCGGACGTGGCGGCAGCGGAGCCGGGTTCAGCGACGTCGAATGCAGTGCCGTCGAACACAGCGACGTCGAAGACAGCGACGTCGAAAACGGTGGGGGCAAACGGCGCAGCCGGCCCGAAAAGGCTGGACTTCCCCAAGCCGACCCGTGCCAGCGCCCTGGAGGCCAGCCCTGACGGGCGGTGGCTGGCTGTGGGGACCTCCTTCGGCGAGGTCTACGTAGCCGAGGTGGACTCGGGCGAACTGCGGCTCCTGACGAGCGTGGGCGAAGGAACCATCAGCGACCTGTCCTGGTCACCTGACTCGGAATGGGTCGTTTGGTCTGAACCGGTTACTTCCTTTGGCTCTCGCAGCAAACTCCGGACGGCCCGTCCGGCCTCTGCTGCCGAAGGCATCATCGACCTCACTGACGGACGCTTCCGCGACGAATCCGCCGTTTTCACTCCTGACGGCAAATACATTGCATTCCTGTCCAACCGCAGCTTCGACCCCGTGTACGACGGACATTCCTTCGACCTGTCCTTCCCTAGCCCAATCAAGCCCTACCTCATAGGGCTCGCGGCAGACACCCCTTCGCCTTTCGGCCCGTCAGTGTCCTTCCAGGATGTCCCGGTTGATACCGTCGTTCCCGCCGGCCTCCCGCACCTGGCTTCGGCTAATACCGAGGCAGAAGCCGCCGTGGAATCCGGGGGCAGCGACGCGACGACCACTCCGACGACGGCAGTGCCGAAAGTACGGATCGATGCCGAAGGCGTCGCTCACCGTGTGATCAGCGTTCCCGTCCCTCAAGGCAATTACTCCGCCCTCGCGGCCGTGGACGGTGCGCTCCTCTGGCTCGATGCCCCGCTGTCCGGCGTCACCGGTGACGGCAAGGGCTCCCTTCAGGACAAGGCTGCGTCTCCGGCCCTGGTCCGTTACGACCTGGCCAAACGGAAGCGGTCAACCCTGGTCGGTGCCGTGGAGCGCTACCGTGTGTCCGGGGACGGCAAAAAGGTCGCCTACGTCCTGGAGAAACAGCTCACGGTGGTCCCCTCGGATGCCAAGGTTGACGAGGACGGCGGAGACTCAGCCAAGGTGGACCTCAACCGGATCAGGGTCACTTTGGACCCGCTGGCAGTTTGGGGCCAGGCCTTCGATGAGGCCTGGCGGCTCCAGCGCGATTTCTTCTGGACAGAGGACATGGCGGGCCAGGACTGGGAAGACGTGTACAAGCGTTATCGCCCAATCGTCGAACGGCTAGGCTCGCATGACGATCTTGTGGACCTTCTGTGGGAACTGCATGGAGAACTGGGCACATCACATGCTTATGTTCGTCCGGCAGCTGTTTCCGAACCGGGAAGCAACGGCCAGGGCAGGCTCGGCGCCGATCTCCGCTTGACGGATGCCGGATGGGAAATCACCCGAATCCTTGCCAGTGAATCCTCTGACCCGCTGGCCACGTCCCCGCTGACCAGGCCGGGAGCCGACGCGAAGGCGGGAGACGTGCTGCTGGCGATTGACGGCGTCGAGCTCTCTGCCGAACGTACGCCCGCGATGCTGTTGGTTGGCGCTGCCGGGCGCACTGTGGAGCTCACACTGCTCAACGGCGCTGCCCATGGCGGGAACGCGGGCCGGCAGCGCCGTATCGCCGTGGTCCCCCTGAAGGACGAAGAGCGACTCCGCTACCAGGACTGGGTACACGCGAACCGCAGGACCGTCCGCGAGGCGTCGGGCGGAAAGTTCGGTTATCTGCACATCCCGGACATGATGGCCAACGGCTGGGCCCAGCTTCACCGCGACCTTGATACGGAGACCTCGCTGGACGGATTGATCGTTGACGTACGGCGGAACCGGGGCGGACATACGTCCCAGCTGGTGGCGGAACTGATCGGCCGCAAGGTAACCGGCTGGAGCATGCCGCGCGGCGAGAAGCCACGTACCTACCCGCATCACGCACCCCGCGGGCCCGTCATCATCCTCGCTGACGAATTCGCGGGTTCCGACGGCGACATCATCACCCAGGTGTCCAAACTCCGTGGCATCGGTCCTGTCATCGGAACACGGACGTGGGGCGGCGTGGTCGGTATCGACAATCGTTTCGCCCTTGCCGACGGTACTGGTGTAACCCAGCCCCGCTACGCCACATGGTTCGGGGGAGGCATCGGCTGGAACGTCGAGAATTATGGCGTGGAGCCCGACATCCGTGTCGACTTCCCGCCGCATGCCTACGCTGCGGGAAGCGATCCTCAGCTTGAATATGGCATCGGCGCGCTGAAGGAGATGGTGCAGGAATTGCCAACGGATCGCCCGCCGCTTCGGGAAGGCTACAGGAAGCTGCGCCCTGAGCCCTTGCCGGCCCGCCCGCAGGGCTAAGCGTCCGGCCCGGCGTTTAGGGCCGGCAGGCCTTCGCAGACAAATGAGGCCCTGCCGATGCTCTTCAAGGAGCGTCGGCAGGGCCTCAGTGTTTCTTTAGTACTCCGGCTTGTCAGGAAGCCGCGAGCGTGGCGTCGAGGGTGATCTCGATGCTGGCCAGGGCGCCGGAAACGGGGCAGCCTACTTTCGCCTCGGCGGCGATCTTCTGGAATTCGTCCTCCGAGATGCCGGGGATCTTCGCGCTCATGGTGAGGTGGCTTCCGGTGATGCCGGTGCCGGGCTTGAACGTCACGTCGGCCTTGGTGTGCACCTCATCAGGGGTGTGGCCGGCCTGGGCAAGCATGTTGCTGAACGCCATGGAGAAGCACGCAGAGTGTGCTGCAGCGATTAGCTCTTCCGGGCTGGTCTTGCCTTCGGCCGCCTCGGTGCGGGCCTTCCAGGTAACGTCGAAGGTTCCAAGGCCGGAAGAATCCAGCGTGGTGACTCCGGAACCTTCCATCAGGTCGCCGTTCCAAACGGTGTGTGCGGTGCGCGTTGCTGCCATTTCCACTCCTCAGCGTTTCTATGAATCGGCAGGCGGCGGATGCCGGCTGCCGCCGGATTCAATCCTATGGATTCCAGTGGCGCCTTGCACTGCTTGTCCGCTCTCGGTGGATTATGACCGATGACGCCTGCTGGTATCTGGCGAGGGCTTGCTGCCTCGCACGGAACCTGAGGGAGCGTCGCGAGCCAGAGGGCGGCGCTAGTTCCAGAGGGTGGCGATGGCAACGTTCAGGAGTGCCAGGCCGCCAACGCCGTGTGCCAGGCCCTTGCTGATGGGTTCTTCCTTCTTGTATTTGCGGCGGCCAATGAAGGCCAGGACAACTACAGCAAGGCCTATGGCAAATTTGATGCCCAGTTTGAAGTAGTTCGGGTTGGCAAAGTCCGGGTTGGTTGCGCCGAGGCCCGGAAGTAGGCCCATCATCACGATGCCCGTGAGGACCTGCAGCGCAGCACCATCGAATTGCCGCGGGTGCACGGTTGGCTTCTTCATGTTGCCGATCCAGATGCCCACGATCATTGCGGCGCCAACGATGTGCAGGAAGACCATGATGTTGTAGACGATATCCATGGGCTCAGTCTAGCCAGACGATTCTACGCTCCGTAGCAAACACCCCGATAGGTGCCGAAGAACGCCGACGGCGGGTCAGGTTCCGGAATTCCCGGAACCTGACCCGCCGTCGAAGATGTGCTGCTGCAGGGAAGGTTAGAGACCCAGGTCCGCTTCGAAGGCACCTTCCTCAAGGCGGGCCTTGAGGGTCTGCAGGAAGCGGCCGGCATCGGCACCGTCCACCAGGCGGTGGTCGTAGGTGAGCGACAGGTACATCATGGAGCGGATGGCGATCGAGTCGTCGCCGTTCTCGTCCTGGATCACTACCGGGCGCTTCACGATGGCACCCGTGCCGAGGATACCCACCTGCGGCTGGTTGATGATCGGCGTGTCGAACAGGGCGCCGACCGAACCGATGTTGGTGATGCTGAACGTGCCGCCAGAGAGTTCGTCGGGGCCGATCTTGCCGTTGCGGGTACGGTCAGCGACGTCGACGATCTTGCCGGCCAGGCCGGCCAGGTTCAGGCTGCCGGCGTCGGAGATGACCGGTACAAGCAGGCCCTTGTCGGTGTCGACGGCGATCGCCAGGTGCTCGGCGTTGTGGTAGGTGATTTCCTGCTTGGCTTCGTCATAGGCAGCATTCAGCTTCGGGTGCTGCTTGAGGGCCTCGGCGACAGCCTTGGCGATGAAGGGCAGGAACGTCAGCTTGACGCCATTCTGGGCCTGGAACGAGTTCTTGGCCTTGAGGCGGAGCTTGGCCACCTTGGTCATGTCCACTTCATGGACCTGGGTCAGCTGGGTTGAGATATCCAGCGACTCACGCATCCGGCGGGCAATGACCTGACGGATCCGCGGCGCCTTTTCGGTGGTGCCGCGCAGGGAGGAAACGGCTACCGGGGCCGCAGCCCTTGCGGCCGGGGCCGGAGCAGCGGCAGGGGCGGGAGCGGCCGCCTTGTTCGCCTCCGCTGCGGCAATGACGTCTTGCTTGCGGATACGACCGCCGACGCCGGTGCCAGCGACCGCGGTGATGTCAACGCCGTGCTGGTTGGCGAGCTTGCGAACCAGGGGAGTGACGTAGCCGGATTCCGCAGGAGCAGCTGCGGGGGCCGGAGCAGCAGCGGGGGCCGGTGCCGGAGCCGCCGGGGCAGCTGCGGGAGCCGGAGCCGCGGGGGCAGGGGCCTCTGCCGGGGCAGGTGCGGGAGCCGCCGGGGCTTCGGCAGCAGCGGGCGCGGCAGGAGCGGGTGCGGCAGGAGCGGCTGCCCCGGCGCCGGAACCGATGACGGCCAGGACGGAACCCACTTCTGCGGTCTCATCCTCGTTCACGCGGATTTCCTGCAGGGTGCCGGCAATCGGCGACGGGATTTCGGTGTCGACCTTGTCGGTGGAAACCTCGAGCAGCGGCTCGTCGACCTCGACGGTGTCGCCCACGGCCTTCAGCCAACGGGTGATGGTGCCTTCAGTGACACTTTCGCCGAGGGCGGGGAGTGTGACCTCGTGGCCTTCGCCGGCCGGTGCGGCAGACGGTGCAGCTTCTGCCACAGGTGCGGCAGGTGCCTCAGCGGCGGGGGCCTCTTCGGCGGCCGGGGCAGCAGGTGCTTCCTGGGCAGGAGCAGCTTCGGCGGGAGCCTCGGCTGCGGCGGAACCGGAGCCGTTACCGATGCGCACCAGGGGTGCACCAACTTCGGCTGTCTCGTCTTCAGCGACGAGGATTTCCTCGATGACGCCAGCGATCGGAGAGGGGATTTCAGTGTCTACTTTGTCGGTGGAAACTTCGAGCAACGGCTCGTCGACCTCTACCCGGTCACCTACCTGCTTGAGCCAGCGGGTGACAGTTCCCTCGGTGACACTCTCACCGAGCGCGGGCAAGTTAACGGATTCAGACATGTCGTCCCCGTTCTCCTTATTGATCTTTGTGCGGATGAATTCTGTGGTGGGCCCGTGCGCCTGGCAGATTATGCCTGGCACACGGGCCCTGGGTGTCCTGTATTTAGACTTAGCCGTGGAGCGGCTTGCCCGCGAGGGCGAGGTGGGTTTCGCCCAGTGCTTCGTTCTGCGTCGGGTGGGCGTGCACCAGCTGTGCGACGTCCTCCGGGTACGCTTCCCAGTTCACGATCAGCTGTGCTTCGCCGATCTGCTCGCCCATGCGCGAACCGATCATGTGGACGCCGACGACGGGGCCGTCCTTCTGGCGGACAAGCTTCACGATGCCGCCCGTGCCCAGGATGGAGCTCTTGCCGTTGCCGGCAAGGTTGTATTCCTGGGTTTCCACCTGGTCCTCGCCGAACTTTTCCTTGGCGCCCTTTTCGGTGTAGCCGACCGTGGCGATTTCGGGTTCGCAGTACGTGACCTTGGGGATGTTGACGTCTTCGACGATGACCGGCTTGAGCCCGGCGATTTCTTCGGCCACGAAGATGCCCTGCTGATAGCCACGGTGGGCCAGCTGAACACCCGGGACGATGTCTCCAACCGCATAGATGTTGCCGACGCCCGTGTGCAGGCGCTCGTTGGTGATCACGAAGCCGCGATCGATCGTGACACCGGCTTCCTCATAGCCAAGGTTGGCCGTGACGGGTCCACGTCCGACGGCGACGAGCAGGAGTTCGGCTTCGAAGGTCTGGCCGTCCACCAGGGTGACCTTGACGCCGTTTTCGTCCTGTTCCACGCCCTGGAAGAAAACGCCAGTGCTGAACTTGATGCCGCGCTTCTTGAAGGCGCGCTCAAGGTTCTTGATGATCGAGGCGTCTTCGTTGGGGACCAGCGAGGGAAGGCCTTCGACGATGGTGACGTCTACGCCGAACGACTTCCAGACGGAGGCAAATTCGACTCCGATCACGCCGCCGCCAAGGACGATTGCGCTCTTGGGAATGTAGTCCATGGTGAGGGCTTCATCCGAGGTGATTACGCGTCCGCCGATTTCCAGCCCGGGGAGGGAGCGGGAGTACGAGCCGGTGGCGAGGACGATGTTCTTGCCCTTGTAAGCTGTGCCGTTGACTACCACGGTGTCGGTGCCCTGAAGCTTGCCTTCACCCTCGATCACGGTGATGCCCTTGGACTTGATGAGGCCCTGCAGCCCCTTGAACTTGCCCGCGACGATTCCGTCTTTGTAGGCATTGACGGCATTGATGTCGATGCTGTCCAGCGTGACATTCACGCCGTACTTTGCGGAGTCCCGTGCGTGGTCTGCCAGTTCAGCGGAGTGCAGCAGTGCCTTGGTGGGGATGCAGCCGTTGTGGAGGCAGGTACCGCCGAGCTTGGCCTTCTCAACGAGGCCAACGGTAAAGCCCAGCTGGACGGCACGGAGAGCAGTTGCATAGCCGCCGCTACCGCCACCGAGTACCAGGATGTCAAATTCTTGCGCAGTTGCCTGATCGGCCACTTAAACGCTCCCTCGCGTGAACGATGACACGGGACTACGCGTCATCTGGTCTTGGAACTTGTTCTGCCGTGATTATGCCAGCACCAAAGTTCTCTTGCATTTGTGACTACCGTGGTTCACCTTAGCGAACCACCAATCCATGCTCCACCCTTCATGCGCGTTTGTGGAGCGCTTGTGTCCAGACTCACGTTATGTGGACATGCAGGCGTTCACATACCTCAGGAGACGCCGGAAACCAGGTCTTCCGCATAGGCAACCAAGGTGCGTACAGTGCAGCCGGTGCCCTGCTTGGGTGTGTAGCCGTACGGGCTGCCGTTATTAAAGGACGGGCCCGCAATGTCAATGTGGGCCCAGGGGATCTGCCTGCCGTCCCCGTCGCTGCCCACGAACTCGCGAAGGAAGACAGCCGCCGTCATCATTCCTCCGTGGCGTTCACCGATATTGGCAATGTCCGCGACCTGCGAATCGAGGCTGGGCCGCAGTTCCTCGGGCAGCGGCATCGGCCAGACAAGTTCGCCGGCACGGTCCGCAGCGGCTTTGAGGGCGCCGGTAACGTGCTCCGAACCCATAACCCCTGCGGTTCGGTTGCCGAGGGCGATCAGCTGGGCGCCGGTGAGGGTGGCGACGTCAATGATGGCATCGGGGTGTTCAAGGCTCGCAGCAACCAGGCCGTCTGCCATCACCAGCCGGCCTTCGGCGTCGGTGTTAAGGACTTCTACTGTCTTTCCGCCATAGACGGTGAGGACATCGGCCGGCCGCTGGGCGGCCCCTGAAGGCATGTTCTCCGCAATGCACAACCAGGCGGTCGCCTTAATGGGCAGCCCCAGTCCGGCCAGGGCCAGGACTGTATTAAGGACGACGGCGGCACCCGCCATGTCGCTCTTCATGTCTCCCATGTTGAGGGCCGGCTTGATGGAGATGCCGCCGGTGTCGAACGTGATGCCCTTGCCTACCAAGGCGATTTTCTTCGTCGCCTTGGCAGGGGAGTACTCCACCTTGACCAGGCGGGGCTGCCTGATAGAACCCTTGCCGACGCCCAGGATCCCCCCGAACCCTTCCTTTTCGAGCCTCTTCTCATCCCAGACAGTGACCTTCACCGGCAGACCCTTGGCAAGGTCCTTCGCGGCTTCGGCGAACGAATCCGGGTACAGGTGGCTCGGTGGCTGGTTGACCAGAGTCCGCGTCGTATTGACGGCCCGGCCAAGCAGCAGCGCACGCTCAAGGACCGGCTGGATTTCCTTACTGTCGGCCAGGGGCGTGAAGATGGTTACCTTCTTCACCGGGTCCTTGAGCCCGTCCTTGTTGGTGCGGTGCTCCGTGTACGCGTACGCGCCAAGAACCGCGCCCTCGGCGACGGCGGCAACATCGGCGAGCGTCGCCGTCGGCAGTGCGACGGTGACGGAAGGAATGCCGGCAAGTTGCCGAATGGCCGATCCTGCAGCCCTGCGCAGGGCTTCCGGTTCAAGTCCCTCCCCGGCTTCAACCTTGCCAATACCGGCCAGGACAAGGATGTCCGAACCGGTATCTGGGAGCCCGGGCAGTCGATGGGCCTGGTCCGGTGCGCCTGTAACGCCCAGGATTTCCAGCGAGGCCGCAACGGATTCAGCTCCCTTGGCACTGAGCGGATTGTCCAGCAGGACGGGACCGTCGGCACCCTTGCCAACTCCGATGACGAGGGCACCTGCCGGGGATTTCTTCAGGTCCCTGGAAATTGCCCCAAGGGTGATGTCAGTAGCTTTGACCACGAGGATCCGTCCTCATCTCTCTCTGGATTCGTTCAACGGGCAGCATGTTTGGCGTCCCGTCCGGACAACCCGAGGCGCCCTTAATGCCACGCCATCGGGTGTGCCTGCAGGCCGCGAAGGCCTTTTCCGATCGTAGTCTCTTGGCGGCGTAACAGGGCAAACAAATGAGAGATGCGGCACATTCGATCCTAGGAATGCTTCCCGGCTTGCCGGCGTTGTAAAACTACATAAGGCCGGAATGGCCGCCGCGGAGCAGAAGCCGATTGGCAGGCCAGCCCGACGTTAGACCAACTCCACCGTGAAAGGAACAAGCCGTGTTCGAACGGATATCCGGTTCCCTCCTGGACCCCGATGCCCTCTACGCGAGCAACATCGAGCTGTTCCACAGCCCCGAAATTCGGGGCCTCAACATGCTGATGGGCTTCACAGGATTCGCCGATGCGGGGCATGTCGTCAAGCAGATCAACGCCGAACTTCTGGACACCCTCGAGTCAGAGGTGGTGGCTGTCTTCGACGCCGACCAGCTCATCGACTACCGCTCGCGACGCCCACACGTATCCTTCGTCGAGGACCATCTCCAGGACTACCAGGCACCCCGGCTGGCCCTGTATCGGCTTTTTGACGGACTCGGACAGCCGTTCCTCCTCCTGGCGGGATTTGAGCCAGATCTCCAGTGGGAGCGGTTCTCCCGTGCCGTGCTGCGGCTGGTGGAGCAGTTGGACGTCAACCTTGTGACGTGGATCCACTCGATTCCCATGCCCGTGCCGCACACGCGACCCGTCGGAGTCACCGTCCATGGCAACCGCCCGGACCTGATCGAAGGGATCTCGAGCTGGAAGCCGACTGTGGAAGTTCCCGCTGCCGTGGGTCACATCCTGGAACTGCGCCTCGTTGAAGCCGGCCGTAAGGTGGCTGGCTATGTCATCCACGTCCCCCATTACTTGGCCGATGCCGAATATCCGAATGCGGCTGTGGCTGGCCTGGAGTACCTTGGCGCGGCGACGTCCTTGATGCTGCCTACGGACAGGCTGCGTGAATCCGGCCGGGAAGTCGGCCGCCAGATCGCCGAACAGGTCGAAGCGTCGGAAGAAGTGCGGCAGGTCGTCTCGCGGCTTGAATCCCGGTATGACGAAAAAACCGAAGGGACCGTCCGCCGTTCACTGCTCGCGGACAAGAACCATGAATTGCCCAATGCCGAGGATATTGGGGCTGCCGTGGAAGCCTACCTTGCCCGCAAGGACGCGCGTCCTTAAATCTGGTTATACGCTCCCTTGGGCATAATTGAAGGGTGAATGCACCCCGCGCCTGGCTCATCTGGACGATCGGGGTGCTGGCCTACCTTGTTGCCGTGGCCCAGCGCACCTCCTTTGGGGTGGCAGGGCTGGAGGCAACCGAGCGGTTCCACGCCAGTGCGGCTGCTGTCTCCTTCTTCACCGTGTTGCAACTGCTCGTCTATGCCGGGCTGCAGATTCCCGTTGGTATTCTCGTCGACCGCTTTGGCTCACGCGCAATGATCGCCAGTGGCGCCGTCCTCATGGGCCTGGGCCAGCTACAGCTGGCCAACGCAGACAGCGTGCCCGGGGGCGTCCTGGGCCGGGTCCTGGTCGGGGCGGGCGACGCGATGACCTTTGTCTCGGTAATACGCCTTGTGCCCCTGTGGTTCGCCCCGGCCCGCGTCCCCATCGTGACCCAGCTGACCGGCATGTCAGGACAGCTCGGCCAGCTTTTCAGCGTGGTGCCTTTTGCGATCCTGCTGAACACCGCCGGCTGGACCCCTGCCTTCCTGACCCTCGCGTCGATGTCAGCCCTCGCCGTCGTGCTGGTCCTCGCGCTCCTCAGGGACCTCCCGCCGGGGCATCCGCCGCGTGAAGCGGCGCAGGGGCTGAGGGCGACCGGAATCTCACTGACGCGCGCCTGGCTTCAGCCTGGGACACGGCTCGGCTTGTGGAGCCACTTCACTGTCCAGTTCAGCGGAAATGTGTTCGCCATGACGTGGGGTTATCCGTTCCTGGTCTCTGCGCAAGGCCTGGATACCGGAACCGTCTCGGGACTCATGGCCCTCTTTGTTGCCTCGGGCATCGTGGTGGGTCCGGGATTCGGCCGCTTCGTTGCACGGCATCCGATGCGGCGCTCAGCCATGGTTTTGCTGATCACCCTGGCTACGGCCCTGGCCTGGGCAGCCGTCCTGCTGTGGCCCGGGAAGGCCCCGCTGTGGCTCCTTGCAGGGCTAGTCATTGTTCTCGCTGTTGGTGGGCCCAGTTCAATGATCGGCTTCGATTTCGCCCGCACCTTCAATCCTGCGCATCGCATCGGCACCGCGACTGGCATCGTCAACGTGGGGGGCTTCATCGCGGCCCTCGTGACGATCTACCTCGTCGGACTGATCCTCGACGTCCTCCACGCTTCGGGTGCTTCCGGTGGCGAGCTCTACAGCCTGGCCTCCTTCCGGATTGCGCTGAGCGTGCAGTTCCTCCTGCTCGGCCTCGGAACGGTCCTCATCCTGGCCACCAGGCGCAAGGTTCGGCGACAGATGGCTGCCCAGGGAATCCATGTTCCGCCGCTCCTGCAGACCCTGGCCCAGCAGCGCAGGGAAAGGATCGAGCTGCGTCGCTCCCGGGCGGCCAAGTAATTTTGTCCACATAGCCCGGTTCGACACTGCCGCCCGTGCTGGCTACTGGGAATGCTGGAGTCATGACTTCAGAAGAGCGTTTGACCGTCTCCCGGCCGGAGGACATTCTCGGATTCGTGCCGCATACCCTTGGATACTGGCCGCACGAAAGCCTCGTGGCCATGACACTGCAGG
The DNA here is from genome assembly GCF_018613855.1 of Arthrobacter sp. ISL-30. Classification (GTDB taxonomy): domain Bacteria; phylum Actinomycetota; class Actinomycetes; order Actinomycetales; family Micrococcaceae; genus Arthrobacter. Next base: position 115,082 of record NZ_JAGGPK010000003.1, read on the forward strand.
GCAAGACCCTCGGCGCCACCCTTCGGGTGGACCTGCCTCCACCAGGCCCTGAGGAAAGCCTGGCCCTTTTCGCCACGCGCATTGGCGAGTACCTGGCCGCGGATGACCAAGCCGACGGCGTCCTCCTGGCCCTGTTCACGGACAGGGGATGGGACGACGCCTCGATTGTTAGCAGTACGCTGCCACTGCTGGACGCACTGCGTGAGGCACTCGCCGACGGCGGCCTGCCCGTGAAGGACGCGTGGCTCGTCGGAGGCGGCTATTGGCGGAGTGCGTACTGCACCGATCCGGACTGCTGCCCCATGCCGGGCAGGCCTGCGGCCGAGATCAGCGACAGTCGCCTGAACGCCGAGATGGTTTATCGCGGTAGCAGCATTGGAGAATCTCCCGGCCTGCCTGGCGCATTTACGGCAGTCAACCGGCCCGTGAACTCCTGCCTGGTTCTCGAGGCCGAGGAAAAGTACTTGGAGCAACTGCTGCCGTGGTGGCGGAACGGGGGCTGTTTCGACATGGTCCTGAAGGCGTGGCAGGAAATTCTCGCGTCGTCGGGCTCCCTGTCCATCCCCCCGGAGGCCCAGGGATTCCTGCGGGCCACGCTACGCATCCCTTCCTGGCGGGATGCGGTAGTGGTCATGGCTGCTGCGGGTATTGGAACGGCACGAGCCGGAGCGGATTCATGTGGCCTCCTCGCCGACGGCGGACAGTGTCCCCTGCGCCCGCCTGCCGCCCTGATGTCGTCCGACCCCCTGCGTGGAGAGGGAGGGACTGATGTGGAACAACAAGGTGGGTCGGACGGGCAGGTTCAGGGTTACGGAGAAGTCCTGCTGGGCCTTGAGCCACCGCTGCCCGACTGGTCCGCTATGGAAGCCCTGGAAAATGCGCTGACAGTGCTCTGCAACTCCGGCGGCGGGGAAGCGGGGGCAGCCTCGCTGACTGTCAGGGGATGGATCGAGTGGTGCCGTGGCAGGGGATCTTTCGCCGGTGCCCTGTATCGGGAAGCCCAGTCCGTGCATCCCGGGTATCGCCTGGCCGAGTTGTTGACGGAGCTGCTTCACAGGGGGACGATCTGCGGCTGGGCGCAACGCCGGGAGGCGGCCTGGCGACGTTTCGGTGAGAGAGCGGCGTAAGGAGTCCGATTCCCGGTGTCATGCACAGGCGTTCAGGACCCCCGCCGGGCAAAAACGTGCGACAATGGATGCCGAGACCCGGTTGGGTCCGTGTAATCATGTGTCAGGAATGCTCCCAGCGGGGAACATTCCGGTGCCGCCGGCAGTTCGATTAATAGACTCTGCAGCGGCGATCGCACGTGATGTTGATCGCGGACTTGACAGGGTCATAGTGGTGTTGCCCGCATGGTGATTCCACAGACCGCCGCTAGAAAGGTTTTCTGTGACCCCGTCTTCCGCTGAGAAGGAACCCGCCGTCCAGGCTGAATTGTCCGCCGAAGAAAAGAAGAAGGCGGCTACGTCTGGCAAGCGCCCGGCCACAAGCGCAGCCAAGGCGGCAGGCGATACTGCCGCAGGCAGCGGCCCGGCACCCAAGCGCCGTGGGCCTAAGCCCGGCGCCAAAGCAGCCGCGGAGGCTGCTGGCAAGAGCAACGCCGACGACGACGTCGACGAGGCTGAAGTAGAAGAGGACGAAGACTTCGATGCTGCCGTCCCTGATGAAGCTGAGCTGACCGAGGACGTTGAAGAGCCGGAAGAGTCGGACACCAAGGCTGCCCCCGCGGCCACCGGCTCCGGATTCGTATACTCCGACGCCGACGATGATGACGCTCCCGTGCAGCAGGTTATGTCTGCCGGCGCCACGGCCGATCCCGTCAAGGACTACTTGAAGCAGATCGGTAAGGTCGCCCTGCTGAATGCCGAGCAGGAAGTGGACCTTGCGCTCCGGATTGAAGCAGGGCTGTTCGCCGAAGAGAAGATCGCCGCTGACGACGGTTCGATGGATCCGAAGCTCAAGCGTGAACTCGAATTCATCATTCACGACGGCAAGCGTGCCAAGAACCACCTGCTTGAGGCGAACCTCCGCCTGGTCGTGTCCCTCGCCAAGCGCTACACCGGCCGCGGCATGCTGTTCCTGGACCTCATCCAGGAAGGCAACCTGGGGCTCATCCGTGCAGTCGAGAAGTTCGACTACACCAAGGGCTTCAAGTTCTCGACCTACGCCACGTGGTGGATCCGCCAGGCCATTACCCGCGCCATGGCCGACCAGGCCCGTACGATCCGCATTCCGGTGCACATGGTGGAAGTCATCAACAAGCTCGCCCGGGTACAGCGCCAGATGCTGCAGGACCTTGGTCGCGAGCCCACCCCCGAGGAGCTGGCGCTCGAGCTGGACATGACCCCCGAGAAGGTCGTGGAAGTGCAGAAGTACGGCCGCGAGCCGATCTCGCTGCACACCCCGCTCGGTGAAGACGGTGACTCCGAGTTCGGTGACCTCATTGAGGACTCCGAAGCCGTTGTTCCTGCGGATGCCGTGAGCTTCACGCTCCTCCAGGAACAGCTCCACTCCGTCCTGGACACGCTGTCCGAACGCGAGGCTGGAGTTGTGGCCATGCGTTTTGGCCTGACCGACGGCCAGCCGAAGACTTTAGACGAAATCGGCAAGGTCTACGGTGTCACGCGCGAGCGTATCCGCCAGATCGAATCCAAGACCATGTCCAAGCTTCGCCACCCGTCCCGCTCGCAGGTTCTGCGGGACTACCTGGACTAGCACTGGACCGGGTCCGTCCTGGACCAGCACGGGCGTCCTAGCGTCCGGACTGGTGCAGGACGGCACGAAAGAGCGGGGCCCCTTCCTTCCGGAAGGGGCCCCGCTCTTTAGGTCATGTTCAGTTTTGGGCACTGTTCAGTTGTTCTCTTCAGTCGACCTGAAGACTAGTCGACGGGAACGGGCGCAGTCTCGCGCAGCCGGTCCGTCTCATCATGCCATGCCGACGTAAGCGGCTTGAGCGTTGCTTCAACTGCACGGGCGTGATGGGCGCAGAAGAGCAGTTCCCCACCGGAGGATTCCAGTACAACGCGGACATATGCCTGTGCCCCGCAACGATCGCACCGGTCAATTGAGGTGAGTGTGCGGTCTGCCACTGCTGTTGTCATGTCAGCCTCCTTTGTAGATCTGTATGTCCATATAACCAGCATTGGTATCAAAACCATCGCAAGGATGGGGCAAGTTCGCTGTCCGCGTATCCGCAAGAATGGATCAAGATCTGCCGTGCGTGTCACGGAACCATAACGAGTGGCCTCGCCCACAGCTGTTGCAAAGTGTGGCAGGCAGGCTTCCGATGCCGTGCCGACTAGGCTAGGAAGAGCGCAAACCAGCGCCAGCAGTCCCCGTCACTGAAGGAGTTCGCAACCCGTGGCACCCAGTTCTGAATACACCGCCCGGCACCTCTCTGTCCTGGAGGGTCTCGAGGCGGTCCGGAAACGCCCGGGTATGTACATCGGCTCCACGGACTCGCGCGGCCTCATGCACTGCCTCTGGGAGATCATCGACAACTCCGTGGATGAGGCGCTGGCCGGTTTCGGGCACGACATCAAGATCATCCTGCACGCCGACAATTCCGTGGAAATCCACGACGACGGCCGCGGCATCCCTGTCGACGTTGAACCGAAGACGGGCCTTACCGGCGTCGAGGTTGTCTTCACCAAGCTGCATGCCGGCGGCAAATTCGGCGGAGGCTCCTACACTGCTTCCGGCGGCCTTCACGGCGTCGGTGCGTCAGTCGTCAACGCCCTTTCTGCGCGCCTTGACGTCCAGGTGGACCGCGGCGGCAAGACGTACCAGATGTCCTTCCGTCGCGGTGAGCCGGGACGCTTCAAGGATTCAGGATCGAAACCGTCTCCGACGGCCACCTTTGAACCGTTCATTGAAGATTCAGTACTGGACGTCGTCGGCAAGGCCAAGCGCGGAGTGACGGGGACCCGGATCCGCTACTGGGCGGACCGGCAGATCTTCACCCCGGACGCCCGATTCTCCTATGACGAACTAGCCTCCCGCGCACGACAGACATCATTCCTGGTTCCCGGACTACGCATCACAGTCCGGGACGAACGAAAGCTGGCTGGTACTCCCGGCGAGCACGGACCGCATGAGGAAGTCTTCCACCACGACGGCGGGATCTCCGAGTTCGTGGAGTTCCTTGGCGCCGACCCCGCGGTTACCGACGTTTGGCGACTGCATGGATCCGGGAAGTTCAAGGAGACAGTGCCTGTCCTTGACGAGAACGGCCACAGCAAAATTGCCGACGTCGAGCGGGACTGCGAAGTGGACGTGGCCCTGCGCTGGGGCATCGGCTATGAGACGACCATGCGCAGCTTCGTCAACATCATCGCTACGCCGAAGGGCGGTACCCATCAGGCCGGGTTTGAGCAGGCCTTGGTGAAGACGTTCCGCAAGGCGGTCGAGACGAACGCCCGCAAGCTCAAGGCAGGCAACGACAAAATTGATAAGGATGACATCCTTGCGGGCCTCACGGCAGTCCTGACGGTTCGGCTCGCCGAGCCGCAGTTTGAGGGCCAGACCAAGGAAATCCTGGGCACCTCGGCCGTCCGTGCCATCGTGGCCCGGGTGGTGGAGAAGGAGATCACAGCCCGCCTGAACTCCTCCAACCGCAATGACAAGGCACAATCGGCGCTGCTGCTGGAGAAGATCGTCAACGAGATGAAATCACGCATCTCGGCGAGGGTCCATAAGGAGACGCAGCGGCGCAAGAATGCCCTGGAAACCTCATCCATGCCGTCCAAGCTGGCGGACTGCCGCACGGACGAGGTCGGCCGCTCCGAGTTGTTCATTGTTGAAGGGGACTCCGCGTTGGGGACGGCTAAGCTGGCCCGTTCGTCGGACTTCCAGGCGCTGCTGCCAATCCGGGGCAAGATCCTCAATGTCCAGAAGGCCTCGGTGGGCGACATGCTTTCCAACGCCGAATGCGCCGCCCTGATCCAGGTGGTGGGTGCGGGGTCGGGCCGCAGCTTCGCGGTGGACGCGGCTCGCTACGGCAAGGTGATCCTCATGACCGACGCCGACGTCGACGGTGCCCACATCCGTACCCTGCTCCTGACGCTGTTCTTCCGCTACATGCGCCCCATGGTGGAAGAGGGCCGCGTTTTCGCTGCCGTCCCGCCACTGCACCGGGTCGAAGTCATCAATCCGGGCCAGAAGGCCAACGAGATGATTTACACCTACTCCGAATCCGAACTGCATGTCCTGCTCGCGAAGCTGGCCCGGGAGGGCAGGCGGTACAAGGAGCCGATCCAACGCTATAAGGGACTTGGCGAGATGGACGCGCAGCAGTTGGCGGAGACAACCATGGACCCACGGCATCGGACCCTTCGCCGCGTGACGATTGAGAGTGCCCAGCGCGCCGAAGAAATCTTCGATTTGCTTATGGGCTCCGATGTCGCACCCCGGAAGGACTTCATCATCGCCGGGGCCTCCACGCTGGACCGCGAACGCATCGACGCCTGAGTCCTAGCCCAGCAGTCCTGACCCGGGAATCCTAGCCCAAAAGCCCAGGCACGATCAGCAGGGCGGTCGGAACCGCCAGCAGCAACCCGGAGAGGATAAGAACCAGGGCACGCAGGGGCCGGGGGAGCGGTGGCTTTGGCGACAGGAGTCGGCTGACGCGCGACGCCGTCGTTCGTGCCGAAGCTGCACCTGCAGCCCCTCCGAACGCCGCATTATCTTCGTCCGGCGCCGCCTGCAACGCACCCGCGAGCTCGCCCGCCTGTCCAGGGGCACGGGATTGTTCCGGCACGGCAGCAGCCGGGGAGCCGCTGGCCACGATGGCAATCGCCTTGATCAGGGTTCCCCTGCTTTCGCTGCGCAGGGCAACGTCGTCGGCCAGCATCTCGATGAGGGAGTTCACGGCAACCTGGGCAAGTCGCGTGGTGGGAAACCACGGCAGCGCCTGCCGCCAGGCAGCGAAGGCCCAGAGAAGGAGGTCGTGGCGCTGGGTGAGGTGGGCATTTTCGTGGATGAGCACGGCCCGCAGCTCATCCGGTTCGAGCGCCGCCATCAGGCCGTCGGACAGCACTGTTACGGACCTGGCTCCGCCGGGGAGGCAATAGGCCACCGGGGAATCATGGTTGATGACAAGCGTTCCAGGACGTCCGGAGGAGGGGGAAGCCAGGAGCGACAGGAGCTCGCGGTGGCGCCGGCGCTGCCGTTCGATCTTGACGTAGGTCAGCAGCAGGGTAAAAACCAGGTGGGCCGTCAGGAGCGCCGCGGCCGAAAGGGCGAACAGGTGCCAGAAGCCCAGCGCAGTGGTGGGTGCGTTGTACAGAACCATGTCCGCCAGCCCGCGCAAGCCCGCAATGAGGTTGTCCCCGAGGGGTTCAAGCCCGTAGACCAGCATGGCACCGATCATGGAAAGCCCACCTGCCAGGGCGATCGCCTGCCACAGCACCATGGCTGTAAAAGGGGCGCGTGCCGGCCATTCCGCCCTTGAGAGGAGGATGGGGACCGGCCACGCCAGCACCAATGCCAGGACCGCCAGCAGGTAAGAGGTCCAGAACATGGTGGCTTAGTTTTGGCCGAGCAGTTTGCGCAGTGTTGCGGCTTCGCTTTCGGTGACGGACCCAATGAAGCGTGCCAGGACGGCTTCCCGGTCGGGGGCGGATACCAGGACCTCGTGCATGAGTTCAGCGGTGTGGTCGGCGCGGCTGGAGACTGCCTGGTAACGGTGCGGTCGTGTTCCGCGCTCCCGTTCGACCAGGCCCTTCTTCTCCAAGCGCGACAAAACAGTCAAAACGGTCGTGACAGCGAGGTCCTTGCCTTGATGCCCGGGTTCGCCGTCTCCCGATGCGGAGTCCTGCGCCAGAAGGTCGCGGAGGGTGTTGGCTGTTGCGGCTTCCCGGCCCGCCCACAGCAGGTCCATAACCGCCCGTTCCAGTTCCCCAAGACTTGCCATGTACTCGTCCCTACCTTCTTACTGCCATCGGCCGTTACGGCCGGGAATGCGATGATCCAACGTTCCACCATCAATCTACCGCTTTTAGCCGTTGCATTCTACGTCAGGTAGAACATGTGTCGTGAACCACCCTTTCCCGCGCCCTGCCAGCACTGGAAGAGTGGGACTTGGCATTGCGGGAGATTGTTCTACGGTTTGTAGAAGAAAAGATTTCTACGTATCGTAGAAGTTGACGCCGCACCGCGGGCAGCCGGACAAAGGACAGCCATGGACGCCTTGGAAATCGCACGTTGGCAATTCGGAATTACCACCGTGTACCACTTCATGATGGTGCCCCTCACCATCGGCCTGGGCCTGGTGGTGGCCGTGATCCAGACGCTCTGGTACCGGACGGGCAAGGCCGAGTACCTGCGGATGACCAAGTTCTGGGGAAAGCTCTTCCTCATCAACTTCATCATGGGCGTGGCTACCGGTATCGTCCAGGAATTCCAGTTCGGCATGGCCTGGAGCGAATACAGCCGCTTCGTTGGAGACGTCTTCGGTGCTCCGCTGGCCCTCGAAGCGCTCCTTGCGTTCTTCGTTGAGTCAACGTTCCTGGGACTGTGGATCTTCGGCTGGAAGCAGCTCAAGGCCGGTATCCACCTTGCCTGCCTCTGGGTGGCCGTGATCGGCTCGGTATTCTCCGCCTACTTCATCATTGTTGCCAACAGCTGGATGCAGCACCCGGTGGGCGTTGAGATGGTCAATGGCCGGCCTGTCATGACGGATGCCTGGGCGGTCTTTACGAACAACACTGCCCTCGTGGCCGTGCCGCACACCCTCTTCGGCGCCCTGGGTGTGGCCGGGGCCTTCCTGCTCGGCATTGCTTGGTACCACCTCTGGCGGCGGCGCCACGACGGCATCGACACCGTGACGGGAGCGGGCCGTTTGATTCCCGGCGAGGCTCCGGACGTTCCCGGCCGGGACCGGGGCGACTATACGGTCTGGATCCGTTCCCTGCGCATCGGCGCCGTGGTGGCCATGATTTCCTTCGCCGGTACGGCCCTCACAGGCGACCTTCAGGGGAAGCTCATGTTCGAGCAGCAGCCCATGAAGATGGCGGCGGCCGAGGCAGCCTGCCACGACGGCACCGGCTTCTCTGTCCTCAGCGTCGGAAACCTTGGCTCCACGAGCTGCGACGATATCGTCGCCGTGATCGAAGTCCCCGGCATCCTGTCCTTCCTCGCCAAGGGCGACTTCACCACTGAAGTCAAAGGCGTCAATAGCCTGCTTGGCGAGTACAAGGAAAAATACGGCACGAACCTGCCGGACAACCCGCTCTACGGTGAGCGCGCCGGGCAGGAAATCCAGTATGTGCCGGTCATGGAAGTCACATACTGGGGCTTCCGAATGATGATCGGCTTCGGCGGAATCGCCGCTTTCGCAGCACTGCTGGCCCTCTGGGTCACCCGTAAGGGCGCTGTTCCACAGTCGCCGTGGCTCATGCGCCTGGCCGTCTTCGGCATCCTGGCACCTTTCGGCGCCAATGCCGCCGGCTGGATCTTCACCGAAATGGGCCGACAGCCCTTCGTAGTTGCTCCCAACCCGGATCCCTCCGGAATCGACCAGGTCTTCATGTTCACCGCGGCCGCAGTATCACCCGGAGTATCGGCTGCCGAGCTGATGTCGTCCCTGGTGGTGCTCACGGCGATCTACGCCGTCCTGCTGGTGGTGGAAGTTCGCCTCCTGGTGAAGTACGTGCGCGGAGGCGTTGCTTCAGCAATGCCCGAGCTGGCCCACACTGCGAAGAAATCCGATACCGACGACACCCAGGGCCCGGGCAAGTCCGGCGATGACGTCCTGGCATTCGCCTACTAGGAAGAGCAAGGAAAATCCTCATGGAACTGTTGCCCACCATATGGTTCGTGGCCATCGCAGTGCTTTGGACAGGCTACCTCTTCCTCGAAGGCTTCGATCTCGGCATCGGCATGCTGATGAAGCTCTTTGCCCGAAACGACACAGACCGGCGCGTCCTGCTGAACACCATCGGCCCCGTCTGGGACGGCAACGAAGTCTGGCTGCTTACCGCCGCAGGCGCCACCTTCGCCGCGTTCCCGCTCTGGTACGCGTCCCTTTTCTCCGCCCTCTACCTGCCGCTGCTGGTGGTGCTGGTCGCACTGATTTTCCGGGCCGTTGCCTTCGAGTACCGCGGGAAAGTGGACTCCGAGCGCTGGCGCACATCGTGGGACTGGGCCATCGCCATCGGTTCGTTCACAGCTGCCTTCGGGATCGGGGCCGCCCTCGCCCTCACGACTACCGGCCTTCCGCTGGACTCAAACGGTGACCGCACTGGAGGTGCATTCGCCTGGTTCAACGGCTACGCCGTCCTCGGCGGGCTGGCTGTTGTGGCCTTCGCCTTCGTACAAGCCCTGGCGTTTCTCGCGTTGAAGACCGACGGCGAAATCCGTCACCGGGCCCGGGCCTGGTTCCTCGTGGCCGCGCCGGTCGCGCTGCTGCCCCTGATTGCCTGGTCCGTCGCAGTACAGTTGCTCCACGGCGAGACCTGGACCTGGCTGCTGGTCGCTGTTGGAGCGGTTGCCGTCGTCCTCGCCCTGCGGTTCGGGCGGGCTGGTGCCGAGGGCAGGTCCTTCGCCTTCCTTGGCGTCTTCCTGGTGGCGATGACAGGCTCGATCTTTGGCGCTGCCTTCCCCGTGGTCATTCCTTCTACCGTGGACCCTGCCTTCAACCTGACCATTTCGAATGCCTCCTCCTCCGACTACACACTTGGGTTGATGAGCATCGTTGCCGCAGTCGGCCTGCCCCTGGTGATTGCCTACCAGGCCTGGACCTACTGGGTCTTCCGCCGCAGGGTCAGTGCCTCGCACATTCCTCCCGTGCACAGCTTCCTTCCGGCCTTCGTTTCAAAGACCCCCGCATCCAACGAGCCTGTATCCAACGAGCCTGTATCCAACGAGCCTGTATCCAACCAAACCGCACCCGGCAGCTAAGCGATGAAACCTGAGTTCCCCGCGGGACCGGCCACACGGTCCGCGCTCTACCTGCTGGGCCTGCTGGCCGCACTAAAGGCACTCGCGCTGGTGCTCATGGGGCAGGCGGTCGCCAGTTTGTTGGTGGGACTGGTTGCCGGGAATCCCTTGCAGGAGGCAGGGCTTCTTTGGGGTGTCGCCGGAGCCCTGCTGCGCTCCGGTGCAGTCTGGGGCCAGGGGGTCGCCTCCCGCCGCGCGGCACTTGGCGTGAAAGAGGAATTGCGTGCCCGGATCCTTGAGCGGTCCCTCTCATCAGGTAACGCCGCGGCGTCCGGACGCGCTGACGGCACCGGCGATCCACACCAGGCCGGGCGCCTAAGCGACGGCGGCCTCGCGGTCCTGGCGACGCGTGGCCTGGATTCACTGGACAACTACTACACCCAATTCCTTCCTGCCCTGGTCAACTGCGCAGCCATTCCACTGCTGGTAGGTGTCCGGATCCTGTTCGCGGACTGGGTCAGTGCCGCCGTCGTGGTCCTCACCGTCCCCCTTGTTCCGCTGTTTATGGTGCTTATCGGCCGCTACACAGAGGATCGTGTCCGGGAGGCCCAGTCGGCGCTTGCCCGTTTGTCGGGGCACATCCTCGAACTCGCCAAGGGCCTGCCGGTGTTGGTGGGCCTGGGCCGGGCCAGCGCCCAGCGGCGGGCGCTGGAAGACATTTCCGAAGAGTACCGCCTGCGGACGATGGGAACCCTGCGCACCGCCTTCATGTCGGCACTGGCGCTGGAGCTAATCGCGACCATCTCCGTGGCAGTGGTTGCCGTTTTTATCGGCGTTCGGCTTGTAGCGGGCGAGATGCCGTTGGAGGCCGGCCTTCTCGCGCTTATCCTCGCCCCTGAGTGCTACCTTCCACTGCGCGAGCTCGGCACGGCCCATCATGCCAGCGACGACGGACGCGTGGCCCTTGCCGCCGCAAACGAAGTCGTCGAGTCGCCTGCCGGAAACCCCCTTGCCCCGGACACGGCAAGCGGTTCCCTCACTGTGACAAACCTGACGGTCCGTTACCAGGGCCGATCCCGGAACGCCGTAGGCCCCCTGACTTTCCAGGCGCGTACGGGCGCAGTCACCGCCCTTGACGGACCGAGTGGAACGGGTAAGAGCACGGTTCTCGCGGTGCTGGCCGGCAACCTGGCGGACGACTGCGGGGCGGACGACGGCGGCACGGTCGTCCGCGGGACCGTGTCCGGGTTCCATCGGGAGGATATCGCTTGGGTGCCGCAGCACCCTGTCATCCTTGAGCAAACTGTCCGGGCCGAAATCCGGTTGTACCTTGGGCGGGCAGGGTCCGCCGTCGACTCCGCCGATACCGAGGCACTCGTGTCGAAGTGCCTCCAGGATGCGGCTGCAGCGCATCTCGCCGACAGGCACCCTGCCGAGCTTAGCCCGGGGGAGCTACGGCGGGTGGCCCTCGCGCGGGGCCTGGCAAGGGTCGCCTCCGGGGCGAGTATCCTGCTGCTGGATGAGCCTACTGCCCACTTGGATCGGGAAGCGGCCGAGGCCGTGCATCGCGCCATCAGCGGACTAAGGGGCCGTGCGACGATCCTCCTCGTCGCCCATGACCGGCAAACCCGGGAACTGGCCGACGTGGTCGTTGACCTGTCATCCGGACGGTCCCATCCACCGACTGCCAGTCCAGGAAGCGTCAGTCCAGGAAGCGCGATTATGCCGATTGCGCTGGGAACAGCAGAGTCGGGTAGGCCTGCATCGGGAACCGTTGCATCGGCGGAAGCACAAGCCGTGCCATCCGCGCGTCGCTCCTTCCGCGGCCTTCCAGGCCTGCTGGGGCGGCTCCTGGCCCCGACGGCCGGCCGCTTCGCGGCGGCAGGACTCGTCGGGACACTGGCGGCAGCCTTTGCCGTCGCCCTTGCAGGACTGTCCGGCTGGCTCATCATTCGTGCCAGCGAGCAGCCGCCGATCCTGTACCTCCTCGGCGCGATCGTCGGCGTCAGGTTCTTCGGCATCGGCCGTGCCGTCCTGCGCTACTGCGAGCGGCTCCTGCTGCACGACGCCGTGTTTGCAGCCCTCACGAAGCTGCGCGGTTCGCTGTGGGAGGCCTTGAGCCGCCGGGCGCTGTCCCTCAGGCGGCTCCTTCAGGGCGGCAACGTGCTCGGCTCCGTGATCGACGACGTCGACACTGTTCGCGACCTGCTGCCGAGGGTGGTCCTGCCACCGGTGACCGCAGTTCTGCTTGCGGCAGCTGCGACGGGAACCGTAGCGATGGTCCTTCCGGCGGCAGTTCCCGCCACAGCTGCAGCCGCGGTCCTCTCCCTCGTAGCTGCTCCCGCCGCGGCACTCCTGGCGGACAAGATGTCCGCCAGGAGTGAGCAGCGACTGCGTTCCGTAGTCCTGAGCCAAGTGGCCGCAGCCCTTGATGCCAGGGATGACCTCCGCGCCAATTCCGTCACGGATCCCGTCCTTGCCGCCATCCGTGACGCGGACAGGGCAGCCACAGCAGCGTCACAGCGTTCCGCCTGGGCAGAAGGCCTCGGCCAGGCCATAGTCGTGCTGGCCTGCAGCGCCGCAGCCCTGTTGAGCGGATGGCTCGCAGCGCCCGTCGTCCTGGACGGCACGACGGCGCCCGCCGCGGCCGCCGTCGTCGTCCTGCTCCAACTGGCCCTCGTCGAAAGCTATGCCGCAGTGGTTTCGGCTGTCCGCCTCCTTCCGTCGCTGCGGGATGTGCTGCGCCGGATTGGCGATTCGGGAGTCTGGGACAGCCGGGATGACGTCACGGCGCCGTCCGGCCTGCACAACGTACCGTCACGCCACAACGAAGAGCCCGGAGTAGCCCTTGAGTCCTTGGCTGCAGAATGGCCGGGCGGGCGCAAGGTCTTCGGCAAGGTGTCAGCAACGGCCGCGCCCGGGCGATGGCTTGTTGTTACCGGCCCCTCCGGCTCGGGGAAGTCTACGCTCATGGCTGTACTGCTGGGCTTCCTTCCGCCGGCCGCGGGCAGTGTGCGGGCCACGGGCAAGGTGGCTTGGTGCCCGCAGGAGGCGCACCTGTTCGATTCGACCATCCGCGGCAACCTGATGCTTGGCCTTGGAGGCTTTCGCCGCTCCGACCAGGATGATGCACCTGTATGGATGGAGGAGACGCGGATGCAGGATGCGCTCAAGGCTGTGGGGCTTGCAGCCCTGGTGGAAGGCTTCGAGGAGGGCATTGACACCAGGATCGGCCCTGGCGGAGCCTTCCTCAGCGGCGGCGAGAGGCAAAGGCTTGCCGTTGCCCGAACCCTGATGACCGGCGCAGAGGTCATCCTGCTTGACGAGCCCACTGCCCACCTTGACGCCGAGTCGGGCAGCAGGATGCTGGCGGAGTTGCGGGCAGGCCTTGCCGATCGGACCGTCATCCTGGTGACGCACAACCCCGCGGATATCAACGACGCCGACGTCCGCCTTGTCCTGGGCGGCAACGCGACAAGTCACGCGCCGCTGGAGACGCCGCCGTTGGAGACGGCGCCGCTAGCGCCAGCTGCCCGATAACTTGCCCGATACGTGCCAGGGCCTAGCCGTCGACGTCGTGCAGGTGATGGACGACGTCGTGCAGGTGATGGACGACGTCGTGCAGGAAATACTGTGAGAACGTTAGGACGGTGAACACTGAGCCGTTGCTGCGTTTGCCGGTACGCTGCCACTGGTCCTCAGTGACGCCGGCGAACGACGCGGAGATCTGGCGGCCCTCGGCTTCCAGTTCTGCAGACACTTCCTGGGGGTCGGCCTTCGCGTAGTCCCCGTCAATCGCGGCCTGGTTCTGGTCCCAGTTGGCGAAGTGCGCATCATCGTCGTTCAGCATGAGGTTCAGCCGCTGGTCGAAGAGGCTGAAGACATCCCTGACGTGGCACGCGTACTCCAGCGGGGACCAAGTGTGGTCGTTGGGCCGTTCTGCCGCGTCCTGCCTGCGCAGCACGGCCTGCCACCGAGGCAGCATATGGGACACGGTCTCCGCCACAGTAGAGGGCGTGACCCCAGCCGCGTTGAAGCCGCATTCCTGGCAGGGCTGCTCCAGGACCCAGGTCCAGTCTTTGTCATCCGGAATGATTACCATGCCTGTAGTCTAGGGTGCTATTTTGCTGGCGCCGTGAGGGCCCGAAACCGCTGCACCTATCCGCTTCCGTTAGAAAGGAAGAGGAGTAGAGTTCCCACTGGGGGTGGGCCTGGGAGGAGAAAAGCCATGCTCAAGGATCAGCCGGTGGCCACGGTTCTGCCGGCACACGACATCGCTCGCGCACGGGAGTTCTACCGTGACAAGCTCGGCCTCGAGCCCGATAACGCGGAGGCGGAGGACTATCTGGAATACAAGTGCGGTAACGGAACCGAGTTCCTGCTGTACCAGACCGAGAATGCAGGCTCGGCAAAGAATACGCAGATGGGATGGATGGTCAAGGACCTGAAATCCGAGGTCGCCGAACTCCGGTCCCGGGGCGTGGTCTTCGAGGACTACGACTTCCCTGGCCTAAAGACCGAGAACGGCATTGCCACGATGCCAGACGGAAAGCTAGCCGCCTGGTTCCTCGATAGCGAGGGAAACATCCTCAGCGTCGGTCAGTACGATTAAGTCCAGGGACGCCTAGGATTCCAGCGTCCCTTTAGCGCTGTTTCCGCCGACTTCGCTATTGGCGCCGTCTTCGCCATTGGCCCAGGCCATGCTTGGGCCAATGGCGTCTATGGGCTGCGACAGTGGGATGCCGGAGCCATCCCTCCGGGCATGCTCCTGGGGCAGCGCCCGGGCAATGCCACCGGAAGACGATGCCTTGGCGGGTCCATGACCTGCCCAGGCCAGCAGCAGCACATCCTCTCCCTTAAGGAAGCGATGCGCACGTACGCCCGCCGTGGCGCGGCCCTTCGCGGGGTATTCGCTGAAGGCGGTCACTTTTGCCGTGCCCGGTGCGGTACCCGGCAGCGCACCGTTGCTGCCGGCGATGGTCACGACGACGGCGGCGGGATCGTCTGCCCGCACCGCACCAAAATGGATCACACGGTCGCCCGGAGCCAGCTTAATGCCAGCCATCCCGCCCGCTGTCCGGCCCTGCGGCCGCACGCTTGACGCGCTGAACCGGAGCAACTGGGCCTGCTGCGTGAGGAAGACGAGGTCGTCGTCGTCGGCGGAGGGCTCGACCCCCACTACCTCGTCCTTGTCCTTAAGGGTGATGATTTCCCAGTCTTCGCGGTTCAACGGATAATCCGGTTGGACCCGCTTAACCGTTCCCTGGGCAGTTCCCACAGCCAGGACAGCATCCAATGGCACGAAGGCGACGAGGGTTTCCCCCTTGAGCAACGTGATGAATTCCCTCGCGGGAACGCCGCCGGCAAGGTTCGGCAGCCCGGAGACCGTGGGCAGGACAGGCATGTCCATTACCTGGAGCCGGAGCATGCGGCCCTGGGACGTCACGGCACCCACCTCGCCCCGTGCGGTGGTCTTGACGACGGAACGGTAGACGTCGTGCTTTGACCGGGGCCCGGCTTCGGCCAGCGGCTCCTGATGGGCTGTCCGGGCTATCTGTCCGGAGGCGCTCAGCACGGCCCAGCACGGATCGTCCGGGATTTCCAGCGGCAGGGCGGCCGCTGCTTTGCCCTTGGCGCCCGGGGCTGCGGCGAGGGCGGCTGCGGCAGTGGGGGAGACGGCCTCGGACTCAAGCAGTACAGTGCGGCGAGGAGTACCGTATTTTTCGGCGATCTCAGCCAGTTCCCCGGAAACCACGTCCCGGAGCAGGCTGTCGGAGGCCAGGATAGCTTCCAGCTCCGCGATTTCGCGGCGCAGCTGCTCCTGCTCCTTCTCCAGCTCAATCCGGGAGTACTTGGTCAGCTGCCGCAACCGCAGTTCCAGGATGTAGTTGGCTTGGATCTCGGTGAGGTCGTAAATGGACATCAGCCGGTCCCGGGCCGCGGCCGCCTCATCGGAGGAGCGGATGATCTGGATGACCTCGTCGATGTCCACGATCGCGATCAAGAGGCCTTCCACAAGGTGCAGGCGGTCCTTTTTCTTGCCCAGCCGGAAGGACGTGCGCCGGCGTACTACGGACAGGCGGTGGTCTACGTAGACGCGCAGCAGCTCCAACAGGCCGAGCGTCTGTGGCTGCCCGTCCACCAAAGTGACGTTGTTGATGCCGAAGGAGTCCTCCATCGGCGAGAACCGGTACAGCTGCTGGAGGACCGCATTGGGGTTGAAACCGTTCTTGAGCTCGATGACCAGGCGAAGCCCGTGGTTGCGGTCCGTGAGGTCCATGATGTCGCTGATGCCGGTCAGCTTCTTCGCGTTGACCGCATCCTTGATCTTCTCGATCACCTTCTCCGGACCCACCATGTACGGCAGCTCCGTGACAACAAGGCCCGTCCTGCGCGCCGACAGTTGCTCCACTTCCACCTTGGCTCGCGTCTTGAAGGAACCGCGGCCCGTGGCGTAGGCGTCACGGATGCCGTCCAGGCCAACAATGCGACCGCCTGTTGGCAGGTCCGGTCCGGGGATGAACTTCATGACGTCGCCGAGGGTGGCCTCGGGGTTGGCAATCAGATGCCGGGCCGCCGAAATCACTTCGACAAGGTTGTGCGGGGGCATGTTTGTGGCCATGCCGACGGCGATACCGGTGGTGCCGTTGACCAGCAGGTTCGGGAACGCGGCCGGGAGGACTTCGGGCTGGGTCAGCTGGTTGTCGTAGTTCGGAACGAAGTCGACGACGTCCTCGTCCAGGTGGTCTGTCAGCGTCAACGCCGGGGCTGCGAGCCGGGCTTCGGTGTAGCGGGGGGCTGCCGGACCGTCGTCGAGCGAACCGAAGTTGCCGTGCCCGTCGATCAGCGGCAGCCGCAGCGCGAAGTCCTGGGCCATGCGGACCATGGCGTCGTAGATGGCGGCATCGCCGTGCGGGTGGAGCTTGCCCATGACTTCGCCGACGACGCGCGCGCTCTTAACGTGGCCTCGGTCCGGGCGCAGGCCCATGTCCGTCATCATGTACAGAATTCGGCGCTGCACCGGCTTGAGGCCGTCCCTGGCGTCCGGGAGCGCGCGGGAATAGATCACGGAATACGCGTACTCCAGGAACGAACCCTCCATTTCGGAGGTGACGTCAATATCTACGATGTTCTCTGTGTAGTCCCCGTTTTCTTCGCCGGAACGGGCGGGGCTTTGGCGGCGTGCCATGGAGTCGGTGGATCCTTAAGGGTGTACTGCGGAAGTCTTAGCTAGGCTAAGCCTATGGTGGATCGGGCCGACGTCGGCGTATATCCGGAATATTGGGAGGCCGATGTCGTCCTGCGCGACGGCGGAACGGCCCACCTTAGGCCCATCTCACCGGACGATGCCGATGCCGTCCAGGAGTTCCACACCGGCCAGTCACAGAACTCAATTTACCTGCGTTTTTTCTCCTTCAAGTCCAGGCTGACCAGCAAAGAGCTTCGCCGCTTCACAGAAGTGGACCATAAGGACCGTGTTGCGTTTGTGATCACGATCGGCGGACGCATCGTCGGCATCGGGCGTTACGACCGGCTCGACGATCCGTCCGAGGCGGAGGTTGCCTTCAACATCGCCGATTCCCAGCAGGGCCGCGGAATCGGTTCCATCCTCCTTGAACACCTGGCAGCAGCCGCGCGCGAGAACGGCATTCGCCGTTTTACCGCCGAGGTCCTGCCGGAGAACGGCAAGATGCTCATGGTCTTCGCCGACGCCGGCTACGAGGTGAACAGGCATTTCGACGACGGGATCGTCAGCGTAGGGTTCAACATCGACCCCACGGAAAAATCCCGGGCCGTCATGGAGGCACGGGAACACCGTGCCGAGGCTCGCAGCGTCCGGGATCTCCTCGCGCCGTCGTCGGTCGCCGTGATCGGAGCCAGCCGCAAATGGGGCACGGTGGGTCACCAGCTGCTTGAGCACGTCATCGAGGGCGGATTCACCGGGACCGTTTATGCCGTCAATCCCGAGGCTTTCGAGCTTGCGGGGATGCTTTCCTACAGCCGCCTGGGCGACGTCCCCGAACCTGTCCAGCTTGCCGTCATCGCCGTCCCCTACGACGAGGTCCCAAAGGTAGCGCTCGAGTGTGCCCGGGCAGGAGTCAAGGGCATTGTGGTGGCCACGGCAGGCTTTGCCGACGACGGAATCCGGGGCCCGGAACGCCAGCGGGCACTCGTGCGCCAGGCACGCGAATACGGAATGCGCGTCATCGGTCCGGAGTCCCTCGGCATCATCAACACGAACCCGGACGTGTCCTTGAACGCCTCCATGGCTCCGGCCATGCCGCGACGCGGGGGACTGGGCCTCTTCAGCCAGTCGGCCGCGATCGGCGTTTCGCTTTATGCCGCCGCAAGCCGCCGCCGCCTCGGAATGTCCTCCTTTCTTTCGGCCGGCAACCGGGCCGACGTCTCGGGCAATGACATGATGCAGTACTGGGAGGACGACGCCGACACCGCCGCCGTCGGGCTCTACCTGGAATCCGTAGGAAACCCCCGAAAATTTTCCCGGCTGGCCCGGCGCCTTTCCCGCAGCAAGCCGGTCATTGTGGCGAAGTCCGACGTTATGGGGCTGCGCCTGCCGCCGGGGCATGTGGTGCGTACAACGCAGGCGCCTCCGGGAGCGCTGGACGCGATGCTGCGACAGGCCGGGGTGATCCGGGTGGAAACCATTGAGCAACTCATGGACGTGGGACAGGTTGTGGCCAGCCAGCCGCTGCCTAAAGGCCCGGGGGTTGCCGTGTTCAGCAATTCCCTTGCGATGGGCAAAGTCTTAGCCGACGCCGCGGCCTCCAACGGTCTTGACGTCCCCGCCCTGGTCACAGACGTGGATCTCGACGCCGGAATGTCCGTCGCGCTGCCTGCCCTGCGCCGCAGCCTTGCCGGAATTCTGGCCCGGGACGACGTTCACGGGGTGATCGCGGCCCTGCTTCCGGCACGTGGGCTGACGGTGGAAAAAATTGCCGGTGTGCTGGCCGAATGCGCTACGGCTGCAGGCAAGCCCGTTGTGGCGGCGTTCACCGGGATCCTGGATCCCTCAATTTATGTTGAAGGGATGGTCACAGACAGCGCCGCAGCCGATGCCGCCACCCCTGCCGTGCCCTGCTACTCGAACCCGGGAGCTGCCGTGTCTGCGCTCGCAGCCGTGGTTCGCTATGCCCAATGGCTGGACAGGGACCAGGGCGTTTTCGTGCAACCTTCCGGCTGTGATCCGGAAGCGGCCAGGCTGTTGCTGGAGGAACGGCTGCGGGGCGTGCAGGGCGAGCAGCTTGTCCGGCTGAATGCAGGGGAGGCCTCCAGGCTGCTCGGCTGCTACTCCATTGGGGTCCTTCCATCCGTGTCCTTCAGCACGGACGACCAGGCAGTGGCGGCAGCCTCTGAACTGGGCTGGCCCGTGGCGCTCAAGACCACCGATCCTGCCTTGAAGCACAGGCTCGACCTCGGAGGCGTGCGGCTGGACATCCCGGACGCGGACACGCTTCGCCAGAACATTGCCCAAATGCGCCGTGCGCTGGAGTCGTACGAATCTGCGGCCGACGGCTCGCATGCCATGGAGGTCCAGGCCATGGCCCCGGTCGGCCAGGCCTGTATTTTCCGGGCAATCGAGGATCCCCTGCTGGGTCCGGTCGTGTCGTTTGGCCTGGCAGGCGACGCCGTCAACCTCCTGGATGACTGGGCGCATCGGGTTCCTCCGCTGTCATCGGCAGACGTCCGCGAGTTCATCAGGTCGCCTCGGGCGTCGAGGAAGCTCTTTGGCTATGAGGGGGTTCCCGCGGTGGACGTCGCCGCTATCGAAGACCTGGCGGGGCGGCTGGCCCTGCTCAAGGACGAACATCCCGAAATCGCGCTGGTGGAGTTCAATCCGGTCCTGGCGGGGCGTGAGGGTGCCCGCATCCTTGCCGCCGAAGTGTGGATAGGCAACGCCGCCAGACGCACCGACAGTGCACGCAGGGCTATGCGCAGCTAATCCACAAGGGCAGTACGCGGTTATGAAGTCAACAGCCTATCTGTGAAAATGGGGGAATGACCTCACAGTCGACCCCTCAGTCCCATGCCTCCGGTTCAGGCCACCACATCGTGCACAACCACAGCTCGCAGGGACAGAGCCTCGACCAGGCCCTGCAACAGGCAGGCTTCTATCCCCGGCTCGTGGCGGACGTCGTAGACGACGCCCTGGACGGCCGGGACTGCCTTGCCCATCTGGTTCACCTCGAAACGCACTTTGACCGCGCGGAAGTTCGCCGTCACATTACGGTGCTGGTCCTGACCGAGGACATGCTGGTGATCACCCATGTGGACGACCAGCAACTGGACGACGCCGGTGAACAGATCGTGGCGCAGATCTCCACCGAGTCGGTACCGGTTGCCCAGATCCGCTCCGTGGTCCTGAGCTACATGTACGCCCAGCCGCAGAACTACAAGCCAACGGATCCGGTGCGGGAACTGACGCTATCCATCGCCTGGTCAGGTGGCCAGCGCCTGGACGTCGGTCCGGCAAGCTGTGGCGACCCGCAGTGCGAGGCCGACCACGGATACAGCGGAACGATCAGCCAGGAAGACATCGTCCTGCGCATCAGCGCTGAGGCGGATGGTCTTCAAGCGGTCCAGGATGCGAAAATCTTCGCGCGTGCCCTCAGGGCTGTGAACACCGCCAGCAGTACCCCGGTCTCGCACTCGGGATCGATTCCCGCTCCCCGTCCCCGTTCGGGGGTCTTTGGGAACAGGCTGAGCCGCGGGCATCAGCGCTGAGATGGCGCCCGGACAACAACAACCGCTTACCCGGGCTGCGACAGCTCCTACGTCGGCCGCACCGGAACTCCCTCAGCCTCCGCTTTACGGCAGCAAATCGATCGCAGAGGTGTTGACCAGCGCGGCAGCCAGCATTGGAGTGCCGGGCTTCGTCAATCAGCTCGCCCTTCCCGCAGCAGATAATGTCTGTGTTGTCCTCGCGGATGGCCTTGGCAGGAGCCTGCTGAAGCAGAAGTCTGCACACACGCCCTTCCTGCGAACCGTCATGAATGCGGGCCAGGGAGCGGTTCCGGCGTGGCTTGATGCGGCATTCCCGTCCACTACCGCGTCCTCACTTTCCAGCATGGGCACCGGCCGGACTCCCGGCGGGCATGGCATGGTGGGCTATGACGTCCTGGACCCGGCCCAGGACAAAGTGGTCAATATGCTGGGCAACTGGGACGCGAAGGTCGACCCCCTTCAGTGGCAACCGCACCCGACCGTCTTTGAACAGGCGGAGGACCACGTCGACGTCGTCACGGTGAGCCTGGCGCAATTCGGCAATTCACCCATGACGCGCGCAGCATTACGCGGCGGACGCTTCGTTGGCGGCCGAACATTGCATGCCCGGACCGCGGCGGCCGCCGAGGCCATGGCGGGCGGCAAGCGCACGCTCATGTACTTCTACCTCAACGAACTGGATAAGGCCGGCCACCGCTACGGGTGCCAGTCCGGCGAGTGGGAGTACCAGCTCGAGGAGCTTGATTCGACGGTGAAACGGCTGGCTTCGACCCTGCCGGCAGGTACCACGATCCTGCTGACGGGAGACCACGGGATGCTGGACGTCCCGGAGTCCCAGCGGATCGACTACTCGGCTGACCCCGAGCTCGTGGCGGGGGTGCGCCACACCGCCGGCGAACCGCGTATGGTTCACCTGTACCTCGAGCCCGACGCCGATGAGGGCCACCGGGAGGCACTGCTTGCTGCGTGGCGGTCCCGCTTCGGGGAGACGATCTGGGCGTTCACACGGGAGCAGGCAGTTGCGGCTGGATTCTTCGGCCCCTTGGACGACGGCATCGCCCCGCGCATCGGGGACGTGATGATTGCGGCTCGTGACCCCCTGGCGCTTTATGACACGCGGCGTGTGCGTCCGACCGCCCTGGAAGTAGTGGGCCAGCACGGATCACTGACGAAGGCCGAGAGGGAAGTTCCGCTGCTCTGTTTCCCTGCCGCGGGCAGGAAGGGCCGCCGTGGCTGAACTGGTCTTCTTCTCAGGCACAATGGATTGCGGAAAATCCACCCTTGCGCTGCAGATGGATTACAACCATCGTGCACGCGGACGCGGCGGGATCCGCTTCAGCTGCAACGACCGGGCAGGGGAGTCCACCATCTCAAGCCGCCTGGGACTGCGTGCTGATGCGGTGGAGGTAGAGGCCGAGACCGATTTTTGGGACGAAGTGGTGCTCCGTCGGACCAAGGGACTCCAGGTTGACTACCTGATCTGCGACGAGGCCCAGTTTTACACACCGCTCCAAGTGGAACAGCTGGCCAGGGTTGTGGATGAGATGGACGTGGACGTCTTCGCCTTCGGGATCTCGGCGGATTTCCGTACGCAATTGTTCCCCGGCTCGCAGCGGCTCATTGAACTTGCCGATCGTGTACAGGTCCTGCAGGTGGAGGCCCTCTGCTGGTGCGGACGCAGGGCCATCCATAACGCGCGCACCATCAATGGGGTCATGGTTGTCGAAGGCGCCCAGGTGGTGGTTGGCGATGTAACCATGATCATTGCCGGGGAGGACGGCGCTGGTGGCGCAGGCAACAATGAGGCCTCAACCACGGACGAGACTGTCGAGTACGAAACATTGTGCCGCAGGCACTACATGCGAAGGGTCACAGCCCACGGTGCGAACCTCATGGCGCAGAATGACCAATTGCTTCCGTTCGAAGTCGATGCCTGCCTGTGGCAGGGTGCCCGCCAGCAGACTCGAGCCCGCCAACAGACTTCAACCAGCCAGCAGGGAACTGCTCCGACGAGCCCTCGGCCCGGCGACTGTCCTTAGTCTCCGCGCGCGCCGAAGACGATTTCGTCCCAGCTCGGCACGCTGGACCTTTTCGCTCGCCCGGGCTGCCGCTCAGCCTCTGGAGTCTCTTTCCTCGGCGTGCCGTTTCCGGATTCCACCTCGGTGTTGCGGCGCCCGGACACGTTTGTCGCAACAGGCAGGGAGGCAGGCCCAGTAGGCGCCAAAGCGGACCTGGCTCCTCCTAGCAGTTCATCGAGGCCGGCACGTTGCGTTTCCGGTTTGCGGGTGGACCGGGCGGAGTGGTGCTGCCCCTCCGCTTCCCCTGGCAGCACGTCTGCCTCTTCATCGTCCGAATTGGGGGCATGAGGGGCTTCCGGGGGTTTGTCTGCCTCTGCCGGCCGTCCGGACGTCCCGTGATGCAGGGCTGTGATAGGCCTCAACGGGCCGGGAATCATGGTGATCTCCCGGGTATCCGTGCTGACGCCCCCATGAAGCCGTAATGGATCGTTCTGAATGGATTCGGGGCGAGGCGCAAGGCTAATACGTGAAAGGATCGTGGGCCGTCCGTCCCGGCGCCTCAGGCCTCGCCCGTCTATGCCCCCGTCTTCAACGGTCCGGTCTTCCGCCGTTCGCCCTTCTTGCTCTTGTCCGGCTGCCCTGGGCCCTTCATCGTCCCGCCGCTCGTCCCGTAGCAGGGCAAGAGCGGTGGGTTCCAGGGCTTCGGATTCGACGGGTTCTGCTTCCGTGGGCTCAATGCCCGGGACCTCTGCGGGCCGAGGGTGGGCAGCCGGTACGCCGCTGGTCAGGAGGGCCGCGAGGGCGTCGTCACCGTCTTCGTCCACACCGAGGCGCTGGCCCCGCCTGGAGCGCAACATATCCAGCAGGCCGTCGGCATCCTTGGCTGGCGCCACGGGCGGTGGCACGCTTGCGGCTTCGCTGTCCGCCTCGAAATCGAAGGGTCGGTCTGCCACAGCGGAAAGACGCCGTGTGGGGACGGGGCCGTCCAGCGGCTCCAGTTCGCTGAGCTGCTGGGCCCAGCGGTTGGCATTCTGCAGGGACTTCCGGGCCGGGCTGAAGGTCCACATGGCGGGAGGTTCCTCGCCGATTGTTGTCGGAGCGGCAGGATTGGCTTCGAAGCGTGCCACGACTGTCCAGGAGCCATCCGTCCTGCGCCACGAATCCCATTCCACGCTGGAGGAATCGATGCCGTGCGCGGTCAGGCGATAGGCCACCATCTGGTCAAGGGTTGCCGGGTTGTCACCAAAGGCAGAACGGTAGATGTCATGGCCTGGAGCGGGCGAGGCGACTTCCACCTTGCGCGCCTGCTGTGCGACGTAGTCGCGCTCAGCGAGGACGGGACCCTCATAGCGCTGGATATTCGCAAGGGGAAGCCCGGAGATTTCTGCGATCTGGGCGGCAGAGGCGCCGCTTCGGATACGGGACTGAATGTCGCGGGGAGACATGGCGACAGGGGCGGCAGTTGACCTCGCTGCAACTTGTGCCGGGGTCCGGCTGGCAGCAACACGCAGCGCCTCGTCAATCGGAAGCCGGAACATTTCGCCGCCGGTGCCGCTCAACAGGAGATGCCCGCCGTCGTCGTGGACGCCTACTAGCCGTAGATCCTGCATAAAATCCTCCACCATGGCATTACTGACAATCGAAACTCTGCCACCCGCCCAGGGCAATTCCTACTAGGCCAAAGGGCGTGCCGCGATATTCCGGCAAATTCCGGGATCTTCAAGCCTGCTGGACATTGCGGCAGGGGAGGAGGACAATCTGGCCGATATCGGGCACAAAAAGCTGCTCGCCGGCGTTTACATCGGTGAACCGGCTAGCGGTTCAGGAGCAGCGGGAGCAGGGCGACACCAGCCCGCTGCCGAACACTAAGAAGGGAACATGGCTACAGACTACGATGCCCCTCGGAAAACTGAAGAAGACGCCAGCGAGGACTCAATTGAGGAATTGAAAACCCGCCGGACCGAGAAGCAGTCTCCGTCTGTCGATCTGGACGAAGCCGAGCTCGCGGAAGGCTATGAGCTGCCAGGGGCGGATCTGTCCGGGGAGGAACTTCTTGTGCGCGTCCTGCCCCCGCAGGCCGACGAGTTCACCTGTTCCAACTGCTTCCTCGTCAAGCACCGCTCACAGATAGCTCTCGAGAGGGACGGAAAGTTCTTCTGCACGGAGTGCGAAGGGTAGCGGTCCGAAGGGTAACAGCCCGGGGCTACTGGCCCCGGTGGGTTGACGTCATGCTGGCGGCGTCCCGAGGGCGGCAGCCAGCTCCTCAGGCCTCCGCGTGGATGCCAGCCAATAAGGGGTCGGGTCTGCGGGGTCGGTGATTTCGATTCGTACGACCGGGTCGATCCAACCGCGGATGCAGAGGAAGGCCGTGGCGTTCAGACGCGTGCCGCGTTCCGCCGTCGCCTCCTCGCCCCGGAAGGTCCGCACCGTCCCGACGAAGCGGCGCTCGATGCTGGCCCGGCCCACCTGCAGGGTCTCCGGGGTGACGGAAATGCGAGGCGTGGACAGCGCGAGCATCGTGGCGATGATCGCGAAAATCACAGCCGCAGCAATGATTCCCGCGGTGATGCTAATCGGGGCGAACACGAGGATGCCGGCGCCCGACAGGCCCACGGAAACCAGCCAGATCCACCATGCCGGCCACAGCTTTTCAGAAAAAACGGGCTGGGTTTCTCCTGAGGGGGCGTTAGGGGCAGGGGAAGGCGGGGTTACGTCGGGCATGAGCCCAGCTTTCCACCTTTCACTGGTCTTTTCATCTTTGCTTCCCGCGCTCCGCCGCCTCTGCTCCCTTGGCCCCATCTTGGGCCCGGCACCAGCCCGGCACTAGAGTGAATGACTGTGAGCGATGAAACTGCCGTGATGAACCAGCCCGACGCCAGCCCCCGGGAGTATGGTGCGCCGACCCTTCAGGTCCAGCTGAAAATGCTCGACGACGGTTTGGAAGCTCCGTCCTACGCGCACCCGGGTGATGCGGGCGCCGACTTGAGGGCGCGCGAGGACGTGTTCCTTGAACCCGGTGAACGCAAGCTGGTCCCCACTGGGGTGTCCATTGCCCTGCCCAACGGTTTTGTCGCCCTGATCCACCCGCGTTCGGGTCTTGCCACCAAGCACGGACTGACGATCGTCAACGCCCCTGGCACCGTCGATGCCGGCTACCGTGGGGAGATTGCGGTGACGCTGCTCAATACGGACCGCCAGTACCCCATTGAGCTCAAGCGCGGCGATAGAATTGCCCAAATGGTTATTCAGCGCGTCGAGTACGCCCAGTTCGTGCCAGTCGAGGAACTTTCCGGCTCCGTGCGCGGATCAGGCGGATTTGGATCGACCGGAGGCTTCTCCGCGCCACTGGCGTAGCGATGCCGGCCGGACGCGGCCACTGATCGGCCATGCCATCCAGCTACCCCGCATTACGGTGCGTGCTGGATCAGGGCCACTACTAAGGAGACAATCCAATGCTTTTTGGACGCGGCAAGAAGTCCAAGGCGGGCCATGCGGAAACACCTGGCGAGCGGAAGGCCAGGGCAGCCACTGACGCTGCCACTGAAGTGCCGGTGGAGGAAGGCGGCGCGACCGCCGCCAAGGGTGACCTCCGTTTGGCGAAGGGTCCCTTTGATATCAGCGAGATCGACAGCCGGGATGGCTACGTCGACCTCGGTGCGCTCCTCATCGCGCCCCAGGAAGGACTGCAGCTCCGCCTGGAAGTCGAGGAAGCCAGCCAGCGCGTGGTTGCCGTCACCATGGACCTGAATGGCTCCAGCCTGCAGCTCCAGGCCTTCGCGGCCCCGCGCTCCGAAGGTCTCTGGGACGAAATCCGTGAACAGATCGGACAGTCTGTCGCGAGCCAGGGCGGCGAAGTCGAGGAGATCGACGGCACATTCGGCAAGGAGCTGGTAGCAAAACTGCCGGCCCAGGCCGCGGACGGCAGTAGTGGCTACCGTGCTGCCCGCTTTATGGGCGTCGACGGTCCCCGCTGGTTCCTTCGTGGCGTCCTTGGTGGCGAAGCGGCGTTGAGTCGCGAAGCCGCCGCCGGGCTGGAAGGACTCTTCCGCCAGGTAGTCGTGATTCGGGGCGACAACCCGATGCCTCCCCGTGACCTCCTGCAGCTCCGCCTTCCGAAAGACGCTGCAGCTCCCGGACAGCATGGAGCACCCCAGGGAGCTCCGGCGTTCGAGAAACCGGAGCGGGGCCCGGAGATCACGCAGATTGGCTGACGGCGTCCATATGGCCACGCCGGCTGAGTACGTCGAGATTAATACCCTTCGCGATCTTCCTCAGCGGGGACGGATCGCCTGCAGCGGCTTCATCGAATCAGTGACCTTTGAACCCGCCAGTGAGAAGGCATCCTTTTCTGCGATGGTCACTGACACTGTGGAAGAGTGGAAGCGTTCGCCCGTCCATGAACGCCTTCGGGTCGTGTGGCTGGGCCGGCGACGCGTTCCCGGCATCGAAGCCGGAGTGCGACTGCGCCTTGAAGGCATGGTGACCATGCGCGAC
Source organism: Arthrobacter sp. ISL-30 (assembly GCF_018613855.1). Lineage (GTDB taxonomy): Bacteria > Actinomycetota > Actinomycetes > Actinomycetales > Micrococcaceae > Arthrobacter. Next base: position 142,216 of record NZ_JAGGPK010000003.1, read on the forward strand.
GGCCTGCACACAATGTTCAACCCCCGCTACGAGATACTGTCCCGCCAGGAGAATCCATGACCGTCGCCAACGGCTCAGAACCGCAGAAACCGCCGACGTCAGGCCCGTCCCCTGAGGATGTCTCGCCTGAGCCTGTCTCACCCGGGCAGGTCCCAGCCGAACGGGTCTCCGAGCGTCAAGCCCAGGATCCAACGCCGACGATTGCCGGCGTCGCTGCGGGCTACGCGGAGAAGGCGGGCCTTCACCGCCGGAGCGACGGCAACATCGACGTTTTGAAATCTGCCGGAGGCGTCCAGGGGATCGCCGAAAGCATCCTGCCAGGACTCGTGTTCCTTGTCTGCTTCACCGTGACCCGGGAGTTGGGGATTTCCCTGGTGGCAGCCCTTGCTGCCGCAGCCGCCTTCACCGTGGTCAGGCTGGTGCAGCGGCGTCCGCTGACCCAGGCACTGGCCGGGATCGTTGGCGTCGGAATTTCCGCCTGGCTCGCCAACACCACAGGCAAGGCCGAGGACTTCTACGTCCTGGGTTTCTTCACCAACATCGGCTACATCCTGGCGATGGTGATATCGATCGCCCTCAAATGGCCGATAGCGGGGCTCCTTTTCGGGTTCATTCGCAGCGAGGGACTTGAGTGGCGCAAGGACCCCCGACGGGTGAAGGTGTATGCCTTGGGTACTTGGGTAATCGTCACGGTCCTGGCGCTTCGGCTAGTGGTGCAGGTTCCGCTTTACTTCCTGGGTGAGGAAGGGCTCGCAGCGCTGGCAACCACTCGCCTGCTGATGGGCGCTCCACTGTACATCCTTGGACTGTGGGTCGCCTGGCTGCTCACTCGGCCCGTACCCGCGACGCCTCAGCCGTCGAAGCCGTCGTCGTCGGGCGCCTGATCCGCGGCTTCCCCGCTGGTGACGACTGAGGGAGTCTCGGTCGCGGCCCCGCTGGGGGACAAGAGCGACCTGAGGCCGTCCTCAGCCGCGATGGTAGTGACGAAGAACAGTTCGTCGCCGCCGTCGATCACGTCGTCCCGGCTGGGAGTGATGGGAGCGTGGTCCCGCAGGATCGCCACGAGGGTAGTATCCTCTGGCCAGTCGATGGCTCCCACGGTGCTGCCGATAACATGCGAATCATGCGGAACGGTGAACTCCACGAGCGATGAAACTCCGGTCTGAAGCGTCAGGAGCCTCACAAGGTCCCCTATCTCCACGGCCTCCTCAACCAGGGCAGTCATCAGCTGCGGCGTGTTCACCGCAACATCAACTCCCCAGGAGTCGTTGAACATCCAGTCGTTCTTGGGATTGTTGACCCGCCCCACCGTCCTGCCCACACCAAATTCGGTTTTTGCCAGCAGGGAAACCACCAGGTTGACCTTGTCATCACCGCTGGCCGAAACAACGACGTCGGCATCTTCCAGCCTGGCGTCCTGAAGCGTGCTCAGTTCACAGGCATCGCCTACAAGCCAATGGGCTCCACGCAGGCCGCTCTTGCCGATGACTTCGGGCTTGAGGTCGATCAGGAGGATTTCGTGCTTGTGCGCGAGAAGTTCCCTCGCGATGGAGGAGCCAACACTGCCGGCACCTACAATGACAACCTTCACTACGACTCCTTGACGGGGGCTTTGGCGAGGATGCGGGCCACTTCTGAGCTGCGCTCCAACGCGAGCATGGCGTGGACTGTGTCACCTTCCTGGTAGGCAGTGCCGGGCCCGGCGAGCAGGCCCTCGCCAAACCGGGTGACATAAGCCACGCGGATTCCTGCGGCCTTGTCGATTTCGGCAAGGGAGTGCCCGATCCATCCGGCGTTCAGGTCCACTTCAGCGAGGACAAGGCGGCCGGAGGGCTCGCGGAAATCTCCGGCCATGTGCTGCTCTGGAAGGATCCTGCGGAGGACCTGGTCGGCGCTCCAGCGGACCGCTGCGACTGTGGGGATGCCCAGGCGCTGGTAGATTTCGGCCCGCCCGGGATCGTAGATCCGGGCGACTACGTGCGAGACGTGGAAGGTTTCGCGGGCCACGCGGGTGGCAAGGATGTTGGAGTTATCACCGCTGGATACTGCGGCGAAGGCATAGGCCTCTTCGACGCCGGCCTGCTTCAGCGTGTCACGGTCAAAGCCGACGCCGGTAACCTTCCGTCCCGTGAAGCCGCTGCGGAGCCGCCGGAAGGCGCGTTCGTCCTGGTCGATGATGGCAACGGAATGGCCGGCATCTTCAAGGGTGTGGGCGAGAGTTGCTCCAACACGTCCACAGCCCATGATCACGAAGTGGGCCAACTATGCCTCCTGACTTGCCGGTTCGGCGCATTCCAGTGCGCGCAGGCGGATTAACCCCCCTGCTGCTACGACTCTACCGGGGCGCGGAGCCGTCATGACATCAAGCGGGAATCAGACTAGCTTTGTGGAGTGCTGACAATTCTGAAGCGTGTCCTCGTGGGCCGGCCGTTCCGGAACGAGCGGATGGTCCATACCCTCCTCCCCAAGAGGATCGCGCTGCCTGTTTACGCTTCGGATGCCCTGTCCTCCGTGGCGTACGCCCCGGACGAAATCCTCCTCACCCTTGCCCTCGCAGGCGTCAGCGCTGTGGCCCTGTCCCCGTGGGTCGGTCTCGCGGTCATGGTTGTCCTGCTGACCGTCGTCGCGTCCTACCGCCAGAATGTACATGCCTACCCGTCCGGCGGCGGAGACTACGAGATCGCCAACGTGAACCTTGGCAAGCAGGCCGGGCTCACCGTTGCGAGCGCACTCCTGGTCGATTACGTCCTGACAGTCGCGGTGTCGATGTCCTCGGCAGCCACCTACCTTTCTACCGCAGTTCCGGCGCTCCACGGAGAAGAGGCCCTCATCGCGACCATCGGCGTCGTGATCCTGGCGCTGGCCAACCTGCGGGGCATCAAGGAAGCGGGCCGGGTCTTCGCCGTTCCGACCTACATCTTCATGGCGTCCATCCTCGGCATGACCGCGATCGGCATCTTCCAGGCGATGACCGGGCAGCTTGGCCTGGCACCCTCCGCGGCCTTCGAAATTGTTCCGGCGCCCGGTTTTGACGAAGGCCTCGTGGGCCTCGCCGGCGCATTCCTTCTACTTCGGGCCTTCTCGTCGGGCGCCGCTGCGTTGACCGGCGTTGAAGCCATCAGCAACGGGGTGCCCAATTTCAAGCAGCCCAAGAGCAAAAACGCGGCTACAACGTTGCTGCTGCTGGGCGTGATCGCCTCCGCCATGCTCGCCGGCATCATCTACCTGGCCAACGCCACAAAGGTCCATATCGTGCTGGATCCGGCGACAGAATTCCTGCTCGACGGCAGGCCCCTCCCGGAGGGGTACATCCAGAACCCCGCCATCAGCCAGATCGCGCAGACCATCTTTGGTCCCGGCTCCATTCCGTTCTACATTGTGGTCGCGGCTACCGGAGTTATCCTCGTCTTCGCCTCCAACACAGCCTTCAACGGCTTCCCGGTCCTGGGTTCCATCCTTGCCCAGGACGGCTACCTGCCACGGCAGCTGAGGACAAGGGGGGACCGGCTCGCCTTCAGCAACGGCGTGCTGGCCCTCGCCGCAGGCGCTCTCGTGTTGATCCTCGCCTTCAACGCCGACGTCACAAAACTTATCCAGCTATACATCGTGGGCGTCTTCATCTCCTTCACGGCCAGCCAACTGGGAATGGTGCGGCACTGGGGCCGGGAACTGAAGCTCGCACGGGAAAGGGCTGCACGCCTCAGGATCATCAAGTCCCGGACTATCAACATGGTGGGTTTCGGGATGACGGCGCTGGTCCTGACCATCGTGCTGGTCACCAAATTCGAACAGGGCGCCTGGATCGCGCTGCTTGCCATGTTCGTGCTGTACCTGATCATGTGGAGCATCCGGGCGCACTACGACAACGTGGCCAAAGAGCTGGCCATTGACGAGGATTCCTCCCCGCGGGCATTGCCAACACGCGTTCATGCCGTAATCCTGGTCTCCCATGTCCGTAAGCCCGTGCTCCGGGCCCTCGCCTACGCCCGGGCATCGAGGCCTTCAAGGCTGGATGCCATCATCGTAGACATTGATCCGACGGAAACCCAGCAGACCATCCGAGACTGGGAGAAGCTTGAGATTCCGGTGCCCCTCACTGTCCTCGCGAGTCCGTTCCGTGAAACCGTCACTCCGATCATGGAATACATCAAGAACATGCGGAGGGAATCACCGCGCGACCTCATCGTTGTCTACATCCCCGAGTACGTGGTCGGCAAATGGTGGGAACAGCTGGTCCATAACCAGACGGCCCTCCGAATCAAGACAAGGCTTCACTTCGAGCCTGGTGTCATGGTGGCAAGCGTCCCTTGGCAGCTGAAATCCTCTGAAGAAGCCAAGAGCCTCCAGGACCTGACATGACCCCCCACACTAATTCGCCCGACACTTCCGGTTACACCTCTGCTGCCCTGCCAACCACCTCGGCAGGAACGGAAATGGTGGTTGAAATCGGCCCCATTGCGCACGGCGGCCATTTCGTTGCCCGGCATGAAGGCAGGGTGATCTTCGTCCGCCATGGCATCCCCGGTGAGAGGGTGCGCATACGCCTGACCGACGCCGGAGAGGCGTCGCGCTTCTGGCGAGCCGACGTCGTCGAGGTCCTTGAACCATCACCGGACCGAGTGCCCCACGTCTGGGACCTGGCAGATTCGGTTGCTGCCTGGCAGGCCGGCGGTCCTCCCGTGGGCGGTGCGGAACTGGGGCACATTTCCCTCCAGAGGCAGCGTGCCCTGAAGGCCGAGGTGCTCGCCGAACAGCTAAAGCGGCTCGCCGGAATCGAACTCCTGACCGAGGTCGAGGCGGTGGGAGCTGCAGCAGGAAGCAGTGCCGACAACGGACTCGGCTGGCGTACCCGGGCAAGTTTCGCCGTCACGCCGGGCGGCCATCTGGGCATGCACCCCCACCGCTCCGACGTCGTTATCCCTGTCAGGGACATGCCTCTGGCGAGTTCCGGAATCAATGACCTCAGGCTCTGGGAAGCCGAGCTGAATGGAATAGGCCGCGTGGAAGTGGCCGCCCCGGCTAACGGCTCGCGGCCCCTGGTGTTGCTGGCCCCGTCGGAGGGGATGCGCCCAAAGAGACTCAATGCCCTGCTGGCCCGCCTTCCCCAGGACATATCCGTGGCTACCTTCGATCCCGAAAAGGGTGAAGTGCTGCAGCTCCGCGGGCGTACCTGGGTGCAGGAAAGTGCCGCGGGGCACGAATACCGGGTCACCGGCGAGGGCTTCTGGCAGATCCACAAGGATGCTCCCGAGACGCTGGTGGGAGCGGTAAGGGACTTCCTGCACGACGGCGGGTATCTCGCCTCGGGAGCCGTCGTTGCCGATCTGTACGCGGGAGCAGGATTGTTTACGGCACCCCTTGCCGATGCAGTAGGGGTCACCGGATCCGTGCTCTCGGTGGAGGGGTCTCCCGGCACCAGCCGTGATGCCCGCAAGAACCTGCATGGCCAGCCGCAGGTGGAAATCGTCCAGGGTCGCGTCGAACGGATCCTCCGCCAGCGCGCCCGAAGCTTCGATTCCCTCATCCTGGACCCGCCCCGCGCCGGGGCAGGCAAGAACGTGGTGAACCAGCTGATTGCCACCGGACCGCGCGCGGTGGCCTATGTGTCGTGTGATCCGGCTTCTTTTGCGCGTGATCTCGGTTACTTCCAGCAGGGCGGGTGGCGGTTGGAGCGTCTGCGCGCCTTCGATCTTTATCCGCACACCCACCATCTGGAAACTGTTGCCCTGTTGGTGCCCGAATCCTAAGGCCCCCTGTGCGGGAACTATGGATGGGCGGGCGCCGTGGGGCCGCCGTGAGGACATGCGCCGGGGGTGCCGCAGGCCCTGCCCCAAAAGCCTTGTTGGCACTACGATGGGGCTGATAGCCGGGGCTGATGGTCCCGGGTCGCGCCAGTGTATTCGGCTGCCCCTGTGCCCCGCCTCAAAGTAAGGCACGCCTAACTAGCAAGCGGTCAACCGCGCGACAAAGATGAAACTGTTGCGAGAGGAGTCCTGCCATGAGCACTGTGGACAGCTTCGGTTCCAAAGGCGTACTGAATGTAGCCGGCACCGATTATGAAATTTTCCGGTTGAACTCCATAGAAGGCGCCCAAAGCCTTCCGTTCAGCCTTAAGGTATTGCTTGAAAACCTCCTGCGGACCGAGGATGGCGCCAATATTACGGCTGACCACGTCCGCGCCCTGGCCGGCTGGGATCCCAATGCCGAGCCCGACACCGAGATCCAGTTCACCCCGGCCCGCGTCATCATGCAGGACTTCACTGGCGTCCCCTGCGTCGTTGACCTGGCCACCATGCGCGAAGCCGTCAAGGACCTCGGCGGCGACCCCAAGCGGGTCAATCCGCTGGCACCCGCGGAAATGGTCATCGACCACTCGGTGCAGATCGACGCTTTCGGAAACTCCGGCGCACTGGAGCGCAACATGGAGATCGAATACCAGCGCAACGGTGAGCGCTACCAGTTCCTGCGCTGGGGCCAGACCGCGTTCGACGACTTCAAAGTTGTCCCGCCGGGAACCGGCATCGTCCACCAGGTCAACATCGAATACCTGGCACGCACCATCATGACCCGTGAAGTGGACGGCGTCGTGCGCGCCTACCCGGACACCTGCGTGGGCACCGACTCGCACACCACCATGGTCAACGGCCTGGGTGTCCTTGGCTGGGGCGTTGGCGGCATTGAAGCCGAAGCTGCCATGCTCGGCCAGCCGGTCTCGATGCTGATCCCGCGCGTCGTTGGCTTCAAGCTCAGCGGCAGCATCCCCGCCGGCGCCACTGCTACGGACGTCGTGCTGACTATCACCGAAATGCTGCGCAAGCACGGCGTCGTTGGCAAGTTCGTGGAGTTCTACGGTGAAGGCGTGGCCGCCGTGCCGCTGGCCAACCGCGCCACGATCGGTAACATGAGCCCGGAATTCGGTTCCACGGCAGCCATGTTCCCCATCGACGACGTCACCCTCGACTACCTTCGCCTGACTGGCCGCTCCGAGGAAAACGTAGCCCTCGTCGAGGCCTACACCAAGGAACAGGGCCTCTGGCACGATCCCTCCCGCGAACTGCGCTTCTCGGAGTTCATCGAACTGGACCTGTCCACTGTGGTCCCGTCCATCTCCGGCCCGAAGCGTCCCCAGGACCGCATCGAGCTCAGCGATGCCAAGGAGCAGTTCCGCAAGGACATCCACAACTATGTCGCCATTGAAGACGGCAGCGTGGATGAGTCACTCGAGGAGTCCTTCCCGGCATCCGACGCTCCGTCCTTCACCCATGCAGACGCGCACGCCACGGAGACGTCGCGGGTTGAGTCGGCAGCCGAAGGTGCCGAGGGCCGCCCGTCCTCGCCGGCGCACGTGGTAACTGCGGACGGCCGCGAATTCGAGCTGGACCACGGGGCAGTTTCGATCGCCTCGATCACCTCCTGCACCAACACCTCGAACCCCTCGGTGATGCTGGCCGCCGCGTTGCTGGCGCGCAACGCCGTCGACAAGGGCCTCACCGCCAAGCCATGGGTCAAGACCTCGGTTGCCCCGGGCTCCAAGGTTGTCACCGACTACTACGAGAAGTCAGGCCTGACCCCCTACCTGGAGAAGCTTGGCTTCTACATCGTCGGCTATGGCTGCGCCACCTGCATCGGCAACTCCGGTCCGCTGGAGCCCGAGATCTCCGAGGCCATCCAGGCCAACGACCTCTCCGTGACCGCGGTGCTCTCCGGAAACCGCAACTTCGAAGGCCGCATCAACCCGGACGTCAAGATGAACTACCTGGCTTCTCCGCCGCTGGTCATCGCCTATGCCCTTGCCGGCACCATGGACTTCGACTTCGACACCGATGCCCTGGGCAAGGACGAAGCCGGAAACGACGTCTTCCTCAAGGACATCTGGCCGAACCCGGTTGAGGTCCAGCAGGTCATCGACTCCTCCATCGACGAAGGCATGTTTGCCAAGGGCTACGAGGGCGTCTTCGACGGCGACGAGCGCTGGAAGGCCCTCGACACCCCGGCCGGCGACACCTTCGCCTGGGATCCGAACTCCACCTATGTCCGGAAGCCTCCGTACTTCGAAGGCATGAAGGCCCAGCCGGACCCGGTCAGCGACATTACCGGTGCCCGAGTCCTGCTGAAGCTTGGGGACTCCGTGACCACGGACCACATTTCCCCGGCCGGCTCCTTCAAGTCGGACACCCCTGCGGGACAGTACCTCCTCGCCAACGGCGTAGAGCGCAAGGACTTCAACTCCTACGGCTCCCGCCGTGGCAACCACGAGGTCATGATCCGCGGAACGTTCGCGAACATCCGTATCAAGAACCAGCTCCTGGACGGCGTCGAGGGTGGCTTCACCCGGGACTTCACCCAGGACGGCGGCCCGCAGGCTTACGTCTACGACGCCGCGCAGAACTACCAGGCAGCCGGTACCCCGCTGGTGGTCCTGGCCGGCAAGGAATACGGCTCCGGCTCGTCCCGCGACTGGGCAGCCAAGGGAACCGCACTCCTCGGTGTCAAGGCGGTCGTCGCCGAAAGCTATGAGCGCATCCACCGCTCCAACCTGATCGGCATGGGCGTCCTGCCCCTGCAGTACCCGGCCGGTGAATCCGCCGCGACGCTGGGCCTGACCGGAACCGAGACCTTCGCGGTCGAGGGCGTCACGGCGCTGAACAACGGCACTACCCCGAAGACGCTCAAGGTCATCGCGACGGCCGAGGACGGCACCACCAAGTCCTTCGACGCGGTCCTGCGCATCGACACCCCGGGCGAGGCTGACTACTACCGCAACGGCGGTATCCTGCAGTACGTGCTGCGCCAAATTTCGGCATAAGGGAATCCTCGACGACGTCGAACCAGCAGCCCCGGCAGGTCACGAACCAGCCGGGGCTGCTGGCTTTCCGGGGTTGGGGGTACAGCCCGAGGCGTTAGAGTTAAAAGGCATGTCTATCACCCTAAGGAGGGGCCGTTGGGAATCTTGGAGACAATCCGGAGTCCGCAGGACCTGAGCAAACTGTCCCAGGCGCAGCTGGACCAGCTTGCCGGCGAAATCAGGGAGTTCCTGATTTCCAACGTGTCACAGACTGGCGGGCACCTGGGTCCCAACCTGGGTGTCGTCGAGCTCACGCTTGCGGTCCACAGAATCTTTGATTCCCCGCGGGACAGCGTCGTTTTTGACACGGGCCATCAGTCCTACGTCCACAAGCTCCTGACCGGTCGGCAGGATTTCAGCACCCTGCGCCAACAGGGCGGCCTCTCCGGCTACCCTGACCGTGGCGAGTCGGAGCACGACATCGTGGAGAGCTCCCACGCCTCCTCCTCACTGTCATGGGCCGACGGCATCTCGCGCGCCCGGATGCTCACGGGCGACGGCGACCGCTACGTGATTGCCGTCGTCGGCGATGGCGCCCTGACCGGCGGAATGGCCTGGGAGGCCATCAATAACATCGCCGCGGACAAGCGCCGCAGGGTGGTGATTGTTGTCAACGACAACGGCCGCTCCTACGCACCCACGGTGGGAGGCTTTGCCGACTACCTGGCCTCGCTGCGTCCCACCATCGACTCCTTGCGCACAGCTCCTGCCTACGAAGTGGCCCTGGACTGGTGGAAGAAGAGGCTCCAGAGCGGCGGCCCGCTGGGGCAGTTCACCTACAAGAGCCTGCATGCCATGAAGAAGGGCATCAAGGACTGGTGGGCTCCCCAGGGTATGTTCGAGGACCTCGGCATGAAGTACATCGGTCCTGTGGACGGCCACAACCTCCAGGCCATGGAGAACGCCCTGACCACCGCGCGCAACTACGGCGGCCCCGTCATCGTGCATGCGATGACGGAGAAGGGCCACGGCTACGCCCCCGCACGCGCGCACGAAGACGACCAGTTCCACGCTGTAGGCGTCATCGATCCCGAAACGGGGGAGCCCACCGGCTCTCCGGGCGCCGAGTCATGGACATCGGTTTTTGCCGATGAAATAGCCGAGATCGCCGACGAGCGTGAGGACATCGTCGGCATCACCGGTGCCATGCTCATTCCGGTCGGCCTTCACAAGTTCGCCCAACGCCACCCGTCGCGGGTCTTCGACGTCGGAATCGCCGAACAGCACGCCCTGACCTCTGCGGCGGGAATGGCCTTCGGCGGGCTGCATCCCGTCGTCGCCGTCTACGCTACGTTCCTCAACAGGGCCTTTGACCAGCTCCTCATGGATGTGGCGCTCCACAAAGCCGGCGTCACTGTGGTCCTGGACCGTGCAGGGGTCACTGGCCCCGACGGCGCCAGTCATCACGGCATGTGGGATATGGCCATGGTCCAGATCGTCCCCGGGCTCCACCTGGCCGCCCCTAGGGACGCCACCAGGCTCCGTGAAGAGCTTCGTGAAGCTGTGGCCGTCAACGATGCACCCACGGTGGTCCGATTCTCGAAGGGCAGCGTTGGCAGCGAGGTCGAAGCCCTGCAACGCCTCCATGATGGCGTCGACATCCTTGCCCGCCGCCCGGAAGGTTCCACCGAGAACGATGTGCTGATTGTCAGCGTGGGGGCAATGTCCGAACTCTCCCTTGACGTCGCATCCCGCCTGGGAGCCCAAGGCATCAGCTCCACAGTGGTGGACCCTCGCTGGGTACTGCCGGTCCGCAAATCGATCATCGCCCTCGCCGCCCGGCACCGCCTCGTGATCTGCATCGAGGACGGCGTACGCGCCGGAGGCGTAGGTTCCAGGATCCGCCAGGAGATGCGCGCAGCGGGCGTGGATACTGCCCTGAACGAAGTCGGGCTGCCGGTCGAGTTCCTGGACCACGGCACCCGCAAGCAGATCCTGGAACGGGTGGGGCTGACCGCACAGCAAATCACGCACGACGTCGTGGCCCAAGTCCTTGGCACCAAGGTGCCTTTCGCCCGGCCGCTCCCGGGGCAGGAACACCCCACCACGGGAAGCCTGCCCAAACTATGAGGATCACATGAGCGGCATCATCCGTGTATATAAGCGCGACGACGACGGCACCCTTCGCTTCAGGGAAGCATGGGTCGACGAGGAATTCGGCCAATTCGTGGTAAATCACGGGGCTGTCGGGCACCAGAGCGAAACGGATGCCACCGACGTCGACGGCGAAGATGCGGGGAACGGCCTTATGGAGGCGTTTGCAGCGCAGTGCCAGGAAGACGGCTTTTCGGAGATCCCGCAGGAAGAACAGCACTGGGTGGTTGCCCAGTTCGCGCTCAAATCCAAGGACGGCACTGAGCGGGACAAGTACCTCGAACGCAAGGCCACGGCAGCCCTCACCGGTCATCTGGCATGGCGTGGACTTGGTACCGTGGAACGCTCTGAGATCGCAGACTCGCGGCTCAACATTTTCTGCCTCTGCCCGGACGTCAACAAGGCCGTGAACGCCATCAAGGTCTGCATCCGCGGGGAGGACCTGGACTTTACCAAGCTCAGCATCGGCGCCGCACCCTTCGGGGACACGTCGACTTTCAAGGCCAAGCACTCGCCCAAAGCAGGCGCTGGCTTTACCCTCTAAGAAACACCCGGCGATACCAGGAGGGCACATTCATGGCTAGACGAAGCAATTGGCCCGGACACACCCCCCTGCCCAAAGGCCTGTCGGCGCCCGCGCGAAGGGCCCTTGCGCATGAGGGGATTGAAACCCTCGAGCAGCTGGTGGACTACGGCGAGAAGGAGACTGCCGCACTGCATGGCATCGGCCCCACCGCCATGGCCCAGCTTCAGGAGGCCATGGATGACCAGGGGTTGTCCTTCAATCCTTCCTGACCGGCCAATCCTTCCTGACCGGCCCCGAACCACACCCGGCCCCCAAACAACATCAGTACCCCGGTATAGGGTGAATCCATGATTCATTACCGCCGCCTTGGACGTTCCGGACTTGCCGTCTCCGTTGTGGGACTCGGTTGCAATAACCTCGGACGCGCCAACACCGCCACCCAGTCCCAAGAGGGGACCGACGCAGTAGTCTCTGCAGCCCTCGACGCCGGAATCACTCTCTTCGACGTCGCTGACAGCTACGGCCGCGAACCCGGGCTCAGTGAAGTCATGCTCGGCAGGGCTCTGGCCGGCCGACGGAATGACGCCATTATCGCCACCAAATTCGGCCTGGACATGCGCGGCACCAACGGCAGGGATTTTGGAGCCCGAGGGTCGAGGCGCTACATCATCCAGGCAGTCGAGGCCTCGTTGCGCAGGCTGGATACCGACTGGATCGACCTCTACCAGTTCCATAGCCCGGATCCCCAGACGCCCATCGAGGAAACCCTTGCTGCCCTCGATGACCTGGTGACAAGCGGGAAGGTCCGTTACATCGGCCACTCCAATTTCGCGGGCTGGCAGATCGCCGAGGCCGAGTTCGTGGCGCGGAACCTGGGTACTGCACGATTCATTTCCGCACAGAACCACTACAACCTGCTGGATCGGCGGGCGGAGCTGGAGGTGCTGCCCGCCGCCAGGGCTTATGGCCTGGGCGTCCTTCCCTACTTCCCGCTGGCCAATGGACTGCTGACCGGAAAGTACTCGCAGGGAAACGCCCCTGCCGGTTCACGGCTCAGCCACACCCGAACCCACCTGGTGCACGACGCCGACTGGGAACAGCTGGATCGCTTCAGCCAGTTCGCGAAGGAGCGCGGCCTGAGCGAAGTCCAGCTGGCCTTCTCCTGGCTGGCCGCCCAGTCCGCCGTCGGAAGCGTTATTGCCGGGGCCACGCGCCCGGAGCAGGTCCGCGAGAATGCCGAGGCTGTTTGCTGGGTGCCGACAGACAGCGAGCGGGCGGAGCTGGACGAGATCTTCCCCCGCAGCCCGAAAGTGGCATTGTTCTGATGGAGCGGGAGCAGCTGCGGATCCTGTTGGACGCGGACACGGGCATCGACGACGCCGTGGCGCTGGTCTACCTGCTCTCCAGGCCGGAAGTCCATCTCCAGGCCATTACGTGCACGGGGGGGAACGTCGATGCCCGGCAAGTGGCGAAGAACAACCTCGCCCTGCTGGAACTGTGCGGCCGGTCCGACGTCGAGGTAGCCTTGGGAGCCGAGCAGCCCCTTGAACTGAAGCTGCGAACCACCGAGGAGACACACGGACCTCAGGGGCTTGGCTACGCAACGCTGCCGGCACCGGCAAGGCAGCTGTCGGAGCGGCACGCCGTCGAAATCTGGGTGGACGAGGTCCGCGCCCATCCCGGGGAGATCACAGGCCTGGTGACGGGTCCGCTCACGAACTTTGCCCTTGCCTTACGGGAAGAGCCGGACCTCCCGCTGCTCCTCAAGGGGCTGGTTCTCATGGGCGGATGCTTCAACTATCCCGGCAATACGACGCCCACGGCCGAATGGAATGTTTCCGTCGACCCGCACGCTGCAAAGGAAGTCTTCGCCGCGTATCGTGGCCTGCCCGAAGAGAAGCTGCCGGTGGTCTGTGCCCTCGAAACAACCGAACGCATCGAATTGCGGCCCGAGCATGTGCGGCTCCTCGGAGAAAAGGCAGGCTCCATGCCGCCGGAAGTGATGCATCCGGACCAGCGAGAAGGGGATCGAAGCTCTTCTGATAACCCCTTGGTAGCTTGCCTGTCCGATGCGCTGCGGTTCTACCTGGAATTCCACCGACGCCATGGACAGGGCTATGTGGCCCACGTCCATGACGCCTTCGCGGCAGCAGTCGCGATCGGTAGGGCGGAGTTCGTAGCGGAGTCGGCCACCGTGGAAGTGGAGACAGAATCTCCATTGTTGAGGGGGACCACGGTGGCCGACTTTGGTCGGCATTGGGACGGGAAGCCGAACGCGAGGATTGTTATGCGGAACAATCCGGAACAGTGCTTCGAGGAACTCCTGGGTTCAATCGGCGCTTTCGCGCGGACCTTACGTCTCGGAGCAACATCGGACAGCAGGCCTCCTGAGCAACCGTAGTCGAGGAGCCTAGGCGGCTGACGCTACTCCCGGCGGCAGGAACCGTCGGCCGTTGACCCGCTCGGAAGCGCCTGTCCGATCCAGGTAGGGGGTAATTCCCCCCAGGAACATGGGCCAGCCCGCGCCCAGGATCACGCACAGGTCGATGTCCTCGGGTCCGGCCACGACTCCTTCTGACAGCATGAGGCCGATTTCCTCTGCCAGCGCGTCCTGAGTGCGGCGAAGGACTTCATCGCTGCCGGAGGGCCTGTTGTCGAAGGACATTAGCGACAGTGTCTCGGCCGGAATGACGGGCGTCCTGTCGGGGCCGGGAACCCAGAGGCTCTTCACGCCGTTATCGATGAGCTTCTGCAGGTTCTGGGAGACCGGAAAGCGATCGCCGAATGCCGCGTGCAGTGATTCCTGGACATGCTGGGCTACCGGAAGGCCGACCATGGCTGCCAGGGTGAAGGGTGTCATGGGCAGGCCCATGGGGCGGAGCGCGGTGTCCGCCACTTCGGCAGGAGTTCCTTCGTCGAAGGCGGAGATGACTTCGCCCATAAGACGCAGCAGGATGCGGTTCACCACAAACGCGGGCGCGTCCTTGACCAGGACCCCCGTCTTCTTGAGACCCTTCGACAGCTCAAAGGCGGTAGCCAGTACCGAGTCGGCCGTCTTTGGTGCCCGGACGATCTCTACAAGCGGCATGACAGCCACTGGGTTGAAGAAGTGGAAGCCGACCAGCCGTTCCGGATGCTGCAGGTCGGCCGCCATTTCCGTGACCGACAGGCTGGACGTGTTGGTGGCGAGGATGCATTCCGCTGAAACAATGGCTTCAACCTCCGCAAAAACCTGCTTCTTGACCTGCAGCTCTTCGAACACCGCTTCAATCACGAAGTCGGCGTCCGCAAACGCCTCCTTGGAGACTGAACCGGTCACGAGGGCCTTGAGGCGGTTTGCCGCATCGGCAGAGATCTTCCGTTTTGCCAGGAGCTTGTCTGCCTCCGCATGGACAAAGCCCACGCCCTTGTCCACCCTCTCCTGGTCCACATCGGTCAGGACCACGGGAACCTTGAGCTGCCGGGCAAAGAGAAGCGCCAGTTGGCTTGCCATCAGCCCGGCGCCAACGACGCCGATCTTGGTGACGGGACGTGCAAGCCTGGCGTCGGGGGCGCCTGCCGGCCGCTTGGACCTCTTCTGGACGAGGTCAAGGAAGGCATAGACGGTGGCCCGGAACTCGTCAGTCTGCATCAGGTCCGCGAGTGTTGCACATTCGAGGTCAGCGGACTCCGCTTGGGTCGTGGTCCTGTTGGCCTCCATGATGTCAAGGACCTTGCCGGGCGCGGGGGCCGCGTTTGAAGTTTTCGCCTCGACAAAGGCACGACCGGATTCCACGGCAGCAGCCCAGCGCGCCGCCACTGCGGCGTCCGCTGCATCCACTGCATTGGCCCGTTCAGGAGTGACCTCCCCGGAAATGACCCGAGCAGCCCACTCCAGGGATCGTTCAAGGAAGTCCGCGGGCTCGAACATCGCATCGGCGATGCCCAGTTGGTAGGCCTCCGGACCAGAAACGGTGCGGTTGTTGCTGAGGGGATTTTCGATCATCACCTTCACGGCGTTCTCGGGGCCGATGAGCCTGGGCAGCAGGTAGACGCCTCCCCAGCCAGGCACCAGGCCTATGAACGCCTCGGGCAGCGCCAGGGCGCCAGCTCCGGAGGACACGGTCCGATAGTTCGACTGGAGCGCGATTTCCAGCCCGCCGCCCAGGGCCACGCCGTTGATGAAGGCAAAGCTGGGCACGCCCAGGTTGGACAGGGTGGCGTAAACCTCGTGGCCCAGCCTGGCCATCCAGAGCCCATGTTCCCGCTCCTTCAGCCTCTTCACAGCTGAGAGGTCGGCCCCGGCAACGAGGTAGTAGGGCTTTCCTGTAACGCCGACGCCGGAAATCTCGCCACGTGCGGCGCGCTCCTTCAGGCCTTCCAGCACCGTACCGAGTTCCACGAGGGTGTTGGGCCCCAGAGTAGTCGGCTTGGAATGATCGAGGCCGTTATCCAGTGTGATCAGGGCGAAGGTTCCGGTACTCGGCTTGTCAGCTACGGAGGGAAGCTCGATGTCCTGGACGTACGAATGCGTGACGGTCTCATCCGGGAAGAGTGCTGCGAGTTGGCGGAAATCGGCGGCGCTCATACGGCGGCTCCTTCTGTTGCGGTGGCGGTTGCAGTGACGGTATCGGCGGTGGTCTCTGCTGTGGAGTGGGGATTCAGCGCGTATTCGGCGTGGTGGGGATTCTCCCAGATTACGGTGGCTCCCATGCCCAGGCCTATGCACATGGTCGTCATGCCATAACGGACTGACGGATCTTCTTCGAACTGGCGCGCCAGCTGGTTCATGAGGCGTACCCCGGAGGATGCGAGGGGATGGCCCACTGCGATCGCGCCGCCGTAGCGGTTGACCCGGGGGTCGTTGTCGGCAATGCCGAAGTGGTCGAGGAAGCTGAGCACCTGAACGGCGAAGGCTTCGTTGATTTCAAACAGTCCGATGTCCGAGATGTGCAGTCCCGCGTTCCGCAGCGCCTTCTCGGTGGCGGGCACGGGACCGATTCCCATAACTTCGGGTTCGACGCCTGCGAAGGCGTAGGACACCAGGCGCATTTTGACGGGGAGGCCGAGTTCCTCGGCGGCGTCGGCAGATGCCAGCACGCAGGCGCTGGCGCCGTCGTTCAAGCCGGCAGCGTTTCCTGCGGTGACCCTGCCGTGGGCGCGGAAAGGCGTCCGCAGCGAGGCCAGGTCGTCAAGGGAGGTGCCCGGGCGGGGCGGTTCGTCGACGCTGTTCACGGTCCAGCCCTGCCCGGCCTTCCTTGTCGCTACCGGGACCAGGTCGGGTTGGATCCGGCCCTGTCCATAGGCGGCAGCAAGTTTGGACTGGGACGCGACCGCATAGGCGTCGGCCCGGTCCTTGGTGATCCGGGGGAAGCGGTCGTGCAGGTTTTCCGCCGTGTTGCCCATGTTCAGGGCCGCGGGGTCTACGAGCCGCTCGGACATAAAGCGTGGATTGGGGTCTGCTCCCGCGCCCATCGGATGGTTGCCCATGTGCTCCACGCCTCCGGCGATGACGACGTCGTACGCGCCAAAGCCGATGCCGCTGGCCGTCGTCGTCACTGCGGTCATTGCTCCCGCACACATCCGGTCTATGGCGAAGCCCGGCACGGTGCGGGGGAGCCCGGCCAGCAGGGCGGCAGTCCTGCCGATTGTCAGGCCCTGGTCACCGGTCTGGGTAGTTGCCGCGATCGCGACCTCGTCCACCCGCTCGGCCGGCAGAAACGGGTTCCGCCGCATAAGTTCCCGAATGCACTTAACGACGAGGTCGTCGGCACGGGTTCCGGCGTAGATGCCCTTCTCCCCGGCCTTTCCGAAGGGCGTACGGACGCCGTCCACAAACACGACGTCGCGGATACTTCTCTGGGGCGAGCTGCTCCGGGTCTGGCTCACGTTTACTCCTCATTGAGACATTGATGATGAAGACTCTGGATCCGCGTCCCGCACTTTTGGGACGCAATCAACCCTTTCGATGTTACTCGCCAGTAACTTAGCACGCAAGGAAAAGCCCCCTGCGGTGCTATTTGCGTGCAGGGGGCTTGGCCGCATCTGTGGCTGGTCCTGTTGGCTAGCTGTGCAGCTTGATAGTGTTGGCGGCTGCGTTCGTAGTTCCGTTTGCGGTGGCTTCCTTGGGCTGCTTCGGAGGAAGCGGCTGCGGGTTCAGGAAGGCCTCCGTGAGGATCGGGGCAGCGAGGGTGACTTGCCATTCACGGGCACCGAGTGCTCGCAACTCAGCAGCAACGGTGGCCCCGTCAATGGTCGACGGCGGACGCCAAGCGATGCGGCGCAGGAAGTCGGGCGTGAGGATGTTCTCGACGGGAATGTTCAGTTCGTCCGCAGCAGCCTGCAGCCTGGGGCGGGCGGTGGAAAGCCGCTGCGCAGCATCGGGGTCCCGGTCCGACCAAACCCGGGGCGGAGGCGGCGCGTTTGTCGGCAAATGAAGCGGCGGCAGCTCCTCGAGGTTCCTGGCGATGGCAATGCACCGGAGCCAGCGCGGGGCTTCCCGTTGTGCCGAGCGGCCGTGGAATCCCTTGGTGGAGAGGAGCTGGGGAACCGTGGCGGGAAGCGCCTTCGCCGCGGCAACCAGGGCGGAATCCGGGATGAGTCGGCCGGGAGCCACATCACGCTTCCGTGCCAGCTGATCCCGTTCCTGCCAGAGTTCCCGCACGGCGGCCAGCTGCCGACGGTCGCGAATCTGGTGCAGGCCCGAAGTCTTGCGCCAGGGATCGATGCGCGGGGGAGCCTGGCCTGCGGCCAGGATGCCCGCGAACTCCTGCAGCGCGAACTCCAGCTTGCCGTCTTTCTCCAGGAGCTCGATGAGTTCCTCGCGCAGTTCGGCGAGGACTTCGACGTCGAGGGCCGCATACCGCAGCCAGGGTTCGGGCAGGGGACGGGTGGACCAGTCGGCGGCGGAGTGTTCCTTGGCGAGGCCGAACCCCAGGAGCTGTTCAATGACGGCGGCCAGGCCGACCCGGGGGAGGCCTGCCAGCCGGGCTGCGAGTTCGGTGTCGAACAACTTGTCCGGCCACATGCCCAGTTCGGACAGGCAGGGAAGGTCCTGGCTCGCAGCGTGCAGGATCCACTCGACGCCGCGCAGGGCTTCATTGATGATTTGGAGGTCGGCGAAGGGTTCGGGGTCGATCAGCCAAGTTCCGGCTCCTTCGCGCCGGATCTGGACCAGGAAGGCCCGCTGTCCGTAGCGGAAGCCGGATGCGCGCTCGGCATCCACGCCGGCGGGGCCGGTGCCGGCCGCGATGGCAGCGGCGCAGCGTTCGAGGCCGGCGACAGTGTCAATGACGAGGGGCACCCCTTCGCGAGGGGTATCGAGATCGATGACGACGGGGATTCGGCTATCAAAGCCTTCCACCGTTATATGAGGGGCGGGTTCAGCAACCGGGTCGCCGGTTGTGTTGTTTTCCGGTTTTTGCGGGGTCATGGTGTCTTCAGTTTACCCACTGTCAATTCATACGCCCCGAACACTGTGGCCCCGGTCTCAGGTGAGCCTTCTCTTGGGAAGGGGAGTGACGCCGTCGGGCAGGGGCGGCAGGCCGGCGAAGGTACAAACCATGTCCGACCACGCCTCCAGGTGGGCCTGGACATCTGAAGACGCAGGAGTCCAGGACGCCCGGAGTTCGATGTCGATTGTGTCGGGCCGTCCCGCAAGGGTTCCGAAGCTTTCGGAGAGCACACGGGTCGCGGTACCGCCGGCCGCACGGTAGGCGGCCGCATGATTTTCCAGCGCTTCCACCAGCCAGGTCCAGGCCACCGATCCGAGCATGGAATCATTGCCCATCTCGGCGTCCAGCTGGGCTCGAATGTAGGTGACGATCCTGAATTCCCCGTCCCAGACGGCCGAGC
This sequence comes from Arthrobacter sp. ISL-30, assembly GCF_018613855.1. Lineage (GTDB taxonomy): Bacteria > Actinomycetota > Actinomycetes > Actinomycetales > Micrococcaceae > Arthrobacter. Next base: position 161,514 of record NZ_JAGGPK010000003.1, read on the forward strand.
CCTCGGGGTCATGGAGGAGGATAAAGCGGCCCGTGGCGAGTTCGATCTCGTCCTCCGCCGATCGGGTACTCGCGGCGGCCATCGCTGCAGGACCGTGGAGCGGCGTCCGCGGCGCCCCTGCAGCAGAGCTGACAACCTCAGCGCCAAGCGCCACGGCATAGGGGGCCAGGCGCGCCGGCGCCGGAATTTCATCCAGCTTCAGCTCACTGCGGCACCGTGCTTTTCGAAGCGTTCCCAACGCGTGAAGAAACTCGGCGGGAACCTGTGCAAGTGCGTTCACAATCGCAGATTATGCGCCCGGGGCGGCGATTCCGTGAAGGCACGCCGCCCCGGACTCTCCTTAACCGATAGCAAGTTCCCGCCTGATGGCGGCAACGAAGGCGTCGACGTCCGCCTCGCTGGTATCGAAAGAGCACATCCAGCGGACTTCGCGCGCGGCCTCGTTCCAGTCATAGAAGCGGAAGGAGGAGCGGAGGCGATCGGCCACGCCCTCCGGGAGGATGGCGAAGACGCCGTTGGACTGGGTTTCCTGCGTTGGGTCCACCCCGTCGATTTCCTCGACGGCGTCGCGCAGTTTCCGTGCCATGGCGTTGGCGTGGGCTGCCGAACGAAGCCAGAGGCCCCCCTCGAGCAAGGCAATGAACTGGGCGGAAAGGAACCGCATTTTCGAGGCCAGCTGCATGTTCATCTTGCGCAGGTATTTCAGGCCGTGGGCAGCTTCGGGATTCAGTGCAACCACTACCTCCCCGAAGAGCAGGCCGTTCTTAGTCCCGCCGAACGTGAGGATATCCACGCCGGCATCCCGGGTGAATTCCCGGAAAGGCACGTCAAGGTGCGCCGCAGCGTTCGCCAGGCGCGCCCCGTCCATGTGCAGCTTCATGCTCTTGGCATGGACATGGTCCGCGATGGCCCGGACTTCGTCGGGCGTGTAGCAGGTGCCCAGCTCCGTGGTCTGCGTGATGGACACGGCGAGCGGCTGCGCCCGGTGCTCGTCGCCCCAGCCCCACGCCTCCTGGTCGATCAGTTCAGGCGTCAGCTTTCCGTCGGGGGTGAGAACCTGCAGGAGCTTGATGCCGCCGATCCGTTCGGGTGCCCCGTTCTCATCCATATTGATGTGCGCCGTAGCTGCGCAAATGACTGCTCCCCAGCGCGGCAGCAACGATTGCAGGGACAGGACATTGGCGCCCGTGCCGTTGAAGACGGGGAAGATCTCAATGCCGGTGCCGAAGTGGGATTCGAAAACCTGCTGCAGCCGTTCCGTATACTCGTCCTCCCCATAGGAGACCTGGTGTCCGCCGTTTGCCGCGGCGAGGGCGGTGAGGATTTCCGGGTGCACTCCGGAGTAATTGTCTGAGGCGAAACCACGTACGGAAGGGTCATGGAGGCGTCCGGGTGCATCCTCGCTTCCTGCCGCCGAGGACGTTTCTACAATGCTGGTCACTGGTTCGATCACGCTTTCAGTCTAGGGATCCAAGGCTGGAGTCCTGCCGTGCAGGTTCTTCTGGCCTGCTGGTAGTTGCTCTGCGGGTGCTATTCGTCTGCCAGGATGATGCGGCGCCCGTTGACCTCTTCGGCTGGCCGGTCAAAGAGGCCGACGGCGGCGGCCGCCAGTTCTTCGACGTCGGTATACCCGGCAAACGTCCGCTGCGGATTCTTCCCGCGCATCCCTTCGTCAACGAGGGCGCGGACAACGAAGATCGTGGCGGCGCTCTTCAGCTCGACTCGCGTCGTCTCGCCCTGGGTGGCAAGGCCGTCGGCGACAGCCAGTGTCCAGGCTTCTGCGGCGGCCTTGGCTGCAGCGTAATTCGCGCCAGCGGCCTTCGGAGCCGCAACCGCCGTCGATGACACCATCGCAAACCGCCCAATTGGCGATGAGGCAAGATCATCGAAAAACACCCGGGTGACATTCCTGAGCGTGGTGATCCCGCTTTCCTCCAGAAACCTCCAGTCCTCATCCGACTGGTCCTGGATCCCGTTGGCTCCCCGCCACCCTCCGACCAGGTGCATGACTCCGTCCACACCGCCGGACTGCCTTCGGATTGAATCGGCCAGTTCCCGCACCGCCTCCAGGTCGGCAAGGTCGCAGGCAATGGGGATGACGTGCGGCCCAGCTTGCGATGCGGCCATTTTGATGCGGGCCTCGTTGGAGCCGACGGTGAACACTCGGAAGCCTGCTTCGCTGAAGGCCCGGGCCATGGCCACACCGGAGGCACCGCTGCCTCCGGTGATGACGACGTTCTTGGTCCTGCCTGGCATCAGGCACCTGCCAGGGTCGCGGCAGTGATGCCTGCCGTTGATTCGATCACTGGACGCATTTTCTTCTCCAGGGCCTCGTAGAACATTGAGAGCGGGAACTCGTCGTCGAGCACCTGGTCCGTCAGGCCCCGCGGCGGTCCATCAAGTGGCAGTGCCTGGGGTCCCCTGGACCAGACGGAGGCGGGGTTCGGCGTCAGGGTTCCCGAGATCAGCTCGTAAGCAGCAAGCCAGTGTGCGGTCTTGGGTCGATCGATGGAGCGCCAGTAAAGCTCTTCGATCCGCGAGCCGAGTTCCATGACCACTCCGGGAACCTCGTCCCAGTCAATCCTGAGTTTGCTGTCCGTCCAGTGCAGCACACGGTGCTGGTGCATCCAGGCGAAGAGCAGTTGGCCGCCGAGTCCGTCGTAGTTTCGCACCCGGTTTCCCGTGATGGCGAAGCGGAAGATGCGGTCGAAGAGCACAGCGTACTGAACGAGTTTTGCATGCCGGCGGGCGTCCTCGGGCGCGGACTCGTCCTTCTCAATCCTGACCGATTCGCGGAAGGCGGTCAGGTCGCAGCGCAGCTCCTCCAGCGAATACAGGAAGTAGGGCATGCGCTGCTTGATCATGAAGGGGTCGAAGGGGAGGTCTCCGCGCATGTGCGTGCGGTCATGGATCAGGTCCCACATCACGAACGTGCGTTGTGCGAGGTCCTGGTCTTCCAGGAGTGCCGCTGCCCCGGCCGGAAGCTCCAGGGACGTGGTCTCCGCCGCTGCCCTGGTGACATGTCGGAAGCGCGCGGCTTCCCGATCGGCGAAGATGGCGCCCCACGTGAAGGTGGGAGTCGCCCTCACTGCTACCGACTCAGGGAAGAGAACCGCCGAGTTGGTGTCGTACCCTGCCGTGAAGTCCAGGAAGCGGATGGGGACGAAGAGCCGATTGGAGTAGTCTCCGGCCTCCAGACCGGCAATGAACTCGGGCCAGATGACCTTGATCAGCACGGCTTCAACGAGGCGGCTGGTGCTTCCGTTCTGCGTGTACATGGGAAAAACCACAAGGTGCTGCAGGCCGTCGATGCGGTGCTGCTGGGGCTGGAACGCGAGCAGGGAGTCGAGGAAATCCGGAACGGCGAACCCGCCGTCGGCCCACCGAAGGAAATCCTGCTGAAGGAGCTCCAGGTACTGCGCATCATGCGGGAAATGGGGGGCGAGGCGGGACACCGAATCCACAATGGCAGCGACGAGGTCCCCGGCCACTGCATGGTCCGTCGCAGAGGGGACGGAGCCGTCCTGGGCCTGCAAGTTTCGCAGCGTGGATGCAGCGGCCTTGAGGGCGATCCAGTCCGGGTTTTCTGCGGTGATCCGGGCGGGGGCCGCGATAGCGGTTGTGGTCATTGTCGACGTACCTTCCTTCGAATTTGTGGAACTGAGGCGAGCGTAGCAAGCAAACAGTTCCACTAATCCAAGAATGGTTTAAGCATAAGCAGGTCTTTGGCTAAAGCCTTCGCCGACGATCTCCAGCTGAAGGCGGGCAATAGCTCGTACTGCTTTAGGTCACGGCGCCGCCGGCTCTTCACTGCTGTCGGACTTGATCAGCCTGAGCGAGATTGAGTTGATGCAGTATCTCTGGTCTGTGGGGGTGTCGTAGCCCTCGCCCTCAAACACATGGCCCATGTGCGAATCACAATTTGCGCAGCGAACCTCAATGCGATCCATGCCAAGGGTCTTGTCGTGGATGTAACGTACTTTCCCCTCGGCAAGGGGTGCCCAGAACGACGGCCAGCCACAGTGCGAATCGAATTTCTCGCGGCTGGTGAATAGCTCGGCGCCACACGCGCGGCACTGGTAGACACCTTCTGTGTGGGTGTCCCAGTACTCTCCGGTGTAGGCGCGCTCCGTGCCGGCCTGCCTCAACACCCGGTACTCCTCAGGCGTCAGCTCACGGCGCCAGTCGGCGTCGCTCTTTCCCTGCGGGGCGTTTCCCTGCGGGGCAGTTTCTGATGTGCTCATGTCAGGAACAACGCTCAGGAGTCGCCGATAAATCCCGAACCCGCGTACAAGTGCAGTACTGGCAGTCCCAACTGATCCTGGGCCTTGTTGGCCCAGTCCGTATGGAAAGTGTCCGCGATGGCATGGGGGCGTGTGATAACCACAGCCTGGCCCGCGCCAAGCTCCTTGACCTTGGACACCAGGCTAGCTACGGCGTCGCCTTCGACAACCTCGCCGGTCACGCCGCCGCCCAGCCCTTCCAAAGCCGCCAGGGAGGTGGACAGGGCCTCTGCCGCTTCGGCGCGCTTCACCGCCGGGTCAGGTGCAGAGGAAGTCAACTCCCGGAAGGCCTTCGCTACCTCCAGCATGGAGAGATTCTCCAGGAAGTCGACCAGCAGGTGGCGTTCGGTGTTTCCCGGCACCAGTACCACGAGGGGCGCATCTCCGGCGTCGACAAGCCTGGAGATATTGACGCGGTCGTCCGAGCCTAGCGGTTCTTCGGTCAGAATCACGATGGGGTCGCTCATGGGAACAGCGTAGTCCCGAGCGGCATGCGTCTGTATCGTTTGGGCCGGCAATTCTCTCTCCAGGACCCGGGACAGAGAGAATGAAGTCATGGCTTCACGCATTCGAGTTCATCCTGCCCCGCCCGACACAGGCTTCGATCACCTGAAAATGTCCACGCGCGCCACGTGGACTATTGCGGGCATCGCTGCGGGAGCGACGATTGCCGGAATGCTGGCGGCAGGGTCCTCGGCGCTCGCCGCCTACTTCGCGCGCCGGATCATTACGCCCAGAAAGGCCAAGGTGGAAGACCAGGAGGTCCTGGCCGTCATTCGTGCCGGCAGGGGCCAGGAGGTCATCCTTGCCGCCACGCCGGATACCACGATTGACGGCGTCTTCAGCCTGTACTGGAACGGTGACCGGGGTCATGCCCGCATTGGCAGGATCGTGTCCTATTCGCCTGCCGAGCGTACTGTCCAGCGGGAGGTGGAGGAGGTGTACAGCGGAGACCTGTCCAAAGCCCGGCGTGCCCGGTGGAGCGGCGCTGTCTATCCCTCGCCCTATGCCATCGGGCTTGCTGCTGAGGATGTGAAGATCGACGTCGACGGCGGCCAGGCACCAGCCTGGCTTGTCTCATCGGGCGCCGATACCCCCTCCTCGATCTGCGCGATCATGGTCCATGGGCGGGGTGCTACCCGGGTCGAGGGCCTGCGGGCCGTCCGCACGGCCCGGGAACTTGGGATGGACAGCCTGCTGATCTCCTACCGGAACGACGGACTCGCCCCCTCGGCAACGGACGGACGCTACGGCCTGGGTTCCACCGAGTGGAGGGACGTGGATGCCGCAATCGACTTTGCACTGGCCCGAGGCGCCAGCGAGATAGTCCTGTTCGGCTGGTCCATGGGCGGAGCAGTCTGCCTCCAGGCGGCCGACCTTTCCCCGCACCGCCACATCATCCGTGCCATGGTCCTGGATGCCCCGGTGGTCAACTGGGTGGACGTGCTGGCCCATCACGCCGAAATCAACCGGATCCCCTACATGGTGGGACGCTACGGCCAGTTCATGCTTGGACATTCGCTCGGCAGGAGGTTGACCGGCCTGGCCGCACCCCTGGACCTCAAGGTCATGGACTGGGAGGCCCGTGCAGTGGAACTCCGCACTCCCACGCTGGTGATCCACAGCGTGGATGACGATTACGTTCCCTACGGTCCCTCGGCCAGCATGGCCAGCAGGAATCCCGAAATGGTGACGTTCGAGCCGTTCGAGCGGGCGCGGCACACCAAGGAGTGGAATGTCGACCCGCAGAAATGGGAGCGGCTGGTACGGTCCTGGCTCCTGCGTCAACTGGCTCCCCAGAATCACCCGGGACAGAATGCTTCGGTTTAGTTCCTGGCCGTGCTGATGGCGGCCGTGCGCGCTCCCGTGAGCCTGATGAGGTCGCCGGGCGCGAGCTCAACGTCCAAACCGCGTCGTCCCCCGGAGACCAGGATCGTGTCGAAGCCGAGGGCGGAGAGGTCAAGGACGGTGGGGGAGTGCTGGCGCTGGCCCAGCGGTGAAATGCCTCCCAGGACGTAGCCCGTGCGGCGCTCTGCCGCCTTGGGATCCGCCATGACTGCCTTTTTCGCCCCCAGGGCGGCTGCAACGGCTTTGAGGTCCAGGTTCCCGCTCACCGGCACTATGCCGACGGCGAGGCTTCCCTCAACTTCGACCATCAGCGTCTTGAAAACCCTGGCCGGTTCGATGCCTAGCGCCTCAGCAGCTTCGAGCCCGTAGCTGGGTGCGCTCGGATCGTGCGAATAGGGGTGGGAGACAAAGGAAACGCTGGCGGCAGCCAGGGCGGCTGTAGCCGGCGTTCCAGTAGAAGCCTGTTTTCGGGCCATGCCTGCTGCCCGTCAGTTTCGGGATCGGAGGCGGTCTGCGGCTGCGACCTTGCGTTTGATACGGCCAAGCATGGCGGTCATGCCGCGCATCCGCAAAGGCGTGATAGCCCTTGTCAAGCCCAGCAGTTCGGGCATGTCATCCGGGACGGCAAGGATTTCAGCGGCGGTGAGCCCGTCCAATCCTTCATACAGCACCCCGGCGAAGCCACGCGTCGTGGGCGCTTCGGGCGGGGCCTTGAAGAATAGGCGGTAGGCATCGGGGGAGCCATCATCGCCCTGCTGGGCTTCGATAGTCAGGAACAGCGGAGACTGGCACTCCACTACTTGCTCCAGGAGTTCCGGGTGGTCGGTGAGGCGCTCGGGCAGTTCAGGGAGGCCTCGGGAGAACTCCAGCAGCAGCTGCAAGCGCTCGGGCTCCGAGAGTGCCTGGAAGTCATCAACAATTTCCGCCAGGGCGGCGGGCAGGGTGTTCGTACTCATCTATTCCAGCTTACGCATTTAAGCCAGGAATCCGCTCCTTGCGGCGAAAGACTACGGGCAAGGCAGTCCAGGTGCGTGGCAGGGAGCGGATCCAGGTTGATCAGGCTTGTCGGCTAGCGGGCAGTCTGGCCGGCGGCTTGGCTATGGAGTGGCTGCTAGCGAGTAGCTGCTAGCGAGCAGCCAGGGCGGGAACCGAGCCCCGTTCCGCACCCTTGGCGATGGGTACGCGCACGGCGTTGCCCCATTCAGTCCAGGATCCGTCGTAGTTGCGAACGTTGTCGAAACCAAGCAGGTACTTCAGGGCGAACCAGGTGTGGCTTGAGCGTTCACCGATGCGGCAGTAGGCAACAACGTCGTCCCCGGGCTTGAGGCCGGCTTCTCCGAGGTAGAGCGCTTCGAGCTCAGCGCGGTCCTTGTATGTTCCGTCTTCGGCGGCAGCACGAGCCCACGGAATGGAGGCGGCCGTGGGGATGTGCCCGCCGCGCAGGGCGCCCTCTTCGGGGTAGGCCGGCATGTGCGTGCGCTGTCCCGTGTACTCCTCGGGGGAACGGACGTCGATCAACGGCTTCCCGAGGTGGGCGAGGACGTCTTCCTTGAACGCACGGACAGGCGAATCGTTGCGTTCCACAACCGGGTAGTCGCCTGGCTTTGGCTGGGGGACATCAGTGGTGAGTTCACGGCCCTCCGCGATCCACTTGTCGCGGCCGCCGTCGAGCAGGCGAACATCCTCGTGGCCGAACAGCGTAAACACCCACAGGGCGTAGGCCGCCCACCAGTTGGACTTGTCGCCGTAGATGACAACGGTGGTCTCGCGGGAAATGCCCTTCGAGGCGGCCAGGGCGGCGAAGGCTTCGCCATTGACGTAGTCACGAGTGACTTCATCGTTCAGGTCGGTATGCCAGTCGATCTTGACCGCGCCAGGAATGTGGCCGGTTTCGTACAGGAGGACGTCTTCGTCGGATTCCACGACCACAAGCTTGCCATCGGCGATTGCGCCGTCCTTGAGGGCGGCGGCGAGCCACTCGGTGGACACCAGGCGTTCGGGATGGGCGTACGCGGCGAACTTCTCGTTCTCTTCAACGGGGTAGGACATAGTCATGGCCTTTCACAGACAACGGAGGATGCCGGACCATCAGGCGAACATGAGAATGCCCGGCGTGCCTCCAACAATATCCACGCCCTCATCCGAAAGCTTCACCCCGTTCATAAAGTGAAATATGGCCTTGATCACGGGGTCGGTATTGAGCCTTGTATTGCCGGTATTCTTGCTGAGGACCAAATATCGGCAGAACGGACCACCTTGGTACAGATCGAACAGCTCGTCGCCCGCACGCCGGCAGTTTCCGTGCACGAGCTCCTTGATGGCTTTCACCCGTCGCAGCGGTTCGCCGACGTGTCCTTCTCCAGCTACCGTCCCGATCCCGCGCAGCCCAGCCAGTCCGCCGCCGTCAAGGCCCTGGAAACCTTCGCCGACGGTGTTGGCGCCGACGGCGGAGGCGGACTGTTCAAGAAATTCTTCTCCAAGAAACCCGACACGAGGGCGGGAATCTACCTCGACGGCGGCTTCGGCGTCGGAAAGACCCACCTCCTGGCTTCCCTGTGGCATGCTTCGCCCGGTCCGAAGGCCTTTGGCACCTTCGTTGAATACACCAACCTTGTGGGTGCGCTGTCGTTCCGCAAGACAGTGGAAGCGCTCAGCCACTACAAGCTTGTCTGCATCGACGAGTTCGAACTGGATGATCCGGGCGACACAGTCCTGATGTCGCGGCTGATGCGCGAACTGGCCGACGCCGGCGTCAAGCTTGCGGCCACCTCAAACACCCTGCCTGGTTCCTTGGGCGAGGGGCGCTTTGCCGCCGTCGACTTCCAGCGTGAGATCCAAGTCCTGGCGGACCAGTTCGACGTCGTCCGGATCGATGGCGAGGACTACCGGCACCGTGGCCTGCCGGCCGCGCCCGCCCCGCTCAGGACCGAGGACCTAAAGCGGCAGATGATCGCCGAATTCGACGGCCAGACTGTGGCGGTTGACGAGTTCTCGACCCTTGTCCATCACCTTGCCGGCGTCCACCCCAGCCGTTACCGCCAGCTGATCGGCGGAATCGACGCCGTCGTATGGCGGAATGTGCAGCCCATCACCGAGCAGGCAGTTGCCCTCAGGTTCGTGGTCCTCGCTGACAGGCTCTACGACAAGGACGTTCCGATCCTGGCCAGCGGTGTGCCGTTCGACCAGCTTTTCACCGACGACATGATGACGGGCGGGTACATGAAGAAGTACTTCCGTGCGGTGTCGAGGTTGACGGCACTGGCCCGCGAAGGCCAAAACCACGAACCCTCCTGATGTAGGGGACCGTCCTGACGCAGGGAACCGTCCTGATGCAGGGGACCGTCCTAGCCGGCTCTCCGCTTTTGTAGGGCTGCCCGCGTCAACAGGCCTGCGACGAGCGCCCAGAACGGGGCGCCGATCCCGGCGAAGGTAAGGCCCGAGGCCGCCACCAGGAACGTCACGCAGGCGCCCACCCTTTCCCCTGCCTCCTCCAAGGCTGACGCGATCGCCGTCGCAAGGGTTCCCAGAAGGGCGAGCCCGGCTACTGCCTCAAGGAGGCCCGGGGGAGCGGCCGCAACGATGGTTGTCAGCGCGGCCGAGAACGCGGCCAGCACCAGATACCCCAGTCCCGATGAGAAGCCCGCGAACCATCGCCTCCTCCTGTCCGGGCCGGCTTCTTCACCTGCCGCCAGGGCTGCGCTCAATGCCGCAAGGTTGATGGCGTGCCCGCCAAAGGGCGCTCCCGCCAGCGTCCCCGCCCCTGTCAGCAGCATTGACGACCGCCAAGGGGCGGTAAAGCCGAAGGACTTGAGGACCGCCACGCCGGGAATGTTCTGGGAGGCCATCGTGACGATGAACAGGGGTATCGCGAGGCCGGTGACGGCCTCCAGGGTAAGCGAGGGCGTTGTCCAGTGCAGCGCGGGAAGCATCCCCTGCATAGAGAGGCTCGTTCCATTGATCGCCAGGTCAACGCCGATGACGGCGAGGGCCATCGCGAGGGCGGCGGGGACTGACCAGCGCGGTGCGAACCTCATCATGAGCAGCCAGCAGAGCATGACGGGCGCAACGAGAAGCGGGGTGCTGCCCAGGGACTTGAACGGTGCCAGGCAGAGGGTGAACAGCACGCCGGCCAGCATGGCCTGCGCAATGGCCGTGGGGATCATGCCCAGGAGGCGCCCCAGGGCTGGCAGCAGCCCGGTCAATGCGACCAGGACGCCCGTAACGAGGAAGGCGCCGACGGCGGCCGGCCACCCGCCGTCGGGCATCACCGCGCCGGCGAGGAGGGCGGCGCCTGGAGTGGACCATGCCAAGGTGATGGGAAGCCGGGAACGCCAGGAGAGCCAGAGGGCGCCCACACCGACGGCAAGGGTAAGCGCCAGGAGTCCGCTGGAGGCCTGTGCCGGCGTCGCCCCCATCGCCCGAAGTCCTGCCAGGACCACGGCGAACGACGACGCAAAGCCCACCAGCGCGGTGACGATTCCGGCGATTGCCGGGCGTGCCAAACCCTCCTTTGCAGAAACGGGGGACTCGGACGCTGTGCGAGGCGAGAAGGCGGGCATGTGGCTCAACGTTACCGGAGCTCGTCGCACGCCTATCACGTTTGGTTCCTGCGATTGAAGGCCTGCGATTGAATGCCCTCCGTTTAAACGGCCCTCCGCTTAAACGCCGAGGGCGCCGGTGCCGCCTCTCGGCGGGACCGACGCCCCGTTGACGCAACTGTTAAGGAGCCCAAACCGGCTGCTGCCGGCTACGGAGCCTCATTCTTGGCGGGTGCGGAATCGGCGGGAGCTGCTTCTTCGGCAGCCGGGGCCTTTTCGGCTTGCCCGCTGCGGCCAACGAAATCGGAAGCGGCATTCTGGACTTTATCCACATGACCTGCGTACTTGCCGCCGGTCTTTTGGTCGATGAAATCACCGGCCTTGCCGATACCGTCCTTGATGGCTTCCTTGTTGCCACCAATGAGTCCTTGAGCCTTGCCCTTCAGATCGTCAATTAATCCCACGGGCACCTCCCTTCTTCCGCGGAGCCAGTTCGCTCCTCCACGTTTAACCCTAGACCCGGACACATCGCCCTGCCAAGGGTTCATTTGACGGAATGGTCAAGAAGCGCCTTCCCCTTGTCACATTGTTGGGAGCGACCCTCGCCAGGAGTCACGTGACGGGGAGTCACATCGCCGTGGAGACGCTGGTCAGCCGACTTTGGCGTCCTCGAGGTGGCGTGGGCTGTTGGGGTTCATCAGGGAGTGCTTGCGACCATAGCCGAAGTAGATGACCAGGCCAACCACAAGCCAGACTGCGAAGCGCAGCCAGGTTTCCCAGTGCAGCTGGGCCATGAGGAAGGCTGACGCAACGACGCCGAAGGCCGGAACAATCGGCATGAACGGCAGGCGGAAGGTGCGCGGCGCGTCCGGCTTGGTGTAGCGGAACACGATCACCGCAAAGCACACCACCACGAAGGCGGCCAGGATGCCGATATTGGTCAGGTCGGCGACTTCCTTGATGGGGAAGACACCGGCCAGGAAGGCCGAGGCAATGCCAGCGATCCAGGTGACCCGCTGCGGGGTGCCGTGCTTGTCGGTGCCCGCGAACCACTTGGGCAGGAGCCCATCGCGGCTCATGGAGAACCAGACACGCGTAACGCCCAGGAGGAAGGTAAGCATCACGGTCAGGATGGACAGCACCGCGAACACCGAGATGATGGTGGCGATCACCGGGAGGCCCACGCCTGCGAATGCGGAAGCGAAGCCGGCTTTGGGGTCGATGTCCTGGTAGTTCTGCATTCCGGTCAGGACCAGGGTTGCTGCAACGTACAGGAGCATGGCGATGATCAGGGACAGCACGATTGCCTTGGGCATGTGCTTCTTGCCGTCCTTGGCTTCCTCGGCAGCCGTACTCATGGCGTCGTAGCCGAAGACAGCGAAGAAGACGGTGGCTGCACCGGCGAGGACCGGCCCAAAGCCGCTGGGCATGAAGGGGTTGAAGTTCTCGGTGTCGATGTAGAAGATGCCAAGGCCGATGATGAACAGGATCAGGATGACCTTAATGGCAACGGCTACGAGTTCGAAGCGTCCGAAGGCCTTGGTGCCCCGGCTCAGGATCCAGGTGACCAGGAGGCAGACCAGGATGGCGGGCAGGTTGATGATTCCGCCCTTGCCCTCGTCCACGGTCGAGGTCATCCAGGTAGGCATGTGGATCCCGATGCCGGACAGGAACGCGTCAAAGTAACCCGAGATGCCGATGGCGACCACCGCGACGATGGCGATGTATTCCAGGAGGAGGTCCCAGCCGATGAACCAGCCGATGATCTCGCCCAATGCAACGTAGCCGTAGGTGTAGGCCGAGCCTGCACGGGGAATCATGCCAGCGAATTCCGCATAGGACAGGGCAGCGGCAGCCGACGCCAGGCCGGCGACAAGGAAGGAGATGAGGACGGCAGGGCCCACACCCGGGTTGTTGGCGTCGCCGTGGGCAACCAGGCCGGCAAGGGAGAAGATTCCGACGCCGATGATGCCGCCGACGCCGATGGCCGTCAGCTGCCACAGGCCAAGGCTTTTGAAGAGTCCGCTGTGCTTGTTCTCTTCCTCGATGTCATCGATTGGTTTTCGTCTCATGACCGACCGGGCCAGGGTTTGCTGATTCACTGGTGCTCCTGTTGTGCCGTAGTAGTGATTTTGGTCCCTGTACAGTATGCGAGCCGAATCACATTAGATAAAGTGACATCTGCTTAGGGGTATCCGTTAGTTTCACTGATGTTTTCCTTCCCGCCATGTTCGACGAACGGTTGGGTGGACCGTAGGGCGGGCCTAAAGGGGCATAAAAAAAGCAGCTCCAGGGAGCTGCCTTCATCGTTGATGCCAAGGTTGTTACCGAGCGGACGACGAGATTCGAACTCGCGACATCCACCTTGGCAAGGTGGTGCTCTACCAGCTGAGCTACGTCCGCACATGCAGGAAATCCGGCTTTGCCAAACTCCAGCAACAAGCAAGTT
>NZ_JAGGPK010000003.1:174758-240617 GCF_018613855.1 Arthrobacter sp. ISL-30
CTACCGCTGCGCCAATCGCCCTTGCTGCCCGGCGTTAACCGGTACCTGGGTTTTCACCGAGGTGGGTACGGGATTCGAACCCGTGTGTACGGCTTTGCAGGCCGCTGCCTCGCCTCTCGGCCAACCCACCGTGTAAGCAAATGCCCCGAAGGTTTTCGAGGGTATTGCCGTGACAGTGTCCTGCGAGCGGACGACGAGATTCGAACTCGCGACATCCACCTTGGCAAGGTGGTGCTCTACCAGCTGAGCTACGTCCGCATTGCCGGATTGACTGCCTTGCCTTTACATGTATCAAACACTGGCGCGGCGTCGCTTTCCGACGAGTAAAAACTCTATAGGAGGTTGATAGAAACTCCAAATCGTCGTCCTTCTTGATTCCGAAGGAACGGTCCGATCCTTGCAATGGCGCGGGTTTTTAGAGTTACAGGCCTGTAATTTCCTGCAGCCGGCCGCAGTGGCTGACTAGTGTGCCCGGAATTTTTTGAATTCTGGCCGGGGTCGGTTAGTCTTCTTGTGCATGGGCGATTGGCGCAGTGGTAGCGCGCTTCGTTCACACCGAAGAGGTCACTGGTTCGAACCCAGTATCGCCCACCAGGAAGGCCCCCGATCCGCAGAGATGCATCGGGGGCCTTTGCAGTTTCCTGACCAATTTCGGTCCTGACCAATTTGTCAGTGCCTTGTGAAAGAGTTTTCCCATGACTGATCCTCTGCTCGCCCACGCCACTGAATATGGGCGAATGTATGCCAGGTCCACTTCTGAAGCCTTTTCCGTGCCGTCCATCACCACCGTGATCGGACAGCAGGCCCATACGCTCGACGGCTGGTTCAGTTACATGGGTGCCAACAGCCTCGCCCAGGACCCGGAACTGCCGCAGTTGCTGGGCAGCCCGGCCCGGGTCCGCCAGGCCGTGAATAAAGCGGCCAGGGCCGCGGAACTTTACCGGGACGAGGCGGCGCGAAGAGGAGACCGGGTCCACAACTACTGCGAGCAGGTGGCCCTGCGAGCGCTGGGCCGGGCGCACCGGATGAAGGAGACCCGCGAGGACCTGATCGCGAACGGTGAAGAGGCCTTTGCCAACCGCTTCGACGAATGGTGGGAACTTTTCAGGGTTGAGCCGCTAGCCCCCGAAATCACGGTGTGGAACAACAGCGTCGGTTATGCGGGAACCCTGGACCTTGTGGCCAGGATCAACGGCCGGGTCTGCCTCATCGACTACAAAACCAAAGGCACAACGCGCGAAGGCACCGTAAAACGCCTCGACAACAAGGTCGTGATGCAGCTCGTGGCGGGGATGAAGGCCGAGGAGAGCCTGGCGGATCCGGTCGCGGGGGAGTGGGAAGCCTGGAAGTACGGCGTCGAGCCCATCCTGCTGGCGGTGGCCATCGGGGAAACGGAAGTGCGGGCCGAACGCGCAAATCCGGAAGTATTGAAGCACTACTGGTGGAAGTTCTGCGCCCTCAAAAGGGTGTGGGAAATGTCTGCGGACTCCCTGGCTGCGGGTTCCGCCCTCTTGCCGATCGCTCCGCCTCCTTATCCGGCCTCCACTAAACTGGCTTAGGTTCCACAGGAGCCAACGAAACCTGCCGACCGTGAGGAAATTCAGCACATGGCCATCTTGAGCATCCGAATTATCGGCGACCCGGTGCTCCGCACCGTTGCCGAGCCCGTGAAGGATTTCGGGCCGGAGCTCGCCAAACTCGTTGCGGATATGACTGAGACAATGGAGGACGTGGACGGTGCCGGCCTCGCCGCTCCCCAGGTCGGTGTCAGCCAGCGCGTCTTCACGTACCGGATCGACGGCGTCGAGGGGCACATCATCAACCCGGTGCTGGAGAACAGTGACGATTTCCAGCCCGACGAAGTAGAAGGGTGCCTGTCCATTCCAGGCCTCGGCTTCCCCGTCCGCCGCTTCAGGACAACCCGGGCCACTGGAGTGGATCTTCAGGGGAACCCCGTGGTGGTTGAGGCGGAAGGCATGCTGGCACGCTGTTTCCAGCATGAGACGGACCATCTTGACGGCATCCTCTTCACAGACAGGCTGGAAGGCGATGACCGCAAGTCGGCCCTGCGCGCCATCCGCAACGCAAAATATGGCTCCATTGCCGCCGAAACCACCGCCAAACGCTCGGCGCACGTCGAATCGAGCTTCGGTGGCGGCAGCTTTGGAACGCCCGGATGAGGGTTCTGTTTGCAGGGACTCCCTCGGTCGCCGTTCCCTCGCTGGATGCCCTCGTCGACGCCGGGTTCGACGTCGTTGCCGTGCTTACGCGCCCTGACGCACCCATTGGCCGCAAGCGGGTCTTGAGGCCTTCGCCAGTGGCCGCGCGGGCGGCCGAGCTGGGAATTGCTATCATCCATGCCACAAAGGTGGACGCGGATGTCACCCGCAGGCTGGCCGACGTCAAGCCTGACGTAGCAGCCATAGTGGCTTACGGAGGCCTCATTCCCAAAGAGGCCCTCACCATTCCCTCCCATGGCTGGATCAACCTGCACTTCTCCCTCCTGCCGGCGTGGCGCGGCGCGGCTCCCGTGCAGCGCTCCATCATCGCCGGGGACGACATCACGGGCGCCGCGACCTTCCAGCTTGAGGAAGGCCTGGACACCGGCCCCGTCTACGGCACCCTGACCGAGGCGGTGAGGCAGGAGGATACTTCCGGTGACCTGCTGGAGCGGCTGTCGCGAAGCGGAGCCGTGTTGCTCACCCAGACCCTTGCCGCAATCGACGCCGGCAAGGCGGCCCCGCAACCGCAGCAGGGGGAGGTTACACTCGCCCCGAAACTCACCCTTGAAGACGGAAGGCTGGACTGGCGCGAACCTGCCCTGGCCCTGCATCGACGCGCACGCGGAGTGACCCCCGAACCGGGAGCGTGGACCATGCTGGAGGGACAGCGCGTCAAGCTCGAGCCACTTGCGATGCGCCCGGATATCCGGGACCTGGATCCCGGCGAAGTACGGGTGGCGGGAAAGAGCGTGCTGGTTGGTACTGGTTCGCATGCCCTGGAGCTGGGACGGATCCAGCCGGCAGGCAAGAAAATGATGTCCCCGGCCGATTGGGTCCGTGGATTGGCTTCTGTTGAAAGAGTGGTATTCGAATGAGCGACGCAGGCCGCAACCAGGGCGGGCAGCGCCGCGACAGTCGGCGGGACTCAAAGGGGAGGGAACGCAACAGGAATGCCCAGCGTGGCTTCACGGCAAGCGCTCCTTCGCAACGTACCCGCCGGGCGGATCCTGCCCGGCTGGTCGCTTTCGAAGTCCTGCGCGCAGTTGCCTCGGAGGATGCCTATGCCAACCTGGTCCTGCCGGCCCGAATCCGGCACCATAGGCTTGACAAAAGAGATGCGGGCTTTGCCACTGAGCTCAGTTACGGCGCGCTGAGGGGTCAAGGAACCTATGACGCCATCCTGGCCGAATGCGTTGACCGCCCACTTGACCAGTTGGACCCTGCCATCCTCGACGCTCTCCGTATCGGAGTGCACCAGCTCCTGGCGATGCGCGTCCCTGCCCATGCGGCGCTGGACCAGACGGTAGGCCTGGCACGGGCAGTCATTGGCGCAGGCCCCTCCTCACTCATCAACGCCGTGCTGCGCCGGGTCGCCGCGCGAACGCTTCCGGAGTGGATCGAGACGCTGCTGGACGGGGAGACCGATCCCACCCGGATCGCGGCCGTCCGCTACGCGCACCCGGACTGGATTGTCAGGGCGCTCCGTCAGTCGCTTGTGATGCATGGACGGGGCGCCTCGGAAATCGACCAGCTCCTTGAGGCCGACAACGCTGCTCCCGTAGTCAACCTCGTGGCCCTCCCTGGCCTGGGGAGCCTTGATGAGGCCTTCGAGAACGGAGCGACGCCGGGGGAGCTCGTCGAAGGGTCCGCCTTGTCAAGCGGCGGTGATGTGGGCAGGCTTGAGTCCGTCCGCGGTGGCACTACCCGCATCCAGGATGTGGGCTCGCAGCTTGTGGCACGGGCTGTGGCGGCAGTGCCCCTTGGCTCCGAACCAGCCGGGGACTCCGGGCCAGCCGGGGGATCGAGCGAGAAGTGGCTCGATCTTTGCGCCGGCCCAGGCGGCAAGGCCGCCCTGTTGGCTGCCCTTGCCAATGAACGGGGTGCCACCCTCCTGGCCAACGAACCGGCTCCGCACCGGGCCCGTCTGGTCCGGCAGGCCCTCGGGGCCGTACCTGAATCTGCCTGGTCCGTCCGTACCGGTGATGGCCGGGACCTGGGTGCCGAGCAGCCGGGAACCTTTGACCGCGTCCTTGTCGATGTCCCTTGCACCGGCCTCGGCGCCCTTCGCCGGCGCCCCGAGTCCCGGTGGCGCCGTTCCCCCCAGGACCTCGCGGACCTGGGACCGCTCCAGCGGGAGTTGCTCACGTCGGCCATTGACGCCGTACGGCCCGGCGGGGTGGTCGCCTACGTAACGTGCTCGCCGCATCCTGCCGAAACCAACGCTGTGGTGGACGACGTCCTGGGCAAACGTGGGGACCTCGAGCTAATCGACGCCGGGGCCGCCCTCGATGCCGTCAGCCTCACGGGAAGCCTGGGCGCCGGTCACGAAAAGACTGCCCAATTGTGGCCGCACGTGCACCGAACCGACGCAATGTTTATGGCACTCATCCGCAAGAACCAGTAACTCCGGCTCCGTAGAGCCCCAAATAACCTTCCCCTACCAAACTGTCCTTTGGAGAATCTATGTCGCAGTGCTGCATCAACCCGAGCATCCTTTCGGCCGACTTCGTGAACCTTGAAGCCGAGTTGAAGAGAATCAGCAATGCCGATGCAGTTCATGTGGATGTTATGGACAACCACTTCGTGCCAAACCTGACCCTCGGACTGCCCGTCGTGGAACGCATCCAGGCCGTGAGCCCGGTGCCTCTGGACGCCCACCTCATGATCTCCGACGCCGATCGCTGGGCCCCTGCCTTCGCCGACGCCGGTCTTGCGTCGGTGACTTTCCATGCCGAGGCGGCGATCGCTCCGGTCAAGCTGGCGCGGGAGCTGCGGGCGCGGGGTTCCAAGGCTGGAATGGCCTTGCGGCCGGCGACCCCCGTGGAACCGTACCTGGACATGCTGGGCGAACTGGACATGCTCCTGGTCATGACCGTGGAGCCGGGCTTCGGCGGCCAAGCATTCCTTGACGTGACGCTCCCGAAGATCCGCCGCGCCCGTGCCGCCATTGACGGCTCCGGAATCGGCGTCGCCATCCAGGTTGATGGTGGCATCACGGAGGAAACGATCGTGCGTGCAGCTGAGGCAGGGGCCAACGTCTTTGTGGCCGGTTCGGCGGTGTACGGCCACCCCGATCCTGCAGCAGCGATTGACCGGCTCCGCGCCGCAGGGTCGCTCTGATCGCCTGGCCTTGCCCATGCGATAATCCCACTCGGTTTCCCCGAGAGATATTTCGGTTTCTGACGACCGTGACAGGGAATAGGCCGGCGGACCGCCGGGTTGTGTCAGAATAGCAACACACAATACGTGCTCCGGGGTCGGTGTAAGTCCGAACCGGCGGTTATAGTCCGCGACCCACGAGTCGGCACCTGTCCTTTGGACAGGAATTGGCGAATGGTTGAACCGGTGGAATTCCGGTACCGACAGTTAAAGTCTGGATGGGAGAAGCACGTACAGTCATGCTCGGCGCCTCGTAGCGCCCGGCATTCTGTCGTACACCCCCGGAGCCATCGCGGTTTTCGAGGAAGGAACGGCATTGAACTTTCTGCGATGGCTCTTCGAAGCACAGACCCCTTTTGGCAGGTCTGCGCTTACATTTCACGAAGTGCCCGGCAATATTTTCGGACCCCAGGGTCCCTTCGGCGGCATGCGCCGCACCGGCCCGATACGGTTCGCCGCGGTCCCGGCTAGCGCTCTGTTAGCGGTGGCCGCATGACCATCCCCGCCACCAAGCCCAAGACTGAACAGCCGACAGTCACTACACAGCGGGCCGTCACCACGGTCTTCAGCAGCGACGAGACCGCCGCTATGGAGCTCGCCCTGGCCGCCGCGCTCAACGGCCCCCGAGGAGCGAACCCGCTGGTGGGAGCCGTCGTCGTCGGAGCTGATGGTTCGCAGTTGGTGACCGGCTACCACAGGGGAGCCGGCACTGCCCATGCCGAGGCGGATGCGATCGCCCAGGCCAGGAGGCAGGGCATAGACCTGGCCGGCTCAACGATGGTCGTCACGCTCGAGCCCTGCAACCATGTCGGACGGACCGGTCCCTGCGCACTCGCCATCATTGAAGCCGGCATTGCGAAGGTGATTTACGCCGTCGACGATCCCCATGATCCAGCGGCCGGGGGCGCGCGCACGCTCCGGAACGCCGGCGTCGCGGTGGTCTCCGGGCTGTCAGCCGAGGAGGCATTCGCCCTGAACCGGCAGTGGTTCCGCGCTGTGGAGGACAAGAGGCCCTTCGTGACCCTGCACATCGCCCAGACCATCGACAGCCGGATCGCTGCTGTCGACGGCACGAGCCAGTGGATTTCCAGTCCTGAGTCCCTCGCGGACAACCACGGCATTCGCGGGCGCATCGACGCCATCCTCGTAGGCACGGAAACCGTGCTGGTGGACGACCCGCGGCTGACCGCGCGCGACGCCAACGGCAACGCGGCCGGGAAGCAGCCGCTACGGGCCGTGATGGGCCTTCGGAACGTTCCGGAGGATGCCGCGGTCAGGGGGAGCGACGGATTATTCGCGCACCTTCCCACCCGGGAACCTGCCGAAGCGCTTGGACTGCTCTTCGCGAAAGGCGTCAGGCACGTCATGGTCGAGGGCGGATCGAGGATCCTCAGCGCTTTCCTCGCAGCGGGACTCGTCGACGAGCTCGTCGTCTACCTCGCACCCACGCTTCTGGGCTCCGGCACTCCGGCGCTCTGCGACCTGGGGATCGGGACGCTCACCGATGCCCAGCAGTGGTCGTGGGACGACGCCGGCGGGGGAGCCGTGCAAATGCTTGGCCGGGATCTCCGGCTCCACTTACAGCCCGGCGGGGATACCCGCCCTTCTTCACCCGAACAGACTCCGGAGGCGCGCCTGGAAGTGCCGGCATCCGGAAAAGGAGGACTCTGATGTTTACCGGAATCGTTGCCGAACAGGGCAAGGTCCTGTCCATTGAACATGACGGCGGATCAAGCGCGACACTTCGCCTGCAGGCCCCCGGCACCACTGAGGGGCTTCCGCTGGGCGGTTCCATCGCCGTGAACGGCGTGTGCCTTACGGCGACCGCCATCGCCGGCAAGGAATTCAACGTGGACGTCATGGGTGAGACCCTTGTCCGCACCACCATCGGCGAGCTTGGCCCCGGTGATCCAGTCAACCTTGAGCGCTGCGTGCCAGCTGGCGGAAGGCTGGACGGCCATGTTGTCCAAGGCCATGTGGACGGCGTCGGGAGCCTCCTGGAGAGGGAGGCCCTGGGCAACTGGGACCGCCTGCGGTTCGGAGTGCCGGCCGGGCTGGCACGCTACATCGCCGAGAAGGGCTCGATCGCCGTCGACGGCGTATCGCTGACCGTGACTGCCGTCAGCCCGGCGGCCGAGCCGGAACCCTGGTTCGAGGTGGGGCTCATCCCCACCACGCTGGAGGAAACGGGTTTGGGTGCCAAGCCGGTTGGCGGCAGGGTCAACCTGGAGGTAGACGTGTTGGCGAAGTACACGGAACGGCTGCTGGCTTTCGCGCCGGCAATGTCCCACACCGCGGTTGAGAGCGACCCCGTCGTGTCCACTGCAGGAGGTGCCAAATGAGCGTCAAGACATGGACGACGGCGGCACTCGCTTCTACGGGGTCCGATGCAGCGCTCCATGCGTTAAGCTCGCCGACACGTACATCCGGGCTCGATTCGGTGGAAACGGCAGTGGCTGCCCTCGCCGCCGGCCGACCAGTTCTTGTAGTAGACAACGAAGACCGCGAGAACGAAGGCGACATCATTTTCGCGGCCCAGCACGCCACCCCCGAGCTGATGGGCTGGACGATCCGCTACAGCTCGGGAGTCATCTGCGTCCCGCTGGAGGGCGAACGGGCAGATGCCCTGGTCCTGCCGCCCATGGTGGAGATCAACGAAGATTCCAAAGGCACCGCCTACACGGTGTCCTGCGATGCGGCGGTGGGCGTCAGCACCGGAATTTCGGCGACGGACCGGGCCTTGACGGCGCGGATTCTCGCGGATCCGACCAGTACCCCGGCTTCAATCACCCGGCCCGGGCATATATTTCCCCTCCGTGCCGTTAAGGGGGGAGTGCGTGAGCGTCCGGGCCACACGGAGGCCGCCGTGGATCTGTGTCGGCTTGCCGGCCTGGCCCCGGTCGGCGTGATCGCAGAGCTGGTGCATGACAACGGCGAAATGATGCGCCTGGAGAGTCTCCGGGTTTTCGCCGCGGAACATGAGTGCCCTTTGATTTCCATAGAGGACCTGGTCGCCTACCTCGAAGCGGGGGAGCGCGGACAACTAGCGGCAGGAATGGCAGCAGAAGAGGAGAAACGATGAGCGCATCCCCGAACCACGACGGCCGCACCCTGGGCGGCAAACCCCATCCAGTGAGCGGCGGGCCCATCGTCCAGCTTCCCACTGCCTTCGGTGATTTCATTGCCCAGGCCTGGACTGATCACGTCACGGGGGTAGAGCACCTGGCGGTAAGCTCGCCCACCCCGCCACTGGACGGTATAGCGCCACTGGTACGGCTGCACTCGGAATGCCTCACCGGAGATGTGTTTGGATCGTATCGCTGCGATTGCGGCGAGCAGTTGGCCTACGCCCTGGAGCTCATCCAGGAGGAGGGCGGTACGCTGCTGTACCTGCGCGGCCAGGAAGGCCGAGGGATCGGGCTTGCGAACAAGATCAAGGCATACGCCCTCCAGGAAGCGGGCTTTGACACAGTGGAGGCCAACGAGCAGCTCGGCCTCCCGGTGGACGCCCGGTCCTACCACGCTGCCGGCCAGATCCTTGCCCAGATGGGGATGCGCCGGGTGCGGCTCCTGAGCAACAACCCGGACAAGCAGAACAGGCTGGCACAGGCCGGCGTCGCGGTTGTTGAGATGGTTCCCACGGAGGTTCCCTCGCGCGAACAGAACATCCGCTACCTGCAGACCAAGAAGGACCGAATGGACCACCTGCTGACGCTCGACACACAGCGGGCAGCCACGGGCACCTTCGACGTTTTTGACACCTCAGCAAGCTACGAACACGAACAAGACTGAACGGACCAAAGAAATCACATGAGCGGACACGGCGCCCCCACTATCGACCTGACCACCCTCAACCCGGAGGAAACCTCACGGCTCAAGCTGGCCATTGTGGCTGCCAGCTGGCACACCCAGATCATGGACGGCCTCCTGGACGGCGCGCTGAGGGCGGCCAAGGAGGCCGGCATCGCCGAGCCCACGGTCCTTCGTGTTCCCGGAAGCTTTGAGCTTCCCGTCGCGGCCGCACGGCTCGCGCCGCACTTTGACGCAGTTGTTGCGCTTGGAGTCGTCATCCGCGGCGGCACGCCGCACTTTGACTATGTCTGCCAGGCAGCGACGTCGGGCCTCACCGACGTCAGCGTCCGCACCGGAGTCCCCGTCGGCTTCGGAGTCCTGACCTGCGACACGGAACAGCAGGGTCTCGATAGGGCAGGCCTTGAAGGCTCCTCAGAGGACAAGGGCCACGAGGCCGTGACCGCGGCCCTGGCGACCGCCGTCACCCTCAAGCAGTACCGGTAGTTCCAAGCCGTACCCCAGGACCCCACCGTGGCGGCGGGGATCGTGTCCGGAGGCCATGACTGTGCCTTCGCTCACATCCCCGCCGTCACGCAACGGGCCAACGAGCGGCCCCTCGCTCCAAGCAAGTACTCTTGAGGGCGTGAAGAATTTCGAGACGCTGTTCGCAGAACTGAGTGAGAAGGCAGCCACGCGCCCGGCAGGCTCCCGCACCGTCGCCGAATTGGAGTCCGGAATCCACGGCATTGGCAAGAAAGTCGTGGAGGAAGCAGCCGAAGTATGGATGGCTGCAGAGTATGAGTCCGACCAGGCCGCGGCCGAAGAAATCTCCCAGCTGCTCTACCACCTGCAGGTCCTCATGCTGGCCAAGGGACTCAGCCTGGAAGACGTCTACAAGCATCTGTAGCCACGCCACTCCGCCCCAATCGGCAGCAGCTTCCGCTGCTCCCGAAATTCCGGGCAGGAGCCCCTGCGTGGCCCTGTGCTCATTTCGGCCCTGTGCTCATTTCGGCCCTGTGCCCGACCAACGACGTTAACCAAGGAAAGACCCCAAAATGCTGCGAGTAGCCGTCCCGAACAAGGGATCCCTGTCAGAAGCCGCCTCTGCGATGCTATCCGAGGCGGGTTACCGCCAGCGTCGCGATAACCGCGAGCTGGTCATGGTGGATCCCGACAACGACATTGAATTCTTCTTCCTCCGCCCGCGTGACATCGCCGTCTATGTTGGGCAGGGAACGCTCGACGTCGGCATCACCGGCCGCGACCTGCTACTGGATGCGGAGGTCGAGGCAGAGGAACTGCTTCCGCTCGGCTTCGCCGCCTCCACCTTCCGCTTCGCCGGGCCTGTGGGCAACTTCAGCGGCGTGGACCAGCTGGAAGGAAAGCGCCTCGCCACCAGCTACGACGGCCTCCTGCGCGGCTACCTGGCGGAACGCGGCATCAACGCCCGCGTCGTCAGGCTGGACGGCGCCGTGGAGTCCTCGGTTCGCCTCGGCGTCGCCGATGCCATCGCCGACGTCGTGGAAACGGGCAACACCCTCAAGGCCGCCGGCATGGAAATCTTCGGAGAGCCCATCCTCCGTTCCGAATCCGTGCTCATTGGCCGCAAGGGCGAAAGCAACCCCGCAACGGAAGTCCTGATCCGTCGCCTCCAAGGTGTGCTCGTCGCACGGCAGTACGTGCTGATGGACTACGACATCCGCAAGGAGCTCGTCGAGGATGCCGCCGCATTGACGCCGGGGCTCGAGTCACCCACCGTATCCCCGCTGCGCGATTCTGACTGGGTTGCCGTCCGTTCGATGGTGCCGAAGAAGGAAACCAACAGGATCATGGACGAGCTCTACGACCTCGGTGCGCGGGCCATCCTTGTGAGCAGCATCCACGCCTGCCGCATCTAAACCTTCCTCGTCCCTTACCCTTTCAGTTTTAGGAGAAGCAATGGCTGTCGCCGTACGCGTCATCCCCTGCCTGGATGTCGACGCCGGCCGCGTTGTCAAAGGCATCAATTTCGAAGGCCTCCGGGACGCCGGCGATCCGGTTGAGCTTGCGCACCGCTACGACAAGGCCGGGGCGGACGAGCTGACGTTCCTGGACGTCACGGCCTCCTCCGGCAACCGCGAGACCACGTTCGACGTCGTCCGCCGCACCGCGGAGGAGGTGTTCATCCCCCTGACTGTGGGCGGAGGCGTGCGCGGCGTCGCGGAAGTGGACAAGCTGCTGCGCTTCGGTGCGGACAAGGCGGCCATCAACACCGCCGCGGTAGCCCGGCCGGACGTCATCGACGAAATTACCCGTCACTTCGGCTCCCAGGTCCTGGTGCTCTCCGTCGACGCCCGCCGCACCCGCCCCGGTTCGGAGCCAACGTCGTCGGGTTTCGAAGTCACCACCCACGGCGGGCGGCAGGGAACAGGGATCGACGCCGTCGCCTGGGCAAAGGAAGCTGCCGACCGTGGAGTGGGGGAAATCCTGCTGAACTCGATCGACGCCGACGGCACCAAAGACGGCTTCGACCTCGAACTGATCAGGCTGGTTCGTGCCGCCGTGAACATTCCGATCATCGCCTCGGGCGGCGCCGGGGAGCCCGCGCACTTCCCGCCGGCAGTAGTAGCGGGTGCCGACGCCGTCCTGGCAGCGTCCGTTTTCCACTGGGGTCCTGACGACATGATGGCCCAGGTAAAGACAGCAATCCGCGAGGCGGGCTTCGAAGTCCGCTAGGTCGCGTTTTTTGGTTAGAGGCCCACTTCGGCGGACTGCAGGAGTGCGACGGCGTCCGGCTGGCCCTCGAATGTTACGAGGGCATGGCGGGTACGGCCGTGCGCGTGCATGAGCAGTTCACCCGGTTCGCCAACGATGGCCACGGAAACGGGTGCCCGTTTGGCCACATGCCGGGGACCGGACGGGCGGACCAGGACAATGCCGAGATCCACTCCGCGGTACAGGATCGCAGCCCTCTTGATGAGGTCGTCCCACAGGGCGTCGGAATAGGCTTCGTCGAGGGCGCGCGGGGCCCAGCGATCCACAGCCCTGCGGACATCCTCAGTATGGACAAAGTACTCAATCAGGTTCGATGACTCGTCCAGCGCCTTGATCCTCAAGGGGGACAACGCCGGCGGACCGGCACGGAACGCCTTCACGAGGTTGGCGTAGTCTTCCGTCGTCTTGAGCTTCGCGGCCAGTTTGGCGGTGGCCTTGTCCGAAGCCTTGGCCAATCCCTTGATCAGCAGGCCCAGGCCAACGGCCGCCTTGCGTTCGCGAAGGAACAGGTGCGCGGCCAGATCCCGCGTCAGCCACCCCTCACAGAGCGTGGGAGAGTCAGGGCCGGCTGCCAGGAGGGTTTCAGCCAGGACTTCACGGGACGGATCGACGAAATGCATCACTTGTGAAAGTAGCATGAGACGGGCCGGGTTGCGCACTGGAACCGCCGCAGAATGTCGCACCCCCGACAGGCACTAGACTTGACCTGATGTCTGAGCAGTCTGCCCCCGCCCCCGCTCCTGTAATGGACCCTGCCGGCGCGCCCGGAAGCCCCCTTCCCAAGGAACTTGCCGGTGCCTTGAAGCGTGATGCCGCCGGACTCGTGGCCGCCATCATCCAGCAGTACAACACCCATGAGGTCCTGATGCTCGGCTGGATGGACGACGAAGCCCTCCACCGCACCATGACCACCGGCCGGGTGACGTTCTATTCACGCTCACGCCAGGAGTATTGGCGCAAAGGGGACACTTCCGGCCACGTCCAATGGGTTAAGTCGGTTGCAGTGGACTGCGACGGCGACGCCCTGCTGGTCCAGGTCGACCAGGTGGGGGCAGCCTGCCACACCGGGACCCGGACCTGCTTCGACGACCGCAGCTTCGCCGTCGTCGAGGGCTCCCGGGACTGAAGTCCCCGGCTAATTATCATTGACCACGCACAACACGGGAAAAGGCGGAAAACAATAGCCATGCAGGACCTTGGAGTCATCAGCCCGGGCCTGGAGGAGTTCCGTGAACTCGCCGCGCACAGCCGGGTCATCCCGGTTCGCCTCAAGGTGCTAGCCGATGCGGAAACGCCCATCGGCCTGTACCGAAAGCTGGCCCAGGGACAGCCCGGCACGTTCCTGATGGAGTCCGCCGCCGTGGGCGGAACCTGGTCGCGCTATTCGTTTATCGGCGCGCGTTCACGTGCCACCCTCACCACCAAGGATGGCCAGGCACACTGGATCGGCGAGCCGCCGGTGGGAGTGCCCGTAGGAGGCAACCCGGTCGAAGCCGTGCGGGATACCGTCGCGGCGCTCCAGACGGACCGCTTCGACGACCTCCCGCCCTTCACCTCCGGCCTGGTCGGATTCATCGGCTGGGAATCGGTTCGTCACTGGGAAAAACTGGTCAGTCCTCCGGAGGACGACCTCCAGCTTCCCGAACTGGCGCTGAACCTTGTCACGGACATGGCCGTCCATGACAACGTCGACGGTACGGTCCTGCTGATTGCCAACGCCATCAACTTCGACAACAGCTCCGAGCGGGTCGACGAGGCGTGGCATGACGCCGTCGCGCGGGTCAAGGCACTGCTGGACGGCATCAGCACCCCGGTCCAACAGCCGGTGTCCGTGCTTGAGCCTGCTGCCCTCGACTTCGCGTCCAGTGTCCAGGAGCGCTGGGAGGAGCAGGAGTACCTCAAGGCGATCGACCGGGGCAAGGAAGCGATCGTCGACGGCGAAGTCTTCCAGGTGGTGATCTCCCGGCGCTTCGAGATGGAATGTGCCGCGGACCCCTTGGACGTCTACCGGGTGCTGCGAAACTCGAACCCCAGCCCGTACATGTACATCTTCAGCCTAGAAGATGCCTATGGCCGCGGCTATTCAATCGTGGGGTCTTCCCCCGAGGCCCTCGTCACCGTAACCGGCGGGGAGGTCATCACCCATCCGATTGCCGGTTCGCGTCCCCGCGGCAAGACCGTGGAGGCAGACAAGGCCCTCGCGGAGGAACTGCTCGCCGACCAGAAGGAACGCGCCGAACACCTCATGCTGGTGGACCTGTCCCGCAACGACCTCTCGAAGGTGTGTGTCGCGGGATCGGTCGACGTTACCCAGTTCATGGAAGTAGAGCGTTTTAGCCACATCATGCATATCGTGTCCACCGTGGTGGGCAAGCTCGCGCCCACGGCAAAGGCTTATGACGTCCTCAAGGCCACGTTCCCGGCGGGAACGCTGTCCGGTGCGCCCAAGCCCCGTGCCCTGAGCCTCCTCGACGAACTCGAACCCCACCGCCGGGGTATCTACGGCGGTGTTGTGGGCTACCTCGACTTCGCCGGAGACATGGACATGGCAATCGCGATCCGTTCCGCCCTGCTCCGGGAGGGCCGGGCGTACGTCCAGGCAGGCGGCGGCATTGTTGCCGACTCCCACAAGCCGTCCGAGGCCCTCGAAACCGTGAACAAGGCTGCCGCACCCCTGCGTGCCGTTCACACGGCGGGTTCGCTGCGGAACATCACAGCCGACACCCTGCCAGTCGCCGAGTCCACCGCGGCAAGTGACGACGTCGACGGCGTGGCGGATGCGCGGTGACCGGACAGGGGAATGGCGTTCCGGAGCGTGCCCCGGCCGCGGCCGGGGGATCCGAGGTCGTTGCAGCCAGCCGCAGCCCCCGGACTCCGGTGTGGGCTCGCAAGTCCTCGGTCGTGCTGCTGACGGTCCTGCTGGCCCTGGCGGTCTTTGGGACCACCACGCAAAGCTGGATTGACGTGCGCCTGGACCCGGCCGCCGCGGCCAGCAGCGACCTTCCCGTCCAAGGCAGCAAGGCTGCGACGACGGTGACGGCCCTCGCGCTGGTTGCTCTCGCAGGGGGCCTGGCAGCCTCGATTGCAGGCAGGATCGGCCGGTGGATCATTGCGGCCATCATCGTCCTGGCGGCCACGGGCATCGTTGCTGCCGCTGCCACCGTCCTGGCTGATCCGCTGTCCGCAGCCCAGGGAAGCATTGCCGGCGCCACCGGAGTCAGCGGCGGACAGGCCCAGGCCGTTGCCACTTTCTTCCCAGTGCTCGCCATCATTTCAGCCGTGCTCCTTGCGCTCTCCGGGCTGCTGGCCATCCCCGCCGGGCGCTACTGGAAGGCCCGCAGCAAATACGATGCGAAGGCAGGGCCAGTCGCGAAGGGCTCGGCTGGTCCCGTGGACGAGATCGGCAGCTGGGACAGCCTCACGAGGGGCGAGGACCCCACCTAGCGCACGGCAAGTGCGATGTCGCAGGTGCGATGTCTGTTGCGCCTGCAATAAATGGCAGAATGTAAGCAGTATTCATCCTGAGGAGATTCATCATGAGCAAATCCACTGTGTCCGCCGCCAAGGCCTTGACGTCAGATCCCGCCACCCACGGCGCTGAACTCGGCCACGGCAACAGCCCGGCGGCCTGGACGTGCGTCATCGTCATGCTGGTCGGCGCACTGATTTCCTCCATTGCCTTCGTCATCGCAAGCACCCCCATCTTCATCGGCGGAGCAGTGGTTATGGTCCTCGGCCTCATCGCGGGCTGGGCCATGCGCAAGGCCGGTTACGGCGTCGGCGGCAGCAAGCTGAAGAACACCGGCCACTGAAGGTGACAGTCCTGGATGACATCATCGTTGGTGTCAAGGAGGATATGGACGCACGCCGGGCGCTGGTATCGCTGGCTCAGCTGAAGGAGCGGGCACTCGCTGCTCCTCCTGCCCGCGACGCCTGGGCAGCGCTGGGCGGCCCGTCCGCCAGTCGTGAGGACCTGAAGGTCATTGCCGAGATCAAGCGGCGCAGCCCGTCCAAGGGAAA
The DNA here is from genome assembly GCF_018613855.1 of Arthrobacter sp. ISL-30. Lineage (GTDB taxonomy): Bacteria > Actinomycetota > Actinomycetes > Actinomycetales > Micrococcaceae > Arthrobacter. Next base: position 190,706 of record NZ_JAGGPK010000003.1, read on the forward strand.
CCTGGCCAGCATCGCCGACCCCGCCTCCCTGGCAATGCAGTACGCCGACGGCGGCGCTTCCGTCATCAGCGTGCTCACTGAGCAGCGGCGCTTCAACGGAACGCTGGCGGATCTCGACGCCGTACGTGCCGCCGTCGACATTCCCTTGCTGCGCAAGGACTTCACGGTCGACGAATACCAGATCTGGGAAGCCCGAGCTCACGGAGCGGACCTGATCCTGCTGATTGTCGCAGCCCTCACCGACGCCCAACTGGTCGAATTCAGCCAGCTGAGTCGCGACCTCGGCATGAACGTGCTCGTGGAGACCCACACGCCCGAAGAGATCGAGCGGGCTGTCGCTGCGGAGGCACACATCATTGGCGTGAATGTGCGCAACCTGAAGACGCTCGACGTCGACCGCTCACTGTTTGCCTCCCTGGCAGGCGGGATTCCCCGCGAGGCAGTGATCGTCGCCGAATCAGGCGTCCGAGGAGCCGACGACGTCGCCCACTACGCCGCGAGCGGCGCCAACGCGATCCTCGTGGGCGAGGCCCTTGTCAGCGACGCCACTCCACGCGAACGCATCAGCGAATTCAAGGCAGCAGGCGCTGCCGCCATAGCCGTCAGGAACTGAACAGGACGGCGTCCGCGCCGTTTCCTGCTGCTGCCCTGGGGCGCCCGTAAAACTTCTACGAACAACTGGAACAGGACGGTGACACTGATGGTGGACGCGCCAACAGCCGGCTCGAATGAGAATGCCGCTGACGCATTCCTGCAGGGAGGCACCACCTTGCGCCACGCCCCCGGGCCGTACTTCGGCAGCTACGGCGGCCGCTGGATGCCCGAGTCACTCATCGCTGCTTTGGACGAGCTGGAGGACACGTTCGACAAGGCCAAGGCCGATCCCGAATTCCTGGCCCAGTTGAGCGAGCTGAACAAGAACTACTCGGGCCGGCCCTCGCTCCTGACCGAGGCCAAGCGCTTTTCCGCGTATGCCGGCGGGGCGAGGATCTTCCTCAAGCGCGAAGACCTCAACCACACGGGGTCGCACAAGATCAACAACGTGCTCGGCCAGGCGCTGCTCGCCAAGCGCATGGGCAAGACCCGTGTGATCGCAGAGACCGGCGCAGGGCAGCACGGCGTGGCCAGCGCTACTGCCGCCGCCCTCCTCGGCCTCGAGTGCGTGGTCTACATGGGAGCGGAGGACTGCCGCCGGCAGGCCCTGAACGTGGCCCGGATGCAGCTCCTGGGAGCCACAGTGGTGCCCGTGACCAACGGCTCACAGACACTCAAGGACGCCATTAACGACGCCCTGCGCGACTGGGTAGCCAACGTGGAAAACACCCACTACCTGCTGGGCACCGCTGCCGGCGCCCACCCCTTCCCCGCCATGGTGCGGTTCTTCCACGAGGTCATCGGTGAGGAAGCGCGTGCGCAGATCCTGGAGCAGACCGGGCGGTTGCCTGATGCCGTCTGTGCCTGCATCGGCGGCGGCTCTAACGCCATCGGCATCTTCCACGGCTTCCTGGATGACCCCTCAGTGAAAATCTACGGCTTCGAGGCCGGCGGCGACGGCGTGGAGACTGGCCGCCACGCGGCCACCATCACGCTGGGCCGCCCGGGCGTGCTTCACGGCGCACGCTCCTACCTCATGCAGGACGAAGACGGCCAGACCATCGAATCCCACTCCATCTCTGCAGGCCTGGACTACCCTGGCGTGGGCCCGGAGCACTCCTACCTTGCGGACATCGGTCGGGTCACCTACGAGCCGATCACCGACGCCGAGGCCATGGACGCGTTTCGGCTGCTTTGTCGCACCGAGGGCATCATCCCGGCCATCGAATCCTCCCATGCCCTCGCCGGTGCACTGAAGGTGGGCCAGCGGCTGGTTGAAGGCAAGGAGAACCCGGCTCACACCATAGTCATCGTGAACCTCTCCGGGCGCGGCGACAAGGACGTGCAGACCGCAGCTGAGTGGTTCGACATGCTGGACGAGGACGGCAACGTCAAGGGCACCACGCTGTCCACCCGTAAGCCGAAAGGTGCGGGCACGTTTGCCGACGTCAACGCCGATCCCAACGCGGACGTCAAAGCCCAGACCAGCGAGGACCAGAACTGATGACTGAACAGATTCCCAGCAAGTCCGCTGCTGCCATCGACCGTGCCAAGGCGGAAGGCCGCGCCGCCCTCATCGGTTACCTTCCCGCAGGGTACCCGGACGTCCAGGCGACCATCGACGCCGGTATTGCCATGGCACGCAACGGCGCGGACCTCATCGAGATCGGCATTCCCTACTCGGACCCGGTCATGGATGGCCCTGTCATCCAGGCCGCCACCACAGAGGCCATCGCCAAGGGCTTTCACGTAGCCAGCGTGTTCGACGTCGTTGCCGGCATCACCGCCGCCACCGACGCCGCCGTGCTGGTTATGACCTACTGGAACCCCGTCATGCGGATGGGGGTGGACGAATTCTCGCGCAGGCTGGCAGAAGCCGGGGGAGCGGGCCTTATCACCCCCGACCTGATCCCCGACGAAGCCTCGGAGTGGTTTGAAGCCTCGGACAAGTACGGACTGGACCGGGTCTTCCTGGTGGCCCCGTCGTCGAGCCCGGAGCGGCTAGCCATGACGGTTGCCGCCAGCCGCGGCTTTGTCTACGCGGTTTCCATCATGGGCGTCACCGGTGCACGCCAGGCAGTCAGCAGCAGCGCCGAAAAGCTCGTGGCCGATGCCCACGCCGCCGGTGCCGAGCGGGTCTGCGTGGGTCTCGGCGTCTCGAACGCCAGCCACGTACGCGAAATCGCGGCCTACGCCGACGGGGTCATCGTCGGTACGGCCCTCGTTGCCGCGATTCGCGACGGCGGCGTCGAGGCGGTCGGCCAGCTCACCAGGGACCTCAGTTCCGGCCTGAGCCGCGCAGAATTGAGCGGATCCGGGGTCGCCGCGTCAACGGTCCCCGCCGAAAAGGAAGAATTCTAGCCAATGCAGACGATCCTCCACGCCGCAGCCCTTGCTCCGCTGAGCATCCCGAGTCCCTCCTGGTCCGGATTCGATATTCCGCTGCCGTGGGGGACACTGCGCATCCATGCGTACGCCCTGTGCATTCTCGCGGGCATCATCGTCGGACTCTGGCTGACGTCGGTCCGCTGGAAGCGCAGGGGCACTCCCGAAGGCAGCCTGTGGGATATCGCTATTTGGGCAATTCCATTCGGCATCATCGGCGGGCGCCTGTACCACGTGTTCTCGTCACCGGATCCCTACTTCGGACCCGGTTTCGACGGCACCGGCGATTTGGGGCTCATTCCGCAGATCCAGCGGGGCGGCCTTGGCATCTGGGGCGCAGTTGTCCTTGGCGCCGTCGGTGCCTGGATCGGCTGTCGGCGGGCCGGCGTGAAGCTGACTGCCTTCCTTGACGCAGCGGCTCCCGGACTCCTGCTGGCGCAGGCGATCGGACGCTGGGGAAACTGGTTCAACCAGGAACTCTTCGGGGCTCCCACCACGCTTCCTTGGGGACTCCAGATCGATCCCTCCAACCCGAACTTCCCCGCCGGCACGCCCGCGGACACGCTGTTCCACCCGACGTTCCTCTACGAATCACTGTGGAACCTGGCCGGCGTCGCCCTCCTGCTGGTCCTTGACCGCCGGTTCAACTTCCGCCGGGGCCGGCTCTTCTGGCTCTACGCCATGTACTACACGCTGGGACGCGTCTGGATCGAAGCACTCCGGATCGACGACGCCGAACTCATCACGTTCTTCGGTGTCACCACCCGCCTCAACGTGTGGACCAGCATTTTCGTCTTTGTCGCCGCCCTGGCCATGTTCAATGTGCTCGCCCGCCGTGGACGCCCGCAGCCGGATACGCCGTACCTTCCCGGGAAGGAACCTGCGCAGGCAGAAGGCGACGTTATATCCGGGGCCGAAGATGTCGAAGAGGACTCCAATGTTGAAGAGGACTTCGCGGAGGGGAAAACCACCGGCGACGACTCATCCAAGATGCCAACGTCCACTGCTGACCATGCTCCGAAACACCTGGGGGAGGGGACGGGCAGCGCGACAAGCAAGGTGACAATGGACACAGTCCGTGATTCGGACCCGGCTGTCTCGGATAGTGGTTCGCGTGGTAATCTCCCAGATAACCAAAGCGGTCCAGGTCACGTAACCGGCTCATCCGAAGCGGCCACGGAACCCGGTCACGGCAGCAAGCCTGATGCGGAATCCACGGCTGCCGGGACGTCCGGCAACAAAGCCCCTGGCACCGCGTCGGAAGCCGGCGGCACCAAGTAACCGGCCCCGGCAAGAGGGCACCAGAGTTACCGCTCGGAAGGCCCGCCTCCACAGCGTCGTGGCAACCGGGCAGCCCCGGACGGAGCACACAGCTGCTCCCCGGTCAAGCCTGGGTCAGTGGCATGCGTAACTCTTCGTTCGTGCCTGCCTGCTGGCCTACAATTTCCAAGTACTAGCGCTTTGTTATGCCCATCACACGGCAGGCAAGGTGGGGCCAACGTTGTCCCTTCCATACGCACGATCAGGAGGAAGGACGTCTCCAATGACCCAAACTCTTCAAGGCTCCAGCTGGTCCGAAACGAACCAGCCCGAGGGTGCCCTGTCGCCGTTCAAGCGTTTCGCTGCGCTCCCGGAGGCCCGTGGGCTGTACAACCCCGAGAAGGAGAAGGACGCCTGCGGCCTGGCCATCATCGCCACCCTCCGCGGCGAGCCCGGGTACGACATTGTGGACGCGGCACTCACCGCCCTCCGCAACCTTGAACACCGCGGTGCCGTGGGCGCCGATGAAGGCACCGGAGACGGCGCCGGCCTCCTCATGCAGGTCCCGGACGAGTTCTTCCGGGCAGTCACGGAGTTCGAGCTGCCGGCCCCCGGCCAGTACGTCGTTGGAACAGCCTTCCTGCCGGCCGAAGAACGCGAATCCTCAGCGGCGAAGGCCGGGATCGAAAGCCTGGCCGCCGATGAGGGACTGACCGTCCTGGGCTGGCGCGAGGTTCCGGTGGTGGCTGACCTCGTTGGAGCTATGGCCCGCGCCTGCATGCCCTACTTCTCGCAGCCGTTCTTTGCCACCGTCAACGGTGAGACCCTGGACCGCAACGAGCTCGACTCCCGTGCCTGGCGGATCCGCAAGCGTGCCCAGAACAAGTACGGGGTCTACTTCCCGTCCCTGTCCTCGCGCACTATCGTCTACAAGGGCATGCTCACGACTGCCCAGCTGGAGCCGTTCTACCCGGATCTCTCGGACAAGCGGTTTAAGACCAAGCTGGCGATAGTCCACTCGCGCTTCTCCACGAACACCTTCCCGTCCTGGCCGCTGGCCCAGCCGTTCCGCACCATCGCCCACAACGGTGAAATTAACACCGTCAAGGGCAACCGGAACTGGATGCGCGCCCGCCAGTCGCAGTTGGCCAACCCGCTGCTTGGCGACACTCCTGAAGAGCTGTACCCCATCTGCACCCCCGGTGCCTCCGACTCTGCTTCCTTCGATGAAGTTGCCGAGCTCCTTTGGCTCTCCGGCCGCCCCATCACGCACTCGATCATGATGATGATCCCGGAGGCCTGGGAAAACCATGCGACCATGGACCCCGCCCGCCGGGCGTTCTACGAGTACCACTCCATGCTTATGGAGCCCTGGGACGGTCCCGCAGCCGTTTCCTTCTCGGATGGCAACCTCGTCGGCGCAACGCTGGACCGCAACGGCCTGCGCCCGGGACGCTACTGGATCACTGAGGACGGCCTGATCGTCTTCGCCTCCGAGGTGGGCGTCATCGACGTCGAGCCCTCCAACGTGGTCAAGAAGGGCCGCGTCTCCCCGGGCAAGATGTTCCTCGTGGACACCGATGCCGGCCGCATCATTGACGACGCCGAGGTCAAGGCTGAGGTGGCCGCCGCCAACCCGTGGGCGGAGTGGGTCAAGGACAACCTGATCGACCTGAACGACCTCCCCGAGCGCGAGCACGTTGTGCACACCGCCGCCTCCGTGAACATCCGCCAGCGCACCTTCGGCTACACCACCGAGGAATTGAAGATCCTGCTCGGTCCCATGGCCCGCACCGGTGCCGAGCCCCTCGGCGCCATGGGTTCGGACACTCCCGTTGCCGTGCTCTCCAAGCGCCCGCGCCTCCTGTTCGACTACTTCGTGCAGTCGTTCGCGCAGGTGACCAATCCGCCGCTGGACGCTATCCGCGAAGAACTTGTCACCTCGCTCAAGTGCGCCATCGGCCCCAATGGCAACCTCTTGGACGCCAAGCAGGTCCGCCAGCCCCAGGTGTCGCTGCCGTTCCCGGTGATCAACAACGACCAGCTCGCCAAGATCGCCAACATTGAGAACGCCGACGGCGATAAAGTTGCCATGAAGGTCCGCGGCCTCTATCGTCCCGACGGCGGCGAAGCGGCACTGCGTGCACGCCTGACCGAAATCTGCGAGCAGGTTTCCGGTGCCATCAACCGCGGCGTGCAGTACATCGTCCTCTCGGACCGTGACTCGAACGCCCAGTGGGCCCCGATCCCGTCGCTCCTGCTGGTCAGCGCCGTACACCATCACCTTCTGCGCAGCGCCAACCGCACCAAGACCGCCCTCGTGGTCGAGGCCGGCGATGTCCGCGAGACGCACCACGTTGCCGTCCTGGTCGGCTTCGGCGCGTCCGCCGTCAACCCGTACCTGGCCATGGAGTCCGTGGAGCGGCTCATCGCTGCCGGGGACGTCACGGGCGTCACCCCTGAGGACGGCGTCTACAACCTGATCAAGGGCCTCGGCAAGGGCGTCCTGAAGATCATGTCCAAGATGGGCATCTCCACCGTGGCCTCCTACTGCGGAGCCCAGACTTTTGAGGCACTGGGCCTGTCCCAGGAACTCGTGGACGAATTCTTCTCCGGCACGCACTCCCAGCTGGGCGGCGTCGGGCTGGACGTGATCGCGGCCGAAGTGAAGGCACGCCACGAAATGGCCTACCCGGAAGACGGCATCGAGCAGCCGCACCGCCCGCTGCTCGGCGGCGGCGAATACCAGTGGCGCCGCGACGGCGAGCCGCACCTGTTCAACCCGGAGACCGTGTTCCGGCTGCAGCACGCCACCCGCGAACGCCGCTATGACATCTTCAAGTCCTACACCAGGGGCGTTGACGACCAGTCGCAGAACCTGATGACACTGCGCGGGCTCCTCAAGTTCAAGAGCGGCGTCCGCCCCGCCGTCCCCCTCGAGGAAGTCGAGCCGGTTTCCTCGATCGTAAAGCGCTTCTCCACCGGTGCCATGAGCTATGGCTCCATCTCCAAGGAAGCCCACGAAACCCTCGCCATCGCCATGAACCGGCTGGGCGCAAAGTCCAATACCGGTGAGGGCGGCGAGGACGTCGACCGCCTGCTCGATCCGGAGCGCCGCTCCGCCATCAAGCAGATCGCATCCGGCCGCTTCGGCGTGACCAGCCTCTACCTGAGCAACGCCGAGGACATCCAGATCAAGATGGCCCAGGGCGCCAAGCCCGGCGAGGGCGGCCAGCTGATGGCGCAGAAGGTCTACCCGTGGGTTGCCCGAACCCGCCACTCGACGCCCGGCGTCGGACTGATCTCCCCGCCGCCGCACCACGACATCTACTCGATCGAAGACCTCGCGCAGCTCATCTACGATGCCAAGCGCGCGAACCCCTCGGCACGAGTCCACGTGAAGCTGGTGTCCGAGGTCGGCATCGGCACCGTGGCGTCCGGCGTCACCAAGGCGAAGGCCGACGTCGTGCTGGTTTCCGGCCACGACGGCGGTACCGGCGCCTCGCCGCTCAACTCGCTCAAGCACGCCGGTGTCCCATGGGAGCTCGGCCTTGCCGAGACCCAGCAGACCCTGATGCTCAACGGCCTGCGCGACCGCGTTGTGGTCCAGGTGGACGGCCAGCTCAAGACCGGCCGCGACGTCGTTATTGCCGCCCTGCTTGGCGGCGAAGAGTACGGTTTCGCAACCGCGCCGCTGGTGGTTTCCGGCTGCATCATGATGCGCGTCTGCCACCTCGACACCTGCCCCGTAGGTGTCGCCACGCAGAACCCCGAGCTTCGGTCCCGCTTCAACGGCAAGCCCGAATTCGTGGTCAACTTCTTCGAGTTCCTGGCGGAGGAAGTCCGCGAGATCCTCGCCGAACTTGGTTTCCGGAGCCTTGAAGAGGCAATCGGCCACGCCGAGGTGCTCGACACCCGTGAAGCCATTGACCACTGGAAGGCAGAAGGACTGGACCTGGATCCGATCCTGCACGGCCTCGAGTTCGACGACGACGTGCCGCTGCGCAACCTGACTGGCCAGAACCATGAGCTCGACAAGCACTTCGACCAGCGCCTGATCGGCATGGCTGCAGAGGCCCTGAGCGATCGTTCGCCAGTGAAGATCTCGGTGGACGTCATCAACACGGACCGGTCCGTGGGCACCATGCTTGGCCACGTCGTCACCAAGACCTTCGGCACCGACGTGCTGGCCACCGACACTATCGACATCACCCTCAGGGGCACCGCCGGCCAGTCCCTCGGCGCTTTCCTGCCTGCAGGCATCACCCTGCGCATGTACGGCGACTCCAACGACTACGTCGGCAAGGGCCTTTCGGGTGGCCGGATCATCGTCCGCCCGGATCGCACCAACCTGTTCCAGGCCGAACGCAACGTGATTGCCGGCAACGTGATCGGCTACGGCGCCACGAGTGGCGAGATGTTCCTGCGCGGCCAGGTGGGCGAACGGTTCCTCGTGCGCAACTCCGGTGCCACCGCCGTCGTCGAAGGCATTGGCGACCACGGTTGCGAGTACATGACCGGCGGCCAGACGCTCATCATCGGACGCACGGGTCGCAACTTTGGTGCCGGCATGTCCGGTGGAACCGCGTATGTGCTGGACCTCCAGCCGGAACGCGTCAACAAGGAAGCCCTCGAATCGGGCGAGCTCCAGCTCCTGGAGCTTGACGCGGAAGACCGCGACATCGTGCACGGCCTGCTCGTCAAGCATGTCGAGGAAACCGAATCCGTCCTTGCCGGCCGTCTGCTCGAGAACTTCGATGACACCGCGGCCCGCTTTACCAAGGTGCTGCCGCGCGATTACGCGGCCGTACTGCAAACCCGTCTCGACGCCATCGAAGAGGGCCTTGACCCTGATGGTGAAGAAGTATGGTCCCGAATCCTGGAGGTAACCGGTGGCTGACCCACGCGGCTTTCTGAAAGTACGGCAGCGCGAGACGCAGCCACGCCGCCCCGTTCCGGTCCGCATCATGGACTGGAAGGAAGTCTACGAGGCACAGGAAAAAGGTGTCCTGAAGAGCCAGGCTGGCCGCTGCATGGACTGCGGTGTTCCGTTCTGCCATCAGGGCTGCCCCCTGGGCAACCTCATTCCCGAGTGGAACGACCTCATCTGGCGGGACAAGGGTGAAGAAGCCATCGAGCGGCTTCACGCCACCAACAATTTCCCCGAGTGGACGGGTCGCCTTTGCCCGGCACCCTGCGAGGCATCCTGCGTGCTGGGGATCAACCAGCCCGCCGTGACCATCAAGCAGGTCGAGGTCTCCATCATCGACAACGCTTTCGATAACGGCTGGGTGCACCCCCTGCCTCCGGCCCGCCTCACCGGCAAGACGGTCGCCGTCGTCGGTTCGGGTCCTGCCGGCCTCGCCGCGGCACAGCAGCTCACCCGGGTCGGCCACACCGTGGCCGTTTACGAGCGCGATGACAAGATCGGCGGCCTCCTGCGTTACGGCATCCCCGACTTTAAGATGGAGAAGGAACAGGTCGACCGCCGCCTCGAGCAGATGAAAGCCGAGGGCACCCGCTTCCGGACCGGCGTCGCCGTTGGAACCGACGTGACCTGGGAGCAGCTGCGCCGCCGGTACGACGCCGTCGTGATCGCCACCGGCGCCACCGTTCCGCGCGACCTTCCCATCCCCGGCCGGGACCTTGAGGGCATCCACTTCGCGATGGACTACCTGGTCCCTGCCAACCGCGTGGTGGCCGGCGAGACCGTGGAGAACCAGATCGACGCACGAGGCAAGCATGTTGTGATCCTCGGCGGCGGTGACACCGGTGCCGACTGCCTCGGCACCGCGCACCGCCACCAGGCCGCCTCGGTGACCACACTCGCCATCGGCAAGCAGCCGCCGGTCGAGCGTGCGGCACACCAGCCCTGGCCGACGTTCCCGACCCTGTTCGAGGTTGCCAGCGCCCATGAAGAGGGCGGCGAACGTACCTACCTTGCCTCCACCGTTGAATTTGTCGGAGAAAACGGCAAGCTCACCGGCGTCAAGGTGGCGGAGACCGAATTCGTCGACGGCAAGCGCCTCCCGAAGGCGGGCACTGAGCGGGTCATTCCCGCCGACCTCGTGTTCCTTTCGTTGGGCTTCACGGGCGCCGAGCCGGCCGGAATCACGGAGCAGGTCAACGCTGAGTTCGACGCTCGCGGCAATGTTGCGCGCGACGGCTACTACATGACCAACACTGAAGGCGTGTTCGTCGCCGGTGACGCCGGCCGCGGTCAGTCGCTGATCGTGTGGGCCATCGCCGAGGGGCGTGCCGCCGCTGCCGCCGTAGACAAGTTCCTTATGGGCAACACCATCCTCCCGGCACCGGTGGCTCCCACCGACCGTGCAATTTCCGTGCTTTAGTTACGTGCGCTTAGTTCTCCGGGCGCTTTTTTAGGGCCCACGGAAGTTCACCTCCAAGTCAACTCAATCCAGCATCAGACCAATAGGGTAGGTATATGAGACGCGCGAAAATCGTGGCAACGTTCGGACCGGCTATCTCCAGCTTCGAGAAGACCCTCGCGGTGCTCGAAGCCGGCGTCGACGTTGCACGCATGAACATGAGCCACGGCGACTACTCGGTGCATGACAACACCTACGAGAACGTCCGCAAGGCTTCCGCCCAGCTGGCCAAGCCGGTCGCCATCATGGCCGACCTGCAGGGCCCGAAGATCCGCCTGGGCCGCTTCGTGGACGGCCCCCACGCGCTGGAGGTCGGTGACCGCTTCACGATCACCACCGAGGACGTCCCTGGAACCAAGGACATCTGCTCAACCACGCTGAAGAGCCTCACGGAAGACGTCAACGTGGGGGACAGCCTCCTCATCGACGACGGTAAGGTCGCCCTGCGTGCCCTCGAGGTTGATGATGTCAAGGTAGTCGCCGAAGTCACTGTGGGCGGCATGGTGTCCAACAATAAGGGCATCAACCTGCCTGGCGTCGCGGTCAACGTCCCCGCCCTGAGCGAGAAGGACGAGGACGACCTTCGCTGGGCCATCCAGCGCGGCGTCGACCTCGTTGCCTTGTCCTTCGTCCGGGACGCTGCCGACATCAAGCGCGTGCACGAGATCATGGATGAAGAAGGCCGCCGCGTACCGGTAATCGCCAAGATCGAAAAGCCGCAGGCCGTGGACCAGCTCCACGAAATCATCGACGCCTTCGACGCGATCATGGTGGCCCGTGGTGACCTCGGCGTCGAGCTTCCGCTCGAGGAAGTGCCGATCGTGCAGAAGCGCGCCATCGAGCTGGCTCGCCGCTGGGCCAAGCCGGTTATCGTCGCAACCCAGGTGCTCGAGTCGATGATCGACAACCCCCGCCCGACCCGTGCAGAGGCTTCAGACTGCGCCAACGCCGTGCTCGACGGCGCGGACGCCGTCATGCTGTCCGGTGAGACCAGCGTGGGCAAGTACCCGATCGAAACCGTGAAGACGATGGCCCGCATCATCGAATCCACTGAAGAGCACGGACTGGAGCGCGTACCGCCGCTCGGAACCAAGCCGAAGACGCGTGGTGGCGCCATCACCCGTGCCGCCGTCGAAATCGCCGACCAGCTTGAGGCAAAGTACATCTGTACGTTCACGCAGTCCGGTGACTCCGCTCGCCGTCTGTCGCGTCTCCGCCCGATTAAGCCGGTCTTCGCGTTCACTCCGCTGGAGCACGTCTGGAACCAGCTGGCGCTGACCTGGGGTATCCGTCCCGTGCTGGTTCCCACCGTGGGCCACACCGATGAGATGACCGCCCAGGTTGACCGCAGCCTCCTGGACATGAAGATCGTCGAGGACGGTGACCTGGTGGTCATCGCCGCCGGTTCGCCTCCCGGACAGGCCGGCTCCACTAACTCGCTCAAGGTGCACAGGGTGGGCGACCTCGCCGACACCTCACGTATTGGTGAGGAAGGCGTCCGCAAGGAGAAGGTTGGCCCCTGGCCGGAAAGGAAGAAGAAGGCCTAGGCCTGATCTTCCCGGAAGCTGACTAGAGACACAAGGAAGGGCCCCGCCGCGACGGTGCCCTTCCTTGTGTCTCTTTGTGTCTCTGTGCTTCGCGGGAGTGCCGGGAGCTAGTTGACCTGGTTGATGATGGTTTCGGCGACTTCGCGCATGCTCAGGCGGCGGTCCATCGAGGTCTTCTGGATCCACCGGAACGCTTCCGGCTCCGTCAGTCCCATCTTGGTGGTCAGCAGGCTCTTGGCACGCTCCACGAGCTTGCGGGTGGCGAACTGTTCCTGAAGGTCGGAAACCTCGTTTTCGAGGGCCTTAATTTCCTCATGGCGGGACAGCGCGATCTCAATGGCCGGGATAAGGTCCGCAGGCGTGAAGGGCTTGACCACGTAGGCCATGGCGCCGGCGTCGCGCGCCCGCTCCACAAGCTCCTTCTGGCTGAACGCAGTTAGCAGGACCACGGGCGCGATGCGGGCCTTCACGATCTTCTCAGCTGCCGAGATGCCGTCCATGACGGGCATCTTCACATCCATGAGGACGAGATCGGGCTTGAGCTCCTCTGCCAGCTGAACGGCCTTCTCGCCATTGTCTGCCTCGCCGACGACGTCAAAGCCTTCGCCCTTGAGAATTTCGATGATATCCAGGCGGATAAGGGTTTCGTCCTCGGCTACGACGACGCGGCGAGCCGGCTGGGAATTGGACTTGGACTCCGTCTGTTCTGACACGGGATCTCCTTGAAAAGGTACGGCGGATTCAGGACCATCTTAGTTGCGCCTGCGGCCGTCAACGTTTTATTGCACGGGTTGCGCGCGTTTCTGAAAATCAGCCTATCTGCATGTAGAGTAGATTCGCGTGCTGGGAAGCATCGCGTTGCTCACAGCGACTTCGTTGCTGCGGTCACGTTCTTCCTTAGTGCAGGCCCGAGTGGCGGAATTGGCAGACGCGCCGCACTCAAAATGCGGTATCGAAAGGTGTGTGGGTTCGAGTCCCACCTCGGGCACGCGTTATCCCCCAAGCCAGGGGCGATTTTTGGGTGTTTGGCGTGTGGACACTGTCCACACGCTGCGCGGGGTGTTCGAACCTGACTCCGTAGGTGTATTTAGTTGTGGCTGGCCGTTCGTGTGGCCGATGCCTCCTTTCTGCCGGGTTGGGCGATGTGCTCGTTGTTCACTTCTTCATGGTCCTGACCGGCCGGAGCAACATGACCTGGTCCGCGAGGGGGACCGGGTCGTGTGCTGCTGGTCGCGGGTTTCTGTTTGCATACCTGTTCATGGTGCCTTGTAGGGACCACTGCATGACCGCGATGAAGTTTTCCGATCTTTTGTGGGCCAGCCCAGTCCCGGGCGGACTTCTTGATCCTCGGACTGCACCTTCATCGTGTGACTGGGGTGGGAGCTACATGACTGTTGCTGATCATTTGCGGACATCGCATGTGAGTGCCTGAGCGGCCTGGTTAGGCCGTTGAGCGGAGGAAAGATCTCTCCGGATGGGGGAGCGGCCCGTGGCCAACCCACCTCATCACGGCCGATCTCCGGCTCGGCATGCGGACGAGGGGCGTTATCGGCCCGCAAGGCCGTCAATGCTTAGTGAAACCACGGGCATATGATGGCTCCACAAGATGCTTACTAGCCGTACTTGATAGTCTTCCGCAGCGGCGGGGCAACACTCGGCTCGGCCATCACCCGAGCCTTCGCCGTAGGCGAGCGCCTGGCAGCCAACCCTTCCGCATCCGCGTCGGCCCTACAGTAGAGGTGGCGGACAGCCTTTGGAGCATCGTGTAGCTCCCGAGGGAACGACATGGTGGCCAAGACAAAAGCTGCCGCGCTCCCGGAGGGGCGCGGCAGCCGCATGAACGTCGAGATCGCGGGCACCAGCCGCATCACCTAAACGCTGCGCGGGCCCGGGCAGAGATTCGCGTTCGTCGTCCGCGAAGCCCACTTCGACGTCGATGGCAATGACCGCTATGTCGACCTCTTCTTTTCATATCGAGCAGGCCAGCTACGTGGTCGTCGAACCTCCCTCTAGTAGGGGCAATGCTGCAACTCGACTTGATACGGGCGCCACTCTATTGCCTCCAGGTGGAGCCCTTCCCACGGGGTCGTTGACAGTCGATGTAGCGGATAGTGTGAGTGGGAATTCGGCGGGGTGGCAGCGATGTCTTCGCTCTGAGACCTAGTGAACCAGCTAAGAGCGGCGACGACGTGGCTCGTCTTTGAATTCTTCATCTTTCCTTCCTTTGGCTCAGATGCCGGGTTTCGTCTGCCTTGCTCGATCAGAAGGAGCGAGGCATCTTCAGAACGTGTTGGCCGACATAGGAAAGGATCAAGTTTGTGGAGATTGGCGCGACCTGGAAGAGCCTGGTCTCCCGGAACTTACGTTCAATGTCGTATTCTTCAGCGAAGCCGAAACCACCATGGGACTGGAGTGCCACGTTAGCGGCTTCCCAAGAGGCCTCCGAGGCCAGTAGCTTGGCCATATTGGCTTTCAGCGCCACAAGGCATGTGCGCGTCGAAAAGATCGGCCGCCCGCCAGCGCATCAGGTCGGCCGCTTCCACGTTGATATGCGCGCGGGCCACTGGAAACTGGATGCCTTGATTTGATCCGATAGGTCGGCCGAAAACAACGCGTTCGCTGGTGTATCTGCGGGTCTTTTCAATGAACCATCGGCCGTCTCCAATACATTCGGAGGCGACTAGGATTCGTTCGGCATTAAGGCTATCCAGAAGGTAGTGGAAGCCTTCGCCTTCCGTGCCAACAAGTGCTGAAGCAGGGATCCGGGCATCGTCGAAGAAGACTTCGTTCGTCTCGTGGTTGACCATTGTGCGAATCGGTACAGCGGTGATGCCCTTGGTCTCGCGCAGGTCTATGAGGAACAATGACAGGCCCTGGGACGGCTTCGCCACCTCTTCCCGCTTCCGGCTGCGGGCCAACAGCAGCAGCAAGTCTGAATTCTGGAAACGAGACGTCCAGATCTTTTGTCCGTTGATCACGTATTCGTCACCGTCGCGAACTGCCGTCGTCTTGATGCTGGTTGTATCTGTTCCGGCGGTTGGTTCGGTGACGCCAAATGCCTGGAGGCGAGTCTCTCCCGAGGCGATACCCGGCAAATATCGAAGCTTCTGTTCTTCACTGCCGTGCCGCAGGACAGGCCCATGGTGTACATTTGCGCGTGCACGGGGCCGGCGTTGCCTCCGTTGGCGTTGATTTGTTCCAGGATCACCGATGCGTCACCGAGTCCCAGCCCCAAACCGCCGTACTCTTCCGGCACCAAGGCTCCTAGGCACCCGGATTCGGTTAGCGCGTCCACGAACTCCTCGGGGTACTCCTCCGCGCGATCGACCTTGCGCCAGTACTCGCCAGGGAAGCGCTCGGAAATCCCATCGATGAGGTTCCTCAGGTCTTGACGGATCTCGGATTCAGCAAGGCCCGATTTGATGGTTGCACTCATGTTAGACATGGGATTCTGTCTCCTTAGCGTTTTGAAAGCGGGGGCCAAAGCCGCGTTTGTAGACCATCACACTGCGCCTGAAGGAAATGACGACCTTACCGCTCTGGTTGAATCCCTCGGTAAAGACGGAGACAATTCCCACCTGCGGCCGTGACGCAGACTCCCGGACCCCCGTCACAGTGCTGCGGGAATGTAGCGTGTCGCCCTCGAAGACCGGATTCGGCAGCATGACGTCGGTCCAACTCAGGTTGGCGAATACGTTCTGAGAAATGTCTGGGACTGTCTGGCCTACCACCAAGGCCAAGGTGAAGGCAGAATTCACCAGCGGCTTGCCGAACTCGGTACGGGCGGCATATTCATGGTCGAAGTGGACGGGGGCCGTGTTCTGAGTCAACAGCGTGAACCAGATATTGTCCGTTGTCGTTACGGTCCGCCCGAGCGCATGCTCGTATACGTCGTCGACGACGAAATCTTCGTAAAAGTGTCCCTGCCATCCGTGATGCGTGGTCATGCGATCCTCACTGTGTCTGTGTTGGTACTGGTTGCTGTTGATGGTTCAAGCCCGAGCCAGCGGTAGATATCGTCGCTGTCTTGCCCCACATCCGGGATCCTCCCAAAGGAGTGGTTATGGCCAGCGGGCACCCACGGTGGCAGCAGCGTCATCAGGGGACCGACTGTGCTGTCCGTAGGGATCCAACGATTGCGCTCGACGAGCTGCTCGTGCGCGGCCAGTTGGTCGATTGTGTTCAGTCGGGCATGGGCGATATCGGCCTGACGGAGGAGGTCCAACAGTTGTTCGCGGTGGTGGAGGCCAATTTTCGAGGACACCTCGGCTACTTGCTCAAGCACGCTCAGCTCCGGATGGCCGAGCTGAGCGAGGAGGCGCTGGCGCCGTATGGCATCAACGGGCGTGAGCTGGCGGTGCTGCTTGTTCTTGCCGGCCACGAGCCAGCGTCTCAGCATCAGGCGGCGCAGCGCCTTGGCATCGACCGCACGACGATGGTCGCGCTGCTGGACACGCTCGAAAGCAAGGGCCTGGTGTCGCGTCATCCGCACCCGCACGACCGGCGTCGCAACGTGGTTGAGGTGACCGAAGCTGGGCGAGACACTCTCAGGCCGGCCACCGTGGCAAGCGACGAGGCAGAGCGCAAGTTCCTCGCGCCGCTCAACTCGCAGGCAGCCCAGCACCTACGGGACGCATTGCAGTACATCGTGACCGGGCCCGGCAGCGAAACGAGTACGTTTTAACTGATAAGTGGGGCCCAAGGGCATGAAGGCGCAGTGCTGCATCTCCGTGCATGGCTACCGCCCCGAAGCCGCATAGCCTCACGCGGACTCACGCTCTAATGCCCGTAAGTGGATCCTTCACCGGACAGTCTCGCACGAGCCGCAGCTAGGACGACGCTTGGACGCCGTATCCTGTCACGGTGATCTCGTTGTCCTCTAGTGCCTGGCGAAACGCCGGCGACATAAGAACGTCGTAGTCAGAGCTATGCACCTTAGACCCCTCGTCGCGCGGGTTGTACCCGGCTGGATGCACGGCCCATTCGCTTAGACCCTGCGGGAGCTGGCGGACGGCATCGACCAAGTGTTGGAGTTTGTCATCGATTGGCACGCTAAAGCTGTCGAGGAACGGCTGGTTCTGGGCAACTCGTCCATGAGAGCTCAGCTGCCGTCGGCCGTAATCAGTCCAGGCTCGAAGTTCGACCTGATACTCCTCTGCAAGCTGCAGCGTGGCATCGAAGATGTCCTCGCGCCCACCATCAGCAAGGCAGTGCCAGTCCAGATGGGTAACGCGTATGCCGCCCTCGAGCGCCTTCTCGAGCTGTGCCCGGAACTCGACCGCCACATCATCTGTCCGCGCCTGCGCCAAGAGCTCTGTTCGGTGGTCGATCGGCGCGAGCAGCCCATCCCGCTGAATACTGCCGCCTTCAGTGAGTGGCGACCACGCCCAGTCCGGGAAATCTCGGGTCAATGTCAGATGTACCCCAACGTGGATTTCCGTGTGATCACGAAGTGTGGTCAGCGCCAAGTCGCTCCCTGGCAGACGACCATTACACTGTCCGATGCGGCCACGCCGTGTTCGATCGCCTCAATCGCGGGCTCCACCGCTTCTGGATAGATCCCGATGTCGTCAACATTGATTAGCAAGCTCCGCATCCGAATATTATTCCCGGTCGCTCGCGCACAGCCGAGGGGATCGTGGGGCCCCGCAGCCGCCTTGATCCCCTGCACGCAAGCCGGCCGTGCAGCGGACGCTTGGGCGGTCGCCAGAGCTGTGACTCGCAGCGATAGTGCATGATTCTGACAGCGGAACCGGCCGATTGAGGATCCTCTACCCGGCGCCCCACCATCTATTCGGTGGATGCTGCCACGCCTTCCCACAGAGACGGTCAAATGCCAAGATCAAGGCAAAGCCAACAGTTTTAGGGGGCGGCAATCACTGGTAAATCCGGTCCGGGTGAATACCTGCGCGTTCAGGTCCTTGGTGGCTGCGAGGACAACGTCCCGGCCTTGAGGGGAAATCTGCACCAAGGTGGCCCTGCCGTCCGTCCGATGGGCAGCCCTGCGCACCAGTCCCGCACGTTCCAGCCGGTCCACTGCACTCGTCACGCTAGTGGGGTGGACCTGCAGGCGCGCACTGGCTTTCGCCATGGGCAACGAGCCGCTCCTGGTGAAGCTGAGCAGCGCCAGCAATTCATAGCGGGCAAACGACAAGCCATGCGGTTTGAGCACGCCTTCGATGCGGCCGAGCAGGATCTGCTGGGCACGCATCAGCGCGGTGACCGCGGCCATGCCGTCAGCGGCGTCGCCCCATCCGTGCTCCTACCAATGACGCTGGGCCTCGGCGATCGGGTCCCTTGGACAGGGGAAGCAAACCCGGCACGCCGTCTCCTTCGATCGAAAAATTGGTTGAGCAAAGATGCTCCTTGACTGATTCTCTCATTTCGAAACGTGTTGCTAGTGTCCTGCGCCTGAAATTCGGTTCCTAATTGTAGAATGGGGCATGGCGAATGTTGGGCGGCCGAAGGCCTTGCTGGAACTGACGGATGAGGAGCGGGTGACCTTGGTGCGGTGGTCCCGCCGGGCGACGTCGTCCCAGTCGCTGGCGATGCGATCGAGGATCGTTTTGGCCAGCGCCGAAGGGCTGACGAACGTGGCGGCTGCTGCCCGGTGCGGGGTTGAACCGCATACGGTGGCGAAATGGCGGCGCCGGTTCCTGGAACAGCGTCTGGACGGGCTGGTCGACGAGCCCAGGCCGGGCCGGCCGGCCACGGTCACCGCCGAGGAGGTCGAGGATGTCGTGGTCGCGACCCTGGAGTCGACACCGAAGAACGCGACGCACTGGTCCCGGGCGAAGATGGCCGAACGGTCCGGGCTTTCGAAGTCCACGATCGGGAGGATCTGGAAGGCGTTTGAACTCAAGCCGCACCGCGCCGACGGGTTCAAGCTCTCCACCGATCCGCAGTTCGTGGACAAGGTCTATGACGTGGTCGGGCTCTACCTGAACCCGCCGGAATCGGCCGTGGTGCTGAGTGTGGACGAGAAATCCCAGGTCCAGGCTCTGGCCCGTTCCCAGCCGGCGTTCCCGATGATGCCCGGCATGCCCGAGAAGCGGACACACGACTACGTCCGGCACGGAACCACGACCCTCTTTGCGGCCCTGAACACCGCGGACGGGTCTGTGATCTCCTCCCTGCACCGGAAACACCGCGCGGTGGAGTTCCGAAAGTTCCTGATCAAGATCGACGCCCCAAGTTCCGGCGGATCTGGACGTGCACCTGATCTGTGACAACTACCAAACCCACAAGACCCCGGCCGTCAGGGCCTGGCTTGAAAACCACCCCCGCTTCCACATGCACTTCACCCCGACCTACTCATCGTGGATCAACCAGGTCGAGCGGTTCTTCGGCTTCGTCACCGATGACTTGCTCCGCCGCAGCGACCACCGCTCCGTCCAGGCACTCGAGGCCGACATCCGGGCCTGGGTGAAGACATGGAACGAGAACCCCACGCCCTTCACGTGGACAAAAACCGCCGAACAAATTCTCGAATCCCTCGGACGACTTCTGAACCGAATTTCAGGCGCAGGACATTAGGGATTGCTAGCATCTGCAGCCACCCACACCCTCCCAACTCGGGGGCCATAGTTCAGGGGTTCGTGTTGCCTGTTGTTCGGTCATATGATTGCCGGGTTTAGGCGCATGAGATCTTCAGCAGGGAGGTGACGCTGCCGTGACGTCCATCCAGCCCAATCCGACGGCTGGGTCCGTTCCGGCAACGATAGTGACGCACCAGGACCCAGCTTCAAATCCCAGTGGCTCGTTACCTTTGGTGGAACCACGATTGACACAAACAGGTCTGCCCCACCCCCCGGAGACGCGCGGCAGTCCCGGGCGAGGTGCAGACTGGCTGGTTTCCCCATATTCTGGCCGGGTGGATACAAGCACCGTGAGCTCCCGCGAACAGGGCGAGCAGGTTGACCGGCAGTCACGCATCCTTGAGGCCGCGCTGGAGCTGTTGTCGCGCCACGGGATCTCTGGAGTGAACATGCGCGCGGTCGCCCGGGAGGCCGGCGTCGCACTGGGGTTGGTCAACTACTACTTCGAGGAAAAATCGAGCCTGATCCGCGCGGTGCTGCATAGCGTCGACGAACACGACCTCGCGCTGGTTGCCCCGGATCCGGCATTGCCCCCTGACGAGCAGCTCCAGAATGCCCTCCGGCGTGTCGCGGGCCCGGAACTTTTGACCACACGGTACCTGTCCTTGCGCCTTCACCTGTGGGCCCTCGCAAGGGCCCACGAAGACTTCGCTCTTATCAACGCGGCCGCGTTCGACCGGTACCTGGACGGACTCGCAGCCCTGATCGGGAATGCCAAACCGGAGCTGACCAGCAAGGAATGCAAGGAGCGGGCGGCCGACATCGTCGTTGTGCAGAACGGGATGTGGCTGACCGCGCTCCTTGGCGTGGACAAGGAGTCCATCCGGCGGAGCATCGCCCGAACTGAAGAGATCGCCTTCGCCGCTTAGCGGACAGGATACAACATCGCTTTCTCCTGCCTGGCCGCAACTGGCCGTGCCGTCCGTTGGCGTGTCCTTAAGAGGCCGTCAACAAGAGGCCGTCAACTCCGCGTCACATTCGCGCAGAAGTGCGCCATCTGAAAAACGCGGGTACATCGTTTCCGCCTCCCGGCGGGACCCGTACGTTTCGGCGCCGTAAACTTTGAACACTTGTCCAGTTTTTCTATTGAACACTTGTTCAATGTGCATTACTCTCCTTGGATATGACCTGCGCCATATCAGGGGATACCGCGGATTCTCCGGTTAGGACGGTCAGCCTTTCCCTTCGGAAGAACGATGACCCGCCTTGGGCCTCTGACGGGCACCAGGTAAAAGGAGAGTTTGCAGCATGACAAAAACCACTTACGACTACGTCATCGTCGGCGGCGGAAGCGCGGGTTCCGTGCTCGCGGATCGCCTGAGCGATGGAGGCCAGAGCAGTGTCTTGGTTCTCGAGGCCGGGCGGAGCGACTACCCCTGGGACCTCTTCATCCAGATGCCCGCCGCGCTGACCTTCCCCAGCGGCAACCCGCTCTATGACTGGCGGTACGAGTCGGACCCCGAGCCCTACATGGGCGGCCGGCGCGTGGCCCACGCCCGCGGCAAGGTCCTGGGCGGCTCAAGCTCCATCAACGGCATGATCTTCCAGCGCGGCAACCCGCTCGATTACGAGCGCTGGGGCGCCGACGCCGGTATGGAAACGTGGGACTTCGCGCACTGCCTGCCGTACTTCAACCGGATGGAAAACGCGCTGGCCGCCGACCCGGACGATGAACTGCGCGGACACTCCGGACCACTCGTGCTGGAGCGCGGCCCCGCCACGAACCCGCTGTTCCAGGCCTTCTTCAAGGCGGCCCAGGAGGCCGGCTACCCGCTGACGGACGATGTCAACGGCTACCGCCAGGAGGGTTTCGCCGCGTTCGACCGCAACGTCCACAAGGGCCAGCGGCTCTCCGCGTCCCGTGCCTACCTGCGGCCCAACCGGGGCCGGAAGAACCTGACTGTCCTGACCCGGGCCATGGTCACCAAGGTCAACTTCAAGGGCAACGTCGCCAGCGGCGTCACCTACCGCCGCAACGGACAGACCCACCAGGTGAACGCGGGCGAAGTGATCCTGGCCGGCGGCGCCATCAACACCCCGCAACTGCTGCAGCTCAGCGGTATCGGCGACGCCGCGCACCTGAACTCCCTGGGCATCAACTCGGTGGTAAACCTGCCCGGCGTCGGCGAAAACCTCCAGGACCACCTCGAGGTCTACATCCAGCACGCATGCACCCAGCCGGTCTCCATGCAGCCCAACCTGGACCTGTGGCGCTACCCGCTCATCGGCCTGCAGTGGCTGCTGGGCCGGAAGGGGCCGGCTGCCACCAACCACTTCGAAGGCGGCGGCTTCGTCCGCTCCAACGAGGATGTTGCATACCCGAACCTGATGTTCCACTTCCTGCCGGTCGCGGTCCGCTACGACGGCCAGAAGGCGGATGCCAAGCACGGCTACCAGGTGCACATCGGTCCGATGTACTCCGATGCCCGCGGCACCCTCAAGATCAAGTCCACCGACCCGACCGTCCACCCGTCCATGGTGTTTAACTACCTCTCCACAGACCAGGACCGCCGCGAATGGGTTGAAGCCATCCATGTGGCCCGGGACATCCTCGGCCAGTCCGCGATGCTTCCCTTCAACGGCGGCGAACTTTCGCCCGGCCGGGCCGTACAGACCGACGCCGAGATCCTCGACTGGGTTGCCCGCGATGCTGAGACAGCGCTGCACCCGTCCTGCACGGCGAAGATGGGGCCGGACTCCGATCCCATGGCCGTCGTCAATCCGCTGGACATGACCGTCCACGGCACCAGTGGCCTCCGCGTGGTGGACGCCTCCGCCATGCCGTACGTCACCAACGGCAACATCTACGCCCCGGTCATGATGCTCGCCGAAAAGGCCGCTGACCTGATCGCCGGCAAAACACCCCTGCCGCCGCAGCACACAGAGTTCTACCGCCACGGCCTCAGCCCCCTGGAGCGTAACGGCGCCCCGATCACGGCTGCAGCGGCCGCAAAGGTCTAGGCATGTTGGATATAAAGAACTCCCTGGTCCGCGCACCACACCCCGTAGGAGATACACAATGACCGCCACCGTGGAGCGGGTTCACCACACCGGGAAACCGGAGAACACGATCAAGGGCCTGTACATCGACGGCTCCTGGCAGCAGGCGTCCGACGGCGGAGCCACTATGGTGCGCTGCCCTGCGGACGGGCGTGAGGTTGCGGTCGTCGCCTCGGCCACCGTGCAGGACGCTGAGCGGGCGATCGCCAGCGCACGGGCCGCGTTCGACGACGGCCCCTGGCGGCGGCTTTCGGACATCGAGCGGGGGGCGGTCATGCTCCGCCTCGCGGACCTGCTTGAGCGGGACAAAGCAGCCTACGCGCAGGCCGAGGCCCTCGACACCGGGAAACGCCTCGTCGAAGCCGAGTACGACATCGACGACATCGCCGCATGCTTCCGCTACTACGGCAAGATCGCAGGCCTTGACGCCGGCAGGGTGATCGACACCGGCAGGCCGAATGCCATCAGCCGCGTGGTCTACGAGCCCCTCGGCGTCTGTGCCCTCATCGCACCGTGGAACTACCCGCTCCTCCAGGCGGCGTGGAAGGTGGCCCCGGCACTCACCGCGGGAAACTCGTTTGTGCTCAAGCCCAGCGAGCTTACGCCGTCAACCTCCATCCTGCTCATGGAAACGCTCGCAGAGGCGGGCGTGCCCGCCGGCGTCGCGAATCTCGTGACGGGAAGGGGTTCGAAGGTGGGCGGACCGCTCAGCTCCGACCCGCGCGTCGACCTCGTCTCCCTGACCGGGAGCCTGGCGACGGGGCAGACGATCATGGCTGCCGCCGCCGAAACGGTGAAGCGCGTCGCCTTTGAGCTCGGCGGAAAGAACCCCAACGTCGTCTTCGCCGACGCGGACTGGGATGCCACCGTCGACAACGCCCTTACCGCCGTGTTCCTCCACTCCGGCCAGGTCTGCTCGGCAGGCGCACGACTGGTTGTCGAGGAGTCCATCGCGGAACGTTTCGTGGCGGAGGTGGTGGAGCGGGCGCGGAAAATCCGGATGGGCGGACCGTTTGATCCCGACGCCGAGACGGGACCCCTCATTTCCGCCAAGCACCGCGACCAGGTCCACGCATATGTCCAGGCCGGAATCGCGGAGGGCGCCGAGCTGTTGTGCGGAGGCTACATCCCCGACGAGGGGCCGCTGGCGGACGGTTTTTTCTACCCGCCCACCGTGCTCGGCAGCTGCAGCTCGGGCATGAGCGTGCTGCGGGAGGAGTCGTTCGGCCCGGTGCTTACCGTGGAAACGTTCCGGACCGAGGCCGAGGCCGTGGCGATCGCGAACGACACGGAGTACGGACTGGCCGGTGCGGTATGGACATCGGACGTGTCGAAGGCGCAACGGGTTGCGGGCGCGCTCCGGCATGGGACAGTCTGGATCAACGACTACCACCCGTACGTCCCCCAGGCAGAGTGGGGCGGTTTCGGGAAGTCCGGAATTGGCCGTGAGCTCGGCCGGGCAGGCCTCGACGAGTACCGCGAGGCAAAGCACATCTGGCAGAACATCCAGCCTGCTCCCAGCGGCTGGTTCGGCTCGCCTCCTGAAGAAACGGAGGCGGGCGCAGCCGAGTAGGCAACAGCATTGGGGGAACGGCCGGGCGCCGTACAGCGCGGCGCCCGTCCAAGCGTTTCACCTGCGTCCAATGGCGGCCGCGGGTTATCACCGTCATGCTTTTTTTGACTTAGGAGTTCAGAATGTTGGAACCCAGCAAGAGTACTGATTCAAGCGGCATGGATGAGTTCGGCTATGCCCAGACCCTGGACCGCAGCATTGGGAAGTTTGCCAGCTTCGCGGCCGGCGTCAGCTACATCTCCATCCTCACCGGTGTTTTTCAACTGTTCTACTTTGGTTTCTCAATGGCCGGGCCGGCCTACGCGTGGTCCTGGCCCATCGTCTTCGTCGGCCAGCTCATGGTGGCACTCTGCTTCGCTGAGCTTGCCGGCCGCTATCCCGTGGCCGGCTCCGTGTACAACTGGGCCAAGCGCCTCACCTCCGGCACCTTCTCATGGCTTGCCGGCTGGCTGCTGCTGATCTCCTCGATCATGGCGCTCGGAGCCGTGGCCCTGGCCCTGCAGATTACCCTGCCGCAGCTCTGGTCCGGCTTCCAGATCATCGGCGACGGCACGGGCACCTACGATTTCGCCCTCAACGGGGTATTGCTCGCGAGCATCATGATCGGCATCTCCACGCTGATCAATGCCTTCGGCGTGAAGCTCATGACCAGGATCAACAGCATCGGCGTCTTCGTCGAGCTGATCGCGGCCGTGCTGCTCATCCTCGCCCTCGGCTGGCATGTGGTCCGTGGACCCGAGGTCCTCTTCGACACCGCCGGGTACGGCGCCGAAAACCCCCTGGGCTTCTTCGGAGTGTTCCTGATCGGCGCCATGGCCTCCGGTTACGTGATGTACGGCTTCGACACGGCAAGCTCGCTCGGTGAGGAAACCAAAGACCCCAAGAAGACCGCGCCGAAGGCGATCATCCGCGCGGTCACCGCTTCCTTCCTGCTGGGCGGCCTGATCCTGCTCTTCGGCCTCCTGGCGGCGCCGGACCTCAGCGACCCCAAGCTGGGCTCTGCCGACGGCGGCCTGCAGTACCTCGTGCTCTCGGTCCTGGGCGGGCCGTTCGGCAAGGCATTCCTGGTGTGCATCGTGGTTGCCGTGGTGGTGTGCACCCTGGCAGTCCACGCCGCAGCCATCCGCATGATGTTCGCCATGGCCCGGGACAACAACCTCCCGTTCAGCAGCCAGCTCAGCAAGGTTGACCCGGTCCGCAAGACCCCCACCGTGGCGGCCATCGTGATCGGCGTCCTGGCCGTGATCCCGCTGCTGGTCAACGTGATGCAGCCGGCCATCTTCACCATCCTGTCCAGCATCAGCATCGTCCTGATCTACCTGTCCTACCTCTTGGTTACCGTACCGCTGCTCCGGAAGCGGCTGCAGAGGAAGTGGCCTGCATCCGGCGACAGCTCCGAAGCAGGATTCAGCATGGGCAAGTGGGGCCTGCCCGTGAACATTCTGGCGGTCCTGTGGGGCGGCGCCATGACGCTGAACCTGATCTGGCCCCGTCCGGAGATCTACAACTCGGTACCGCCCTTTGAGTGGTACCTGCAGTGGGGCGGCGTCCTGTTCGTCGTCGCCGTGACCGTGGGCGGGACCCTGCTGTACCGCCTGAAGATCAGGCGCCACACGGGCGTCCTTGCCGAGCACGCAGCGGCCGCCACAGCACATCCTGCACCGGGCTCCGCGCGGAAAGACGCTTCGGCCGCCGGCCAACTCGTACCGGCCTCTGTCCCTGCCGCAGCCGGCGAGACCTCTGTGGACGCGCTTTAGTCAGATCTGAAGCAGCGGCAGCCCCGGACGGGCACCCCATCGCCAACCCCGGCGAAGGGGTGCTTGCCCGGGGCCCTTTCCATTTCCAGGCAGCAGGCCGCCTTGACCAAGGGAAGCAGCGAACAGATGCATTGTCCTTTCTCAATGTAGTTGTCAGTCGCGACGTGGGAACTGACAGGTTGGATGAGAGAAATCTGGCGGATTCCTTCTCATTCAACCTGTCGGTTCCGTAAGTTGTTTACAGGTTCGCGGCGTGGATGGGGAAGGCCTAAGGCGGGCCACTCGATGCCTCGACGGGATGGTCTTCAAAGCGCGTTTTCGATCCGCTGCGCAGCCCGGCGTCGGTGGCTCTCACCGGTGCGGAAGATCGTGCGCGCGATTTCGCTGGCGACCCGATCGCGCCTTTGCTCGGCTGGGTGTGCAGACTTCTGGATCCAGTCTTAGAAGGAGGGTCGGGTTGGTGATGCCCCATCCCCCATAAACCTTCGCCCGAAGTTCTGAAGCCTTTCATGGAGGGTTGGAGTCCCTACAGCCCAGATGACCGTGGCTTCTTCTGAAGTATGGTCTAAGACCGCAAACAAAACGCTGGCATGGCGTCAGGAGAGGCCGGGCTTGTCCCCGTGCCAGCCAGAAAACGGGTGAATGACAGTGACATCTTCCCGCCAGCCGGTATTGAAATGTGCGGGCTCCAACGGTGAGACTCGCAGCGTTGTACGGAACACGGCCGGAGAGCAGGCCTGCCGTGCGTGCCGCACGAGACGCGTCACGCGAACGGCCGCTGCAACTCGCCGCCGAACTGGTGACCGCGACCTGGACCTCGCAGTGGATTGCCGGCCTCCGGCGGACGGGACTGCTCACCAATCGAGAGGACCCAGAGCGCACCATTCGAGACGCGGCGGCGGTGCTCCGCGCGCTGACCGACGCGCAAGGTGCCCCGCTCGCCCAGTCAAGGGTGGAACTAGACGCGAGGCTCCTCGGTGATGCGCACGCACTCGACCGGGATCGACTGCTCCATCAGGTCGTGCTGCGGGGATTGGCGGCCGCCGCGGGCATCCCTATCCCAGACGGCACGCGCGAGCGGGAGCAGCTGTGGGCGAACCATGGGATTGAGCCGGACTTGCTCTCGCGGACCTGCCTCGTCTGGCGGGTTCGCGTCGGCACCGGGGAACCGGCCGGGCGACGACTGAGCGACGCGGCCACGTAACAGAGTGGGACCTCCGGAGGATCAGCTCGTTCGCGTCGGCCGCAGGAACACGGATGCTTGTCTGCGAGAATCCACGGGTAATCGAGGGCATGGCGGAGCGGGGCGTGGATGGCTGGGCGGCGGTATGCACCTCCGGGGAGCCGAATCTGGTCGTGGACAAGGTGCTTGGCAACCTCTCGCGGGCAGGCGTCGACTTGTATTACCACGGCGACTTCGACTGGCCGGGTATGGCCATGGCCAACCGCGTGATTACGAAGTTCTGTGCCCGTCCGTGGCAGATGACGGCCGACGAATACCTGTAAGCGGTGCGACCAGATGGGCCCGCACTTGTCGGCAGGCAGACCGAACCGGCGTGGGAACCAGAGCTGGGGGCCGCCATGCGAAGTCACGGCCGTGCTGTACACGAGGAATCCGTGCTTCCGCTTATTCTCGATGCGTTAGCAGCGAGCCAATAACTTGGCCGACGTCCGAGGCAAGTCTGAAAGTCAGTACACCCTGGGCGCATTTCGGCCCGACAGAACTCCTAAATACGACTGCGTGAGGAGCCGCCTTGCGCCATGCGGGTGATCAGGGCATCACTGCCCATGGGTCTACTGCTCTTGTTGGCTGCTGGGTGTTTCGCGGGTTTCGGGTTTGAGTGTGGCGGCTGCGTCGAGGGCGTCGTCGACGACGATGAGGTAGTTGTCGCGGCCTGCCGCGAGGGGGATGGAGTGGTCGCCGTATTTGTTGTAGGCGAGGTCGACGGCGTCGTCGGCCTTGGTGATGTGGAGCCTGAGTAGGAGTCGGGCGATGTCGAGGGTGTCCTTGTCCCGCTCGGCGGCGATTTTCATGGCCAGGAGTGTTTCGGTGTCTGCGGCCTGGATGGTGAGTCCGTCGAGTTGTTCGAGTTCGACCCAGGTGGCGTTGTCGGGGACGAAGGCTGCCCCGCTGGAGTTGAGCCATTCGGGGGAGAGGTCGTAGTCGGCGGCCATCTCGCTGATGATGGCGTTGACGGTGTCCGGGTCGGCGTAGCTGGCGTCGACGTCGGCGGTGGGGCGGTTGCCGATTCCTTGCAGGATGAGCGCGGCGCCGCCGATGAGTTTGACGTCGCCGTGGACGCCGCGGGCCTTCAGGCGGCGGCCGAGTTCTTGGAGGAGGGCGCGGATTTGTGCGGCGGTGAGTTCTCCGCCGGTCATGCGGTGGCCAGGCTGCGTTCGCGGATGAAAACGTTCATCGCGGCGAGTTCCGGGGGTGTTTCGGACATGGTGAGCTTTTTCATGGGTTCCCGGACGGTCCGGTAGGACTCTGCCGGCAGCCAGGCTTCGGTGAGGGGTCTGATGCGTCTGGTCCATAACGGTGCGGGTTGTCCGAGCCGGTGTGCGGTGTAGTTGGTTATGCCGGCCAGCGCGGCGGACCAGTGGGGTTCCTGGAGCCGGGGGCTGCGGTGCAGCAGCGGTCTTCCGGCTTTGAGGGATGCGGTGGCGTACTCGGCGAGCATTTTGATGGCGAACTCGAAATCCCGGGCACCGATAAGCTGGCTGAACGTTGTCGCGTAGTCCCGTCGTGCCGGGTCGTACTCACTTCCGCGGGGGATAGGTTCGGTGGCTGCCAGGGACAGCCCAAGGGCGTGGAGGACTGCGATGGTTTTTCCGAGTTCGGCCCGTTCGTGACCAGCCTCGAGATCAACGATGAACTTACGCGAGACACCAGCTGCTTCGGCGAGGGCCAGTTGTGAAAGCCCGTGCTCCCGGCGCCGGGCACGGATGAGGTCCCCAGCGGCCGCTGGTGTGTCGATGCTGCCCACGTTCGTCATTTGTCCTCCCTTGCTTAATCCATTATGTCACCGAACGGTGTCATTTGCTGACTATGGCGTTTTCCGGTTGAGTGCAATTGCCCGCGCGCTCCATCTCTCTCATGCCGGTCCGCATCTCTCGCTCTCTGAATGGTTGGGAGGGAGGAAAAACCGCCATGACGCTTAGCGATCCTCGGCCCATGCCCTTCCTCATCTGGCGGTCCTCGATCTTGTCCGTCACTTGTCGTGCCAATGTCCGATCCGAGGAAGCTGACAGCTCACTGGCAGCACTACTGGCTGCCGGCCGTGCGCATAGCGCGAGCCAATGGCCTCCAGAAAAATCCCCGAATCTATGATTTGCGGCACACTCACGCCTCATGGCTGATCCAAGACGGCGTCAACCTGTTCACAATCGCTCGGCGTCTCGGTCACACTTCCACTCGAACGACAGAGCAGGTCTACGGGCACTTATGCGGACGCGCGGTGGCTCAAGGCATCAGGTATAGGCCAAGGGGGAACCCGAAACGCAGCGGGGCGCGGAGCTGAGCGTGGACGAGGCCGATGTCGCGGCGGTCATTGAACAGTGGCCGGAAGCGCAGAAGAAAGTCGCGGAGCAGATGCTGGCCAAGTACGGCCCACCCAATGAGGCCACTCCCACACGACTGACCTGGTACCGGAACGGGCCGTGGAAGCGGACCAAGATCACCAGCGATTCCTTCGTTCACACTGTCCGCCCGCTGCGATTCCGAAGCCGCGAATGTCCTGGGCCTGAACATGGTGCACGAACTTGCAACAGGCAAACGCGACGTTGCAGGCGCACGACACACCTCGGAACAGAACACCGTTGCATACACTCTTGGCCGGGAAGCACCCTACGCCGAGCGGCTCCTGTTTGACATGCCCGAAGGTGGAACCGAAGACCTGGACGAAAGCGCCATCGGCGAAGCCATCACCGAAGAGTTCGCCGGCAAAGTCAAAGACACCCTTGGACACCCAGAAGAACCCACAGACCGATGCAGCCCCGGCTAGGCAGAGCTCTCCACTACTGCGCCCATCACAGTCGGGGGATCAGGAAGCCTTCTCCATCATTAGTCCACAGCAGCAAACCGGATTCCTGTCCCTGCCCTTGTCAGGAGCTGCATCGTGACTGTGATCTCGCGACCACAGGCCGAGTCAGGACACCGATGAACTCTGCCTTCCTGCAAGGCCTCTTTCTCTGGCTCCTCAATTTGGCTAGCCGCTTCGGCCAGAGGATGTGAACGCTGCGGGTTGAGAACGAACCCCCGATCAGGGGCCAGTCGGCTTCGACAAAGCACAGCGCCCTTGTGACCGGTATGTCCTGGACGAGTCTTGACGCGTTGTCTCTGGCCTCCGCCGTCGTGCGAGGTCTCTGGCCTCAGCAGTCGTGCGAGCGTGGCCTCCTGTCTGCTCTTGCAGTGGAAAACTGACGAGCATCCCTCCGCCGGTGGAATGGCGAAGGGATGCTCGTCGGACTGCTGGACCTAATGCTCGCTATCCTGAGGGGCCCAGCCTACAATCCGGCTCCTTCTTTCGACGCGGCCCCGTTGACTGTCAGCACATCAGGAATCTCGCTATCGATGTCCGCCGGGGACCCTGCGGCGCTGTCCTGGACGGACCCAGGCACCAATTGGGGAGCCGACGTTGTGGTTTGGGCGGAAACCGGCGACGGATGTGCTGCGACCGCCGCGGCGTGCTCGGCAAGCACGCCCGTCTGGTAGCGGATCTTCACGCGGTACAGTAAAGCCCCGCCTGCAGTGACGGCGGCAACGAAGATCATCCCGCCCCACTGGAGATACCACTCGAAAGGCGGCACCGAGTTGTAGATTTCCGGCCTCGGCCAGATCAGGTTCAGCGTCATGGCACTGCCCCAGAGCACCGCGAGGATATTTACGGGAAGCCCCCATTTGCCCATGCTGAAGCCGACCTCGGAACGGTCGCCGGACACCGGCCACTTTCGCAGGAGCCGCTTACGCAGCAGAGGCACGGTGACCAGCAGGTAGGACAGGTAGATGAGGACGATGCTGATGCTGGACAGGATTGTGAAAATCGCCGGCTGCATGATGTTGACGAGCAGCGGGATGATGGCCATGACGCCGATGACGATGGCTGCCACGGTTGGCGTCTTGCGGACAGGGTCCACCTTGCTGAGCTGCCTGCTGAAGGGCAGGTTGTTGTCGCGGGCCATGGCGAACATCATGCGGATAGCGGCAGCATGCACGGCAAGGGTGCAGACCACGACGGCCACCACGATACAGGCGAGGAAGGCCTTGCCGAATGGTCCACCAAGGACCGAGAGCACGATGTATTGCAGGCCGCCGTCGGCGGCGCCTACCTTTGGGTCGGTGAGGTCCGGTGCCGCCAGAATCCCAAAGAGCAGGATCAGGCCGCCCAGCAGGAAGGAGGCGATGACGGCGCGCAGGATGGCCTTGGGTGCCGTACGCTTCGGGTCCTTGGTCTCTTCGCCAAGGGAGCTGGCGGTGTCGAAGCCGTACATGACGTAGCCGGAAGCCATCGCTCCGATCAGGAAAACGCCGAAGAAGCCCAGGTCGTGCCCTTCGCCGAATCCAGCGGTGTCGAAGAATACCTCAGGGCCGCGTATCACATGCCAGCCCAGCGCGAGGATGAGCAGCAGGATCGCGCAGCACGCAATCCTGACCAATGCAAAGCTGGTGCCGACCGTCGCGGAGGTCATTCAGGAACACATTGACCTGCTGATTCGCCCTTCGAGCGGAACCACCAGGACGTATCAGACGATGCTCGATCTTCATGTGCGGGACGTCATCGGTCACATCCCAGTGGATAGGCTCGACTATCGCAGGGTCGCTCAGCAAAGACGATCCACAACGCGCACAGATTATTTCGGCGGCCTGAATACGGCCGAACAGTTGAGATATATCCCTCGCAATCCTTGCCGCGGCGTGCAGCTCCGCAGAGCGGCGTCGACGGTCTGTCCGGGGGATGCGCGACCTGCACACCCGACTTCCGCATGACGCGTTGATTTGTTCTTCCACAGGAGCAATTCCGCGCTTCCGCTGGCCAGCCTTCTTGGAAGTCCCAGCCTTCTTGGAAGTCCGGCGCCTACACTGGCGGCAGTCACCGAAGGCGCCACGCGACTGAGCGGATTAGCGCGGCCAGGTGAACGCCTGCTTCAGGCGGAAGGAAGGACGTCCCGGTCCGTATAGGAGCCGGGTCGGGTTGCTGTAGCAGCCTGGCAAACACAGTTGTTCTCTACTTCCACGCGGAGCGTCACGGCTTCACCGCCCTCAAGCTGGAGGACGATGGGCTCGGCGCCGGCGGTTGAAACGCGAATTACGGTTCCTTCGGAGGAGGTTGCAGTCATGGCTGTCCTTTCGTGAGTTTCTTGGGCTCAGTGGGTTGGGGTTCTTTACTTGTTGTGGGATCTGTTGGTGCGGTTCAAGGCTCAGGCCAGGGAGTCCAGCACTCCACGCGCAAATGGCTGCGGAACCGAGGTAAGCGAGGACAATCAGAAACACATCGGGGCGATCACACTGGTTCGTGTGGACCCTGCGCGCGCGCTGCGGACCTGCCTGGCATGGACGCCCCGGTGCAGCCGCGCCGGTATTCGTTACGCAGCGTGATGTGGCGGACATGCTGCGTCTGCGCGTGTGCCCCGTCCCAGGCCATGTGCGCGGACTCGGTAAGGCCGGCCACCCATGAAGCTCGGCCGGCACGTGAGCCGCCGGCCGAGCGGGGTGTCGCGTTGCTCGTGGACGCTGTCGCCACTAACCGATTGGAGTGGGCGGCTGCTCGCCGCGAAGCACGGCGAGCGTGTTGTCGGCGGCGAGCACCGCCATGGCGGTGCGCGTCTCGACGGTGGCCGAGCCGAGGTGCGGCACGAGTGTCACATTCTCTAGGTCCAGCAACTCGGGATGGACCTGGGGCTCGTTCTCGAAGACGTCCAGCCCGGCACCCGCGATGACGCCCTCGTGGAGCGCTGCGGCGAGCGCCGCTTCGTCGACGATAGGTCCGCGTGCGGTGTTGACGAGGTATGTCGAGCTCTTCATCGCTGCGAGCTGCTCCGCGCCGATCAGATGGTGCGTGGCGGCTCCGTAAGGGCAGTGCAGAGAGATGACATCTGAAAGGGTCAGCAACTCGTCGAGGTCGACCTGCCGGGCGCCCAGTTCCGCGGCGATCGCGGGGTCGATCTCGCTGCGCGACTGGTAGACAATGTCCATGCCGAAGGCCTTGGCCCGGCGTGCCGTGGCTTGACCGATTCCGCCCATGCCGACGATCCCGAGGGTCTTGCCCTGCAGGCTGCTGCCGAGCAGGAAGAACATGCCCCACTTCCACGGCTGTCCGGCGCGGATGAGCCGTTCGCCCTCACCGAGCCGGCGGGTTGCCATGAGGATGAGCCCGAACGCGATGTCGGCGGTCGCCTCTGTGAGCACGCCGGGCGTGTTCGTGGCGATGATACCCCGCCCGGTGCAGGCCGGTACGTCGATGTTGTCATAGCCGACGGCGACGTTAGAGACAACCTTGAGCTGCGGGCCCGCGGCGTCGAGCAGTTCCGCGTCGATGCGTTCGGTGAGCAGGCTCACGACGGCATCGGCGCCGGCTACTCGTCGAAGGAGCTCCTCGCGGCCAATCGACTCCGGACCCTCCCAGGCATCGACCTCGTGCTCGGCGCGAAGCTTCTCGATCGCGGCGTCGGGTACTCGTCCCGTTACGACGACCCGGCTCATGCTGTCTCGATCCATTCGCGCAGGCGTCCGAGGCCCTCGCGGATATCTGGTGCCTCAATACCCGAGTAGGCAAGACGGATGTACTGCCGCTCCTCACCGGGCAGCCGTCGGCCGAAGTGTTCACGCGTGCAGAAGGAGACGCCGGTCTTGTACAGGGCGTCAGAGGCGAAGTCGCCGACTTCCGTGTAACCCATGCGCTCCATGGCCTTGGTGACGTCGGGGAACAGGTAGAACGTCGACTGCGGCACGGCGACGTGCATGCCGGGGATGGCATTCACGAGCTCGCACGCGGTGTCGCGACGCGTTTGCAGGGTGTCAAGCATCTGCTGCACGGAATCCTGGGGACCCCGGAGCGCTTCCACGCCGGCCCACTGCACATAGTGTGTCGTGCAGGACTCATCGTTGGTGTTGAGCGTGCTGAGCACCTGGGCGATCTCTCGCGGGGCGACGGCGCAGCCGAGGCGTGAGCCGGTCATGGCGAACTTCTTGCTGAACGTGTAGAGGATGACGGTACGCTCGGCCATGCCGGGAAGCGATGCGATCGAGCTCGAGACCCCCTCATAGCGAGTCTCGAAGTAGGCCTCGTCGGAGAGTACCCAGAGGTCGTGTTCGATCGCGAGCTGTGCGATGGCCTCGCGCTCGGCGGCAGTTGACTCGGCTGAGATGGGGTTCTGCAGGTCGTTGTAGATGATTGCAACCGTGTTCGGGGTGATCGATGAGCGGATCTGCTCGAGGTCGATCGCGAAGCCCGTGCTCGTGGGCAAATAGCGGTACGGCACGGCCGTGCCGCCGAGGTATTCGATCTGTGATTCATAAATGGGGAAGCCGGGGTTCGGATAGAGCACTTCCTGGCCGGGGTTCATGACCGCCTGCAGGAATTTCGTGATGACGGGCTTGCCGCCGGTCATCACCACCACGCTGTCGGGGGAGAGCCCGATCCCGCGGCGTGAGCCGATGTCGTCGGCTAGGGCCTCGCGCAGTTGCGGGATTCCAGGGCCGGGGCAGTAGCCCGTGTAGCCGTCAGCGATAGCCCGGTTCATCGCCTCCACAATGTTCGGGGCGGTGGGGATGTTGATATCCCCTAGATGGAAGGGATAGACCAGATTCCCCTTCGCCTTCCAAGCGGCCGCGGCCTGGGCGACGCTGAACGCGGTTTCGGTACCCAAACGTTTAAGCCGGTGCGCGAGTTGCTGCATGCTTTCCACTCCTCATCGAGGTTTATCGATCCTGGGGAGATCCAACCCTAGTATAGAACTAATATATAAGATTGCGATATTTGATGTACAGATGGATCTCAGGCGAAACAGCGCCAAGAATTCCGACCAGCTAGTTTTCGCTACTTTCGTTCGGCCGGAGTCCGTCGGCTGGGTCGAAGGACTCGTAGGGATCGCTAGGCGTGGACTAATCGACCCGGCGGGACGTTAGCCAGTCCGACATCGGCAGGTTCGGTTTCGGTGCGTTCGGGATCTGTGTCTGGCCAGTTCAGTGCCAGGACCACTTCGCCGAAGACTTCGTCGGGGTCGAGGCGGCGGAGTTCCTCGGCGAGGCAGTCGCGGAGGCTGCGGCGGGGGAGGGAGATGCGTTGGGCGGGTTGTCCTGGCTGGGTGAGTTCGGCGATGGAAAGTCCGGGACGGAAGAGCTGTATGTCGCCGCCGGGCCGGGTGAGGCGGACGCGTCTGATGCCGGTGCCGGCTGGGCCCGCGACGATGGTCACGGGTGCGTCGAGGGTGAGGGTGAGCCAGGCCGCGAGCAGGACGGTGCTGGGTGAGTCCGAGGCGCCCTCAACGGCGACGGCGGTGACGGGGGAGGAGTCGACCTGGTCCAGGACTGCGGCGAGCTGGATGCGCCAGTTCGTCAGCCTGGTCCAGGCGAGGTCGGTGTCTCCGGCCTTGTAGGTGGCGCGGATGTTCTCCAGCGCCAGTTGCGGGTCCGCTTCGTTGGCAGAGTCCGTGATCCGGCGGTGCGCGATCCGTCCAACCGAAGTTTCACAGGCGTTCGCGGGTGCGCCGTGGGGCCACCAGGCCACGATCGGGGCGTCCGGGAGCAGCAGGGCAGCGATTAGGGAGTCGCTTTCGTGGGCGAGTTCACCGTAGCCGCGAAGCACGATCACTTCGGACGCACCGGCGTCCCCGCCGACCCGGACCTGGGCGTCGAGGCGGTTCGGGGCGGACGAGCAGGCGCCGGCGAGGACGATGATCCGGCAGGGGTGTTCCTTGCTGGCTTCGTTCGCAGCCTCGATCGCTTCCTCTTCGTGACCGGATTTGGTCACGACCACAAGGGTCAGCACCCGGCCCAAGGCGATGACACCGCCCTGTTCACGTAGGGCGGTGATCTTCTTGGCGATCTTCGAGGTGGTGGTGTCGGGGAGATCTACGATCATGGCCTTCTCCAGGTTCGTCCGTCACGGGCCAGCAGTTCATCGGCCGACGCGGGCCCCCAGCTGCCCGGTGCGTAGGGCTCGGGCTGTTCCTTCAGCTGTGCCCAGTACTCCTCGAACGGGTCAAGGATCTTCCAGGACAGCTCGACTTCCTCGTGCCGCGGGAACAGGGGCGGTTCGCCCAGGAGGACGTCCAGGATGAGCCGTTCGTAGGCTTCCGGACTGGATTCCGTGAAGGAGTGCCCGTAGCCGAAGTCCATGGTCACGTCGCGGACTTCCATCTGGGTGCTCGGGACCTTGGAGCCGAAGCGGATGGTCACGCCTTCGTCGGGCTGGACCCGGATCACCACGGCGTTCTGGCCGAAGTCGTCCTCATCGTGGTCGCGGAACAGCAGGTTGGGTGCGCGTTTGAACACGACGGCGATTTCGGTCACCCGCCGGCCCAGGCGTTTGCCGGCGCGCAGGTAGAACGGCACCCCTGACCAGCGGCGGGTATGGATGTCCACCCGGATTGCTGCAAAGGTCTCGGTGGTCGAATCCGCCGGGATGCCGTCTTCCTGAAGGTAGCCCTGGACCTGTTCCCCGCCCTGCCAGCCGCCGGCGAACTGCCCGCGTGCTGAGTGGGTGGAGAGGTCCTCGGGGAGCTTGACCGCGGCGAGGACCTTTTCCTTCTCGGCGCGCAGGTCATCGGCATCAAAGGAGATCGGTTCCTCCATCGCGGTCAGGGCCAGCAGCTGGAGCAGGTGGTTCTGGATCACATCGCGGGCCGCGCCCACGCCGTCGTAATACCCTGCCCGGCCGCCGGTGCCGATGTCCTCGGCCATGGTGATCTGGACGTGGTCCACGTAGTTGGCGTTCCACAGCGGCTCGAACAGCTGGTTGGCGAAGCGCAGCGCCAGGATGTTCTGCACTGTCTCCTTGCCCAGGTAATGATCGATCCGGAAAACCGCGTCCGGCGGGAACACCGACTCGACAATGTCATTCAGCGCCCGGGCGGACTCCAGGTCGTGCCCGAACGGCTTCTCGATCACCACCCGGCGCCACTTCTCACCCTCTGCCTGCGCCAGCCCATGCTTGGACAACTGGCGGCAGACCTGCTCAAACGCCTTCGGCGGGATCGAGAGGTAGAACGCGTGGTTCCCGCGGGTGCCGCGGACATCGTCTAGTTCCTTGATCGTCTCGCCGAGCCGCTCAAACGCACCATCGTCGTCGAACTCGCCTTGAACAAACCGGATGCCCTCAGACAACTGGTTCCACACCGCCTCATCAAAAGGCGTCCGCGCATAGGCCTGCACCGACGCCTTCACCTCGGTAGCGAAATCCTCCTTGTCCCACTCACGGCGGGCGAAACCCACCAGCGCGAAACTCGGCGGCAACAAACCCCGGTTAGCGAGGTCATACACGGCAGGCATGAGCTTCTTGCGTGCAAGGTCACCGGTCACGCCGAAGAGCACCAGCGAGGATGGACCGGCAATCCGGTTCAAGCGGCGGTCACGCGAATCCCGAAGCGGATTTCTTGTTCGGGCTGACCGGGCGAGGGTATCTGGCATTTGCTGCTTTCTGGCGGAGAACAGTATTGGGGCCGGGGGGCACCAGATGATGCGGCGGCCGGCACCTTCCGGTGCCGGCCGCCGCATCATGGGTGGGAATCAGACGATGGCGGCCTTGAGTTCCTTGGCTGCCAGTGCGGGATCGGCTGCACCGTAGATGGCACCGCCGGCTACCGCAACCTCAGCGCCTGCCCGCTGGACGGCGTCGATGGTGGAGAGGTTGACGCCGCCGGCCACCGAGAACGGGACACGTGCTTCGGCGCCGGCACTGAGCAGTCCATTGAGGTCGAAGCCAGGCAGGGCCTGCTCGTCCAGGCCTGCGTGGAACTCCACGAACTTGGCGCCAAGCGCCCGGGCTTCCTTGGCACGGGTGACTTTGTCCGGCACACCAATGAGGTCAACGACGATGCCTTTGTTGTGTGCACGGGCAGCCTTCACGGCACCGGCGATGGTTGAATCGTCGGCGCTTCCCAGCACGGAGACGAGGTCGGCGCCGGCCTTGAAGGCGATGTCGGCTTCAAGTTCTCCGGCATCCATGGTCTTCATGTCGGCGAAGACCATCTTGTCAGGGTGGGCCTGCTTGACGGCGGTGATAGCGGTAAGTCCGGCCGCCTTGATCAGCGGGGTACCCAGTTCGATGATGTCAACGTACTCGGCGACCTTGCCGGCCAGCTCGAGCGCGTCTTCGGTGGTCAGGAGGTCCATAGCTACCTGAAGCTTCATGATGTTTCTCTTTCTGTTGTTATGGGTGTTGGTGTGGCGGGTGGGAACTTATTCCAGGTTTGCGTGCCGAAGCCAGAGCTCTTCAGCCGGTGCGTCGGTGTGGATCCACAGGGTCTGGAAGATGGACTCGGTCAGGACGAAGAGGACCTGCTCGAAGAGGCTCCCGGAGTATTGGCGCGTGACGCCGGAGCCGTGGTCTGTTTTTTGAGCGGCAGGCACGATGACAACCGTGTCCGCGAGCTCGGCGAGGCGGGAGCCGGGGTTGGTGGTCACGGCAGCCACCCGTGCGCCGGACGCCGCCGCAGTTTCGGCAGCCTTGACCACGCCCGCTGTGGTGCCGGAGCCGGAAGCTACCAGGAGCAGATCCCCGGCGCGGATTGCAGGAGTCGTGGTATCCCCGGCTACATGGACATTCAGGCCGAGGTGCATCAGCCGCATTGCCGCCATCCGGAGAACGAGGCCGCTTCGGCCGGCGCCGGAGACGAAAATCCGTTCCGCGGAGCGGATGGACGCTGCCAGGGCTTCGAGCTGGTCTCCGTCGACCTGGCCTGCGGTGCTGGTGACTTCCTCGGCAACGAGGGACAAGTTTGTGAGGATTGCTCTTGCGTTGATCCGGATTGGGGAATCAAGTGCGGTTGGACCCAAGGTAATTCCTTCGCGTTGGTAGAGTCGTCCACCCATCAGCTGGGATGTGTGCCGCAATCAATCCTGCCGCCGCAAAGGTATGGGTGTAACGCCCTCTCCCGGTGGTTTTGGCTATGCTTTCGGGTAGTCCCACATTTGCTTGTCTCCGAAAGGATGCTGACGTGACCTCGCCTGCACCCGGGCACGCGCCCGTTCAACCACCCGGCAACCCCGGCGACCCAGGCCTGCCGTGGCCGCTGCTGAACTCCATCGCGGCGGTGACGGATGCGCCGCTGACCTCCATTGCCGACGCGCTGCGTGACGCCTTGGCCCCCTATCTCGGCAGCAGCGCATTGGTCATCTTCACTGAGGACTGCACTGGCAGGCCGCAGAAGAAGGCCGGCCGGGACACCATCATTTCGCGGGTCTCGATCGATGAACTGGACAGTCTCCGGGCCGCCCTAGAGGGCGAGGATCCCTGGCTGGGGGAAGCGGTGATTGCTGCGCAGGAGTGCCCGGTCCTCGCCATGAAGTACCTCCCCAGCGGCGCCCTGCTGGTGGTCACGCACCCCGTGAATGCCGATGCCGCAAGAGGCATTGATGATGAACACCGAAAGATTGTGAAATACCTTTGGCACCTTGCCGCGCGCCGGATCCAGGAGAAAGTTGCGGATGCGCCGCCCTCATATCTGCTGGAGTCAAGGGCGGCGTCGGCTGAGCGCCTGCGCGTGACATCCGAGTTGGTGGACCAGCACGCCACCACGCTCGAAACAGTCGCTGCGGCCCTGCGCTCGACAGCTCTGGACGATGCCTCGTCGCGGACAACGGCCACCGACCTGGTGGCCAAGGCCCTGGTGCGCCTGCGCACACAGAGTGACAGGACCACGGACCTGGTGGAAGAACCGGTGGCAAGGGCGTTTGAGCGCCTCCGGGAGGACCTCCTCCCGCTGACGCGCTTTAGTGGCGTGGATGTGCAGTTTATCGAACCTCCACTAAACGGACGGGCGCTGCCGGGGGAAGTCGCCCACGCCGCCCGGGCCATCGTGCGGGGCCTGCTGCTGGCCATGATGGACCAGCCGGAGGTCCGCAGGGTCCGCGCCCAGTGGGATTGTGACGGCGAGAACTTGCTCATCAACGTCCGCGACGATGGCGGCGGCTCCCTTTCCGTCGAGGCGCCCAGTATGGGCAGGCTGGACCGGAGGGTCCAGGCCTTGGACGGAAAAATGCAGGTGGAGATCGTTCCCGGCTGGGGGGCCGATGTCTCTGTGGTCCTCCCGCTTGATGCCCCGCAGGCGACTCCGGCCGACGTCAGCGCCTGGAACCTTGGCGGCCGTGAACTGGAAGTTCTGCAGCATCTGGCAGCGGGCCAGCGAAACAGGTCCATCGCAGGCGCCCTGAACATCAGCGAAAACACCGTCAAGTTCCATGTGGGAAACATCTTCCGGAAAATGGGCGTCAGCTCGCGCACGGAGGCCATCGCACTGGCCGCCAGTTCCGGGCTTCGCTGACGCCTGCCGCTTGCGATCGGTGGCGCGACGCCGTCGACGCCGGCTAGCCTCCGATGGCGCTCATGCTGCGCTCCGGCTGCACAAAGCCATCTGTTCCGAGGCCTGCGTGGTCCATTCCGTGAGCCTTGGGTTTGGCCCACATGGCATCCTGCCAGCGGTCCACGAGTTCGTCGTCATGCGCGCCTGACCGCAGCAGCCCCAGGAGGTCAAACTCCTCCCGGGAGAACAGGCAGCTCATGATTTTTCCCTCAGCCGTAATGCGGGTGCGCCGGCAGTCCGCACAAAAGGGTTCAGTGACGGATGCGATGATCCCCACTGTGCCGAGGACAGGGCCGGAGGGTTCTGCGGTGGATGCGTTCCGGCGTCGTACTTCAAACCGCTCCGCCGGGGCGCCGTCCCGCAGCTGCCGGTCCCGCTCCAGGACAAAGTCCGTTGACAGCAGGGTGCGGATTTCGAGGGCGGTGATCATCTCCCGCTGGGTCCAGCCACGCTGGGCGTCCAACGGCATTTGTTCAATAAAGCGGAGCTCGACGTCCCGGTCGAGCGCCCATGCCAGCAGCGCCGGGGCTTCCTGGTCATTGATGCCGCGCATCAGCACTGCGTTAATTTTGACCGGCCCCAGGCCAGCGGCGCGGGCTTCCTCAACGCCGGCGAGCACTTTGCTGAGGAAGGGGCGCCGCGTCAGTTGCGTGAATGTCTCTTCGTGCAGCGAATCGAGGGACACGTTGATCCGGGTAAGCCCGGCGTCCTTGAGCGCCTGCGCCTTCTGTGCAAGCCCTACCCCGTTCGTGGTCATGGAGATGGGAAGCCGGGGGTGGTGTTTCCGCAGCCCGGCGATAATATCCACGAGGTCCGGCCTGGCCAGAGGCTCTCCGCCTGTGAGGCGAAGTTCCCGGACGCCAAGGCGCTCGACGCCGATGCCCACTATTCTCTGGATCTCCCCGGCCGTCATCACGGCTTGCTTCGGCAGCCACTGCAGTCCGTCAGCCGGCATGCAGTAGGTGCAGCGAAGGTTGCATTTGTCCGTGACAGAGAGCCGCATGTCGGTTGCCTGGCGGCCAAAACGGTCCACGAGCGCCTGTGTGAGTCCTGCTGGACGGGGTGACGGCGCCTGCTTGTTGCCCGTTGCGCGGAGTACCGGGATTCCCAGCTGCACGGTCATGGTTCGCGGGAATGGGACATGGGGGAGTTACTCCTTCATCGGTAAATGGAAAGCCCTGGTGGCATGTGTCCAGGAAGGCCACATGCCACCAGGGCGGGGAATGTCTTGTTACTTGCTGTCGGGATTACCCACTGTAGGGATGCTGCCCGTGTGGGTGCCGCCGTGGTGGGAGTCCGGGTCCGGACATGAGTCAGCGCAATCATGCTTCGTGACAAGGTCGAATTGAACACCGCCATGCTGTTCCACGCCAGTCCTGATGGCCCGTTCGACGACCGATGTAGCCAGCCGCTTTCGCAGGGACAGTGGATCGCGGCGCAGGTCCTTGGCGAGGGCAAAGCAGAGCAGGAGCATAACGACGATGAACGGTAACGCTGCGACGATGGTGATGCGTTGCAGGCCGGCCAAGGCCTCCGAGGGTTCGTCGCCGCCGGCCAGCATCATGACCGCAGCTACGGCGCCGGTGAGGCTGCCCCAGAAGATCACCACTCCGCGGCGGGGGTTCTCGGCGCCGTTGGAGCTGAGCGATCCCATCACGATGGAAGCGGCATCGGCGCCGGTGACAAAGAAGATCGCCACCAGGACCATGGCCAGCACGATGACACCAACAGTAAGCCAACCGGGCATGCCAAGGTTCTTGACCAGGTCGAAGAGTGCACCGTCGAAGTTGACGGACGAGACGCCGTCGACCGTGGTCACCAGCCCGGGTGTGCCTGCCTTATCGGCTTCCTGCTGGATGTGGAAAGCCGCTCCGCCGAATATACCAAACCAGATCACGCTGACGAGGCTGGGCACCAGCAGCACGCCGGTGACGAACTGGCGGATGGTGCGGCCACGGCTGATGCGGGCAATAAACATGCCAACGAAGGGCGTCCAGGAGATCCACCAGGCCCAGTAGAAGATGGTCCACCCGGTCATCCAGCTCCGAAGGGCCTCATCGCCGACCGCTTCGGTCCGGGAGGACATCTCGGCCAGGTCGCGGGCGTAGTCGCCGACAGCGGACGGGATCAGGTTGAGGATGAACAGGGTTGGGCCGGCAACGAAAACGATGAGGGCCAGAACAACGGCCAGGACCATGTTGATGTTGGAGAGCCACTGAATACCGCGGCTGATGCCGGAGACGGCCGAAGCTACGAAGCAGAAGGTCAGGACTGAGACGATCACCACGAGGAACGGAGTGCCGATTTCGCCGAACCAGCCGTTGGAGGTCATACCGCTGCCGATCTGCAGGGCGCCGAGGCCCAGGGAAGCGGCCGTACCAAAGAGGGTGGCGAAGATGGCCAGGATGTTGATGAACTTCCCGAGGGGCCCTTCCACCATCCTGATGCCGAAGAGTGAGGTGAAGGCAGCCGAGACCAGTTGCCTGCGGCCCAGACGGTAGGTGCCGTACGCCATGGCTATACCTACCACTGCGTACATTGCCCAGGGGTGCAGGGTCCAGTGGAAGATCGAGGTGGCCATGGCCGTCTGGATCGCTGCGGGGGTACGGCCGTCCACGGTTCCGGGTGGGGGAGAGATGTAGTGGTAGAGCGGTTCGGCTACGCCGTAGAACATCAGTCCGATGCCCATGCCGGCGGCGAACATCATTGCGACCCAGGAGACGGTACGGAATTCGGGTTTCTCGCCGTCCTTGCCCAGCGGGATGTTGCCGAACTTGCCGAGGGCGAGCCACAGCACAAAGATGACGAACAGGGAGGCCAGGACCATAAAGAGCCAGCCGGTGTACTCCATGACCCAGTTCAGGGCGGTTGTGGAGGTAGCGGAGAGGCTGTCACGGCCCACGAAGCCCCAGACCACAAAGGCGATGGCGATGACGCCAGTGATTCCGAACGTTACTTTGTCGAGGGTGAGCGAGTGGTTCCGGCGTCGGGAGACGGCTTGCTCGGTCTTGGCGTTGCGCAGCTCCTCCAGGATCTGCTCGTACTCTTCGGCGTCCGGCAGTGCCGCGGCGCCTGCCTCCTCCGGATCGAGGACTGCGGGGTTGGTGTCTTCTTCTTTGGAGACACTGATGACTTGTTTGGTGTTGCGCGAACTTTCGGGTTCTTCGCTAGGGTGAGTCCCTGCCACACCGTTATCGGCAGGCAGCTCCTCAGGTGTGAGGGGTTTTAGGTCACTATTAATGGCCATGAGCGGGTCCTTTGCTCGGCGAGTCATGGGCTTGCGTAAACATGGCCTTCGGGTGTTAGACCGGGCGGAAGGTTGGGGGCTTCGTCCGATTCGATGACCATGATGTTGCCATCGACGACTTGCACTTCCTGAGTCAGGACCGGCAGTTTGGCCGGCGATTTGTGCAAGTGTCGTCGATGGCGAAAATCTCGCCGTCTTCTGTGTGGAAGACGGCTATTGGCGGAGCT
The DNA here is from genome assembly GCF_018613855.1 of Arthrobacter sp. ISL-30. Lineage (GTDB taxonomy): Bacteria > Actinomycetota > Actinomycetes > Actinomycetales > Micrococcaceae > Arthrobacter. The sequence goes on from NZ_JAGGPK010000003.1 coordinate 234,803, forward strand.
TTGTCGAGCGTAGTGCCTCCCCGGGAGCGAGTTCACTGAGCGGGTAGGCCTTGTGCATGTTGCATCCCTTCGGGGCTAGGAGTCAGATTTGCTTTGATTCAAGCAATCGTTCCGCAAAGATCAACAGATCTCGCAGTAAGCAACAGAGTGCCCCGGGTCACATCTTCATGTCAAGGGTTTTTCTGAAGTCTCCTGCCGTATTTCAATAGGTTTTGCTGCACCTTGACAGGAAGCGTGGTATCGGTCACCCTGTTGCGCAGCACGAGTATTGTTGCGTAAAAAGCAATTAGACGGGTGGAACATGGAGACCTGGAGGGCCTCGATGCCATCCATCGGCAGCGTCTGTGACGCCTGTGACAATGCTGCAGTGGATACTGTAATGGGGCTGTTCAAGAACGAGGCCGTCGCGAAGGACGTGATGGACCGCTGATAATGTCCCCCTGCGCATAACCGGCGGCGACGGTCGAGCTCCCTCGCGAAGAGAATCGAAGCCTGTTTCAGGATCTCGTTGGACTCCTTCAGGTCCCCGCACCACAGCCCGGAGCCGCTTGATTTCCTCCACCCCGTCACTGCTTGATCCGGTCTTCTCACCGCCATCGACAGGGCTTGAACAGCCCTGCGGCGCAGGGATGGGCCGACTCCGGGCTTCGGCGCCAGTGCCTTGCAGGGACCATAGACATTGGCATTCGAACCCTCATGGTAGTGCTGGTCCGAGCGGGCAAGCGAAACGCCTCGCATGGCGTGCTCGCGCTTGTATTCTTGCCGTGAAAACGATCCCTGTGCTGTCCGGCCTAGATCACCTGGAAACGGCTAGGCATCGATCACCAAATCCGTCTGCGCGGTGGAGCAGCAGGGCAGGAACTTGCCTGCCTCGATTTCCCGCGCCCGGATCCCGCCCTGGTGGTTCATCTCGACCTCCCCTGAAAGCTTGACGACCTTGCAGGAGCCGCACATGCCTTCCTTGCAGTTCGCGCCGATCCTGACGCCCGCACGTTGGGCCACCCCGAGGATGTGTTCGTCGGGGTCGATCCGCGCATTGATGCCGGTGCGTATGAAGGACAGGGTGAGGCTTCCCGTTCCCACCGTGTCGAAGCTCGAGGCATCAGGGGACACTGCCTCCGGCCCCACGCCCGAACTGCCGTCGCTGGCGGGCGCGTCCGGGTCGACCGCTTCCAGCGGCAGGCCGGAAGCCTTCGGGTTCCCCTCGGCGTCGTAACCGGGCTCGTAAAGCCCGAACGCGCTCGGCTGGCTTTCGTAGTAGTCCTCGGCGGAATCTGCCAGCTCCTCGGCGATTTCCTCTGCGATGTCCGTTGCAAGCGCGATCTCTGCCTGGTATTCAAGGAGCGTCTTGCGGTCTCCCGAGAAGAATTCCATGTAAATGGAGGTGTCATCGACGCCGACCTTTTTGAGGAGTTCGGCGGCGGTGTTCAGGTAACCCTCGGGGCCGCAAGCATAGACCTGCCGGCCATTGGCATCAGGGGCAACTTGGTCGAGCATGGCTGCCGTCAGCCTTCCGCTCAGCCCTTCCCACCCCTCGGGCTTGCTGCGATCGCCAAGGGAGTAGAAGACCTTGACGCGCGAGTCCACGGAGGCGATGTAGGCCAACTCCTGGTGGAAGGCAAAGCCTCCGGCCTCCGCCCCGTGGTAGAGCACCACGACGTCGGCGTGTCCGGGCAGGGAGTGGATGGTCCGCACCATGGACATAATCGGGGTGATGCCGGCGCCCGCCGCGAGGAAGAGGTACCGCGCCCGGCGGTCCGCATCGGGCAGGTGGAACGCCCCGACCGGTCCGAGCATGTCGAGGACAGTGCCAGGTTTGACGTTTTCATGTACCCAGGGTGAGACCAGTCCGGTGGAGTCACGTTTGACGCTGATGCTGAAGGTCCACGGCTCCGTGGGCGAACTGGACAGCGAGTAGCTGCGGTCCACCGGATCCTGGTCCTCACCGTTCACGGGAAAGGCGATGTTCACGTACTGGCCCGCACGGAACGCCAGGGGCGCACCGTCGCAGCGGCGGAACACGAAGGTCATGAGGCCGCCAGCCTCGGGCACGGTCTCCACACATTCGGCCATGAACTCCTGGGGATGCCAGGGACCGAGTGCACGGGCGGCGCGGGCAGGTGCGTCGGTGCTGCCCATCACCCTGTTCCACGGCATCTCAAGACCGCGGATGCGCTGTGGTTCCTGGATTACCGTCTCAGTAAGGAGTTCTGTCATGCCAAGTGCTCCTGCACGCGCTGCACGTACCAGTTGATGAATGCCTCTACCTGGTATTCGCTCTTCATGTACGGGCCGGGCTGGTATGCGGGGCTGCCGGCACCCTGCTGGCACAGCTCGACGAACGCCTTGTCCTGCAGGTTCGTCTGCTTCCACGTGTAGGTGAGTTTCTCCAGGTCGTAATCGACGCCTTCTTCGGCGTCGTCAGCCACCAGCCAGGTGGTGCGTACCAGTGACTGGTGTTCGTTGATGGGGAAGACGCCGAACGTGATGACGTGGTCGCCGAGGAAGTGGAACCAGCTGTTGGGCTGCAGGTGCATTGAGCAGCGGCCGAGGCGGAAGTCCGGCAGGTCGCCGAGCAGCTTCTTGGAAAGCCTGCGCCCGTCGGGCGAGAACGATTCGCCTTCTCCGTCGAGCGATTCCCGCGAGATCCGGATTCCCGCGATACGCGTGTCCAGCTCCTCCACCACCTCGTAGGGAAGGCCATAGCGGCGGCAGCGCTCCTCGAGCGAGGACTGTGCATTCTTGTTCCGGTCCCAGACTTCCTCAAGGTGGGGCGGGATCAGGCCCTCGGTCAGGCCCCAGGTGGGGAAGAGGGAGCAGGCGAGCTCAGGGTGGCCGTCACAGTGGTAGCACTCACGGTTGTTCTCCATGACGAGCTTCCAGTTGCCCTCTTCGATGATGTTCTGCTGGTAGGCGATTTTCGTCTTCGACAGATCGTGGGGGGCGAGGTAGGGCTCAAAGATCTTTGAGGTTTCGTCGAAGTCCGTCGGCGGCTCATCTGCAATGCAGACGAAAATGAGGCCGGCGACCTCGCGGCCGTGGGCGCGCTTGAGTCCGAAGCAGCTCTTGTCGAACTTCGTTTCCCCGGGTGCCGAGGCATGGATCAGATCGCCGCTGGGTGAGTAGGTCCAGGAGTGGTAGCCGCATACGAGGTTCCCGGTTGAACCCGTGGATTCAGTCAGGACGCGGGCGCCGCGGTGACGGCACACGTTATGCAGGACGTTCACCCCGCCGTCGTCGTTGCGCAGCACGATCAGGGAGTAGGGCCCGTAGTCGACAGTGACGTAGTCACCCGGTTCCGGCAGTTCAGCGGTGCTGGCGGCAAAGATCCAGTGCTGGCCAAAAATGGCTTCCATGTCGATCTTGAAAATCGTCGGATCCGTGTAGAAGGGGGCATCGAGGGAATATCCGGTGCGCCGGAACTCGAACAACCCGGCGATTTCCGCCAGCTGCTCCTCGGGCAATGATGAAGCGATTTTCCCGCGTGAGTTGAGGGGCAGGTGCACTGGAGCAGTCATGAAGTTTCTCCCGAGAGGGTGGTGAGTATGCGATTTGTGTAGCAGGCTGCGTCGCTGCAGCCATTGTCGAAAAGACGTTGTCCTCGACATTAGGACTGCCGGGGTTGCAATAAAAGCGCAAGATTTAGGAGATAACCATGCATAATTGATGCATGATCGATCCACGGCTCATAACACTTCGGGTGTTTGCCCGGTGCGGCACCGTTGGCGCTACCGCGGAGCTCACGGGTTATTCTCCCTCCGCCGTCTCCGCGCAATTGCGGGAGCTCCAGCGAGTGCTTGGAATGCAGCTGCTGACGAAGGACGGACGGGGTGTGCGGTTGACCGCCACGGGCCGATTTCTCGTGGCGGGCTCGGACACCCTCATTGCGCAATGGGAGAGCCTGCGCGCCGCCGCCATGGAGGCGGGCGACCAGGTGCAGTCGCGTTTTGGCCTCGGCGGATTCTCCACGGCGGCCGCCCAGTTGCTCGCGCCGCTGGCCGCCACCTTGCGCTCAACACGCCCCCTGCTGGAGGTGCAGGTACTCGAGGCCGACCCGGCCCGCTGCTTCGACTTGTTGGTTGCCGAGCGAATCGACCTCGCGGTCATCGTCGCGATGCAGTCCGAAACGTATGTTGAGGACGATGCGCGCTTCGAGCAGACCGTTCTGCTTGACGATCCGCTGGACGTGATCATTCCCTCCGACCATCCGTTGGCATCCCGGGAAACGGTGACGCTCGAAGAGCTGGCGTCGGAACCCTGGATCACCGAGGCCGCCGGTTCCACCTACCATTCCCTGTTCACTGCGGCGTTCAGGGAAGTCGGGGTGACACCTCGGATTGCCCATGAGGCCGTTGAATGGGAAACCCAGATCGCGTTCGTTGGTGCGGGGCTCGGCGTGGGCCTGCTGCCGCGACTGGCGCCCCTGCGTAATGCCGAAAACGTGGTTCGGCTGCGCATTACTGGCAAGGGGAAGCCCTCGCGCCGGATTGTCTCTGCGGTGCGCAAGGGCAGCATCGCATCACCCCTGATCCAGGAGTCGCTCGGCATCCTGCAGGTCAACGCCAATCGGATCCTCACCGCCCGACCCGAAGAGGATCTTTGAAAGCGCATGGCCGCGATTCGTTGGGGGCCAGCAGGTCCAGAAGGTGGCGACTCGTCCGCGCGGCCCTGGAGCTCTGTGCCATCCGGGCCGCGCACCTGCACAAGCCCGGTGCTTGGCGGAGCGGACCTACCGGCGTCTGTAGCCCATTTTTGTGCTGATGGTCAGGCCGGCATCGCGGAGGCCGTCAATGAGCCCGGGCTGCTCCTCTGGCGTGAACCGGAAGGCGGGGCCGGAAATACTCACCGCAGCGATGACGTTTCCCAGGTGGTTATAGACAGGCACTGCAACCGCAGTCAGCCCGATCTCGAACTCCTCGTGGACGACAGCGTAGCCATCGCGAGCGATGTTCAACAGCTGCTTCTCAAGGACCGAACGGTTAGTGATGGTACGCGGCGTGTGGGCCGGCAGGCCGGTCCTCTTGAGGATCGCATCCCTTTCGTCCGCTGTCAGGGCAGCGAGCAGTACTTTGCCGCTGGACGTGGCGTGCAGCGGTGTCAGGCTGCCCACCCAGTCATACGTGGCCAGCGTTGAGGGTCCCATTGCCTGGTCCACGTTGACGGCGTAGTTCGATCGCAGGACGGCAAGGTTGACCGTTTCCTTGTATGCCGCTGCAAGGCCCTCCAGGACCTCCCTGGCCTCGTGCACAACGCTCAACCTACCCGGAATGGACGATGCCAGGCGAAGAATGCCAAAGCCCAGCTGGTACTTTCCACGTTCGCTGTTCTGCCGGACCAGCTCGCGGCCGACCAGGGAGCCCACCAGCCGGGACACGGTGGACTTGTGGATCCCCATCTCCTCGGCGATTTCACTGACGCCGGCGTCGCCCTCCCGGGCCAGGATTTCCAAAATCTGGAGGGCACGATCCACCGATTGGACGCCTCCGGCCTGTGCATCTGCGTCCTTGTCCATGTCCGGGTCATTGTGTGCGGCCATCATGCCTCGTGTCGTCGTCCAGGGTGCGTGATTGAGCCTGGAGGGAGGTTCCACCCACCCCGCCCGCTCATATCTTGTTTTATCCTAGACCGACACTGCCGCAGCGCCGTCAACCGGCGCAAAACGCCGCTAAGCAGGACACCCCGCCGTGGAGGATCCATGACGGGGTGTTCGGGTTGGCGCAGGTCCAACGAGGGGCAAACAAAGGACTAGCCGATCTTGTTGGCGGCTTCGGCGCCGGAGCCGCCAGCGGAAGCGGCGCCGAGGTTTGCCCGGAGC
>NZ_JAGGPK010000039.1 GCF_018613855.1 Arthrobacter sp. ISL-30
TTCACAGTCATCATGTGGCCAGACTGAGCCCACCAGTTTCTCCCGGTCTGATGCACCGCTCCGACACGCCGGGAGGCTTGGAGAACCGACATCCCGGCACACACCAAGTCCACAAACTCGGTGCGTGCGCTCAGTGGATAAGACTTGACCATAGAACACTCCATCAATTCAGAGCGTTGCTACGACCATATGACTCCACCGCGCTTTTAACGACAACAATTGCGAGTCAGTTGGGTGGGTCTGGCGGGGTTTGATGTTAACTTCGGCGATGCTTGGACTTCCCGTTGACGTCGCCTTTTGTGCATAGCTTGGCCGTCATCGCACCCGAACCATGATGGAGTCCCTCATGCCTCTGCCCACGCCTGCCCGCAAACCTGCCCGAATCCTCGGTGCCGCTGCTGCCCTTGCCCTGCTTTCCTGCTCAGCCTTGGCCGGCACCGCCTTTGCGTCGCCCTCCGCCGAGGACCACAGCAACTCCGGCCAGGAATCCTTCACCTTCGGCGTGATCGGCGATGTGCCCTACGGGGCGGACCAGGTTGAGGACTTTCCGGAAATGGTGAGCGAATTGAACCAGGTTGATGAGCTGCGCTTTATCACCCACGTGGGAGACATCAAGGCCGGCTCCGCCCAGTGCACCGACGAGTACTTCGCCGCAATCAAGGCCCAGTTTGATCGCTTCGAGGCTCCGCTGGTTTACACGCCCGGCGACAATGAATGGGTGGACTGCCACCGGGTCAACAACGGTTCCTATAATCCTTTGGAGCGCCTGGACGCACTCCGCGAGCTGTTCTTTTCCGAGCCCGGAAAGACCCTCGGCGGAAACATGCCCGTGAAGTCTGAAGTGACGGCGGGGCTGCCCGAGAACGTTACGTTCACCCAGCAGCGCGTTGCCTTCTCCGTGGTCAATGTCCAGGGATCGAACAATTCGCTGCTGCCTTGGTCCGGACTAGGCCTGACGGAGCCAACAGCTGAGCAATTCGCTGAAGTCCAGGCCAGGACGGCCGTCGACGTCGCGCAACTTGAGCGGACGTTCGCGGATGCCAGGAAGTCCAACGCAAGGGCCGTCGTCGTTATGACGCAGGCCGACATGTTCGATCCCTACATGCTTTCGCAGGGGGTCACGGAAAATCCTGAACTAGTAAGCGGATTCCGGCCCATCGTGGATGCCATCGCCGAAGGCTCCAGGCAGTTCGGCGGCCAGGTGTATCTGTTCAACGGCGACAGCCACATCTACAACGACGATTCGCCCTTGGCGGAGGGATCGCCGTGGCTGAATGTCTACGGCCAGGAAAGTCTGGACAACCTGCGCCGGGTGACCGTTGAAGGGGCGGCGACCTCGAACGAATGGCTGCGCGTCAGTGTGCAGCCGAACGCTGACAGCAGCGGTGGACTCCTTAGCTGGGAGCGCGTGCCATATAGCGCCAACTGATGACCGACCCTGTCAGTTCAGGCCGAGCTCATCCTTGCCGAAGGCGAACAGGTACGGAACACCCGCCTCTGCTTCGATCTTTTCCTTGGCACCGGTGTCCCGGTCCACGATCACTGCGACGGCAACAACATTTCCGCCGGCCTTGCGAACACCCTCGACGGCGGTCAGCGCCGAGCCGCCCGTGGTGGACGTGTCCTCAAGGACAACCACGTTGCGTCCTTCAACGGAAGGGCCTTCGACTTGGCGGCCCATCCCGTACGACTTCTGCGCCTTCCGGACGACGAACGCGTCAACCGCGCGTCCGGCGTCGGCGGCTGCGTGCATGACGGCCGTACCGACGGGGTCGGCACCCATAGTGAGGCCGCCAACGCACTCAACATCCACGCCGGCGTCGTCGATGAGCTGCAGCATGACCTGGCCCACCAGCTTGGAGGCCTCGTGGTGGAGAGTGACCCGGCGAAGGTCGATGTAGTAGTCGGCTTCGGCACCGCTGGAGAGGATCACCTTGCCGCGGACCACGGCCAGATCCTTGATCAGTTCAAGCAAGCGGGCACGGGCAGTGGAGGTATCAACGGTGGAAGTCATGGTTTCCATTTTAGGGGTGCTTCCGGGGGCTCCCTTTCGCCCCGGCTACTTCAGTAGGGCAACGTCAGAAACCAGTTCAATGTGCGAGAGCATAGCGGCGGCTGCAGCATCCGGGTCCTGGGCGCGAATGGCTTCGGCAATCTTCCGGTGCGAGGCGAGCGACTGCTCCGGCCTGCCTGGCTGCCCCAGCGATTCCATCCGTGTTTCCAGGACCATCTCGGCAATGAAGGCCATCAGCTGCCCGAGCACCGAGGAGTGGGCGGCGACCGTGACGGCCTGGTGGAACAACTCATCCCCCCGGGTCCCCCGGTCTCCCTTGGCGATTTCTTCCCCCATCACGTCCAAGGCGGCATCAATTGCTTCAAGGTCCTCGTCCGTGCGGCGGGCCGCGGCAAGGGAAGCCAGCTTCACCTCAAGGGTGCTTCGGGCCTCTACGATGTCCGGAAGCCGGCTCTGGTGCTCACGGAGCCCCTTGATGACTGACGCCACGCTGGGACGGCGTGCCAGTACTGCGCCTGTTCCGTGCTGAACGTCAATAACGCCCAGCACCTCTAGCGCGACAAGCGCCTGGGCCAGGGTGGCGCGGGAAACTCCCAGCCGCTCGGCCAGGTCACGTTCAGCGGGCAGCAGGTCCCCCGGACCCAGCTTCGCGGATTCGATGTACGCCAACAGTTGTTCGACCAGCTGTTCGTAAAGCCGCGGCCGTGAAACGCGTGCCAATCCTTGCGCTGTCTTCTCCATCTGAGCCCCTTCACTTCGTCTCGGTGACTCCAACAATACATCGAAGGCGTATTGACAAACACACCCACTGTCTAAGAGGCTAGTCCAGTGAGCCAGTTACTCACGTCACACTCTTTGACCTTGGAGGACCAACGATGTCCGCTCCTGTCTTATCAATCATCATCCTGGCGGCCATGTTCCTGCTCGCCACCGTCCTCCCCCTGAACATGGGGGCCCTTGCCTTCGTTGGCGCCTTCCTGTTGGGCAGCGTCGTCCTCGGGATGTCCACCAGCGACATCCTCGCCAATTTCCCCGGCGGACTGTTCCTGACCATCGTCGGCGTCACGTATCTTTTCGCCATCGCCCAAAATAACGGCACAATCGACCTTCTGGTCCGAGGGGCCGTCAAGTTAGTGGGCAGTCGCGTGGCCCTGATTCCTTGGGTCATGTTCGCCATTACGGCGGTCATCACCGCTGTCGGCGCCCTGTCTCCCGCCGCCGTCGCCATCATTGCACCCATCGCCTTGAGCTTTGCCGGCAAGTACAAAATCAGCCCTCTGCTCATGGGCATGATGGTCATTCACGGCGCCCAGGCTGGCGGGTTCTCACCCATTGCCGTGTATGGGGTGACAGTCAATGGCATCATCGCCAAGACGGACCTCGAATTCAGCCCGACGGCGCTCTTCCTCACCAGCCTGGCGTTCAACTTCCTGATCGCAGTGGTGCTCTTCGTAGTTCTGGGTGGGCGGACGCTCATCTCGTCCCGGGTTACATCGTTCGTAGAGCAGGCAGCGGAAGCGCGCATGGCCGTGAGCGTCGCCGCCCGTGGTGGTTCCGACGTCGCTTTCAAGGGCTCCGGATCCGGTACGTCCGGGCCGAAGGATCCTGCAGGCGACGGCGTCGCCGCCACCAACGGCGTGGCCGCTAAGAGCGCCGTCGCCAGCGAGACCGTCGCCAGCGAGACCGCCGCCGCCAAGAGCCGTGCGGAACAGCTGCCGCAACTGGTAACGGTCGCCGGGCTGATCGCCCTCGCTGTTATGGCGCTGGGGTTGAAGATGGACGTCGGCTTCGTCTCCATCACTATCGCCATCGTGCTGTCCCTTGTCTCGCCCAAGGCCCAAAAGGGCGCCATCAACAAGATCAGCTGGTCTACGGTCCTGCTGATCTGCGGGATGCTCACGTTCGTGGGTGTCCTTGAGGAAGCGGGGACTATCGAGTTCGTCTCCAATGGTGTGGCCAGCCTGGGGATGCCGCTCCTGGCAGCCCTTCTCATCTGCTACATCGGGGCCGTCGTTTCCGCTTTCGCCTCCTCCACGGCGATCCTTGCGGCTCTCATCCCGCTCGCGGTGCCGTTCCTCTCGTCAGGCGAAATCGGCGCAACGGGTGTGATCTGTGCTCTGGCCGTAGCTGCCACGATCGTCGACGTCTCGCCGTTCTCCACCAATGGCGCCCTGGTCCTTGCCAACGCACCTGAAGACGTGGACAAGGACAAGTTCTACAAAAAGATCCTTGCCTACAGCGGGATCGTCATCATCGCAGGCCCGCTGCTGGGCTGGCTGGTGATGGTGGTTCCCGGCTGGCTGTAGCCGCAGCTAGTCCCGCGGCCGCTGACAGAGATTATCGAGCAACTGAAGGAGCTCAACTTCCATGAGCGCAACAAGAAGTGAACGCGGCAAAGGCCCTCTTTCCGGCCACCTGGTGGTGGACCTGAGCCGGGCATTGGCCGGCCCCCATGCCGGAATGATGCTGGCCGACCTCGGCGCACGCGTGATCAAGGTCGAGAACCCCGGAACGGGTGACGATACCCGCGGCTGGGGACCACCGTTCGTCGGACCGGAGGACGACCCGCAGGCCACCTACTTCCTGTCCTGCAACCGCAACAAGGAGTCCATCGCCCTGGACCTCAAGAGCGACGACGGGAAAGCCGTACTCCGCGGGCTGCTGGAGCGGGCCGACGTCGTGGTTGAGAACTTCCGGCCCGGCGTCATGGACCGCCTCGGTTTCTCCCCCGCGGTGATGCACAAAACCAACCCGCGCCTGGTCATCCTTTCCATCACCGGCTTCGGACACGACGGGCCTGAATCCCATCGCAGCGGTTACGACCAGATCCTCCAAGGCGAGGCGGGACTCATGTCCCTGACCGGTTCCGGACCGGACGACCCGCAGCGGGTCGGCGTCCCCATCGCGGACCTGCTCTCCGGCATGAACGGTGCCTTCGGCGTACTGGCAGCATTGATCGAGCGGGCCCGGACAGGAAAGGGCCAGCTCGTCCGGACCTCACTGCTGGCTTCGCTGATCTCCGTCCACGCCTTCCAGGGGACGCGGACCACCGTGGCTGGCGAGGTTCCTAGGGCGCAGGGGAACCATCACCCCTCGATCGCCCCTTACGGTCTTTTCCGCTGTCGCGACGGCAGCGTCCAAATCAGTGTCGGCAGCGAAAAGCTCTGGGCCGCCTTCGCCGCCGCGTTCGGGCTCCACGCCGGGGCGCCCGAATTTGCGAACAACGCGGCCAGGGTGCGGAACCGGCAAAAGGTGATCGACGCCGTCGAGGGCGCCTTCTGGAAGTACCGCGCCGGTGAGCTTCTGGAGAAACTGAACGACGCCGGCATACCCGCCGGCAAGGTCCGCACCCTTGATGAGGTGTACTCGTGGGAGCAGGTCGCTTCGCAGGGGCTAAAGGTCGACGTCGACCATCCGCTGCTGGGGAACGTCACCTTGCCGGGGCCTCCCCTGAGGTTTTTCGCGGGCGACGACTCGGCGGAGACCACGCTCACTCAGCACCACGCGCCGCCGCTGCTCGACGCCGACGGGGAGGCCATACGGGATTGGCTGGAACTGAGTATGGCCGAGGCCGCAGAGGCAGTCGCAGAAAGGGCCAGCTAGCATGCCGACACAAGAAAAAACCAGGCACCTGACAGCCGTTGAACTTCTCACAACCGTGCTGGATCCAGGCACCTTCACACGCTGGGACGCTCCTCCCGAGCAGCCGCCGCATAGCATCGACTACGCCCGCGATCTTGCCGCGGCTCGCGAGAAAAGCGGCCAGGATGAATCGGTGATCACGGGATCAGGGCTCATTCGCGGCCACCGGGTAGCCCTGATTGTCAGCGAATTCGCCTTCCTGGCGGGATCAATCGGACACGCGGCCGCGCAGAGGATCGTCCAGGCGGTGGAACGCGCCACCGCCGAAGGACTCCCATTGCTGGCTGGAACAGCGTCCGGCGGCACCCGGATGCAGGAAGGAACGCCCGCTTTCCTCTCCATGGTCAAGATCACCGGAGCCGTGCGGGCACACCGCCAGGCCGGGCTTCCCTACCTGGTGTACCTTCGCCATCCAACGACCGGTGGAGTGATGGCATCCTGGGGCTCCTTGGGGCATATCAATGTGGCAGAGCCTGGAGCCCTCCTGGGATTCCTTGGGCCCCGGGTCTATGAGGCCCTTCATGGGGAACGCTTTCCGGAAGGTGTCCAGGTGGCTGAGAACCTGTTCACAAAGGGCCTTATCGATGCCGTAGTTGAGCCTGCCGAACTGCCCAACCTCATCGACCGGGCGCTGAGGATACTCATGCCACCGACGCCAGGGCCCATTTCTCCGCCGTCGACGCTCACAGTAGGCCCGTCGTCGGCCGATGCCTGGACTTCGATCCGCATCTCCCGCAACCCGAGGAGGCCTGATCTCCGGCAGCTACTCCGCTACGGCGCCGACGACGCGTTGCCACTTAATGGAACCGGCCAGGGCGAGAAGGACCCGGGACTCCTGCTTGCCCTTGCCCGATTCGGTGGACAGTCCTGCATTGTCCTGGGTCACGCGCGGCCCTTGCGCGGCAACGGGGCAGATGGGAGCAACGGTGCAGATGGAAGCGACGGGGCCGATGGAAGCGACGGGGCCGAAATGGGACCAGCTTCCTTGCGGGAAGCCCGGCGCGGCATGCGACTCGCCGAAGAGCTGCGCCTGCCCCTGCTCACGGTGATCGACACCGCCGGAGCCGAGCTTTCCAAGGAATCGGAGGAAGGTGGGCTTGCCGGAGAGATTGCCAGGTCCCTGTACGAGCTGATCGGCCTGCGATCTCCTTCAGTATCGGTACTTCTTGGACAGGGCGCTGGCGGTGGAGCACTCGCGCTTCTTCCCGCAGACCGGACCATTGCGGCGCAGCATGCCTGGCTATCCCCGCTTCCGCCCGAAGGGGCCAGCGCCATCGTCCATCGGACACCGGATTTCGCCGCCGCCATGGCCCAGGCCCAAGGGGTCAACGTCGCCGGCCTGCATGCCAGCGGCCTGGTGGACCACGTTGTGGACGAAAGAGGCACGGTGGATGGGATCGGGGATGCCGCGCTGGAGCAGCGTGAGTTCTGCCGACGCATGGCGGGGGCCATTGAGTACGAACTCAAGTCTTTGACGTCACGGCCCGTGGAACGGCTGCTGGCGGACCGCTTCCGCAAATACCGCTCGCTCGGCGCGTGATTCCAGCGCGCCTGATTCCAGCCATTCAAGGACGGAGTCCACAATCGCAGGGACTTCGAGCGCAATGTCGACGACGAGCCCACGCTCCCCCGCCCTGAGCGGTTCCAGGGTGGCAAGCTGCGAGTCCAGGAGCGCCGGAGGCATGAAGTGTCCTGGACGCGACTTCATGCGCTCGAAGAGCAGGTCGCGGCTGCCATCCAGGTGCACGAAGAGCACCGAAGGATCCTGTTCCCGAATGATTTGCCTATAGGAGTACTTCAAGGCGGAGCAGGCAATAACGAGGTCAGAGGCGGACGCCTCCATGAATCGTCGCCCGATTTCCTGCAGCCATGGGGTCCGATCTGCATCATTCAGGGGGATCCCGGAAGACATTTTGGCTATGTTCGAGGACGGGTGGAGCGAATCGCCATCAATGAAGGCTGCGCCAATACGTTCGGCCAGGGCCTGACCGACGGTGCTTTTGCCGCAGCCGGCCACTCCCATCACCACAACATGCTGGTGGGAGTTGCCCGCTGGCTGGAGATCACCAGTCATGGACGGTCCCGTCCACGAGGCGGTTGTAGGGCAGGTAGGCCTGCTGGTACGGGAAGGCGTTGGCCGCTTCCTCGTTGAATTCAACGCCGATGCCCGGCTTGTCGCCGGGGTGCAGGTAGCCGTCCACGAACGTCATGGACTGCTCGAAGACCTCGTTGGTCTTGTCCGAGTGCTGCATATACTCCTGGATGCCATAGTTGTGGATGGCCAGGCCAACATGCAGCTGGGCGGCGAAGCCCACCGGCGAGATGTCCGTGGGGCCGTGGAAGCCGGACTTGATCTGGTACTGGGCTGCAAAGTCCATGACCTTCTTCAGCGGCGAGATGCCACCGAAGTGGGTGGATGCTGCACGGACGTAATCGATCAGCTGTTCCTTGATGATGGTCTGGTAGTCCCACACGGTGTTGAAGATTTCGCCGATCGCCAGCGGAGTTGTGGTGTGCTGACGGACCAGGCGCAGGGCTTCCTGGTTCTCGGCCGGCGTGCAGTCCTCCAGCCAGAAAAGGTCGTACGGTTCCAGGGCCTTGCCAAGCTTGGCGGCCTGGATCGGGGTCATCCGATGATGGCCGTCATGGAGCAGCGGAAGTTCCGGCCCGAACTCGTTTCGCACCGCCTCGAACACCGAGGGAAGGTGGCGCAGGTAGGCCCGGGTGTCCCAGTCCTCCTCCACAGGGAACGCACCGCGCCCCGCGGGCTCGTAGTCATACCGCTCCCCCGAAGCCTGCGCCTGGGCAGCCACGCCATAGAGCGCCTTGATCCCGGGGACGGCCGTTTGGATCCGCACCGACTTGTAGCCAAGCTCCAGGTGCTCGCGGACCGAATCGAACAGCGCGGGAATGTCCGCCCCTGAGGCGTGCCCGTAGGCTCGCAACCCATTGCGGGACGCCCCGCCCAGCAGCTGGTAGACCGGCATGCCGGCCAGCTTGCCCTTGATGTCCCATAAAGCCATGTCGACGGCGGCAATGGCCGCCATGGTGACCGGCCCGCGCCGCCAGTATGAGGACCGGTAGAGGAACTGCCAAGTGTCCTCGATCCGCTGCGGATCCTTGCCGATCAGTAGCTGCGCCACATGTTCCTTCAGGTACGCGGCGACGGCGAGCTCCCGGCCGTTCAGCGTGGCGTCACCGATGCCGGTGATACCGTCCTCGGTAGTGATCCGCAGGGTCACGAAGTTCCGGGACGGGCTGGTCACGAAGACTTCCGCGGCGATGATTTTCATGTGGTCGGGATTCCTTTCGGAAAAATGTGCTGTCAGGTTTATGGGTTGGCGGGCGTGTAGGCCCCGGTAAAGGTCCCGCAGAGGCTGCGTACGAGCGCTGTGATGCCAGGGTCCCTGGCCAGTTCGGGGCTGACGAGGCTGAGCAGTGCAGTCAACCGGCGGTCTCCGTCCTGCGAATTAGCTGAGGCGATGTCGGCCGCCAGGGGATCGTGGATGTCTGAAGTGGCGCCCACGTAATCGATCCAGGCCGCAATCATGCGGGCTGCGCCCTCGCCCGTCCGGCCGACGGCGCGCTCCGCCCGGAGCACGGGGACAGCCCGCATCCGCAGCTTGGTGGTGCCGTCCATGGCGATCTGGGACAAATGGTGGGCGATCCTTGAGTTGCTGAAGCGCTCAAGTAGAGCAGCGCGATACTCGGAGATGCGCAGCCCAGGTCCGGTTAGGTGGGCGGACGCTTCGTCCCACAAAGCTTCAACCGCGCTCAGGCAACGCCCGTCGCCCAGCGCCTCGGCGACGGTGGTGTGCCCCACAAGCCCGCCGGCATAGGCCAGCATGGAGTGCGCCCCGTTGAGCAGCCACAGCTTCCGGTTTTCGTACGGCTCGATGTCATCCACAAAGAGGGCACCGGACTCCTCCCAACGCGGACGCCCGGCTGGGAAGCCCCCGCTAAGGATCCAGTTGTGGAATGGTTCTGCCACCACTGGCGTAGTGTCCCGGTGGCCGCAGGCTTCGGCGACGGCAGCAACGTCGGCCTCTGTGGTCCGCGGCGTGATCCGGTCCACGGAGGTGCCCACAAAGCTCACGTTCTCCTTGATCCAGGCAGCCAGTCCCGGATCCCAAGCCTCAGCCATGCCGCAGACCGCAGCACGGGCAACATTCCCGTTGTCGGCCAGGTTGTCGCAGCTGACGACGGCGATCGGCCCACCTCCCACAGTCCGCCGCGCGGCGAGGCCAAGGACCAGGCGACCAAGCGGCGTCGCCGGCGTGCCGCCGTCGGGCTCCCGGAGGGATTCAATGTCAGCGGCGACGGCGGACGAAGAATTGTCCAGCGTGCCGTCACGACCGAGCCCGTACCCTGCCTCTGTGATCGTGAGGGTGACGATGGCGGTAGCCGGTGCGGCGAGCAGCTCGGCGAGGCGTCCGACGTCGGCCCCGTCCGAGGCTTCCACGATGCTGCCGATGACTTCAAAGGAGTCGCCGTCGTCGGAGCGTTCTATCAGCGTATACAGCCCGTCCTGCGCTGCGAGGGCAAGGGCGGCATCGGGCCTCCGGCCCGTGAAGGCGGCGATCCCCCACTCCGCGGCGTCCGAGGCATGCTGCGTGTACCAGGCCTGGTGGGAGCGGTGGAAGGCACCAAGACCCACATGCACAATGCGCACTGGCGCCTTTGGGAGCGCATTCGGTCCGCGGCTGAGCGCGGGGAGCTGGGCAGCGGTCACAGTTTGAACACCCGCCTCGGCGCGGCATCGACGACGTCGACGATCAGTTCGTGCGCCCGGTCTTCGCTGATGCGGTGCTCCGCGACCAGCCGGGCCAGGAAGGATGCTTCGATCCGTCGGGATGTGTCGTGCCGGGCCGGAATGGAACAGAATGCGCGGGTGTCGTCGATGAATCCCGAGGAGCGCGAAAAACCGGCTGTCTCGGTAACCGCTGACCTGAAGCGCAGCATGGCATCTGGAGCATCGAGGAACCACCAGGGCGCGCCGATGTAGACGGACGGATAGAAGCCCGCCAAGGGTGCGAGCTCCCGCGAAAACACGGTCTCATCGAGCGTGAACAGGACCAGATGGAAGTCCTTGGCGGTACCGAAGTCCTGCAGCAGCGGTCGGACGGCCTCGGTGTAGTTCACGGCGAAGGGGATGTCATGTCCGGTATCCGCACCGTAGGCCTCGAACGTGGGGCCATGATGGTTGCGGTAGGAGCCGGGATGAAGCGTCATCACGAGTCCGTCCTCCACCGACATCCTGGCCATCTGATAGATCATGTGGGCCTCAAAGACGTCCCTGTCCTCCGCGGAGGCCTTACCTGCACGCGCTCTCTCAAAGAGACGCCCGGCCTCGGCGGCGTCCAGTTTGAGCGTGGCTGGAGTTCGCACGCCGTGGTCCGCGGAAACGGCTCCGTGCTCCACGAAGTAGCGGCGCCGGCCCTCCAGCGCGGCGAGGTAGCCTGCATAGCCCGAAGCGCCGTCACCGGCTGAGGCAATCAGCCGCTCAACGTTTGCCTGCCACTGGGGGTGGGCAATGTTCAAGTACTGATCCGGGCGGAACGTGGGCAGGACACGGCCGGCAAAAGCAGGGTCGTCGGCCAGGGCTTCGTGGCTTTCGAGCGCGTCCAGGGGATCGTCCGTGGTGGCCAGGACCTCGATGTTGAATTCCTTGAACAGCTGCCGTGGCAGGAACCCGGGCTCCTCCAGCTTGGCGGAGATGGCGTCGTAGATCCGGTCCGCGTTCTCCGCGCTTGGCTCTTCGCGCAGGCCGAAGACATGCTCGAACTCCTGGCGGAGCCAATACCCGGAAGCCGTTCCCTCAAAGAGCGGCCAGGCCGTACAGAAGTTTCGCCAGATGGCGCGGGAGTCGGCATCAGCGCCGCCCAGCCCCGAAGCGCCGCCCAACCCCAGCTGATCGAGCGGGACACCGCCGGCGTGGATCACCCGCGTCACGTAGTGGTCCGGCGTGACCAGCAGGGCCGCGGGGTCGGGGAACGGGTGGTTCTGTTCGAGCACGGCCGCGTCAACATGGCCGTGCGGGGAAATGATCGGGAGGCCCTCCACTCGCGAATGGAGGGAGCGCGCTATCCGGCGTACTCCGGGATCCGCGGGGAAAAGCCGATCGGGGTGGGCTGCTATGGGCTGTGGCGTCAGCGGCTGTGGCATCAGCGCACCCCGGCGCCGGTAGCCAGGCCCGCCAGCGCCGCGGTGCGGCGGAGGTATTCAAGGTTTCCGGCAGTGCGTTCCTTGAGGGGCAGCTCAGTGGAGAAATCCTCCACAGTGACCCAACCGTCGTAGCCGAAGTCCGAGAGGGCCTGGAAGTAGTACAGTACGCTTCCTTGCCCGGACTGAAGGGGCGCCCACTCGTTGCGGTACACCGCTGCGCCCGAGGCGTCCGGCTCGTCCTCGCGAACCCACACAGCGTTCTTCACGTGGACATGCGCCAGATACTCGCCCAGCATTTCGAAGGCAGGCAGATAGTCCTCCTGGCCTTCGATCAACAGGTTGCCGAGGTCATGGATGACACCAACGTGTCGCGGATCCAGGCCTTCAAGAAGGCGCAGCGCGGATGACGCGGAAGCCGTAATGGTGCGGTGGTGAAGTTCCACCAAGGCCTTGACCCCGTGGTGGGCGGCTCGCTCGGCCACCCATTCGAAATCGCGCCGGGCGCTGTCGAACAGGACCGGAAAGGGGATCCCACTTGGTCCTTCCGAACCCCAGCCTGCTGTGCCGAGCGGCGGCGTCGTCACACGCACTTGGCCCGCGCCCAGCGCAGCCGTCGCCGCAAGCATGCGTTCGACGTCGTCGTGGTTGTCACACCGGGCGTAGCCCCCGAGGCCGGAGAATTCCAGGCCGGATTCCAGGGTGATCCGAGCAATCCTATCCAGGTTCCCTTCGAGGCCAGTCATGGGTACGGTCGCCTTGTTTCCCGCCCAGAAGCCGGATTCGGGTGCATCGGGCTGGTCTGTAACGCGCCATTCGATGCCGTCCCACCCTTGTCCAGCAAGGACGGTGACGGCCTCCTCAGGGGTCCAGTCTGGAGTGGAGGCGGTGAACACTGAGAACTTCATCGGTTTCAGACGCTTTCTGTAGCTGTGTTGCCGGTTCGGACTTCGAGGTCGTTGTACTTACCTGCCAGAACATCCTCGAACAGAACGGGCTGGTTCAGGGTGGCCGACACGTAGACGGCCCGGACAGTGGCAAGGGCGTTGACGGCGTCACTCACGGTTACCCCGGGGGCTCGGCCGTCCGCGATCGCGCTCAGGATGTCGCGGTATTGCCGCACGTGGCCCGCTGGGTAGACGGTAGGGTCCTTGGCCTCGTAGTCCTCGGCCGGATATTTGGCCTGTTCCTGCTCGGCCTGGTTTCCGCCGCCCTGCAGCCCCATGTCCGAGGTCTCACTGGAGGCGTCGGAGCTGTGGAAGTAGTCCAGGCGGTCGTTGTCGATCACGGCCGATCCTTCCGACCCCATCAGCTGCAGCCGAACGGTCAGCCCAGGGTAGGCGGCGGTGGTGGCATGCAGCACGGCGAGTCCGCCGTTTTCGAAGGTCACGGTGGCAACGGCGGTGTCCTCCACCTCGATCCGTTCATGCGCCAGGCGGCCGGTACGAGCATTGATCTCCACCGGTCGCCCCATGTACCACAGCAGCAGGTCCACGGTGTGGACGCCCTGGTTCATGAGGGCACCGCCTCCGTCCATTGACCAGGTGCCGCGCCAGTCGCCTGAGTCGTAGTAGCGCTGGCTGCGCCACCACGCCACCGATGCGATGGCGGAGGTGAGCCGACCGAATCGGCCGTTTGCGACGGCGTTGGCCACGGCGACGCTGGCCTGATCGAAGCGATGCTGGCTGATCACGGAGGCAACGACGCCGTTCCGGGCGGCAGCCTCGGCTGCTGCCTCGATTTCCTGGGCACGGCTCAGGTCCACATCCAGCGGCTTTTCGATCACGGCGTGCTTGCCCGCCGCGAGGACCTCGAGTCCCTGCTGGATGTGCAGTCCGCTGGGGGTGGCGAGAGCCACCAGGTCGATGTCCTCGGCGGCGAATGCCTCGGCGATGGTTGTGTGGATGGCTGGCCGCGGGCGTCCGCTGTCCTCGATGAATGCCGCCAGTGTTTCGGCGGCGTCCGGAATGGCGTCTATGAGCGCCACGATGGCCACATCCGGAAATTCCTGAAGCGCAACGGCGTGAGTGCGTCCAATCACGCCGCACCCGGTGATAGCGACTCTGATGGTGTCTTTGAGGTTCTCGTTCATGCTGTCTGGACTCCTGCTTCTGCCGTAACTTTTGCGAATGCCCTGGCCGCGATGCCGAAAGCGGTGGGGCCGGAGAATCCTCCGAGTCCGTGTGCACCCGCCAGATGCGGCTCGAGGGAGGCGAATCCGCTGTAGCCGTCGGCCTTGAGCGCCTCAACGGTGCGCAGCAGGTCGCCGTCGCCCTCCCCCGCCGGAACCACGTGCCCGTTAGAGAAGAGGGCATCCTTCACCTGCAGGTATTCCAGGTGCGGCCGAAGCTTTTCGTAGCCCTCGTCGAACGGCTTCACGCCTACCTGGACGAAGTTGGCCGCATCCCACGCGACCTTCAAGGCCGGGGAGTCCACTGTTTCAATGATGTCCAGCACGCGATCGGGAACGTCACCGAAGATGTCTTTTTCGTTCTCGTGCAACAGGACCACTCCGGCTTCCTCGGCGACGGCGGCCAGCGCGCGCATCCGCTCCATGAC
The DNA here is from genome assembly GCF_018613855.1 of Arthrobacter sp. ISL-30. Lineage (GTDB taxonomy): Bacteria > Actinomycetota > Actinomycetes > Actinomycetales > Micrococcaceae > Arthrobacter. The sequence continues at coordinate 14,378 of NZ_JAGGPK010000039.1, forward strand.
GTCGTCACGGATGCTCTCCACCGGAACTGATTCGCCGTAGTAGAAGGAGAAGATGCGGATGTATTTTGCGCCAAGCACCTTGGCAGCGTTTACAGCGCGGCGCAGCCGTTCCACCTCGTGGTCCACTGGAAGGCTGACATCGACTTTTCCGATGGGCGAAGCGATGGCCGAGACCTTCATGTCCTTCTCCGCCAGCAGTTCTTTCAACCTTGCCAGCTGCTCATCGGAGAGATCCACGATGTTGGTGCCCCACGCGCTGCGGACTTCGATGTGGTTGGCTCCGAGGGCCTGGAGCACTGCGATCTGTACCGCGGGGTCGTCGTCGATCTCATCCCCGAATCCCGACAGCAGCCAGGTGGTCTGGTTGTCCGAAACCATGTCTATTTAACTCCTCCGGCGGTCAGGCCGCCCACTAGATATCGCTGGAAAATCAGGTACAGGATGACCACGGGCGCAGCGCACACAAGGGACGCCGCCATCATCTGGCCATAGAGCGGGATGGCGCCGCCCTCTTGGGACGCACCGAAGACTTGGAGCGCGACGGCGGCCGTCTGGCTTTCCGGTCGCGTCATCACCGAGGCGAACAGGACGTCGTTCCAGCCCAGCAGGAACGCGAAGATTCCGGAAACCACGATGCCGGGCCAGCTGAGCGGCAGGATGATGCGCACCAGCACGCCTACGTTGCTGGCGCCGTCGATCCTGGCGGCTTCCTCAAGTTCACGCGGCAGCCCACGCAGGTAAGTGACCATCACCCACGTGGAAAAGGGCATTGCGAAGGTCAGGTACGTGACGAAGAGGCCCCATTGGGTACCGATCACCTGAATCCCGAGGTAGCTCGCGGCCGAGGAGAACAGGACGAAGACCGGCAGGACCATGAGTGTTCCGGGCACCGACTGCAGGGCCAGCAAGCCGCGCAGGATGGTCAGGCGCCCGCGGAATTGGTAGCGGACCAGTACATACGCGGTTGCCACCGACATTGCTGCCGAGACAACTGCCGTTGCGCCGGCAACGAGCACGCTGTTTGCCAGGCCGGTAGCCAGGCCAACGCTGGACCAGATCTTGGTGTAGTTCTCGAGGGAGAAGCTGGAAGGCAGGAACTCCCCGTTTGCGACGCCAATGTCCGAATTAACCGAGGCCAGGAAGATATAAGCCACGGGAATCAGGACCACCGCACAGAGGAAGACCAGGATGATGGCCAGCAATGGTCCGGGCAGCAGCCTGGTCACTTCGTGCTGGCGCCTGGAGCCGGGGCGGAATTCCTGGCTGGACGCGGTGCGTACGGGGGTTGCGGTGGCGCTCACTTCTTTCCTCCGGGAGTCTCGGCGTCGTCGAGCTTGACGGCACGCAGATAGACGAACAGCGGGATTGCGATCAGCACGAGCGACACGAACGCCATAGCCGCGCTTAGTCCAAATCGGAAGCTCTGGAAGCTCGTGACATACGTCAGGATCGGAAGGACCTCGACGTCGGCCGGCGCCGGAACGCCGAACAGGACGAACGGCAACGTGAAGTTGTTGATGTGGTGCAGCATGCCGATCAGGAACGCCAAGGACAGCGGCCCTTTCAAGTACGGGAACACCACATACCTGAGTTTGTTCCACCACAGCGCGCCATCCAGGGCCGACGCCTCATGGACCTCATGGTCCACCGACTGCAGTCCGGAAAGGGCCAGCAGGTAGATGAACGGCCATGATGCCCAGATCTGCACCAGGATGAGCGTCCAGTAGGTCTGCGGGCCGTTGAGCCAGAGGCCGGCGTCGATCCCTATGGTCCCCAAAGCGGAGTCAACCACGCCGTTCGGCTGGAACATTGTGCGCCAGACGGTCGCGACAACGAAGGAAGGCAGGACGTAGGGAATAAGGAACACGGAACGGATCAGGGCCCTGCCCTTGAACGCGTTCTGGGTTGCCACGGCGGCCGCGATGCCGAGGGGAAGGGTCACAACCATGGCAATTAGCGAGTAGCTGACGCTGAGCCAGACGGAACGGAGCAACGGGGAGGAAACCAGGGCCTCCACGAAGTTGTCCACTCCAATGAAGGGGGCGCTGACCCACCTCCGCAGGGTGTACTGGTCCAGGTCGAGGCCGGCCATGTAGATGCCGAGCAGGAGGGGGACCACGATGATGACCACCATCAGCAGCCCACCCGGGATCAGCATCCACAGGGGACGGTTGCGTTCACTCAGGCCTTTGCGGCGGGCCCCTGGCGGCTGCGATCCGCCAGGTGCGGCCCGGGGGACTTCGCCCTTTCGGGGCCGGGCAGTCGGTGCCGGAGTTGCTGGCTTGGAGGATCCGGAGGCGGATCCTGTCGTGGTCCTAAGATCCTTGAAGGAGTCGGTGGACATTGGATTTCCCGCCTGCTATTTCGATGCCCGGTCCAGGGACGCCTGGCCCTTGGCCTGCGCGTCCTTGAGCCTGTCCTGCAGCGCGGAATCACTCACGGAGCCGTTGGAAAGGTCCGGAATGGACTGCACTGTGACATTGAGGAGAGCAAGCTGGATGTCGCCCCATGCACCCGTGAACGGGGTGGCCTTGGACCTGGTTGCGGTGTCCGCAATGGGCTGCAGTGTCGGGCTGTCGAGCGATTTCAATGCCTCGGCGTTGGCGGGGAGGTCGCCGAAGATCTTCTGGTAGTTGAGCTGCTCTTCCTTGGAGGTGATGAGCTTGATGTAGGCGAAGGCGAGGTCCTTCTGCTTGGAGTAGTCCGCCACCACGACGTTGTCTCCGGAAAGGATGCTTGCCGCGTTCTCAGCGTCCCCCTTGGGAGAGGTCTCGCCGGGGGCCGTGGTTGGCATGGTTGCATAGGCATACTTGCCAGCAACCGAAGACTTCTCAAGCGTCGGAACGGAGCTTGAGGTAGTCATCATCAGGTAACCGGCCTTGCCGGAGGCGAAGGCTGCCACGGCGTTGCTGTTGCTCCATCCGATGGAGGCTGGGTCCACCACCTTGTCCTTGGTCAGCCAGCCGAAGTAGGTCTCGTAGGCCTTCTTCACGGCGGGATCGTCAAGCTTCAACGACTTCCCGTCCACAATCGGGTTGCCGGCCTGGACGGACATCGCCCAGATGAACTTCCAGGGATCGAAGTTGTCCTTGTAACCGGTGGCCAGGCCGAAGGTTCCCGTTGCAGGATTCGTCAGCTTTTTTGCCTGCTCCGCCAGCTCATCCCACGTGGTGGCTGGCTTCTCGATCCCCGCAGCGGCGAGGAGTTCCTTGTTGTAGGCCATGACGAACGGGCGGCTCACGAAGGGGATACCGGCCTGGTGCTCGTCATCGGGTCCCGAGATTCCAAGGGCTGCCTGGTTGAAGCGGTCCTTCCCGCCTACTTTCTTCCAGTCATCGTCGCTAAGGGTCACGAAGGCCTTGGTGGCGTACGCCGTGGGGGTGAAGGTGGTGCCGAGGCTGTACACGTCCGGCCCCTGGCCCGAGACCACGGATGTCTGGATCCGGGTCAGTTCGTCGTTTGCGGAAGCGAACGTTTCGAATTCAATGTCGGCGCCTGTTTCGGCTTTGAATTTGGCGCCAATGTCCTTGAACCACTCCTTCTGCTGCTCGGAATACTGGCTGTTGACACCCGTCAGGACACTCAACTTCTTGCCTTTGCCGTCCACAGGTCCGTCGGCGCTACCGGAGCTGCTTGCCCCGCCGCCGCAGGCGGTAAGGGCCAGGGCAGCGGCGGCCACTGCCGCAAACTTGGCTGACGATGCAAACCTCATTGTTTCCTCCTTGGATACCCAATCACCCACGGTTGGTGGTGTGCGTCACATGGGCTTTCAGGCGTCGAGTCTATTTGGGATGGAAATGGTTGGCAAGCGATTGCCAAAATTTGCCAGAAGTGATGCAATTTGAGGGAAGGGTCTTTTACGGCCAGCACCAACAACTGCCGAGGCACGTCTCCGGCCCTAGCCACGAAAGGCAATCAAATGCCTCGAGCAGCCAATCAGGATCATGGGATTTCCGCTTCTGACCCCGCGGCCAGCACGGCAGCGGGGGCAGCGGACAGGGCACCCACAATCAAGGACGTTGCCGAAGTTGCCGGTGTTGCCACGTCGACGGTATCGCGCGCCCTATCCAACCCGGATCGCGTTAACCGGAGGACCCGCGAACGTATTGAACAAGTGGCCGCACAGCTGAATTATGTGCCGAGTTCGCAGGCCCGCGGACTCAGCTCCGGACGGACGAACGCCGTCGCCTTGCTGGTGCCGGACGTGACCAACCCGTTCTATTTCGACATCATCCGCGGCACCCAGAACCAGCTCAAGGCGGCTGGCTACACGCAACTGCTGGTGGATACCGAAGAATCTGCCGAGATGGAACTTGATGCCCTCCAAAAAATGCGCAGGTCCGCGGACGGCTTCATCCTCGCAGCGTCGCGGCTAACGGATGCCCAACTCGCTGAGGTCTCGGACACCCAGCCCCTGGTGACCATTAACCGCGCGTCGTCCAACACCCCAACGGTGGTGATCGATACGCCGTCGGCCATGATCCAGGCTCTTGAACACTTGGCCTCCCTTGGTCACTCAAGGATCTGCTATGTCGGCGGACCTCCCACGTCCTGGTCCAATGCCAAGCGATGGAAGTCCTTCGAAGACGAGAGCCGTGATCGGGGCATGACCACCTTCCGCGTCGGGCCATTTGCTCCCAAGACGACGTCGGGGGCCGCCGCCGCCGATGCAGCAGCCCGTACCGGGGCAACGGCCTGCATTGTCTTCAACGACCTCCTCGCCATCGGAATGCTGCAGCGCCTGCGGGAGCGGGGCATCCGAGTGCCGGAGGACATGAGCATCGTGGGCTGCGACGACATCTTCGGCGCGGACTTCTGCAATCCGCCCTTGACCACCATTGCCTCCCCGATCGAGCAGGCCGGGCGGGTGGCGGTTTCCATGCTGCTGGCCCAGCTCAATCCGCTCCAAGGTGGATCCAGCCGACGCCTTGCAGTCATGCCCACGCATCTCACCGTGCGAGCGTCCACAGGGCCGGCCCCGACAGCGTGAAGGGCGGTGTCCGAGGATACAGTTGAGTGTTTCCGGCGCAGCTGACTAGGCTGAGTCCATGCGCGAACTCCAGGCAAAGATCATTGAGGAAATGGGCGTCCAGCCCCGGATCGATCCTGCCGAGGAGGTGCGCAAGCGCGTTGGCTTCCTAAAGGAGTATCTCAAGGCGACCGGGACCAAGGGCTTTGTCCTGGGAATCTCGGGCGGACTCGATTCCTCCCTGGCCGGGCGGCTGGCCCAGCTCGCCGTCGAGGAGCTTGAAGCAGAGGGCATCGACGCCAACTTTGTCGCCGTCCGTCTTCCTTATGGCATCCAGCACGACGAGGACGATGCACAGGCCGCCATGGACTTCATTCGCGCCAAGACCGACTGGACATTCAATATCTCAGCGGCTGTGGACGGTTTTGAGGACGAGTTCGAAAAGACCGCCGGCGCCTCCATTTCGGATTTCCATAAGGGAAACACGAAGGCGCGCGCGCGAATGACCGCCCAGTACGCCCTCGCAGGTGAGTACAACTACCTCGTGATCGGCACGGACCACGGGGCCGAGTCTGTCACCGGTTTCTTCACGAAGTACGGCGACGGCGGGGCCGACATCCTGCCGCTGTTCGGCCTGAACAAGCGCCAGAACCGTGCACTGCTGGCCGAACTCGGCGCCCCCGCACGAGTGTGGGAGAAAGTGCCGACGGCTGACCTCCTCGATGGCACTCCCGGACGCACCGACGAAGACGAGCTCGGCGTCAGCTACGACCAGATCGATGATTACCTCGAGGGCCGGGAAATCCCTGAAGGTGCGGCCCAGGTCATTGAGCAGAAGTATCTGCGCACCCGCCACAAGCGGACTGTTCCGGTTACCATCTTCGACACCTGGTGGAAATAAGGCCTCAGCGCCCGGCTGCGTAGGCGGCGATCGGAATTGCTGGAGTGCCACCCTCTATCAAGTCGGCCAACATCTCGGCCGAACCGCAGGCCATAGTCCAGCCGAGATGGCCGTGGCCGGTGTTGAAGTACAGGTTGGCGCCTCAGGACAGGAAGCCGCGCAGGAGGGAGGCTGTGCCTTCCAGGTGTTCGATGGTTGCACGCTCCGCCGCCGCGGCGTCTCCCCGAAGAATGGCGTCGGCGATTTCAGAATGCTGCTCGTTTCCATGCTCCAGATTGGTGCTGAGCAGGGGTATGCGGTCCAGCAACTCATTGAGCCTGGCACGGGTTTCCGCGACGGCACTCACCAAGCTGGCCGATCCTGACAATTCGGCAATGGCAATGTGGAACCTAGCATCGCGCGGGCGATAGCCCTCGGCAGGCGCGGAGTTCACCTCTGACAGGCAGACCTGCAAATGACGGCGGGCCGCGGCGGATAAGTCGGCCTTGGCCGCTAGCTCTGCGGCAGCGGGTTCAATGATGCTCCGGAACAGCAGCACGTCCTCGACTTCGGCGGCATCCAGCGGGCCCTTGTCTTTCTTTTGCTGCACAGCTGTGGTGGAAACATACGTTCCGCCATACCGTCCGCGCTGGACCTCAAGGTAGCCGGCGCTTTGCAATTCCCCCAGGGCGTCGCGCAAGGTGGCCCGCGAAACCCCCAACTGTTCGGCCAGCTCGCGTTCGGGGGGCAGCTTCTCGGCGGGCGCAAAGATGCCCAGCTTGATGGTCTGCAGGATGTGCTCGATCGTCTCTTCGAAGGCGTTGCCACCCCTGACGGGGCGCAGCACAGAGAAAGTGGGGCCAAACGGAGAGTCCGGCACTATCGCTTCCTCCTGTCCAAGTCGAGCCCGCAAGATCCGGGCCTGCGCTGACTACTTCATGCTACCCGGGCATGGCCGCAAAGGTCATCAAAGAAACCATTGACATAGTGGGAAACATGGCGGGATGAGATGTTTTGAGCGTAAACCCTTGACGCGGCGATGATCTCGTTTCAGACTTTGAAGCACACTTTGGACTAAAAACAGTCCTTTAGGGTCCGATAGCTTGAAACTTTGCCACAGGCATTCCTCAGACGTAAGGAACACGCATGGAAGCAGTGCGCCAGCCCATTGGCGGCGAGGACGAGTATCTGCAGCATCGGCGGCTGAAACGAGGTGCGGCGGGCTGGATCCTGCTGGCAGGCCTCGGCGTGGCCTACGTCATTTCCGGAGACTTTGCCGGCTGGAACCTGGGGCTCGCCCAAGGCGGCTGGGGCGGACTGTTGGTTGCCTTCGTATTGATGGCGGTCATGTACACGTGCATGGTCTTCGGTCTGGCGGAGCTTTCCTCCACGCTCCCGACGGCGGGTGCCGGCTATGCGTTCGCCCGTCGAGCGCTGGGACCCCTTGGAGGTTTCGCCACAGGCGTGGCCGTCCTCATCGAATACGCCGTGGCGCCGGCGGCAATCGCGACTTTTATCGGCGGTTACATAGAGGCTCTTGGCCTGTTTGGACTCACGAATTCCTGGCCGGTCTACCTCGTCACGTACGTGATCTTCGTCTGGATCCACCTCAGGGGAGTGGGCGAAGCACTGAAAATCATGTTTGCCATCACTGCCGTTGCAACAGTAGCCCTGATAGCGGCAGCCATCGGGCTCCTGCCCAAGTTCGAGCCTTCCCGGCTGTTCGACATCGTGCCGGACGGATCGGCAGGTTCCAGCGCTTTCCTTCCGATGGGAATCAGCGGCGTGCTCGCGGCACTGGTGTATGGCATCTGGTTCTTCCTGGCCGTCGAAGGCGTTCCGCTCGCTGCCGAAGAAACCTCAAACCCCAAGAAGGATATGCCGCGAGGGATCATCGTTGCCGTTGTTGTCCTGGTGGTGTTCGGCGCACTCATGCTGGTACTCGTTCCCGGCGCGGCCGGATCCCAGGCCATGAGCGAATCCGACAACCCCCTCCCAGAGGCTCTGCGCGTCGCCTACGGGGGCAACACCCTTCTGGCTGACTTCATCAATTACGCCGGACTCGCCGGCCTTGTAGCCAGCTTCTTCTCCATCATCTACGCCTATTCACGCCAACTCTTCGCGCTCTCCCGGGCGGGCTACCTGCCGCGTTGGCTCTCCCTCACGGGAGCCCGACGTACCCCCTACTGGGCACTGATCGTCCCCGGCACCATTGGCTTCCTGCTGGCAGCGGTGATCCAGGACGGGGCTTTGCTGATCAACATCGCAGTCTTCGGGGCCACCGTCTCCTATGTACTGCTCAATCTCTCCCACATCGTCCTGCGCAAGAAGGAACCAGGGCTGGAACGCGGTTATCGGACGCCGGGCGGAATCGTCACCACGTCGATCGCCCTCGCTCTGTCCGCTGTCGCAGTGGTGGCAACGTTCGTCGTCGACGTTTTTGCCGCCTCCATAACCGCCCTCATCTTTGCCGCCGCGCTCCTTTACTACTGGTTCTACAGCAGGCATCGGATTGTGGCCGGCGCTCCCGAAGAAGAATTTGCCCAACTGGCCCGGGCAGAGGCCGAACTGAAGTCCTAGGCCGAGTCCCTCCCATTTCCCAACGAAGCACCACATAGCGGAGCCATGATGAATATTCAGAGTAAACAACCGAACCAGCAGCTATCTGTAAGCAAGCTGCGGGAGCTCGTGGCAGCCGGCGAGATCGATACCGTGATCGTTGCCATCACGGACGCCCTGGGGAGGCTGCAGGGCAAGCGCTGTGGCGCACGCTCATTCCTTGAGGACGTCCTGGACCACGGCGCCGAGGGCTGCAACTATCTGCTCGCCGTCGACGTCGAGATGAAAACCGTAGACGGCTACGCCATGTCCTCCTGGGAAACCGGGTACGGCGACATGGTGATGCTTCCGGACGTCGCCACGCTTCGCCTCGTCCCGTGGCTTGAAGGCACCGCGATCGTGCAGTGCGACGTACTGTGGACTGACCGGACACCAGTTGCCGCCTCACCCCGACAGATCCTGAAGGCCCAGATCGAACGGCTCGAAAAGCTCGGCTACCGCGCCCACGCGGGGACCGAGCTGGAATTCCTCATGTTCAACGACTCCTACAGCCAGGCCTGGCACAAGAACTACACCGGCCTCACCCCTGCCACGCAGTACAACGTGGACTACTCGCTACTGGCCACGGCCCGCCTTGAACCGGTTATCCGCTCCATCCGCACCAACATGGAAGCGGCCGGACTGATAGTCGAATCATCCAAAGGCGAATGCAACCTGGGCCAGCAGGAAATCACCTTCCGCTTCGACGAGGCCCTCGCTGCATGCGACAAACACACGTTCTATAAGAACGGTGCGAAGGAAATCGCCGACCAGCACGGCAAGAGCATCACGTTCATGTCCAAGTTCAATGAGCGCGAAGGGAATTCCTGCCACATCCACTTCAGCCTCACTGATCTGGACGGCAATCCCGTCCTCGCCGGGGATGGTGAACACGGCTTCAGTCCCGTCATGGAACGCTTCGTGGCCGGACAGCTGGCGGCGCTTCGGGAACTGACATACTTCCTCGCACCCAACATCAACTCTTACAAAAGGTTCGTGGAAGGCAGCTTTGCACCCACTGCAATCGCCTGGGGACTGGACAATCGCAGCTGCGCGCTCAGGGTGGTGGGACACGGGCGGGGCCTGCGCACGGAAAACCGGGTGGGCGGCGGTGACGTGAATCCCTACCTCGCCGTTGCCGCCATGATTGCCGCCGTCATCCATGGCCTGGAAAACGAGCTGCCGCTTCCGGCGATCACCAAGGGCAACGCCTACGAATCCGATGCCAAACGCCTGCCCACCACCCTGCGGGACGCCCGCGACCTTCTGGCAGAAAGCAGCATTGCCCGGAAGGCCTTCGGCGACGACGTCGTGGATCACTACGTCCACGCGGCAGGAGTTGAACTGGCCGCTTACGACGGCGCCATCACCGACTGGGAGCGTGTTCGTGGCTTCGAACGACTCTGATACCTACCGTCCCCGGATCGCGTTGACGAGCTATTTCCAAGAGGCCTCCTGGGGCGTGTGGAACACGACGGCGGCGATTCTCCCGGGAGCGTATGTTGAGGCTGTGGTTGCGGCCGGAGGAACACCGATCCTGCTCCCGCCAAGAGGTACGGACGAATCCGTCCTGGACCTCGTGGATGGACTCATCGTAGTGGGCGGTCCCGACGTCGACCCTTCCCTCTACGGGGCAGAGCCGCACCCCAAAACCAAGTCCCAGCCTCTACGGGACCGGCACGATTCCCTGCTGACCAGCGCCGCACTTGACCGTGGGCTCCCCCTGTTCGCGATCTGTCGTGGCGCCCAGATCCTGAACGTCAACCTGGGCGGCACGCTGATCCAGCACATCCCGGACATCAACCCGACGGCCAACTACCAACCCGCTCCGGGTGTCTATGGGGCGGTGGATTTCAGAACCAGTCCGGGGAGCCTGATCCACGGTTTCCTGGGTGATTCCGCCACGGCCCCCTGTTACCACCACCAGGCCGTTGATTCACTGGGCAGGGGCCTTCGTGTCACCGCGCGATCAGCGGACGGAACCGTCCAGGCGCTGGAGAGCAACCACGGCGGCTGGGTCCTGGCAGTCCAGTTCCATCCGGAACAGAACCCCGGTGACCTACGGCTGTTCCGGGGATTCGTGGAAGCTGCGGCAGGATTCCGGGCAAACAACAACCTAACCAACACTACGAAAGCGATGTTTCCCGCATGACCACGACGGTCTTTGACGTGATCAACCCGGCCACGGAAGAAATCATCCAAACAGTTCCCCTTGCCGGGCTGGCGGAAGTAGACGCCGCCATAGCAAGGGCAGCAGCAGCCTACGAATCCTGGCGGGCAATTGCCCCGGCTGACCGTTCACTGCTGCTGCGGCGGTTCGCGGCCGCCGTCGACGCGGACCTGGAAAACCTGGCGCAGCTCGAAGTCAGGAACGCCGGGCATACGATCGTGAATGCCCGCTGGGAAGCGGGCAACGTCCGCGACGTCCTGAACTACTATTCCGCCGCCCCTGAACGGCATTTTGGAAAGCAGATTCCCGTTGCCGGCGGCGTCAACGTAACGTTCCACGAGCCATTAGGCGTGGTGGGCGTCATCGTCCCCTGGAACTTCCCCATGCCGATTGCCGGCTGGGGCTTTGCACCGGCCCTTGCCGCGGGCAACACCGTGGTGCTCAAGCCGGCCGAAGTCACTCCCCTGACAGCCCTACGACTCGGCGAGCTGGCGCTCGAAGCAGGGATTCCGGACGGCGTGTTCCAGGTGATCCCTGGCAAGGGATCCATCGTGGGCCAACGGTTTGTCACGCATCCGGCCGTGCGGAAGGTCGTGTTCACCGGCTCCACGGGGGTCGGCAAACAGATCATGGCAGGCTGTGCAGAACAGGTGAAGCGCGTGACCCTGGAGCTGGGAGGCAAGAGCGCCAACATAGTCTTCGACGACGCCGACCTCGAACTCGCCGCGGCGGCTGCCCCCGGAGGTGCCTTCGACAACGCCGGACAGGACTGCTGTGCCCGTTCGCGCATCCTGGTCCAGCGCAGCGCCTACGACCGCTTCCTGGAACTGCTGGAGCCGGCAGTCCTGGGCCTGGGCGTCGGAGATCCTGCGGACTCCACAACCGCGATGGGCCCGCTGATCTCGGCACAGCAGCTGAAAACTGTTTCCTCATTTGTGCCCGACGGCGCCCCCGTTGCCTTCCGCGGTAAGGCCCCCGAGGGGCCGGGGTTCTGGTTCCCGCCAACAGTCTTGACGCCGGATCTGGACGCCCCATCCTTCAGGGAGGAGATCTTCGGCCCGGTAGTCGCCGTCGTGCCGTTCGATGACGAAGCCGATGCGATCAGGATCGCGAACGACACCCACTACGGCCTCTCCGGTTCCATCTGGACGTCCAAAGTGGATCGGGCGCTGAGGGTGGCCCGGGCCGTCGAATCCGGCAACCTGTCCGTCAACTCGCACTCGTCGGTCCGCTACTCCACGCCGTTTGGGGGCTTCAAGCAGTCGGGTCTTGGCCGCGAACTTGGGCCGGATGCCCTGGATGCCTTCACCGAAACCAAGAACGTCTTCATCTCGACCAACCCAGCTTAGAAGGAGCAACAATGAAAGCAGTAGTTTCCAACCGCCTCGCCGGGCGCAGCGCAGTCATCACCGGCGGCGCCAGCGGCATTGGCCTGGCCACCGCTCGCCGGATGGCAGCAGAAGGCGCCAACGTTGTGATCGCCGACATCGAACCCACCTCAGGGCTGAGTGCCGCCGCCGAGGTGGGCGGCCTGTTCGTCAAGGTAGACGTCACCAGCGAAGAGGAGGTCAAAAACCTCTACGCCCAGACCAAGGAAACGTATGGCAGCGTGGACATCGCCTTCAACAACGCCGGCATCTCCCCGGCTGACGACGCCTCGATCCTGGACACCGGCATCGACGCCTGGCGCAGGGTCCAGGAAGTCAATCTGACCTCCGTCTACTACTGCTGCAAGTACGCCATCCCCTACATGCAGGAACAGGGCAAGGGATCCATCGTCAACACCGCATCCTTCGTGGCCGTCATGGGGGCGGCTACCTCGCAGATTTCCTACAGCGCCTCCAAGGGGGGCGTCCTGTCGATGAGCAGGGAGCTCGGAGTCGAGTTTGCCCGCCAGGGCATCCGCATAAATGCCCTCTGCCCGGGGCCGGTCAACACTCCCCTGTTGAAGGAACTCTTCGCCAAGGATCCGGAAAAGGCGGCGCGTCGACTGGTCCACGTTCCGCTAGGGCGGTTCGCCGAGCCCGAGGAACTCGCGGCCGCAGTCGCGTTCCTGGCCAGTGACGATGCCTCCTTCATCACGGCGTCAACTTTCCTGGTAGACGGTGGCATTTCCGGAGCCTACGTCACCCCGCTGACGTAGGGGTAATTTGTTGAAGGGGGCAGAACCGTGCTCATGGCCCTGCCCCTTGCCGCTGGATCTCCCCGCTTTTGAGGCGCGACGACGACGGTCCTGGCCGGCATTTCGGTGCCTTGCTCCGGCATCCTACGTCAAAGGTGGGGAGTTCCAGCGCGCTCAACTCCTCAGAGCAGTCGCCAGTCCGGCTGGTAATCGGGGTGCTCGGCATAGGGCAACGCGATGGCGTTCAGTGCCCGCGAAGTCCACTCTATGGCTTCCGGATTCCAGGGGGCGGCATTCGGATCCTGGCCGACCAGGCTGGCGAGGGCGGCCTGGCGCGCTTCTTCGACGACGGCGATCAATGTGCGCTTCGCCTGGCATTCGCGCAGGAGCCGCTCCTCGTACCATCGCCCCGACTTGGACACCGAGCGGTCCTTCAGCAGCTTCCTCGCCGCGGCCTCATCTTCGTCGATCCGTTCCGAGAGGAACTCCACAACGTCCATAGCCAGAGCCTACTCGCCCAAGCCCACCTCCCTCTCGCACATCAGTACGCCTATGCTCGAAACGGCTCGTAGGACCCCAAAGGGGAGCTAGGACTAGACGAACGCGGATCTTCCGGTTACGGCCCGCCCCACAATCAGGGAATTGATCTCGTAGCTCCCCTCGTAGGTGTAAAGAATTTCGGCATCGCCGAAGAGCTTGCCCATCTCAAAATCGCTGCTCACGCCATTGCCGCCCAACATCGAACGCCCCATGGCCACGGACGAACGAGCCAGCCTGGTGGTAGTGGCCTTGGCCATGGCTGCCTGGGCCATCTCCAGCTTGCCGGCCTCCTGGATCCGGGCGAGTTCCACCATGAGGGCGAGCGACGCTGTCGCGTTGCCCAGGATCTCCGAGAGCTGCTGCTGGATGAGCTGGAACCTGGCCAGTTCCTTGCCGAACTGCCGGCGTTCCAGGATGTAGGACCGCGCGACGTCGAACGCCGCCAGTTGGATGCCCGCCCCCTGCCAGCCCACCCAGGCACGCGAATCCCGCAGGAGATCGTTGGCGGCGGCGAAATCAGTAGCCCCGGGCAAGAGATTCGCCGCCGGGACCCTTACGTCGTCGAGGACGATGTCAGCGTTCTGCATGATCCGCAGGCCGATCTTGTGCGGGATCTTGGTCGCTTTGTAACCGGCCCGGTCGGTCTCGACAATGAAGCCTTTGATCCTGCCATCGGCAATATCCCGCGCCCAGACCAGCGCGAACTCGGCGATCGTCCCGGCCCCGATCCAGCGCTTGGCGCCGCTGATCACCCACTCACCGCCGTCCCGCCTCGCGGTGGTCTCCAAGCCGCCCGCGATGTCCGAGCCGTGGTCCGGCTCTGTGAGGGCGAACGCTCCAAGCTGCGTGAAGGCAGTAAGCCCTGGAAGCCAGCGCCGTTTCTGTTCTTCCGAGCCGAGCTCGTTGATCATGCCCACGATGAGTTCGTTGTGGATACCCACAAGTGCAGAGAGGGACACATCAGCCCGCGCTACTTCGACATACATAAGGCCTTTGAACAGCTTGGACGTCCCGTCGACCTGGATGCCGCCGAGGCCGTATTTGCCCATCTCGGCAAGCAGCCCAAAGGGGAACTCCTCGCGGTTCCAGTAGTCGATCGAGGCTTGCCGGATCCGTGACTGCAGGAACTCCCGCACCTCCGCGTACCGACGTCGTTCGCCTTCCGGGAGGAGGTCCACGACGTACATGAGGTCCGCGTCTGGAAACGGAAGCGCACGGTGAGCTCGATGCTGCCTGGGTACGGCGGCTGCTTGGACGGGACGCGCTTGTGGCACCGGCATGTGACTCCTTCGTCGTACGCGAACGGCGGCCGCTGGGGTACTCAAGAGGCCGCCGACACTTCCAAACCCTTGGATGTCCTAGTATATTGCAAGGTGATGGGGATCACTAGGGAGGGCACCGCCGCTTGAACAGGAAGCCCTCTGCCGTGCAGGCATGAAGGCCGAAAGGTGGACTATGGCAGTCTCCGATGAATTCCGCTCCGCCCGCGACAGGCTACTGGCCTTACGGAACGACTACCGTCAGGCACGCAAGGAATTCCAGTGGCCGCGATTCGAGTATTTCAACTTCGCACTGGACTGGTTCGACCAGATAGCCGCCGACCCCGCCAAGGGTGGCAATCCGGCACTGGTCATCGTTGAACAGGATGGCAGCGCCACACGCCGAACCTTTGCACAGCTCTCGGCGCGCTCAAATCAGGTGGCAAACTGGCTGCGCAACCAGGGAGTCCGACGCGGCGACCACATGATCCTGATGCTGGGGAACCAGGTGGAACTGTGGGAATTGATGCTGGCCGGAATGAAGCTGGGCATCGTACTCATCCCGACCACCACCCTCATGGGCCCCGCGGATCTCAGGGATCGGGTGGAGCGGGGTAAGGCCCGCTGGACCGCCGTCGGGAGCTCCAACCTTGAGAAATTCTCAGAGGTGCCCGGCCAGTACACCCTTATTGAGGTCGCCGACGGCGGCACAGTTACCTCCCCCGCCGACGGCGGCACGTCCGACGTCGCACGGCCCACCCTCCGCTACGGCGACTCGGCCGGCGCCTCGGCGGACTTCACCGCCGATGCGCCCACCAAAGCCGACGAGACCCTCCTGCTTTACTTCACTTCCGGCACCACGTCCAAGGCAAAGCTTGTGGAGCACACCCACACGTCCTATCCCGTGGGCCACTTGTCCACCATGTACTGGATCGGGGTGGAACCCGGCGACGTGCACCTCAATGTCGCCTCCCCCGGCTGGGCCAAGCACGCCTGGTCCAACGTCTTCACGCCCTGGATCGCGGAGGCATGCGTGTTCGTCTACAACTACCAGCGCTTCGACGCCAGGGCGCTGATGGAGCAGATGGACCGCGAGGGCGTCACCAGCTTCTGCGCCCCGCCCACCGTGTGGCGCATGCTCATTCAGGCGGACCTGACCCTGCTGAAGAGCCCTCCCACGAAAGTGGTCTCCGCAGGGGAACCGCTTAATGCCGAAGTGATCGGCCAAGTGGAACGCGTCTGGGGGCAGACCATCCGGGACGGCTTCGGGCAAACCGAGACCACCGTCCAGATCGCCAATACCCCGGGCCAGCCGGTCAAGACAGGCTCCATGGGCAGGCCGCTGCCTGGCTATGACGTCGTGCCGGTAGACCCGGCAACGGGGCAGGAAGGCGACGACGGCGAGCTGTGCCTGCGCCTTGATCCACCACCCGTTGGACTCATGAAGTCCTACTACGGCGACCCGGAGAAGACAGCCGAAGCATTCCGGGACGGCTACTATCACACAGGGGACATGGCCAGTCGCGACCCCCAGGGCATCGTCACCTATGTCGGACGCAGCGACGACGTCTTCAAGTCCTCCGACTACAAACTCTCGCCCTTCGAACTCGAAAGCGTCCTCATCGAGCATCCAGCCGTGGCGGAGGCCGCGGTCGTACCCTCACCCGATCCGCTCAGGCTGTCCGTGCCCAAGGCGTTCATTGTGCTGGCCGACGGCCATCAGCCGGGGCCGGAACTCGCTGAAGAAATCCTGCGTTACTGCCGGAAGAACCTCGCGCCGTTCAAGAGGATTCGTCGCCTGGAATTCTGCGAGTTGCCCAAGACGATCTCCGGCAAAATTCGGCGGGTGGAACTGCGGCACACCGAGGAACTACGGCATGGCGGGACGAGCCTTCCGGCGGGGCTTGGCATGGAATATTCCGAGTCCGATTTCCCGGATTTGAAGGACTAGGCTGACTGGAACCGAGTGTCAGGAGGCACCATGGCCAACCCACTCCCCCGCGACCCCATTGCCGACGCGCAGCGCAACTGGGAGCGTTCCGGCTGGGGAAATACCGCTGCACCCATGGCCGCAATCACCGCGATCATGCGCACCCAACAGATCCTGCTGGCCCGCATCGAGAACGTCCTGAAGCCTTTCGGGCTGACGTTCGCCCGGTATGAACTGCTCGCCCTGTTGAGCTTCGCCCGTACCGGCGCCCTTCCCATGAACAAGGCCAGCGCACTGCTCCAGGTCCACCCGACGTCAGTCACCAACGCCGTCGACCGCCTGGAGAAGTCCGGGCTGGTTGTCCGATCCCCGCACCCGACGGACGGACGCACCACGCTGGTTGAACTCACCACGGAGGGGCGCACCATGGCAAAACGTGCGACGGCGGCACTAAACAACGAGGTTTTTTCCCAGTCAGGCTTTGCCGACGATGATGTTGAACACCTGATTCGTATTTTCGGTTCATTCCGGCGCAGGGCGGGCGACTTTAACGACGTCGACGACCTCTCAACCCGGTAAAATCCGCGGAAAAATAAGTATACTGACATTATCTTCACCTATGTTCCAATCCAGCGAACAAAGGGGGAACATCATGGGAGTAGATGAGCGGGCCCCGGGATCCCAACGGCTGCGCACTGACATTCAAAAGGCGACCGTAGGCTTGGGCCTTGTTTTCCTGGTGGTCGGCATCTTCGGGTTCATCCCCGGATTCACCACCAATTATCAATCGGTGCAATTTGCGGGGCATGAGTCCGACGCCATGCTTTTGGGATATTTCCAGGTCTCGATCCTGCACAATATTGTGCATTTGCTGTTCGGCATTGCAGCAATGGTTATGTGGCGCACGCCGTCAGCGTCGCG
This sequence comes from Arthrobacter sp. ISL-30, assembly GCF_018613855.1. Classification (GTDB taxonomy): domain Bacteria; phylum Actinomycetota; class Actinomycetes; order Actinomycetales; family Micrococcaceae; genus Arthrobacter. The sequence goes on from NZ_JAGGPK010000039.1 coordinate 31,767, forward strand.
GAATTTCCTGATCGGCGGCGGCACTATTTATTTGGTGCTGTGGCTCTATGGATTGATTTTCGGCAGCAACCTACCGGCCAACTTCATACCGGTGAATACCGCGGACAATTGGCTGCACTTCGGACTGGGCATTGTCCTCCTCGGCTTGGGCTTGATCCTCTCGCACTCCCCGCGCGGCGCAGAGCGCCCGGTCTGAACAGTACCGCCTGAACAGCACCGCCTGATCAACGCATTCAGGGACCAACTGTCAACGGAAAGCCAGGAAGGAAAGTTCTATGACTACCGATAACGGCCAGACAGAATCCGCCGGCGAAGCCGCGGAAGACACGGAAGCTACCATTCCCGACGTCGGGAGGCCGCTGGAGGGGACCGGCGAGAACGAGGGAACCAAGGAAAAGCCTTCCCGGCAGGAAGGCGGGCAGGACAGCGGCCCGGGCCCCGGCAAGGAAACGGACGACGTCGAGAAAGCCAAGCCCGATCCCGAGAGCATCGTCAACACGACACCCTCGGACTAAGCGCGAATTGGAGGGGCAGGAACAGGCCCCGGGACAGTGACGACGTACAGTGACAGACGTACGGTGACGGACACTGAACCGGGGCCTGTTTCGACATGGAACGACGTTGCGGGGGACTACTTCACGAGCCCTTGCAGGAAGTTCTTGGGGCGCTGCATTTCTCCGTGCCTTGCACCGAGGACGATCACCCAGCCGGCAAAGACCGGAATGGCCCATTGCAGGATCCTCAGCTGATTCTGCGCAGCCTTGAGTTCCTCGGACGCTCCCGGCCTGGGCTCCGTTGCACCTTCACCGCCCTCCTCTGAAAGCTTCTCAACCTTGCTCCCGAGTATCCCGGCATAGAACGTCACCGCTGCACCCGCCAGGGTGACCACGGCCTTGTAGATGCTTAGCCTGCCTACGCCCTCCTGCTTGAGGAGCCGCCCCTTGTTTTCCCACGTCACTGCCATGCCCGCAAAGATATGGGCGATGAAGGCAGCGGCCTGGAAAGGAGCCCACTTCTTCCAGCCAAGGCTGGAAAGCCGGGTCCGCTCGGCCGGGTCCCGGGCTTCCGCGGCCGCCCCATTGAGTCCGATGGCCCCCATGAGGGCACTTCCGAACCAGGCGCCGGCTGTGAGGTCGTGTATGGACCGTGCAAAGAGATTTCCTGACATGATGCTTTCCTCCTGCTGTGTACTGATGGCCGATTCATCGAAAGCAGCGGTGCCACGAAGGCAGCCGCCGCAGAGCAGCTGTCGATTTTTCAGGACAGGCGACTACAGAATAATAAGCATGCTGATTGATTTCCCGAAAGGGGCTCGGAAAAAACACAAGACAGGGCTGTCTGGCGGGAGTAATATTCTTCCAATGCATCTGATTGCCGGGGTCACGAAGCGCCAATAAGGACCGAGTCGGCCGGAGAACCAGCCTCCACGGTCATGTTGAGAGGAGACTCCGATGTCGAAGTCATTGATGCTCCTGGTACTCGCCGCCCCTGATTCAGAACAGGGAGTCTTTGGGGAGCAACACGGCGCAATCAGGGGTCAAGCGCGAGCCATAATTGAGGACATCCTGCAGGGGACAGCCCCGGAGGAACAGTATCTGCGGAGCCGGCTTGAGCGCTGTGTGGCCAGGCATCCGGGCCGGCCGGAAGAGGCCCTACTGGAACACTTGATGCAACGCGACGGCCATGTCGGGATTATCGTGGCGTGAGCGTCGGCGCCGCGACCAGCCTGCGCGACCAGCCTGGGCGTGAGCCTACATTCTGTGGTGGTCGATCAGCCATCCACCCATTTGACGGGCCCGAAGGGATGCCTCCAGGTCGCCTTCCGAGGCGGAGATGATGGAACCCTTCATGAGGATGTGCCAAGACCGCGCAAAATCTTCCGGATCCCTCAGTCCCGCTTCTTCGGCGAGGACCTGGATGTGGCCACGTATTCTCGCGAGGTAATCGATGCTCGCCCGCCCCAAGGGGTGTCCCGGGCCCATCTCCAGCAGGATGTTAATGAAGGAACAGGCCTCGAAATCGTCCCGACGGAACCAGTCCGCAAAGACGTCGAAGATGGAGAGCAGCTGTTCCGAAGGTGTCGTTGCACGCTTGCGGGCTTCCTCGATAATCAGCTCCACGGTCCAGACCTGGTCCCGCCGTTCGAGGAACGCCAGGACCACATCGTCCTTGGAGGGGAAGTGCCTGTAGAACGTAGCCTTCGCAACACCTGAGGAGGCGATCAGCTCATTAATGCCGACGTCCCGGACTCCGCGGCGGGAAAAGAGGTCGTAGGCCACGTTCAGGACACGTTCAGTGGCATCGACACGGCTGCGGCTCGGAGTGGTGGCCGGGGCGGGCTCGATATCGGAAACCGAAGAAGGCAGCTTCGGCGCCTCCAGGGTTTCTGTCGGCGCGGGCTCTATAAAGGGCTGCTCTGGGGAATTCATCGTCGCACAGTCTACACGGCAACAGACAGACCTGTCTGTCTATGCCTCTCCCTAATAAAGGAAGATGTCTATCCACTCGCGGTTATGGGCGTGCAGCAGGACCAGGAACAGGACGAAGTCAAAGAGCAAGTGCACGGAAACGATGTAGGAGAGCGACTTCGTGGCCGAGAAGATCCGCGCCTGCAGCAAGGCGAACGGAAAGATGAACAATGGGGCCCACGACCTGAACCCAAGCTCCCACAGGAAGGACGTGAACAGAACGGCCTGCAGGATATTGGCCTGCCATTCCGGGAGGTGCCTGCGCAAGAGGGTGAAGGCTGTGCAGATGAAGAACAACTCATCCCAGATGCCCAAGGCATTGGTGCCAAGGAACAGCCGGAAGATGTCTTCGGTGTCTGAGGCCGCCGGCCAGTTCCGGTAGACCTCCGTCCGAACCATATAGACGGGCAGCACCGCGTACCCCAGGACCAGCACGACCGGCAGGTACCATTTCTCGGCTTTCGTCCAGCGTTGCCCTGTCAGGACGGGAAACCGCACGGCATGGTCCTTGAACACGAAACGGGACACGAAATAGGGGAACCCCACCGCAACGATCATGGCCGTCCCCATAACCACCATGTGTTCGGTACTGATGTCCGTGGTGATCGGCACCGCCGACATCACCGCCAGGCCGACTCCAATCAGGGAAAGATCCTTGAGCAACTGCCTGTCAATGAAGCCGGCGGCCAGCAACGCCAGCACCAGCAGGGAAAATCCCAACAGCCGGTTTTCCAGGGCGAACAAGACAAAGCCGGCCCCGGATACCAGCACCGCTGGAACCAGCTTGAGCCGTTGCCTGATGATTGTTTGCGGGGATGTAGAGACACTCATGAGCTGAAGAACCTCACTTTGTTCCGTCTTCCGATCATCCATCAGGGAAGGCCACTCGGCCACCCTCTAGGAATGTTTGAAGACCGGCTCCCGCTTCTCCGCGAAGGCGGCCATGCCCTCTTTCTGGTCGTCAGAGGCAAACAAGGAGTGGAAGAGCCTGCGTTCAAAGACCACGCCGTGGGCGAGTCCCGTCTCAAAAGCCGCGTTCACGGCTTCCTTGGCAAGCATGGCCGCAGGCTTGGACTTGGAGGCGATAACCTCCGCGGCCTTCAGTGCCTCTTCGACGACGTCGGCGGCGGGCACGATCCGGGACACCAGCCCTGCCCTCTCTGCCTCCTCGGCTTCCATGGTGCGACCGGTCAGGATCAGGTCCATAGCCTTGGCCTTGCCGATTGCGCGAGTTAGCCGCTGCGAGCCACCCATGCCCGGGATGACGCCGAGATTGATTTCCGGCTGGCCAAATCGGGCGGTGTCACCGGCAATGACGATGTCGCACATCATGGCGAGCTCGCAGCCTCCTCCTAGGGCATAGCCGGAAACCGCCGCAATGAGCGGGATGCGGAGCCTGGTGAGGTCCTCCCATTGCCGGAACCAGTCGAGGGCGTACATTTCCAGGTAGCCCTTGTCCGCCATTTCCTTGATGTCCGCTCCTGCAGCGAAGGCCTTTTCGGAGCCCGTAATCACTACCGCACCAACGCCGGTATCCTGGTCCATCGCCGTCACGGCCGCGACCAATTCGGACATGGTTTGCCCATTGAGGGCATTGAGCGCCTTGGGGCGGTTGAGCGTCACGAGCCCCACCCGTCCACGCTGCTCCACCAGGATATTGCGATACTCGTCAGCCAAGCCTCTCCCCTGTCTTTATTCATGGCATTCACCGTCTGTTCAGGCTACCCGCGGTAGGCCAAACTGGCTGCATGAACACAACGACTGGAAAAACTGCCGGGAAAAAGGACCGAATCGTCATCGTCATCGTCTCCGTCATCGCAGTGCTGGTCGTGACAGCAGTGGCCGTGGTTTTCTTGCGCGGAGATCCCAAAACGCTGGAGGAGTCAACCCCCGCAGGAGTTGTCCAGCGATACAGCAGCGCGGTCATTGAGGGGGACACCGCAGCCGCGAAGTCCTATCTGACGGAGGACGCGCAGGCGCGATGCAGTGGCTACTACGGGACGATGGAGGCCTCCCGCATCGTCTTGGTCTCGACGACCGAGCGAGCCGAGTCCGCGACGGTGAAGGTCTCCATCGTCAACTCCTACTCCGGCGGACCCTTTGGACCGTCTGAAACGCAGATGGAGGACGCGTTCTCCCTGGTGAAGGTCAATGGCAGATGGATGATTGACCAGGCCCCTTATCCGCTCATGAACTGTGGTGGAACGCCGGTGAAGCGATGAGCTCGCCTTCTTCGGCAATGGTTTCCACAGCGGGTCCGGCCCAAAACGTCCTCCGCCGGCTGATCCTGTACGTGCTGTTGTTCGCGTTAGTGATAATCACGGCGATCGGGATCAGTGGGCTCCTTGAGCGCCTCCTCAGTTCCGAGTCAGTGCTTGCCACAAGCGCCGTCGGCGGCCTTGCCCGCGCCTTTGCCTTCACCTTGATCGGGGGACCGCTCGCGGGCCTGCTCTGGTGGTTCGTTTGGAAGAGGCTGGACGAGGAGGCGGAGCGAGCCGCACCCGGATGGGGCCTTTATCTTGCCGGCATGTACACGGTCTCGCTCGTCGTTGCGACTACCGGGCTGCTTGCTACCGCAACTTCCTTCATCGGGCGCTTCGAGCCGCAATGGTATTCACCTCTGTCCAGCGGACTGGTGTGGAGTGGAGTGTGGCTGTGGCACCGTTGGATGTGGCGGCACACATTCAAAAGCCCAACAAACCTTGACGATGTCCCCGCCGTCCTTGGAACGCTCTTCGGCCTGATCCTTGCTACCGGCGCTTTCATTAGCGCCTTAAGCGGTTTGCTGGACGTCGCCATCCGCGGTGATAGCAGCCTCACCCCGGGCACGGACCTGTGGTGGCAACCCGTGCTACGGTCCTTGATCTGGGCCATAGGCGGGGGCCTCATTTGGTGGTGGCACTGGTTCCGCGGGGGAGGACATCGGCTACGGACCGGCCTCATGAATGTTGCCCTCATCGTTGTGGGGGTATTCGCCGCAGGCCTGACTGCGTTAGGCGGGTTCGGCGTCGTGCTCTTTGTGCTTTTGCGGCTGGCCTTCGACAGGAGCAACAGCATCACTGGGCTGCTGGAGCCGCTCGCCCCCGCACTGGCAGCCGCCGCCGTCGGCGCCCTGGTATGGCGCTATCACCGCACTGTGGCAGCGGAACGATCCGCTGAGACAAGGCGCGCGAGCCTGCTGGTGACATCGGGAGTTAGCCTGGTGGCAGCTGCCTCCGGCGTCGGTGTCATCATCAACGCAACCCTTGCCGCAGCGGTTTCGCCGCTGGCAGGAAGCGCCACGCGTACCCTGCTCCTTGGAGGCATCAGCTCCCTCGTTGTTGGAGGTCCCGTCTGGTGGCAGGCGTGGAAGCCGATGAGGCGGCCGCAATCGGCCGAGGACATCCCTCCCGGCAGGCGTGTCTACCTCATCGTGTTCTTCGGGATCAGCGCCGTGGTTGCGCTCATCGCGCTACTGGTCATTGGGTACCGGCTTTTCGAATTCCTCCTCGGCGAGGTGTCGGAAGGCAGCATGCTGGACCGGGTCCGCGCTCCCTTCGGGCTGCTGGTGGCGGCCGGGCTCGTGGCGGGCTACCACTTCGCGGCATGGCGGCATGACCGAGCGCTCGTCGCCGCCGTCGCGCCCAGGGCCCGGACGATAGGGCATGTCACCCTGGTGACAGGTTCCAATGAGGAAGTGTTGTCCCAGGCCGTCAGTGACGCAAGCGGAGCCTACGTCACTGTTTGGAGACGTGCCGACGGCGTCGCCGCACCATCCGCCTCGGAGGCCGGTTCGGCGGCCCCTACAGGAGTCGATGGCGAGTCGGGGGTTGACGAGGAGGCGCGGGTGGACGAGGAGGCGCGACAGGCGGCGCTTCGTGAGCAGGTAACCAAGGCCCTTGAAGGCATCACAGCAGGACATGTGCTGCTTGTAGTCGACAGGGAAAATGGCCAAAGAATGCACATTGACGTGATTCCGGTGGAGACGGGCGGTGCGGTCCGATGAAACGCGGCCTCCGCCGTCGTCCGCGCGGCCCGGGCTGTCATCCTCCGGCCCGCCAGGCTACCCGCCGGACTTCTCGCGGATGTCGTTGATGATGCCGGAGAAATCCCGGGTCGCTCCGTCGCCCTCTGCGAAGGCGTCGTAGATTCGTGAGGCCAGCCTGCCCATTTCAGCCACTGCTCCGGTGCCCTCCACTGCATTCACCGCCAGCCGAAGGTCCTTGGCCATGAGGGCTCCGGCGAATCCGGGCTGGTAGTCCCTGTTGGCCGGACTCGTTGGGACAGGGCCGGGCACCGGGCAGTTCGTGGTCAGCGCCCAGCACTGCCCAGAGGCGTTGGAGGCTACGTCGAACAGCACTTGATGGCTCAGGCCAAGCTTTTCCCCGAGCACAAACGCTTCGCAAACAGCAATCATGGAAACACCGAGGATCATGTTGTTGCACACCTTGGCGGCCTGCCCTGAGCCGTGGTCCCCGCAGTGCACGATCCTCCGGCCCATCACTTCGAGCACCGGTTTCACGGTTTCAAAGTCTTCGGGCAGGGCACCCACCATAAACGTCAGCGTTCCCGCTTCGGCGCCCACCACGCCACCGGAGACTGGAGCATCCACGGAGCGGTGACCGGCCTCGAGGGCGATTTCCGCAGCCTCCCGGGCCTCGTCCACATTGATGGTGGAGCAATCCAGGAACAGCGTGTCCGGTGGTGCCTGGGACAGGAGGCCTGGCCCGCCGTCGACTCCCCGATAGGCATCCAGGACATGCCGGCCGCTGGGAAGCATCGTCAATACGACTGACGCGTCCTTGACGGCTTCGGCGGCGGAATCCACAGTGGCAATGCCGTGTTCGCGTGCGGCCTCCAGCGCAGCCGGCACGGGATCGTACGCTGCCAGGCTGTACCCGGCCTTGACCAGGTTCACCGCCATGGGACCGCCCATATGCCCCAGTCCGAGGAAGGCAATGGTACCGATGGCGGCAGGGTCGGGGGTTGGGTTTTCCGTCATTTCGTCTCCTTTGACTGCACTTTCAGCGAACCTTCCGGCCTTCAGGACACTTCAGCTGGCATCTGCCCGGATGGAGGCGAGGCCCAGTTCCCGCTCGCCCAACGGGGCGAAGAATCCCTCGACGATGTCTGTGGACACTTCCGCCAAAGACGCCGGCCGCCACCGCGGGTTGCGGTCCTTGTCCACCACCTGCGCCCGGATGCCCTCGCGGAAATCGGGACCTTCAAGGCAGCGCAGCCCTACCCGATACTCCTGGTCGAGCGCTTCCTCCAGGCTCATTCCCCGGACCCTCCGGAGGGAGGCCAGCGTAACCTTCACGGCCGTCGGCGATTTCGTCTCGATCATCCTGGCGGCGTCAGCGGCGTCGCCGCCCACGGCATGAAGCCGGGCCACGATCGTGCTTGCGTTGTCCGAGCCGTAGCAGGCGTCGATCCAATCCATGCTGGATTGAAGGGCCGACGCCGGAGGTTCTTCGGCGAAGCGCTCGACGGCGGCCTCGATCGTCCCGTCTTCGAGTGCGGCTGCGAAGTCGTCCAGCTTCCCGGACGGCACGAAGTGGTCGGCCAGGCCGAGGAAGACGGCGTCGCCGCCGTCGAGGTGGGCTCCGGTCAGGGCTGCGTGGGTCCCCGCCTCACCCGGCGAGCGCGACAGCAGCAGGGTGCCGCCGACGTCGGGCACAAAACCAATGGTGGTTTCCGGCATGCCGGTACGCGTCCGTTCCGTCACGACGCGCACCGAGCCATGAGCCGAAATCCCCACTCCCCCGCCTAGCACGAGGCCGTCCATCAACGCGATGTAGGGCTTCGGATAGCGGGCGATCAGGGCGTTCAGCCGATACTCCATCCGCCAGAACTCAGGTGTCCGGTCTCCCCCGGCGAGGATATCCGTATAGATGGCAACGATGTCGCCGCCGGCACACAGGCCGCGGTGTCCCGCTCCCCGCAGGAGGACGGCCTCCACGTCGTCATCCCCGGCCCACTCGCTGAGCTGCTCAAATATGGCGGCCACCATCCCTGCGGTGAGGGCGTTGACGGCGTTGGGCCGGTTCAGGATGGCGACGCCGAGCCTCCCCCTGCGCTCGAACAGCACCTCATCAGTGATTGCGGGGTCCCCCATTAGCTTCCTTCCGGCATGATGAAGCTGGCGCCCTGGCGAATGCCGGAGGGCCAACGCGAGGTCACCGTCTTGGTCTTGGTGTAGAAGCGGAAGGCGTCCGGGCCGTGCTGGTTCAGGTCGCCGAAGCCCGACGCCTTCCAGCCACCAAAGGTGTAGTAGGCAATGGGCACGGGGATGGGGACGTTGACCCCCACCATGCCTACTTCAACCCTGCTGGCGAAGTCGCGCGCGGAGTCGCCGTCGCGGGTGAAGATCGCGACACCGTTGCCATATTGGTGCTCGCTGCAGAGCCGGAGCGCTTCCTCGTAGTTGGCCGCCCGAATGACGCTCAGCACAGGCCCGAAGATCTCCTCCTTGTAGACCTTCATGTCCTTGGTGACGTGGTCGAACAGCGTGGGACCCAGCCAGAAGCCGCCGTCGTAACCTTCCACGGTGAGGCCGCGTCCGTCAGCCAGGAGCTCGGCGCCATCATCGAGCCCGGACTGGATGTAGCCCTCGATCCGCTCCTTGGCGGCCCCCGTCACAACGGGTCCGAAGTCCACGTCCTTGTCCAGGCTGGGGCCGACTTTCAGCTCCTTGACGCGCTTTTGCAGCCGCTCAACAAGGGCGTTGGCAGTGGCCTCGCCAACGGGCACGGCTACGGAAATTGCCATGCAGCGCTCGCCGGCGGACCCGTAGCCGGCACCGATCAGGGCGTCGGCTGCCATGTCCAGGTCGGCGTCGGGCATGATCACCATATGGTTCTTGGCGCCGCCGAAGCATTGGGCGCGCTTGCCGTGCGCCGCCGCGGTGGCGTAGATGTATTGGGCGATCGGCGTGGAACCGACAAAGCCGATGGCCTTGACGCGCGGATCCTCGAGAAGCGCATCCACTGCCTCCTTGTCCCCGTTGACCACGTTGAAGACCCCGTTGGGCACTCCGGCCTCGCTGTAAAGTTCGGCCAGGCGCAGCGGCACCGAGGGGTCGCGCTCTGAGGGCTTGAGGATGAAGGCGTTGCCGGCAGCCAGGGCGGGTCCGGACTTCCACAGTGGAATCATCGCGGGGAAATTGAAGGGGGTGATCCCAGCTACTACGCCGAGAGGCTGCCGCATGGAATGGACATCGATACCTGCTCCGGCGTCGTCGGTGAACTCGCCCTTCAGCAGGTGCGGCGCGCCGGCCGCGAATTCCACTACCTCGATGCCGCGCTGGATGTCACCCTTTGAATCCAGAAAGGTTTTGCCATGCTCCGAGGACAGCAGTTCGGCGAGCTCGTCCATGTGCTGGTTGACCAGATCGACGAACTTCAGCAGGATCCGGCCCCTGCGCTGGGGATTCATGGCGGCCCATTCGAGCTGCCCCTTCTCCGCGTTGGAAATGGCGTTGCCGACTTCTTCCCTGCCCGCCAGGGGGACGCGGGCCTGCACTTCACCGGTGCAAGGGTTGTAGACGTCGCCGAAACGGCCGGAGGTGCCTTCGATCCTTTGGCCGTCAATGTAATGGGAGAGTTCGCGCACCATGATGGAATGCTCCTTTGCATCGTGTGAATGACCTGCCGCGTAGTGTGCGGACACTGCTCAGACTGTGACCCAGGTCATCTCTGATGCCGAATATACTCGGACTTCCTACTAATTTCCAGAGGTTCGGCCAGCGGCCAGCCGGGTGCTCATCCGATGCGCTTCCTCAAGGAGAAGCCTGCCTAGGAACTCCTGCCGCTCGGGCCTGAAACGCGGCTCGATGCCTGTGAGGGACAGCGCCCAGGCTGGCTTTCCCTCCTGGTTGAACACCGCCGCCCCCATCCCCCAACTGCCCTCCAGGACCAGGCCGGGATTCACGGAATAGCCGCGCAGCCGAGTCTCCTCCAGGTTGTGCCGTACGACGTCGGCAGTATGGCCGACGGCAAACTCACCGGCATGGGCGGCCCAGCCTGACAGGAGGCTTTCCTGCTCGTCGGCAGGAAGGAAAGCCATGATGGCCATTCCTGCGGAAGCAACTCCCAGCGGAAAGCGCACACCCTCATGCAGCACGAACGACCTCACCGGAAAACTGCCTTCTTCCCTCAGGACGCACACAGTTTCATTGCCGCGCCGGATGGAGAAGAAGGCGCTCTCTCCGGTTTCCTCCGCAAGCCTCTGCAGGCTGGGCCGTGCAATATCCTCCATCGGAAAGCGCGCCGCGGCGACCGAGCCGAGGAGGAACACCTCGGGACCGAGCACCCATTTCCCCGTCGCGGAGTCGTGGTCCAACAGCCCTTCGGCCGCCAGGGATGCCAGGAGGCGATGCACCGTGGGCCTCGTCAATCCGGATTCCCGGACCAAGCCGGCGATCGACGTGCCTTCAGGTTTGCGGCCCACGAGCCGCAGCAGCTGCGCCACCCTGCCCACCACCTGGGCACCCTGGACAGCGTTTGGCTGGGCCTTTGCCGGAACTCCACGTTGTGCCATCTGCCACCCTTCACCTTCTCAAAGATAAATCATCCACAATATGGACAATAAGCCCGCCGTCGTCCACACCCTGAGCAATCATGCTTTCTCGGCCATTGATGCCATTGACCGCCACTGGAGGGGAACCAGTAGGCTTCCATTTCAGCAGAAAAAGTCCACAAAGTGGATAGCCAACCCCATAAGGAGATCCGATGGCCAAGCTCCGCGCCACCCCAGCCTCCGCGCTGCAGGACATCCTGCACGACGGCATGACCCTCGCAGTCGGAGGCTTCGGCCTCAGCGGCATTCCCGCTGACCTTATCGATGCCGTAAGGGATTCCGGGGTCAGGGACCTTACTGTCGTTTCGAACAACATGGGAGTAGACGGCAAGGGCCTCGGAGTCCTGATCGAGGCCGGCCAGGTCCGCAAGGTCGTCGCCTCCTATGTGGGCGAGAACAGGCTGTTCGCCGAGCAGTACCTTTCCGGGAGGCTCGAGGTCGAATTCACGCCGCAGGGGACGCTGGCCGAGCGCCTGCGGGCAGGCGGCGCGGGCATCCCCGCCTTCTATACCCGGACCGGCGTCGGGGCAGTCGTGGCAGAAGGGAAGCCGCACGAGGAATTCGACGGAAAGCTGTACGTCCGCGAGCGCGGCATCGTGGCCGACGTCGCGCTTGTCCACGCCCACACGGCGGACACGGACGGCAACCTGAGCTACCGCTACACAGCGCGGAACTTCAATCCAGTGGTCGCGACGGCCGGCGCGGTCACCATTGTCGAGGCCGAAGTCATCGTGGAGCCGGGAGTCCTGGACCCCAACCACGTCGTCACCCCAGGGGTTTACGTCCAACGGCTCGTGCAGGCCAGCAACCGGGTGAAGGACATCGAACAGCGCACCGTGCGTCCGCGTCGCGAAGCCGTTTCGGCCTGAATGATCGACTTCCTGATCCAACCTCCTGAGGAGAACAACCATGGCATGGACACGTGAGCAAATGGCCGCCATCGCGGCGGAAGAACTCAACGACGGCGACTACGTCAACCTCGGGATCGGCATTCCCACGCTCGTCGCCAACAACCTGCCCGAGGGCGTCCGGGTGGTGCTGCAGAGCGAGAACGGATTGCTGGGCATGGGTCCGTTTCCGTTCGAGGGCGAGGAAGACGCCGACCTAATCAATGCGGGGAAGCAGACCGTCACGGTCCTGCCCGGCGGCAGCATCTTCGACTCCGCCACTTCATTCGGCATGATCCGCGGCGGCCACGTGAAGGTGGCCATCCTCGGTGCCATGCAGGTGGCCGGCAATGGCGACCTGGCCAACTGGACCATCCCAGGAAAGATGGTCAAGGGCATGGGCGGCGCCATGGACCTCGTCGCCGGCACACCCCGTGTGGTGGTCTTGACTGAACACGTCGCCAAGGACGGCACACCCAAGATCGTGACCGAATGCACCCTCCCCCTGACGGGGCAGGGCGTGGTGGATCGAATCATCAGCGACCTCGCAGTTTTTGACCTCTACAAAGACGACGGCGGCAACCAGGGTGACGGCGGCGATCACCACCCGCGGCTGGTCCTGACACGCCTGGCTCCCGGCGTGACAATGGAAGAAATCCGGGAGAAGACCCAGGCGAGCTTTGACATCCGGCTCGAAAAAGAAGGAGTGGCAGCATGAGCCTGCGCGAACAATTCAACAAGGACGTCCTGCTGACCGGCTGGGGACACAGCCGCTTTGGCAAACTCAACGAAGAAACACTGGAATCCCTGATCGTCCAAGTGGCCACCGAGGCCCTGGCCAATGCCGGCGTCGAACCCGGACAGATCGATGAAATCTACCTTGGCCAGTTCAATTCCGGCATGATGCCCCTTGCCTTCCCGTCGTCCCTGGCCCTGCAGGTCTCGCCCGAGCTGGCCAATGTTCCGGCCACGAGGGTGGAGAACGCGTGCGCGTCGGGTTCGGCGGCCTTCCAGCAGGGCGTCAAATCCCTCCTCGCCGGCACGGCCCGGAATGTGCTGGTTATTGGGGCGGAAAAGATGACGCACGCCAGCGCCGACGTCGTAGGAGCTGCCCTGCTGGGCGCCGACCATGACATGGCCGGCAAGGCCTCCAACACCGGCTTTACCGGGCTTTTTGCCGAGGTGGCAAAACACTACGAAAAGCGTTACGGTTCCAGCCTCCCCGGAGGCGGGAAACTCGGTGACGTCCTCGGAACCATCGCCGCCAAGAACCACCGCAACGGCGTTGACAACCCCTACGCGCAGCTTCGGAAGGACCTGGGCGAGGAGTTCTGCCGCACTGTGTCGGACAAGAATCCGATGGTGGCGGACCCGCTGCGCCGCACCGACTGCTCCCCCGTGTCCGACGGCGCTGCCGCCGTCGTGCTGTCCACCTCACCCGGGTCGGCCGCCTCCACAAGCCCGGTGCGACTGGCCGGTTTCGGCCACGCCAATGACTTCTTCCCTGCCGAGAGGCGGGATCCGACGGCGTTCGCCGCCACCCGGGTGTCCTGGCAGCGCGCCCTAACGATGGCCGGCGTCGGAATCCAGGTCGTGGACTTCGCCGAAGTCCACGACTGCTTCACCATTGCCGAACTGCTGATGTACGAGGCGATGGGGCTGACGGAGCCGGGCCAGGGCGCCCGCGCCTTGGAGGAAGGCTGGGTCTTCAAGGACGGCAAGCTACCTGTCAACGTCTCCGGCGGGCTCAAGGCCAAGGGTCATCCTGTCGGCGCCACCGGCGTTTCCCAGCACGTTATTGCCGCCATGCAACTCTCGGGCACCGCCGGGGATATGCAACTGGCCAACCCGCGCACGGCCGCCGTGCAGAATATGGGCGGAGTGGGGATAGCCAACTACGTCAGCGTGTTGGAGGCCGTCTAGGGAGCCCCGCTGGAACTCCCCGCTTTTGAGGCCCGACGACGGCCGCGCCCGCATTGTGGCGCGGGTCGCCGTCGAGGATTCCCGTCAAAGGTGGGGAGTTCCAGCGCCCTAGGAGTAAGCGCCCTAGGGGTAGGTGTCCAGCCGCCTAGCCCCGGCTTCGGATCAAAGAAGCAATCTCCGCATAACCCAGCCGCTCGGCATTCTGCAGGGCAGTGCGTCCTTGGGCGTCGCGGATATTCGGATCGGCCCCCGCTTCCAGGAGGAGCCTGACCACTTCCTGCTGCCTGGGACCACCGTTGTTCAGCAGGATGGCCTCCTGGATGGCCGTCCAGCCCAGGTTGTTGACATGGTTGACGGGGACGCCGGCGGCTATGAGGATCCGCACGGTTTCCACGTGGCCGTGTTCGCTGGCAGGGATGAGCGCCGTCCCTCCGAAGCGATTCGTGCTCCTGACGTCCGCGCCATTGGCGAGGGTCAGCTGCAGGACCTCGTTGAAGCCCTCCGCCCCGGCATAGAGGAATGCCGAGTCCTGGATAGCGTCCTTGGCATTGACGTTCCCGCCCGCCGCGATCAACTCAGCCACGCGTTTCGGATCGTTGGCCTTGGCAGCGCGGATGAGTTCGGCGTCCAGTTGCATCTGGGCTTCCTGGCTGAGGGCCGGTTTGCTGGACTGGGCGCCGGTTGGCGACGCGGGTGCTGAGGTTGTTGAGGTCACCGTCGGCGGCGGGCTTCCCGACGCAGGGCTTCCCGACGCCGGGCTCCCGGGCGGCGGGCTTCCGGGCGGCGATTCCGCCGCCCGGCCACCAACGCAGCCCGAAACCGCCAGGGCAAGCGCTATCAGCAGCGCCGAAGCCGCAGCGCCTCGCCGTGGCAGTCGACGTCGCCGTTGCCGTTGCCGTCCACCACGCATCACAAATCCGAGCCTACGCCGACGCCCGTAGACCTCAAGTTACTTCGCCAGTCCGGCGATGGCCTCGGCACCTGCCGTGGCGCAGGCCTCGTCGAGCATCCCATCAGGGGCACCCCCGACGCCGATACCGGCCACAGAGACGCCGTTGACCTTCAGCGGAACACCGCCGGCCAGGAAAAGGGTTCCCGGAAGGTCGTCGATGCCCGGGCCGTTCCCGGTGACGCGCTTCGCAAGTTCGCTGGTGGGAGCCCCGAAGGCGGCGGCCGTGTAAGCCTTCTGCTTGGCCGCTTCAATGGTGTGAGCGGCTGCGTTGTCGCCGCGCAACAGCGCCTGGACGGTGCCGAAGCGGTCGACGAGCGCCACGGTGACGAACGGCAACTTGTCCGACTGGCACTTGGCCAGGGCGGCGTTCACCGCATTGCTCGAGGCGCCGGCCGTGACCCGGTTCTGCGCAACCACGCTCTCGGGTGCCGGAGCCGCATCATTCATGCGGGAAACGGCAGGTGCGGCAGGGGTTACAGCATTGGCGACGGCGGTTACGCCTCCGGTCAGCACCAGTGCACCGACAGCGGCGGCGGCGAACATCTTGCTGGACTTCTTCACGTTTACTCCTTCTGGTTCCATGACGGGTACAAATCCATGGTTCCGTGGGAGCGGAAGGAGGGCATCGGCCTGCCGGTTGGGGTGACCTCATGCTTTTCGCCAGGCGTATCAGCCAAAAGGCTGAGGGCACTGCCGGGCTTCCGGCGCCTAGCATTGTGGAGAAGACCATCACAGCAACGGGAGCCACATGCCCGCAACCACCACAGGCAGAATCGACACAGGCCGAATCGACGCCGCAGTCCACCTGGGCTTTGCTGTGCTCATGGTGGCTTCCGGAGTCCGCTATGTCCTGCGCCATAGTCCGGAGGACAACCTTTGGGTGCTGGCCCTCGCCGTCGCGGTCTGCGCGCTGTACGCGGTGATCGCCGTGCTTGCGCAGCGCAGGAAGCCCTGGGTTCCGTGGATGTTCGCGCTCGTGGCCCTGTGGGCGGTCCTGGTGATCGTCGCGCCAAGCTTCGCCTGGGGTTCGCTGGCCGTGTTCTTCCTCTGCCGCACCGCGTTCGACGGCTGGGTGGCGTATGTGGCGGGAGGAACGACGGCGGCTGCCACCGCCGTCGGGCTCTTCCGGCTCAGCGGCGGCACGGATATCGCCATGCTGCTGGGGCCCCTGGCCGCCGGTGTACTCCTGACCCTGGTCTATGACCGGATTGAGAACGACGCGTTGGTGCAGCGCCAACTTCACGAGGAAGTGGCGGAAGCACAGCAACGGCTGGCCGCCAGCGAAAGGGCTGCCGGAGTGGCGGCCGAACGCGAGCGCGTTTCCCGCGAAATCCACGACACCGTGACCCAGGGCCTTGCCAGTGGAGTCCTGCTGCTTGAGGCGGCCCATCGCTCCTGGCCCGAGCCCTCTGCGCGCGCCGACGTCGGCCGTGCCACCGCGCTCCTGCGCGAGAATCTGTCCGATACTCGTAGCCTGGTCCACGAGCTGTCCACGCCCTCGATGGATCATGCACCGCTCCCCCAGGCCTTGCTGGAAGCGGCCTCCCGTTACCTTCCGGGGGTCCGGCTGCAGGTCACCGGCGGGCCTCGGGAACTACCGCCGGATGTTCGGCATGCCCTCCTCCGCGTGGTCCAGAGTGCCGCCGCCAACATCAAGTTCCACGCCCGGGCAGAGAACGCGAGTGTCACTCTCGGTTACCTTCCGGGTGCAGTCACCCTGGACGTTTTCGACGACGGTATCGGCTTCGACCCCTCAACCGCACCTTCACCCTCGAAAGCCGGAGGCTACGGCCTGCGCGCTATGCGACAACGGGTGGAGCAGCTGGGAGGAGTATTCTCCGTTGAAAGCGCGCCGGGCGAAGGCACCGTGGTGGCTGCCTGGCTGCCCACTAATGAACGAGACGGTGAAGCAGGGGAATCCTTATGAAGACCATCAGCGTGGTCCTTGTGGATGACCACCTCGTGGTCCGCAGCGGGCTCAGGGCGCTGCTCGGCACCCAGGCGGATATTGCCGTCGTTGCGGAGGCATCGACAGGTGAGGAGGGCCTCGCGG
This sequence comes from Arthrobacter sp. ISL-30, assembly GCF_018613855.1. Lineage (GTDB taxonomy): Bacteria > Actinomycetota > Actinomycetes > Actinomycetales > Micrococcaceae > Arthrobacter. Next base: position 48,609 of record NZ_JAGGPK010000039.1, read on the forward strand.
CTGCCGCGGAGCATACTCCCGATGTGGTCATGATGGACCTGGCCATGGGGCCGGGGCTGGACGGAATCGAGGCAATCAGGAAACTCCGGCAGGCCAACCCTCGGCAGGCCGTCCTGGTATTCACCACTTACGACTCCGACGCCGACATCGTCAGGGCCGTAGACGCCGGGGCAATGGGTTATCTGTTGAAGGACGCGGCCCCGGAGGAAATCTTCTCGGCCATCAGGGGCGCTGTGGAGGGCCGAAGCGTAATGAGCGCACCGGTGGCCTCCAGGCTCTTCCAGCAGATGCGCAACCCCGAGGAGATCCTGACGCCGCGGGAGGCCGAACTGCTCAGCCTCCTGACGCAGGGCCTGAGCAACCGTGAGCTGGGCAGGCGATTGTTCATCTCCGAGGCCACCGTCAAGACGCATCTGGCCCACATCTACGCCAAGCTGGGCGTCGAAACGCGTGCGGCGGCCATAGCCACAGCCATCCGTCGCGAGGGGATGCGCTGACGCCCAAGTTCGGTAAGTTAGTGGCTGTGAAGATAGCTACCTGGAATGTGAACTCGCTGCGTGCCCGTGCCGACCGTGTTGAGGCCTGGCTACAGCGCAGCGACTGTGATGTGCTCGCCATCCAGGAGACCAAGTGCACCGACGACAACTTCCCGTGGGAACTCTTCGAACGGATGGGCTACGAAGTGGCGCACTTCGGCGTGAACCAGTGGAACGGGGTGGCGATCGTGTCGCGGGTCGGACTCGACGACGTCGAACGCACCTTCCTGCAGCAGCCGCCGTATGGCAAGGATGGCAAGGACCCGGTGCAGGAAGCACGGGCCATGGCCGCTACCTGTGGAGGGGTGAGGGTGTGGAGCCTTTACGTTCCGAATGGCCGTTCCCTGAACGATGAACACATGCCTTACAAACTGCAGTGGCTGGACATCCTGAAGAGCGAGGCCGCCAAGTGGCTCACCATCGACCCGGAGGCACAGATCGCCCTCACGGGTGACTGGAACATTGCCCCGCGGGACGAGGACGTCTGGGACATAGACTACTTCCGCAACGCGGAGCTGACCCACGTCAGCGAGCCGGAGCGCGAAGCCTTCAGGGCGTTCGAAACCGTTGGCTACACGGACGTTGTCCGCCCCTTTGCTCCGGGTCCCGGCGTTTACACCTACTGGGACTACACACAGCTTCGCTTTCCTAAGAAGGAGGGCATGCGGATCGATTTCATCCTTACCTCCCCTGCTTTGGCCTCCCGTGCGACCGGGGCCATGATCGACCGTGAGGAACGCAAGGGCAAGGGCGCTTCGGACCATGCTCCCGTCATCGTGGAGTTCGCAGACTGAGGAAGGGGTTGGTCGTCAATGAGCGGAAATCTGTATCGGGGCCAGGCGGGACTACCCTTCTCTTCCGCGCTGCGCATTTACGAACCTCTTGAAGCGTTCCCCCTGGAACAGAGGCGGCAACTCGTGGCAGCCAGCAGCAGCGGCGGCTCCCGTGCCGCCATCGAAAACGCGGAGCTGCTCGCCTCGCTCGGCAGGATAACGCGCGACGGCGGCGACCCCTTCCCCACGGGCCGCACGGATCTGGTGCGGATTACCCGGATTCCAGAGGACAGTTCCGGCGGTTCGGACTCCTCCCAGGGTTCCGACCACTCCAGCAGCTCGGACCCGAGCAGGAAAGACGACAGCGACGGCCGGCTTCTGTACTGCCCCAGCCAGCTGGTGATCCGCGCAGGGCTGGCAGCCAACGCCCTGATGGAGGGCATCCACGGTCCCTTGGCGGAGATGCTGATCCCCGTCGAGCAGCGGGACCGCCACCAGCTGCGCATTGACCGCGCCACGGCCGGGGAAGACGCGAAGCGGGTTCACACGAGGGCGTCCACGTGGGGCATTCCCTTCAGCTGGTTTTCCCTCTTCGCCGAATCGGACCGCAAGGACGTGGTGGAATCGGGCGGACGGATCCTCACGGTACGGGTGTGGACGTCGTTGATGGAAGCACTGGAGCGTGCACGCTTCGCCGTGGCTCATCTTGCCCTGGCCGCTCCAGACCTTGACATGCTGGACGACCTCACGCAGCTGACGGAGTGGCTGGAGCTGTTCCACGTGCAGTCCATGGTGGAGCTCGACTACGGCGCCGTGGCAGACAAGGTGTATCCGGACGATTCGCCGATGGACGTGCGGCTGGGGATCGAATGCCTTGCGGAAGGCGATATGACCGGAGCCGCCGCAGCCTACCGGCGGCTGGCCTCGCGCTGGATCCCGATCCGACAGCTTGCCCGGGCTTCCTGAGTGGGGGCTTGTGGCCTAGCGCGACGGCGGTGCCGTTGATTCGCGAACGATCAGGTGATGTGGTGCCAGCATTGAACGCACCGCTCCTGTAGTACCGGCAAGTTCGTCGAGAAGCATCCGCGTGCCCTGCTGGCCCTGCTCCACCGGATCCTGGGCAACAGTGGTCAGTCCCATAGCATCCGAGAACTCATGGTTGTCGATTCCGATGATCGAAAGGTCTTCGGGGACCTGCACTCCCCTGCGCCGTGCCTGAAGCATTGCGCCGATAGCCATCTCATCCGAGGCGCAGAAGATGGCCGTCGGCTTGGGCCCGGGCTTGGCCCAGAGCGTGTCAAAGCCTTCCTGACCGCTTCGCACGGTGAAATTCCCGTAGATGTCCCACTGGGCCGGCATCGAGGCCCCGGCTTTTGCCATGGTTTCCATGAAGCCTTCCACACGGAGCCGCGGCACTGTGAAGTTAAGGTCCGAATCGTCCTGGCCGTGGAGGAGGGCGACTTCGCGGTGGCCCAGTTCGATCAGGTGCGTGGTGGCCTCGGCCGCAGCAGCATAGTCATCGATACCGATGCTGGGACAGTCCTCAACAGGCCCACCCACGACGATCAACGGAATGTCGATGCGCTGGAGGTCCTCAATTTCCTCATGCGCAAGAGACATACACAGCACCAGGAGCGCATCGATCTGCTTGTAGACCATCGTCTTGCTGAAGAGGCGTTCCCGGGCGCCACGTTGTCCGCCAAGGTTAAAGAGGGAGAGGTTGTAACCCCGCTGATGGAGTTCGCGGTCCACGCCTTCAATGGACTTGAAGAAGAACCACCTGTCCACGTATGGCGCCAGGACCCCCACCGTCTTGGTGCGACCAGTGGCCAATCCTGATGCGGAGGACGACGCCACATAGCCAAGCTGGCCGGCGATGTGGAGGATCTTGTCCCGGGTGGCCGGGGAGACGCGAGGCAACCCCCTGACCGCACGGGAAACTGTGGCAGTGGACACGCCAGCAGCCGTGGCAACATCTTCGATGCTGACGCCCGTGTGGCCACCTCGCTGGGACCTACCTGTTGTTTTTGCCACAGGTGCCCCTCTCTGACCGCCTCTAATCCGCCATTTTGCTTTCCAATGACGAGAAAACAGTCTATTCTGTGCAGCCGTCGGTCACGCAGTGCTAAGGCGATCTGCGTAACCGACGGCGCATTTGGATCAGCCCTTCAGGCCTCCGGACAGCAGACCACGGACGAAGTACCTCTGCAAACCAAAGAACACCAGCAGCGGGATGATGATCGAGACGAACGCTGCCGCCGGGTTCAGGTAGTCCCTGGCACCCCGCGTACCCGAAATCTCGGCCAGACGCTGGGTGATGGGTGCAACGTCCGCCGTGCCGCCGGAGAACACCAAGGCCACGAGCAGGTCGTTCCAAACCCAGAGGAACTGGAAGATGGCCAGTGACGCCAATGCCGGTACGGAAAGAGGAAGGATGATTCGCCAGAAAATCGTGCTGTGACCAGCGCCATCCACCCTGGCCGCCTCGATGACCTCTCCCGGGATTTCCGAGATGAAATTGTGCAGCAGGAAGATACCCAGCGGAAGACCGAACATTGTGTGGGCAATCCAGAGCTGGGCGTAGGAACCGGCAGGCAGCTGCAGGACCTGTGTAAAGAGCTGCAGAAGTGGTATCAAAGCCATCTGGAGCGGGATGATCTGCAGGGCGAACACGAAGATGAAGAGAGCGTCGCGGCCCTTGAATTTGCCCCACGCGAAAATGTACGCAGCCATTGAAGCCAGCACGAGGACAAAAACGGTGACGGGGATGACGATCGCCACTGAGTTAACGAAGTACTGGGACAGGTTGGGCGACTGGGAACCCGCGGCGACCGTGACGTCCACGTAATTCTTGAACGTAAAGTCCCAGTCGATAAACGAATTCCACCAGCCGTCCGAACGCGGACCGATTTGCTTGGCTGCAGGCCGGAATGAAGTCACAAAAAGACCAAACGTAGGGATGGACCAGACTACGGCGATCAGAACAGCGGCTGCGGTTGCCCAGCGTGAGGTGAGCTTGGTCTTCACCCGTCGCATGATCGGCTGCGCGTCTGCGGCTGGATCGGATCCAGGACGCTGCCGGATGCCAGCCCTCGAGGCTTCTTTCGGTGCTGGGGTGGCGGTCATCGGATCTCCCTTTGCTTGCGAAGGACTCGTGCGTTGTACACCACGATGGGCAGCACCAACAGGAACAGCACCAGGGCCAGAGCGGCGCCGCGGCCGGGCTCGCCCGCCCGGAAGGCCTGCGTGTACATTTCGTTTGCCACCACTGAAGTGTCGTAGTTTCCGGCTGTCATTGTCCGGACGATGTCGAACACTTTCAGCGTTGCGATGGTGATGGTGGTCAGTACGACCACCAATGCCCCCCTGATTCCCGGAACGGTGACATTACGGAATTGCTGCCACGGATTGGCACCGTCCAAGCGGGCCGCCTCAATCAGTTCCGTGGGAACGCCCTTGATGGCCGCCGAGAGGACAACCATGGCAAACCCGGTCTGGATCCAGACCATGACGATGATGAGGAAGATCGTGTTTTCCGGTGCATCGAGCAGGAACTGCTTCGGCCCCAGGCCCAGCGCGTCCCGAATGTAGTTCAAGACACCAGTCTGCTCAATGCCCGGTCCACGGTAGTCGTAGACGAGCTTCCAGATAATGCCGGCGCCGACAAAGGAGATGGCCATGGGCATGAAGACCAGCGCTTTGAGAACCCTCTCCCCGCGGGCCTTGTCGATGAACACCGCGTATGCCAGGCCAAACACTGTTGACAGGAGCGGAACCAACACTGTCCAGATCACAGTGTTCCGCAGCGTAGTGACGGCCTCCGGCTGGGTGAACATCCACACGAAGTTGTCCATCCCGTTCGCCTGGCCCCTGGCATCCGTGAAAGCCAGCATTGAGGTGCGGACCGCGGGATAGACCAGGCCGACCAACATCAAGATGGCCGCAGGGGCCAGAAATCCGGCCACGGTCACTTTGTCCTTGACCGTTTTGGGAGCCCTGTCCACCAGCAGCATGATGAGGCCGATGATTGCGGCGAAAACCGCGAGGGCAATAACTACTTGTAGGAGTTTTCCTCCGAGAAATTCCATACCCACCTCCGGGGCGTGCGAGGACCTTTAAGTTCCGGGAAAGGCGCTGCCTCCCCGGCCGGACAAATCCAGCGAGGGGAGGCAGCAACTTTGGCATTAGCCCTTCGGCCAGCTTGACTCGATGCTGTCGGCAACCTGCTGTGCGGGGGTGCCGTTGATCCAAGCGACGATGCCCTTCCAGAAGGAGTTGGAACCGACTGCGCCTGGCATCAGGTCCGCACCGTCAAAACGGAACACCGTCTCGGGGTTCTGCAGCAGCTCGATGGACTGCTTGTCCAACTCAGACTGGGCATTGTTGGGATCAAGGCCCTTGTTGGCACTAATCGCACCGCCAAGCTTCACCCGGTTGTTGGCGAAGTCGGAGCTTGCCATGAAGGCCAGGTAAGCCTGGACTTCCGGGGTGTCCTTGTAGGCGCCGATCATTTCGCCACCACCTGTGATAGCCGTACCCTTCGAAGCATCCACGGGAGGTGTCATGAAAGCCCATACATCGCCGTCAGGAGCCACGTTTGTTCCAGCCGGCCAGTTGGCGGCCTGGAAGGAGGCCTGATGGTGCATGGCGCATGTGCCGTCCAGGACGGGCTGGCCTGCCTGGGCGAAGCCTGTGCTCAGGATGGAGCGGACATCACCAAAGCCACCGTTGACGTAGTCCGGGTTGAGGAGAATCTCGCCAACGTCGTTGAAGGACTCTACGATCCTGGGATCGTTGAACGGAATCTGGTGTGTTACCCACTGGTCATAGACCTCAGGACCCTGGGCACGCAGCACGACGTCCTCAATCCAGTCCGTACCCGGCCAGCCGGTAGCCTCGCCGGATTCAAAGCCGGCGCACCACGGCTTCATGGTCCCGTCGTCGGCGATCGTCCTGGTCAGGGTCATCATCTCGTCCCAGGTCTTGGGCACCTCCCAGCCCTTGTCCTGGAAGGTCTTGGGGGCGTACCAGACGTAGCCCTTGACGTTTGCAAGCATTGGAGACGCGTAGAAAGTACCGTCCACTGTGCCGTACTTCTTCCAGTCCGCGGACCAGTTCTGATCCACGAGATCAGACACCTTCTGTGGCGCGGGCTTCAGGTTTCCGGCCTTGGCCTGGTCTGCCAGGAGGCCAGGCTGCGGGAAGATCGCGACGTCGGGGGCGTTGCCGGCTTGGGCACGTACTCCGATCTGTGTCTCGAATTCCTTGCTACCTTCGTATCTGACTGTGATGCCCGTGCAGTTTTCAAACTGCGCCCAGGACTCTTCGAGACTGGTCGCTTCCGTGTCGACGATGGTCGAGTAAACGGACACGGTCTTGCCTTCGTGCTTGCCGTAGGTGTCGTATGCGGAGCAGTCCTCGGTGGCGGTGCCGCCCCCACCTCCGGTGGGTGGGGTACAGGCCGAGAGGGTAAGTGCCAGAACGCCGGCCGCTGCGGCCGGAAGAAGGTACTTTTGGTTTTTCATGCTGGAGACTCCTCGCTGAGTACAAGAAAATCGGCGGCGCGATTGATGTGGTGCCCCTCACACTAGTAACCTTGCGGTGAGGAATGCAAGCGTTTACACAGAATTGTGTCTGAAAGGAAACAGTGTGGTCTACTCGCCAATCGCGACCCCGGGATCCAATATCAACATTTGGTGGGCAAATGCCGTTGTCTATCAGGTCTATCCCCGCTCCTTCGCTGACGGAAATGGCGACGGAATGGGCGACCTGAAGGGTATTTCGGCAAAGTTGGAGTACCTTAAGAAGCTCGGAATCGACGCGGTATGGCTCTCGCCCTTCTATAAGTCTCCCCAGGCGGATGCCGGGTATGACGTGGCGGACTATCGGTCTGTGGACCCCCTTTTTGGCACACTCGACGACTTCGATGCAATGTTGCAGAAAGCTCATCGCCTGGGACTCAAGATCATCGTCGACCTCGTGCCAAACCACACTTCCGACGAGCACGCCTGGTTCCAGGAGGCGTTGGCCTCGCCGCCGGGATCGGCCGCCCGTGAACGCTACATATTCCGCCCAGGAAAGGATTCACGGCCCGGGGCCGAAGACGGCGCACTGCCTCCAAACAACTGGAAGTCCATCTTCGGGGGCCCTGCCTGGACCCGAATCACCGAGAAGGACGGCACCCCCGGCGAATGGTATCTCCACCTCTTCGACACCAAGCAGCCGGACCTCAATTGGGAAAATCCCGAAGTCTGGGAGGAGATGCGCTCTGTGCTGCGCTTCTGGCTCGACCGGGGCGTGGACGGTTTCCGGGTTGACGTCGCCCACGGCATGATCAAGGAAGCCGGACTCCCGGATTGGGAGGGAGTAGCGGCCATGGTGGAGGGCGATACCGCCGTGGGCAGCGAGGCTCCGGGCGCCCACACCGAACAGCAGGAGCCGCATACAGCCCACATCCCCATCGTCAGGGAAGGCGCCAGCAAGGAGGACACGGAACACCGCACCAAGCCGCCCCTGGATCCGCCGTCGCCCTACCTCGACCAGGACGGCGTCCATGAGATCTACCGCGACTGGAACCGGGTGCTATCCGAATACGACGGCGATCGCATGCTTGTGGCAGAAGCCTGGGTAGAACCAGCAGAACGACTGGCCAGGTATATCCGCAAGGACGAAATGCAGCAGGCATTCAACTTCGACTTCCTCCTGGCCGGCTGGGATGCCGAACGGATAGCCACAGCCATAGAGGACTCATTGGCGGCTGCCGGCTCCGTCGGTGCACCGTCAACCTGGGTCCTGAGCAACCATGACACCGTCAGGCATCCCAGCCGCTTTGGGCTCAAGGATCCCACTACCTTCCCCAAGGGAATCGCGGCAGAAGACGAACAACCGGACCACGCCCTCGGGCTGGCCCGGGCACGCGCCGCCACCATGATCTCTCTGGCGTTGCCGGGATCCGCCTATATCTACCAGGGAGAGGAATTGGGGCTTCCCGAACATACCACCCTGCCAGCGGAGGCCCGCCAGGATCCGAGCTTCTTCCGGACAAAGGGAGTAGAACGAGGGCGTGACGGCTGCCGCGTCCCGCTGCCCTGGAAGGCGGATGCTCCCGGCTTCGGCTTCGCGGCTGTCAATCACGGTGCTGGAAGTTCCAGTCCCCCGGCACCCGGACTTGAGGCTTCCGAACCTGCGGCGCCATGGCTGCCCCAGCCGGAATCGTTCAGGGATTATGCGGCAGACCGCCAGGACGGCGTGGCCGGTTCAACGCTGGAACTCTATCGGAGTGCTCTGCGGGCGCGGCGCGAACACCGCCTCGGTTCGGGCACTTTCCAATGGGCAGAAGAACACGATCCCGTCAACGGAATCCTGGGCTTCAGGAACAACAACGTGCTTGTGCTTGCCAATATGGGCGACAAGGTGATTCCTGTCCCTGGCGGGTATTCAGTAGCACTCTCAAGCTCTGAGCCAGGAACGGCTGCCGAAGTCAGCATCCTCCCGGATAGCACCGTATATTTGGTCCCTGTCGGGTCTTAGTGGGGGGGTCTTAGCCCGCCCGGTCTTAGCGCGCCCGGGTCTTAGCGTAGTCCTTGGGGAGCCCTGCAGCGCCAGGGCTCCCCCGCGGCTAGCGCACACGTTCCGCGCGCGTCAGTTTGGCGCGTGCCCCGCTTGCAATATGGACGAGCACCGGCGTTCGCTTGCCAATGACGGCGTCCAGGGCCTCGATCAGCCTGGAGATCTCGGCTGCCAGGACCTGCGGCTCCACTCCCTGACGCGGTTCAATCCGAATACGCAGGCCGGGCCGGCCTTTTACATCGTAGGTGGCCACGGACACTCCGGCCAGGTCCTGCCGGTCAGCCAGGGCGGCCTTGAGTGCCTGCTCCGCGACTCCCCCGCCGATGACTACGGTACCTTCGGCATCGCCGTCGTCAGTGTCTACCACGAGGTCGTTGGCCCTGCCCTTCCCCTGCTGCGCCACCCAGGCCACCATGGCCCCAATGATCAACGCAAGGACCACAGCCACAACAATCCAGAGCCAGCTTTCCGACCGTCCAGGGAAGCGGGTCTGCGCCAGGAGCTCCTGAGTGCGTGCCCACGCTCCTCCTGACCACCCCTGCCACCAACTGGCTACGGCGGGAATAGTGGCAAGCATGAGCAGCAGCAGTCCGATGGCAATAAGGATCACGCCGAGGGTGCCGATCAGGATCCTGTTTAGGGTTCTTGGGGTGCCGTTCATGCTCCGATCACTCCCGAGGCGGCAACGTTGACCCGAATATTCAGGTCCGGCGACAGGCCCATGTTGTCCAGTTCCTCCTGCACGGCAGCCTGCACGGCCTCCGGCTGCACGGGAATCCCGGACGTGGGCCGCACATTCACCACGACGAGGTTTCGGGACACAACTACCATCACTTGTTCCTGACCGACATTGGCCGCGATACGGGCACGGCGCGCCAGTGCCGACGCCATTACCTCATCATCCACCACGACGGCGGTCCTGGCGTCGTGCAGGATGTGCCTGGCCCTTCGGCCGGGCAGCACGGCGTTGAGGAAGAAAAAGAGGCCAACCATGGTTACCACCCCGCCAATGCTTCCCAGCAGGAGGAGTGAAATTCCCTGTGGCAGGGCGATCAGGCGTTCGGCCGCGGTCTGCGGATCGATCAGCCACGGCGGTTGCCCAATTGCCCGTACCGCGGATTCCAACAGTGCATAAACGCAAACAGCGATCACCAGCGCGGCCGCGAGCCCTGCGACTCCGGCTCGGGAGGAATGGGTCTCGCGATGCAAGATCCGCTGCATCTCGGCGTCGTCGCCAACCTTGTCTCGGGCGAGTGTGTCTGAATTCCGGGCATCTTTGTCCTGGACGCCAGCCGTTGGATATGGCTCCGTTGTCACCTGACCCGGCCTCCTTCGCTAATGCGCACTCCGCTGATCCTTATATCCACCCGGCTCAGGCGGGAGCCGGAGAGCTCCATGACCCGGGAAAGGATGGTGGACTTTGCCGCCACGGCGCGCTCCCAGATGGTTCCGCCAAAGCTTTCTACCCTTCCCGGGCTGCGCACCACGGCTGTCAGGTGAGGGATACCTATGGGAGCAACGATGGACAGCGCCAGCAGCCCGGCGTCATCGGACCAATCTGCGCGCACATCCTGCGCAGCGATGCCAAGGGCTTCGGCGGCTGCGCATTGCGCAAGTGAGGTCAGGGCCTGGGTGCTGATCCGGTTGTGGCCTGCCAGGGCCGCCTGGCCTGCCACGGCCTCAGCTGCCTGGCTCATGACGATGAGCGCCTGCCGGCCAAGGCGTCAAGAACCCTTCGCAGGTCCAGTTTCCCGTCCGCTGCACGGCCGAGCAGTGCGCCGATTGCCATGAACAGGAGCGACCCCAGGAAGCCCCACCAGCCAAATTGGAACGACATGAAGGCCACGAAGGCGCCGATCGCAATTCCAACTACCGTCAGGTTCACTGGAGCAACTCCCTTTCCGTGGCCAGTGGCCGGGAGGCGCCGGGTTTGACCGGCGGGGCCACATAGACGTCGTTGATTTCGATGTTCACTTCGATGACTTCAAGGCCAACAAGATCCTCCACCGCCTTATACACAGCGGCCCGTACCTTGTTTGCGAGGTCATGCAGAGGCTGGCCATAGACGGCGACAAGATTGATGTCCACGGCTACCTGGGTTTCGCCCACCTCGGCACGCACGCCGGCAGCATGGTCCGAACTGCCGACGGCGTCGCGAATAGCACCGAGCGCCCGGGAACCCGAGCCCAGCGAATAAACACCCGGCACGGAGCGGGCCGCAATGCCGGCGACCTTGGCTACTGCGGTTTCCGAAATAATGGTGCGGCCAAGGCTGCCAGGTGCGATGAGGGCTTCCGCAGGGGTGGCCTGCACACCCGCATATTGGACACCTGCCGGATATTGCTCGCCGGGGTATTCGACAGCAGGGTATTCAGCATGGGGATTTTCGGCCCGGGGGTTCTCAGCGCTGCGGTTCTCGGCGCCGGGGTTCTCGGCACGGGGATTGTTAGCGTCGGGGTAATCCATGAAGCACTCCCTTCTCTTGATTACCACCCTAGCGCTTGCCTGAGACAGTGTGCCGGGTCAGGGCGGCATGTCCCGTCCGCTGGTCCCTCTGGCATTCCGGCGGATACATGCCGTATGAGGAATGGGCGTTCAGGCCGCGGCGGCTAGATAAGGGAGTTCCGAACAGACAAGGGGGTTAAAGAAGAAAAGCACCAGTTCCGAAGAACTGATGCTTCCCAGTGGTGGCTCCGACCGGCGTCGATCCGGTGACCTTTCGATTTTCAGTCGAACGCTCTACCAACTGAGCTACAGAGCCTAGGTGACGTGTCACCATGACCGCCGGAATTTCTTCTGGCAATCAAAGCGACCCTGACGGGACTTGAACCCGCGACCTCCGCCGTGACAGGGCGGCGCGCTAACCAACTGCGCTACAGGGCCTTGCTTGTTGCGGTATCGCTACCGCGCTTTTTTCAAGGCTTCCAGCCTACCAGACTTTTCAGACCGGCTTGACCACTTCCTTGAGTACCCCCAACGGGATTCGAACCCGTGCCGCCGCCGTGAAAGGGCGGTGTCCTAGGCCGCTAGACGATGGGGGCCTGGACCATCCGAATTCACGACGGGCAACGACTTCTGGCCGAAGCCGTTGTTCGTTTCCTTTGCCGTTCTTCCGAACTGGACCTCTAAAACTATAGGGCCTAGTCCTGCAGATTCCAAAATCGGCCCCACAGGCGACCGAAACAGCCCCATTTGGCGGGCAAGGCGGCCCCACAGCAAGTTGGCAGTTTCTTGCCCTTACACGTCCGAATCCCGCCAGTCTGTTCGGACCATCGGAGACTAGATTGGGCAGCATGGCAACAACCTCTCCAGCGGGTCCCCCCGGACCGACAGCTTCCGTGAAGCGCACCATCCCCGCGCCTTCCTCATCCATCAGCAAACTCGGCATTGCCGCAGTCATCATCACCGTGGTCCTGTGGGCATCGGCGTTCGTTGGGATCCGCGCCGTCGGTCCGTCTTTCTCCCCGGGCTCGCTGACGCTCGGCCGCCTGGCAGTGGCCGCCGTCGTTCTTGGCCTTGTGGTTCTTCCCACACTCCGGCAGTTGCCGGTTGGGCGCGAGTGGCTGCCCATCATCGCCTACGGCGTGATGTGGTTCGGCGGGTACAACGTGGCGCTCAATGCGGCGGAGCACATGCTCGACGCCGGCACCAGCGCCATGCTGATCAACGTCTCACCGATCCTGATTGCGGTGCTGGCCGGCGTGATCCTCAAGGAGGGCTTTCCCCGCTGGTCGATTATTGGAAGCCTTGTCGCCTTTGGGGGTGTGGCCATGATTGCCCTGGGCTCAGGACAGCGCTCGACGGCGGACGTGCTGGGCGTGCTGTTATGCCTCCTTGCCGCTGTGCTCGCCGCAGTCAGCGTGATCATCCAGAAACCGGTCCTGAACAAGTTCTCGGCGGGCCAGGCCACTTGGTTCGGCATCATGGTCGGAGCTGTGTGCTGCCTGCCGTGGTCAGGCCAACTGGTGACCGAACTTCAGGCCGCACCCCTGCCCGCCACCCTGGGGCTGGTCTACCTCGGGATATTCCCCACCGCAGTTGCCTTCACCACGTGGGCCTATGCGCTTTCACTGATCGAGGCCGGCAAGCTCGCAGCCACCACGTACCTGGTCCCGGGAACCACCATCCTGATTTCATGGATGGTCCTGAATGAGGTGCCCACGGTTTGGGGGCTCGTAGGAGGCGTGATCTGCCTCGTCGGCGTCGGGCTGACCCGCCGTCGATCACGGTAACTTCATCAATCGGAATATTAGGTGCCAAATCGGAAATTTAGGCGCCAAAGTCCCCGACGGGACTAAAGTCGGAGTATGTCCGCGAACTTCCCTTCCGGCCTGCCAATTAATGCCGACGGAGAAGGGGTATCGTCCCCGCTCCCCCGGGCTCCTGAGGGATTCCGGATGTCAGCCGACGAATTCGAAGAGGCCGTTGCCGACGCCCTGCAGCTGATTCCTGAGAAGGTTGCGCAGGCGATGGACAATGTGGCCGTCTTCATCGAAGAGGACTACACCCCGCGACCTGGGGAGGACCCGGATACGGTGCTGCTCGGCCTGTACGAAGGCGTCCCCCTCACGGAGCGTGATTCCTGGTGGGATGCCGGATCACTTCCCGACCGCATCACCATCTTCCGCCAACCCATCCTGGAAATCTGTGCTTCACGGGAGGACGTCATCGACGAGGTGGCGATTACTGTCGTGCATGAAATCGCCCACCACTTCGGGATCGATGACCACCGGCTGCACGACCTCGGCTGGGGCTAGGTCCTGGCAGCGCCAGGTCCTGGCAGCGCCAGGGCCTGACCCCGTCCCAGGAGAGCGGTTGTCGACTTAGGACAGTACGTCCTTGGTGGTGAACCGCCCGTAGGCCAGTGCGCCAAAAACCGCAATGTAACCCAGCTGCAACCAGGCGTTGCTGGCGAAATTATCGAACGACGGCGGCTGGCGGAGGAGGTCGGCGAAGCCCAGCCAGTAGTGGCTCAGCAGCCAGGGATGCAGCCACTCGAGCTGCGGAAGGTTGTCCAGGACCTGCGACACGATGGCGACGACGATCGTTGCCGCCATCGCGCCTACGGGAACGTCTGTGAGGGTGGACAGGAAGAGGCCGACGGCGGCCATCCCCAGCAGGGACACGGTGATATAGCCCGCAATGAGGAGCACCCGCACCATCGCCTCGCCCACGCTGACAGTGTCCCCGGACAGGAGTGTCACGGGACGAACTGGAAATAGGAGCGCTCCGATCGCCATGCCCGAAAGGGCCACAGCCAGGACGGCCGACAGGCAGAATACCGCCGCGCCCACATACTTGGCCAGCAGGAGCCGCACCCTGCCTGCCGGCGCCGCCAGGAGATATTTAAGGGTGCCCAGCCCTGCCTCCCCGGCGATCGTGTCTCCCGCCACCACCCCCACAGTGAGGGGCAGGAACAGCGGAATGGAGACGAGCAGCCCGGTGACGGCGGCGAAGAGGCCGTTCTCAGCGATACGGTCCAGGAAAGCCGGTCCCCGGCCGCTGGGCACCCGGGAGGTGAGGCGTACGGCGAGGGCTATCAGTACGGGGATGCCGGCCAGCGCCACGAGCATTGCCCACGTCCTGCGTCGCCGATAGAGGACGGAGAGTTCGGACAGGAAGAGACCGCCTCCCTTCGCTGCCGGTGCCAGCTGTGCACGAGTCAGTGGTGCAGAGTTCAGGGGACCAGAGGTCACGGGTGCAGACTGCGCGCGTGGAGGCCTCTGGCGTGCAGACGCCCGGGGTGCCGGGTTCAAGGGGGCGTCACTGCTCAACTTCGAACCCCTCTCCCGTGAGTGCCACGAAGCGTTCCTCCAGCGTGCTGCCCTCCACGAGGAAGCCGCGCAGCCGGACTCCGCCGCCCACCAGGGCGGCAGCGATCTCTTCCGGGCTGACGGCATCGACGGGAAACTCCGCCGTGACCTGGCCGTCCGCACCATCCTGTCGTCCCACAGCCGGTTCAAGGCCGAGGCGCGCCAGCACGCCCTGGGCCGCTCCGACGTCGGGCGTTATGACTTTGAGCTGCACGTGCCCGGCCCGGCGCAGATCGGACAACGTTCCCTGTGCCACAATCCTGCCGGCGCTCATCACGGCAGCGTGGGTGCAGATCTGCTCGACTTCCGCCAGGAGATGGCTGGAGACGAACACCGTGGTTCCACCAGCGGCAAGGGACCTCACCAGGCTTCGGACCTCGCGTGTTCCTTGGGGGTCAAGCCCGTTGGTGGGCTCGTCCAGGATGAGAAGCTCACGCGGGGCCAGCAAGGCATTCGCGATTCCAAGGCGTTGCTTCATGCCAAGGGAGTAGGCCTTCACCTTCTTGCCCGCCGCATGGGAGAGCCCTACCCGGTCCAGGGCTTCGTGGATGCGCTGCCGGCGGGTGGCGGACGGAGCGTGGCGGTCCGCAGTATCCAGGCGGTGAAGATTGGCGGCACCGGAGAGAAAGGGATAAAAGGCAGGACCTTCCACGAGGGCGCCTACGCCAGGAAGAACATCGCGGAGACGGGCCGGTATGTCCTGGCCCAGGAGCGTGATGGACCCGTTGGTGGCTGAGGCGAGTCCGAGCAGCATGCGGATGGTGGTGGTCTTCCCGCAGCCGTTTGGCCCCAGGAATCCGAATACCGAGCCGCGCGGGACGCTGAGGTCGATCGAATCAACGGCCATCTGGCGGCCGAACCGTTTGCTCAGGCCACGGGTCTCGATGGCGGACGTCTCGGTGGCCGAGGTCGCGCCAGGCAGCGCCTGGATGGCCGGGCCCCCGGTCACGGCGCGGCAGCTACGGCCTGGAGCCGCTCGAGGGGAACGGCTCCGGCAAACGCCCGGCCGTCGTCGGTGATCAGTACGTTCAGGAGCGACGTCGACAGGAGCCGTCCGCCCGGGACGGCGACTGCTGCCTGTGCCAGGAGCGGCGTGCTGTCCAAAACCCGCTGGATTGCCACGGCCGGGACTTCGACGACGGCCTCCCAGCCGCTGCCTGTGACCTTGGGCCGTTCGTGGCTTGGATCAGGAATGTGGCTTGGATCAGGAACAGGCCCAGGGGCCGGGATCTGGCTTGGGTCAGGAAGAGGCCCAGGGTCAGGCACGGGCTCAGGGGCAGGCACTGCTGGAGCGGGTGCTCCAGGGGCAGGCAGTCCTGGTGCCGGCAACGTCGGATCCGTCGACGCCGGAAGGTCATTCGCGAGTCCGATCTCCTTGACCGTCGCTCCTTCAGGAGGCGTGAACTGGAAGATCGAGGCGTCGGGAGCAACGAGTGACAACTCAGTGAAAGCGACTCGGAACGCCGGTTCCTGCTGCCCGCGGGCCCTTACCTCCGTGCCAAGCGGCATCCCCGTTTCGCCGTCCACGTAGACAGCAACCGAGGCAACCAGGGTGTTGACCGTCTTCGGCGTCAGGACCAGCTGGTAGGCCGAACGTTCAGCGAGCCGGACCTCGGGTCCCAAGTCAACGGAAGTGCCGGGATCAGCCGCGGCCAAGAGTCGCTTGGCGATGTCCTCGGGCGTCGGCATTGGGTGCGTCCCGGGGTCGTGCTTCATCCCGCCCCTTATCCCGTACGGCTTGAAGGTATCCAGTCCGGTTACGTGCGTGGCCGTGTTGTCCCGGGAGCTATACAGCCACACCTCCGAGCCATTGCGCACCAGGTCGCGTTCCGCCAGCTGATCCAGGATCTGGACGCGTACTTTCGTGGGGCCGTCGGCATAGACGCGGGCCGTGTGGGAGGAGCCGAGCAGCTCAAGCAAGGTGGTGGCGCCGGGCCCGGACGTTGGGGCTCCTGGTGGCAGCTGCGGAAGCCCCAGGTCCGAATCCTGCTCGACTGTGCCAGTCAAAGCGCGTACCTGATGGTTTGCCGCCATGGCCAGGACCTCGGCAGGCGTTTTTTCCGGCAACGGGCCAATCGATACGGCCTGGAGCGGCGCGGCTACCACGGCCGCGCCAATCACAGCAGGAACTACCGCTGCAGGCAACCACCGCAGCCACCGCCGACTCATGGTCTCCAGGCCTCCTCGTCTACTAGGACGCGCCTCATGGTTCCACAGTACGCCTAACCACCCCATGACGCGCGGGAGAAATTCCGGACCTTTTCCCCCGCCGAGGAGCGAGATCTCAGCCCTTTGAGTCCGCCTTAGACCAGAGATCTCACTCCTCGATGAGCCCCCGCCCAGGATTCCAGGACTGCCAAGACCTCCGGATGGCGTTCCTCGTCCAAGGCCGTCCGATAGGAACGCTCCAGCAGCTGATCGAGGCGCACGCGGGCACCGGTCGAGGCGCTCTCGATCGCGGCTTCCACCATGGCGAGGCTCATGATGTTCTCCCGCACATGGCCCATAGGCAGCTCGCCTGAGCGAAGCGCACCAACGAATTCCCGCAGAGAACCATGGATGTCGGAGCTCGGATCCACCACCCCCGTCAGGTCCGCAGGCACCGCCTCTTCGCTGGAGGCCCCGCCTAGTGTCGGTGGGTTGTCGCCGTCCCAGAGCACGGTTCCATATTCGCCGCCCATCCGCCACGACGCGTTCCAGGACGTTTCCAGGCCCGGGCTGCACCAGCTTCCGTTGAACGTGAAGCGCTGGCCGCCGGACATTTCAAAGACGGCGGCCGCAGCAGCGTCGCCGTCGTACCAGCTCCAGGCGGGGTTGTACTCTTCGCAGAAAGCGGATACCGGGTCGGCGTCGAGGAGGAACCGGGCCATATCGAACTGGTGGATGGCCATGTCCAGCAGCAGGGGATGGTCCATCGCGTCCCGGAACCCTCCAAAGTGAGGCGCCTTGAAGAAATCGGCGCTCAGGATGCCCACCGGTCCGATATCCCGCGAAAGGGCCTTCGCCGCGAACAGATTCCTATTGTAGCGGCGGGACTGGCTGACCATAAAGAGCTGTCCGGTTACTTCCGACGCCGCCGCGAGGCTGAGGCCCTGGGACACTGTGGAGGCCACCGGCTTTTCGCCCAGCACCGGCAGCCCGGCGAACAGCGCTTCGGTGGTCACAGGATGGTGAGCGGCCGGAACGGTGACGTTGATGACTGCCCGGGCTCCGACGTCGGACGCAAGCTCTGCAGCCCCGGCGCCCACCGGGAGCGCTGGCTTTCCAACGGCCGCTGCAGCGGCCCGGGCGGAGTCGAGGTCAAGGTCCACGATGCCGGCCAGTTCCACGAGGGGAGAGGCCTCGACCGCGCCTAGCCACGCTCGGCCCATTCCCCCGGCCCCGACCACCACGACTTTCAGCGGCGTGCGGTCGTCCTCTATGGTCGCGAACGGCGGGTTCGTTCCTACAGGGCCGTTCATGCCTACAGGCCCGTTCATGCGTGGGATTCCTCGTAGATTGCGGTGGCGCCCTTGTAGCCGGCGCCGGTGAAGAACTGGTCCGTCTCGTAGCGCAGCAGCTCCGGGAGTTCGCGGCGCGGCCGCTCCGTCACAGCCCATTCGACGGCATTGGAAATGACGCGGCGAATGTCCTTGTGATGGTAGACGGGATAGTCCTGGTCGCCGGGGCTGAAGAAGAAGATCTTGCCGTGGCCGCGTCGGAAGGTGCAGCCCGAACGGAACACCTCGCCGCCGGTGAAGGAGCTGATGAAAATCAACTCCTCCGGTGTGGGGATGTCAAAGAATTCGCCATACATTTCCTGCTGGTCGATGATGATCGGGTTGGGCACGCCCTTGGCAATCGGGTGCGTGGGCTCTACCGTCCAGACGAGCTCGCGGTCCTGCTCGCTCCGCCAGCGCAGGGTGCACGTGGTACCCATGAGCTTGGTGAAGATCTTGGACCAGTGGCCGGAGTGCAGCACGATCAGTCCCATGCCGGACAGGACATGCCGGTGGACGCGCTCCACGATTTCGTCGTCGACGTCACCGTGGGCCATGTGGCCCCACCACGTCAGGACGTCCGTGTTGGCCAGGACTTCCTCGCTGAGGCCGTGTTCCGGTTCATCCAGTGTGGCGGTGCGGACCTCGACGGCGGTGCCAAGGTTCTCTTCGATGCTGGCCTTGACCGCGCCGTGCATTCCTTCCGGATAGAGCCCGGCGACGTGCTCGTGCTCCTGTTCGTGCCGGTTCTCGCTCCAGACGGTCACCCGGATGCGGGAAGGGTTGCTCATGGTTTCTCCTATGTTTTGTGCTGATTACGTTGGTTGAAAGTGCGGGTCTTTATTTCACGGCCCCGCCGCGGGTTCCTGCGGCCACATATTTCTGGGCCACAAGGAGCAGGACGATGGCCGGGATGGAGGCGAGGACCGCCGTAGCCATGACGGAGCTCCAGTCGTTGACGTAGGCGCCGATGTACTGGAAGATTCCCAGCGTCACAGGCCGGACGTCGTCGGTGGTGGTCAGCGTGAGGGCGAACAGGAAGTCGCTCCACGTAAACAGGAACGTAAAGAGTCCGGAGGTGATGAGGGCGTTCCTGCTCAGCGGCAGGACGATTGACCAGAAGGTCCGAATGTGGCCCGCACCGTCCACCCTGGCCGCCTCAATCACGGAGCCCGGCATGCCGTTCATGAAGGCCCGAATAATCAGGATGGCGAAGGGAATGCCATGTGAGGAATCGGCTAGGATCAGCCCCGGGATGGAGTTAAGCAGGCCGAGGTCGTTGTAGGCGGTGTACAGGGCGTTGGCCACGACGATGCCGGGGATCATCTGGCTGATCAGGATGGCGAACAGCACCACTCCGGCGCCCCGAACCTTGAAGTAAGCCAGGGCGTAGGCGGCGGGCGCGGCAATCGCCAGGCTGAGCAGGACGCTTCCGAGGGACACCACCAGGCTTGTTCCGAGGTTCCGGCCCTGCTGGCTGATGGCGGTTGCATAGCCGGTGAAGTCGGGAGCCAGAGGAAACCACGAGGTCTGCAGCGTGGTCCCGTTGGGCTGGAGGGAAGCGTTGATCATCCAGTAGACGGGAAACAGCATGATCGCAAGGAACAGAATGGCAAGCGCCGTGGAACCCCACTGCTTGCGTTCGCTGGCCTGCCGACCACCCGCTTGCCCGCTGCTCAGCTGCCTTTGTCCTCCGGCCAGCCGACGTCCCCCGGCCAGCTGGCCGGCGTCGTTCTTTAGTGCGTTGACAGTCATTGTTGAGCCTCACTCATCGACGGCACGGCGGTTGGCGCGGAGGTAGAGAACTGCGAAGACGAGGGAGATCAATACCAGGATGTTGCCCATCGCCGCGCCCTCGCCGAACTTGAACTCCTGGAAGGACAGGGCGTAGGACTGGGTGGCCACGGTCTGCGTCGAGTTCGCGGGCCCGCCATTGGTCAGGCCCAGGATGATGTCCAGGACCTTGAGCGTATAGACGACCCCCAGCACCAGGACCACGCTGACCACCGGGCGCAGCATCGGCCAGGTGACATGCTGGAAGGCCCTCCAACCCGTGGCGCCGTCCAGTGATGCCGCCTCGTACAGTTCGTCGGGGATGTCCTGCAGTCCGCCATAGAGAACGGTGACATTGAACGGGATGCCGATCCAGATGTTGACACCAACGACGGCGGCGAGCGCCAGCGAGGTGCTGGTCAGCCAGGGCACGCCAGTGTCGATGATTCCCAGGCCGCCCAGGAAGTTGTTCAACGCACCGCTGTCTTTGTCCAGGATCCAACGCCACACGGCGCTGGAAACGATGAGCGGCAGCAGCCAGGGCAGCAGCAGGAGCGAGCGCAGGACCCCGTTGAGCGGGAACTTCCGCTTGAAGAAGACGGCGAGGGCCAGGCCGATCACGAACTGCCCCGCGATGGAACCTGCGGTGAACAGTGCCGTGTTGACCAAGGAGGTAGTGAACAGCGACGACGTCACCACGGTGACGTAGTTCTGCAACCCCACCCAGGGGGCTTCTCCCGTGTAGAAGGTGGAGGTGCTGTACTCCTGGAACCCCATGATGACGTTCTTGGCCACGGGGTAGCCGAAGAACAAGGCCAGGTAGGCCACGGCGGGGACCAGGAACATCCACTGGTAAAGGCGCTCCCGGCGTCGGTGGTTCCAGCGCCTGTTCAAACGCCGGGAGTTCCCGGTTCCCGGCGGGAGCGACGCCGGCTGGCGGCGGGTTAGCTCGACGGTTGCTGACATGTGCCTGCTCCCCGTCTACTGGCCCTGGGCTTGCTTGAGCGCATCAGCGGGAGCAGCCTTGTCAGTGAGCGCTGTCTGGATGGCGGTGTAGATCTTCTGGGCCTGTCCCGGCCATTCTTCGCCGAGCTGTCCGGTACGGGCTCGAGCGGTCTTGACCAGTTCAGTGAACGTGGCCAGCTTCGGGTTCTCGGCAGCGAAGGTGTCGGCCAGCGAAGTCTTGGAGGGGATGGTGTTCCTGGACTTGGCCATGGCGAGCTGGTTTTCGTCGCTGTTCATGCAGGACACGATCTCCGCTGCCTTGGCCTGCCTGGCCTTGTTGCCGGTCTGCGGAACGGTCCAGACCTCGCCGCCAAGCGGGCCCACCGCCGTCTGGTCCGCATCCTTGACCGGAATGTTCACGACGCCGTACTGAAGTGAGGCATCCTTACCCAGCGATGGGATCTGCCACGGACCGTTGACCATCATGGCCGCCTTGCGTGCCAGGAATTGGTCCTTGACGTCGGCCTGCGTCCAGTTCAGGGCAGAGGAGGAGACCGAACGGCTCTTGACGAGGTCGGTCCAGAGCTGGAGCGCCTCCGTGGTTTCCGGAGTCGCTATGTTTTTCTCGTCCCCGCCGTTGGACCACATGACTGGCAGGAACTGCCAGGTTCCTTCGTAGGTGGCATTGGCATTGAAGGCCAGCCCGTACTGGCCGCCGCTCGTGAGCTGGGCCGCGGCGGCCTTCAGCTCATCCCAGGTCTTGGGCGGGGTTACGCCGGCCTTGGCCAGGAGGTCCTTGTTGTAGAAGAGTGCGATCGTGTTCACAGTGGGGGCGAGGCCATAGACCTTGTCCTTATACGTGCCCGCGCTGAGAATGCCCTCCGGATAGTTGTCCGTGCTGATCTTGAAATCGCTAAGCGGCGCGAGGGCCCCGGTGCCGGCGATCTGCTGCAGGTCCGGGTTGTCGAGCATAAGGACGTCCGGCAGCGTCTTGGAGGAGGCTTGCTGGAGCACCTTCGCAATCAGGGACTTCCCGGGGACGGTCTCACGCTTGATGGTGACGCCGGCTTTTGTCCCGCAGGCTGCAAGCGTGTCGCCGATGATCGTCTTGTCCGGCTCGTTGTTGTAGTAGTCAACTACCGAGATTTCGGTCACGCTCCCGCCGCTGCCTGCCGTTGCGGAGCCCGACCCGCACCCCGACAGAGCGAGGGGCAGGCCCGCCAGGGCAGTGACAGCGAGGGCAATTGTTTTGCTGCTGAAAGCTGACTTCATTATCAGATCCTTTGCTTGGGTCTTCAATCGTCGATGCGTATCGATGAGAATCGTGGAAAAGATGGTGGTGAAGATGGTGATGGCTGTCGTTAGGGTGTGGTTTAGTGCGTCGGCGAGGGGATGGTGCTGTCCCGCTGTGTGACGACAGGTGGTATCAGCTCCAGATGCTGGCGCTGGCCGCCGTCGCCATCCTTGAGGAAGTTGCAGAGGAGTTCGACGGCACGTCGGGAGACGGTGCGGGGTTCAAGATCGATGGTGGTCAGGCGCAGTCTTTCACCGAGGGATTTCGTTTGGGTTCCGACTCCGATGATGGAGACATCGACTCCCGGCTTAAGCCCGCGATCCAGCAGGATCCGCGGGAGCATTTCCAGGACCGGTTCTTCGGGTGATGCGAAGGCCGGCGGACCATCGGCGGCGGCAATTCCGCCGTCGACGGCCGCCTCGATGCTAGCAATGTCCGCTGAGCCCGAGACGTGGCTCAATGCAAGCCCACTCGCCTCGGCCTGTTCGAAGGCACCACCGAGGAACCGATCCACGAAGTTGAGCTTGCGGTCCCCGGACTCCGGCCGCCAGCCGATGACGGTGGCGCCCTGGTGTCCGGCAGCGGCAAATTCCTCAATGCATTGCCGGCCTGCCAGGGCAAAATCGGCGTCGATGCAGCTGAGTCCTTCCGCCTCATTCGGGATACCGATGAACACCACTGGCACACGCAGCTTGCGGACTACCGGGATGCGGTCGTCGTCGGCCTCCACCTGCATAAGGATCAGGCCGTCGCATAGCTGTTGGCCGACTACCCGTTGCAGGCCTTCGGTCCCCTCTTCATCGGTGACGAGGAGGATGTCCCTGTCATGCTGCCTGGCGGTAGCAGCGATCACGGCAATGAATTCGCTGAGGGATCCGACGTGTGCGTCCGGAGTTAAGGGTATGACGAGGCCGAGCACGTTGGTGCGCCTGCTGGCCAATGCCCTGGCACCGGCATTCGGCTGATAGGTCAGCTGCTCAATCGCGGCCTCGACCTTTTTGCGGGTCTTCTCCGAGATGGGCCTCTTCCCGCTCATGACATAGGAAACGGTGCTTTGGGAAACGCCAGCTGCTGCCGCTACGTCTTTGCTGGTGGGCATCGCTCCCCCTTCCGTCATAAGCAGGCTGCTGTTCGAGGTATCTCGCTGAATTGTCGATGCATATCGTCGATGCGTATCGATGAACAGTGTGACATGGCTCTTAGCGATACGCAAGGGTCCTGTTTGTTGCCGAGGAGCGAGGTCTCGGCGCTTTGGCTGTATCAAAGCGCCGAAACCTCGCTCCTCGCCGGGGTTAGGGGGTGATCACGAGCTTGCCGCGGACCCGGCCGGCCTTCCAGCGGGCAACGGCCGCCGGAGCGTCGGCGAGAGGATAGACGGTATCGACGACGGGCCTGATCTTGCCGGCCTCGATGAACGCCCGCAAATCCCGCAGGTCCTCGGCACGTTCGGCCGACACAAGGCTCCGTAGCTTTTGACGCGTGAAGAGCGACAGGACGAGCGCCCGCAGTGGCCTGCCGAGCCCGCCGAAAATCGGCCCGCCTCCTTCCCCGCCAACGAAGACAAGGGTTCCCTCTGGGGCAAGCACTCGCCGGAGACGGGGCAATGCGCTATTGCCGGCGATATCGAGAATGAGGTCGTAGCGGACGTCGCCCAGGGAGAAGTCCTCACGCCTGTAATCAATGACGTTTTCGGCGCCAAGGGACTTGACGAAATCCGCTTTCCCGGCGCTGCAGACCGCCGTGACTTTCGCCCCGAGGGCAGTGGCGATCTGCATTGCAAAACTACCGACGCCGCCACCGGCACCAATGATGAGGACGGACTGCCCCTCCTGAACATGTCCGGAGTCGCGAAGGGCGTGGAGTGCAGCCGCTCCGGATACGGGCACTGCCGCCGCTTCCTCGAACGTCAGGTTCGCGGGCTTCGTCTCGAGCCTGTCTTCACCGGCTACGGCATACTCTGCGAAGGAGCCCTTCAGCGAAATTCCAAAGACTTCATCACCGGGACGGAAAAGCGTGACCTTCCTGCCGACGGCCGTAACTTCTCCCGCAAGCTCCCGACCCCTGAGTCTCACCTTGGGCCTGCGGAATCCGCCGCCGAAGAGGCGCAAGAGATAGGGCTTCCCGGCCATAAGATGCCACACGCCGGCGTCGACACCCGCCGCCTTCACACGAACGAGAACCTCGTCGTCGCCAACTGCCGGGGTTTCAAGATCTTCGAGGCTGAGGACGTCAGCCTCGCCGTACATATGCTGAGTAATGGCTTTCATGGCATGTCTCCTTCGCTCGACGGGTATTGGAAGACTTCCTCCAACGGAACTCTGAACACTTGGGCAATCTGGAATGCCATCTCAAGCGACGGAGAATAGCGCCCCTGCTCGATGGCGATGATGGTCTGCCGGGTCACGCCGGTGCGCTCCGCTAGTTCGGCCTGGGTCATTTCCCCGTGCGCGAATCGCAGGCGTCGAATCTCGTTTGATATGCGCGTCGGCTTCACCATGCCGGCAGGCCTCGGCGGTAGGCGATGACTTTCGCGACGGAGCCCAGTACAGCCGAGAGGAAGAAGGCGAGGCAGACCGCGTTCGCAATCCAGAAGTATGGGAATTCCGCCATCGACATCACCAGCGCAGCCACACCGCCGATGACGAGAAAGGACTGCCCTATATATTCGCCGAAGCGGTAGATCTCCCGGTCGCGCTGGTCCTTTTTCCCTTCCCCGTCGCGGAGGATGACGGAGAACAGGATGTTCAGCCCGATCGAGGCGACGATCGCCCCGCCAATGGTCCACAGCATGGTGGCGACGTAGGGCACCTCATGAAGCGGCGCACCTGCCGCCCTTCCGAGAATTATGGCGAGGTACGTCACGTATGCAGCGAGCGAGACCACCAGCATGATCCACGCGCTTCTCTCTTCAGAACCCATGCCCGCTCCTCGCTTGGATCTCGTCATGATGTAAAGAATATCTGACATCATGTAAAGAAACAATGACTTCGCGGAGCGGCTTAAGCAAAAAAAGGAAGGCACCGCTGGTGCGGTACCTTCCATGGTCAGCGCCCTAGACCCTCTCGCGAATCCTTTCGGTCTCCGGTTCCTCGACTTTGGTGCTTTCCCTGCGACGGGCAAGGAATGTCCACAGCCTCGGTTCTTCTTCCTGGACTCGAGGTTCCGGTTGATCCGGTGTTTTCTCCGGGCGCGCTTCAGGCTTCCGGGTGGCTTCCCTCTTGGTGCGCCAACCAAAATCCTCATGCGATGCGTAGCACATTACAGACCTCCTTATAGCGGCTGTTCTTTAATCGTCCTCGCATTCCGCTGGCAAGTCGACCCTCAGCGGAACCTTGGGATACTCACATAGGCTGGGGCTCATGGGGGAACGAATTGGATTAGATCGCGGCAGTCTGTGGACAGCACTGATTGCCGGACTTGCCTGGCTTCTCAGCGGCGCCATTAATGCGGCGCTGACTTGGTTCGACGTCGGATTTCCGGCATCCGTAGTGCGGCTCGTCTTTCCGGGGACAGTAGCTTCATCGGCCTGGCATGCTCCTCTGCCCTGGCCGATCGTTATCGCGTGGTGCTCGCGTCCTTCGCGGCAGGCGTGCTGTGGTCGCTGGGGTCCATCCTGGCCGACTGGCCGCCGTCGCGCCTTGCCGCCATCTTGAACGGCGTCGACCAATCCATTCCGTCCTCCGCGTACTGGGGAATCGTTTGGGGACGGGTTCCTGCCATGGCCGGTGTGCTTGCCATGCGACTGAAAACAGGGACCAAGCCCCCTTCGCGGCGCCCGCGAGCCTTTTGGCTTGGCCTGGTCGCCGCCTGCGCAGCCCTGCTGGTGATCTCCGTTCCTCTTACCGATGAAGCAGCCCGGGCGGCCCGGGCTCCCGGGGCGGCCCCGGCGCCGTCGCCGTCGGTACCGCCAGTCGTCTACGGCTCGCCCAACATTTCACCTGGGCAGCAGGAGGCGGGCCCTGGCTGGTGCCGCGGCGAGCAAGTCACCGTCACCGTCGGCGAACCCGACGCCGCGACGGGACACCGCGGCCTTGGGTTAGGCCTGGTCAATAGCGGCGACACTCCCTGCATCCTCGAGTCCTATCCTGACATCGCCTTCAACAACTCCGAAGGTTGGGCCATGGACGTCCTGCTGGTTCACGGGGGCTCCTTCATGACCACGGACCATGGTGCCAAGCGGCTAACGCTCGCGCCCGGGGCATCGGCGCAGGCCTCCCTCGGTTGGAACGCTATGGCAGCGGCCGGCGAGACGCGGGTGGGTACCGTGCTGGTGCCCCCTTACGCAGGAACGCTCGGCACAGCGTGCCAATCGACCTGGACATCGTCCACGGCGGGGCCGTTGCCGTCAGTGCCTGGCGGCACGGATGAATCCCTCCCCGATCCACAAAGTGAAGCTGATACCAGTGGACGAGGAGGTCCTTGACCAACTGGTCGAAGTTGCCACAAAGGACGCCCGGGCCAACGAAGTGACGCCCCCAATGTCGCCCGGCGCCGACTGGACTCCCGTACGGATCGCCTGGCTTAGAGCCTTCCATCGTGAGCGGCGCCAAGGCGTACCTGGCCCCATGGGCGAAGCGACCTGGGCCATTGTGTCCGACGGCTTGGTGGTGGGATCCATGCGACTGAAAGCTACGGGAACCGCCCAGGCAGCCAAGACAGGCATCTGGCTGGCGCAAGGAGAGCGCGGACGCGGAACCGGCATACGGGCCATGGCGGAGGTTCTTGAGGAGGCCGCGTCACTAGGCTTTAGGGCGTTAAGGGCGGAAACGACGGCGGACAACCACGGCGCGCTTGGGCTGCTGAATCACTTGGGCTTCGAGCTGGAACAGGCCGACGACGAAGGGCGGATCAGGGCGACCAGAGCCCTGCCACAAGCCGATGCGACAGGCGCGAGTCCGTCATAGACTCGCCGCCCGCGACTCCCTTACCGTTGTCTCATTGCTGGTCGTAAAGGAGTGCACCATGACCACTCTTCCCATCTCCGACTATGCGATGCTCTCCGACCGGCATTCAGCGGCACTGGTCAGTAACGCCGGGTCAATCGACTGGCTCTGTTTCCCCAGGTTCGACAGTCCCTCAGTCTTCGCCGCGCTGATCGGAGACAAGGCAGGCCACTGGTCCATTACCCCTACCGAATCCTTTGAGGCAACCAGGTCCTATCTCCCTGCCAGCATGGTGTTGGAAACAACGTTCCAGCAGGCAGGGGGAACAGCCAAGCTTGTGGACGCCATGGAGCTGAAGCACACTGCAGATCCCCACAGTCTCGGACTCGGCGCACCCCACACTTTGCTCCGCGGCATCAAATGCAGCATGGGCACTGTTCGCATCCAAGTGCGCTACGAGCCAAGGCCGGAATACGGCCTTGTCGTTCCTGTGCTGAGCGACTCCGAATCCGGCGTTATGGGTGTGGGCGGAGCGGGCAGGCTCGCCCTTTCGACGCCGGCGCCGCTTCAGTCAGACTCGGGGGTGGCCCACGCCGTCTTTGACCTCGCCGAGGGAGACGAGCTCTACTTTGCCCTGCAGTATTCAGCACTAGGTGACGCCATTCCCGACACCTACTCACAATGCCGCATAGCTGAAGGCATCGACGTGACGGTCTCCGCCTGGCAGCAGTGGTCGAAGATTCACCAAAGCTATGACGGGCCCTGGACGGAGGCGATCCATCATTCCGGTCTGGTCCTCCAGGCGCTCAGTTATCAACCGACGGGCGCGATTGTCGCCGCCGCAACCACTTCACTCCCTGAACAAATTGGAGGTGAGCGTAACTGGGACTACCGCTACTCCTGGATCCGGGACGCAAGCTTTACGTTGAAGGCTCTATGGGTGGCCGCCTGCCCGGATGAAGCCCACGAGTTCTTTGAGTTTGTTACAGCAGCCGCCGCCCATGCACAGCCGGAGCGTCCTCTTCAGATCATGTTTGGGATCGGCGGCGAACATGACCTCAGCGAAAGAATCCTCCCGCAGTTATCGGGGTGGCGGAACAGCCGGCCGGTGAGAGTGGGAAATGGTGCATGGGCACAGCCCCAGCTGGATGTTTACGGCGAACTGCTCGATGCTGCGCTGCTCCTTCGAAAGCAACTCGAACACCTGGATGCCGCAACGCGCCGCTTCCTTGGCGGACTCGCGGACGCCGCAGCCCAGCAATGGCGCCAGAAGGACAACGGCATCTGGGAAGTCCGCGGGGAGCCGCAGCATTTTCTCTACTCGAAACTCATGTGCTGGGTCGCCTTGGACCGGGCGGTCGCCCTGGCTGAGCAGCTTCATGCAGGCGAGAAGGTGGAGGAATGGCGCATGGCCGCGGACGAAATCCGCGACGCAATCCTTGACCAAGGGTGGAATGACGAGGTGAAGGCGTTCACTCAGTCCTTCGGTTCATCCGAACTGGACGCCTCCGCGCTCATGCTGCCGATAGCGGGTTTCCTGCCGGCCTCCGACGCCAGGATCAGGTCAACGGTAGCGGCCATCCAGAAACATCTGACTGATGCTCATGGTCTTGTCTACCGGTATCGCACTGAAACAGGGGTGGACGGTGTTGCGGGCGGAGAGGGCAGTTTCCTCTTGTGTACGTTTTGGCTCACACAGGTGCTGGCGATGGACGGCCGGACCACTGAAGCACGCGAAGTCTGCGAACGTGCCCTCTCCTACATCAACGACGTCGGCCTTCTCTCGGAGGAGGTGGACGCCGAAAGCGGTGAGCAGCTGGGCAACTTTCCTCAAGCCTTCAGCCATATCGGACTCATCAACGCTGCCTGGGCGATCCACCGTGCTGAGCGTGAGGGCATCAGGGACTAGCCATCTCGTGGCCACAGCTGCCCGCGCCCGTGGCGGTGCACGCACTTCGGGAGTTCAATGATCCCAACAGCGAATTCGAGCAGAGAAATGAGGCAACGCCATGGAATTGTCCATTGAAAACATTGCCCGCGCCTTTTCGCACCACCGTTTCGACGACGCCATCCCGTACCTCAGCAACGATGTTGCCTGGCAGATCGTGGGCGCGGAAGACCTGATAGGCAAGCAGTCCGTTGTTGATGTGTGCAAGGCCCAGGGAATGGAACTGGAGAAGGTCAGGACGGAGTTTGACCAGTTCAAGGTGGTCGTCGCTGAGGATTGCGTCGTGATCGACTCCGTGGCGCGGTACATTGACCCGAATGGTGAAGTCAGCACGATCGCTTCCTGCGACATTTTCGATTTCATCTCGGCGCAGATATCCCACATCCGCTCCTACAACATCGAACTGACTCCCCAATAACTTACGGGTCGACCCAATAGCTCACGGATCGAAAGTCACGCTGCCGGCGCCGCCGTCGACCGTTATTCGCTGCCCCGTCCGGAGCAGCGACGTCGCATCGGCGACGCCCACCACTGCCGGAATTCCATACTCCCGGGCCACCACGGCACCATGCGAGTTGGCACCGCCCATCTCCATTACCAGCCCACCCGCCGTCAGGAAGAGCGGAGTCCAGCCCGGATCCGTGGACGGCGCCACCAGGATTTCGCCCGGTTCCAGATGCGCGCCCACCGGATCCAGGATGACGCGTGCGACGGCGGACACGGAACCCGCCGATGCGGGCGTCCCGGTTAGTGCCCCGTCTGACGTCAGGCCGCTTGTGCCAGAAGAGAGCGCCTCAGGTTCCGTCCCGTCGGAGAACAGCAGCCGGGGAATATGCCGGCGCTTCAGTTCGAGCTCGTACGCACTGCGCCGTTCCTCCACCAAGGCATGCAGCCCGGTCCCGTCCAGTCCCTGCCGCGCCTCCTCCAGGTCGAGGAAATAGATATCGCTGGCCTCGGCGATCCTTCCCGACGCGGCCAACTCCTCCCCGACGAGGGAAATCTGGCGACGGGCCGCGGCGAGTCCCAACACGATGTTGTACTTCGGCAATTCGCGGAGCCCTGCGAATCGCCGTGTGCGGTCCAGGGCCGCAGAGACAATTGTGCTCCGGACACGGCCCACCCGGCCGCCCCTTTCGCCGGCCAACGCCACAAGCTTTGCGATCTGTGCCTCGGCCTCAGCCTGGGCTTTACGAAACTGCCGGTCTGGAACCAGCGACTCCCCTGCTTCATCGAGCCGCAGGTAGTTCACCAGGATGCCGATGATGTGCGTCGGATCATCACTCCAGCGCGGCATGCCGAGGTCGATCTCGGCGACCGCCCGGTGTCCAAACTCCGTGAGGAAGTGCTCCAGGCCGGATTGCGCTACCTCTGGCAACGAACCCTCCTTGAACTGAGCGGCCAGTTCAGTCGGAGGGAGCGCCGAGGAGAGCTCGACTGACGCCTTGTCCGCGCGGATGTCCGCCGCAAGGTCCCACAACTCCAGGTCCATCTCGGTAGTCACGTTGTTCGGCAGCCCGCGGAGCACCGGCTGCAGCTCACTGAAGGGGGCATCCTGGCCGAGCAGTTTGTGGACCAGCCCCAGGGCACCGAAGCCCAGGATGGCTAGGGGCAGCGTATTGGGGAGGATGGAGAACAATTCCCGGCCAAGGATGCGCTCGGCGTGGTCGAGCCGCTCTCGGGGCGTCGCGCCGTCGGGAACCTCGAGGGAGCGCTCAAGGCGGCTTCCGAACTGCTCAAGCCTTGCGAGGGCCGCCGTCGGGCGGAAGGCGCCGCGCAGCAAGGTCTCGGGTGCCCGGTACCTGACCAGCACGGGGCCCACATGGCGGATCAGGCGCAGGGGCGTCCTGCTTGTGATGGCAAACCGCGGATCATCGAACAGCCGGCGCATGATTGTGGCGGACCTGGCTTCCATGATGTCGAAAACCCGCGGCACGATCGCCCGGCCCGTTGCGCTTCGGAGGACTGCAGTCAGATCGAAGTAAACCCGCTGGCCAGCCTCCGCATAAGGGGGCGGACCCTTCCGCGGATCAGGAACGTCGAACCCGGCGGCCCGTGCCACAGACGAGCCGATAAGGCGGATTCCGGCCAGGCCCATGGGCGTGATAGGTCGAGTCAGGCCCTGGGCAAGGCTGAAGCACAAGTAGACACGGTCGCCCTCAGCCGGGACCGCACGCTGCGGAAGCGGGTAGAGAGTTGTGATGGGGCGGGCCTGGGTCAGCCACGGTTTTCCGTCGTGGTCGATGGCCCACTCGATGTCCTGCGGCGCACCGAAATGAGCTTCTACCAGGCGCCCCAGGTCTGCCAGCGCGGTGACCTGTCCTTCCTCAAGGCAGGGCGTGGCCGATTCGACCCCCGGCTGTCCGCTTTCGATTCGTTCCGTGCCCCCGCCGTGCAGGGGCCTGATCACCAGGCGCTTGTCCCCCAGCTTCCGCGCCAGGATGCTCCCCGCCACGCTGTCAACGACGAAATGATCCGGGTTCACTGCACCGGACACAACTGCCTCCCCCAGCCCGGGACTGGCATCGATTACTGCTTGGTGACGGCTTCCGGTGACAGGATTGGCGGTGAACAGCACTCCTGCCGCCTTAGCATCCACCATCTCCTGGACGACGACGGCGAGCGCCACCGTAGCGTGGTTGATCCCGTTGCTGGTCCGGTAGTTCACTGCCCGATCGGTCCAGAGGGAAGCCCAGCATTTCAGAACGGCCAAGCGGAGCGGCTCAAGGCCGATGACGTTCAGGTACGTGTCCTGCTGCCCGGCGAAACTTGCGGAGGGCAGGTCTTCCGCCGTTGCGGAGGAGCGCACTGCGACGGCGGCACCCCCGTTCGGTGCCGCCTTGCCCGACAGCTTCAAATAGGCATGCCTGAGCGCGTCTTCGACCGCTGGCGGAAGGCCGGCGTCGAACACCAAACTCCGCGCCCGACCCGCCAGCTCGGCGATAGCGGCGAGGTCGGCTGGATCCGTATCGGCGAGCGCCTCAATCACGGGGCTAAGCTGTTCGGGGCGGATCGCGGACCGGTAGGCCTCGGTTGTCAGGCAGAAGCCTTCCGGCACCGGAAAGCCCCCGGAGAGCAGCTCACCGAGGTTGGCCGCCTTCCCGCCGACCTGCTGAAGCATTCCCGAGCCGATTCCGTGCAGCGGCAGGACCAGGGCTGGTCCCCTGCCATCGGCGGACTGGCTCTGTTCCACGGGGTGGGGACGAACTACGCTGCGCCGAGAAGCGGGCCGAAGTTGGCGCGGTCCGCGAGCCGCGGATCTTCACGGTCGGGTACCACCATGACGGGGCCCTTGGCGTGGTGAAGGACACCGTCGGAGGTCGAACCAAGAAGCATCCCGGTGAAGCCGCCGCGGCCGCGCGTACCCAGCACCACGAGTTCGGCTCCCCGGCTGGCTTCCACCAGTACGTCCACGGGCGAACCATCCACCAGCTGGCTCTCGACCCTGAGGCCTGGGAAATGGCTCTTGACCCAGGCAACGCCAGCGTTAAGCTGCACCTGGATATCCCTGAAGAGCGCCTCCCGATCCAGCGGCGCCGGAACCCAGGCCAGCGATCCGCTGTATTGCGGAACGGCGCAGACGATTCGCAGCGGCGCACCCATGCGTAGGGCTTGTTCCGCGGCCTCCAGAACGGCGACCCGGGCTTGTTCGGAGCCGTCGACGCCGACCACCACGACGTTCTCGATCGGCCGCCGGCCGGACTTGGCCTGTTCGGCCTTGACGTGCTTGTCCTCGGTTGTTTCCCCAAGCCGGTCAGCACAGATCAGCGGGATCGTCACCGTTGGGCACTTGGCATGCGCGGGAAGGGCGCTGCTCACTGAGCCAAGCAGGCGACCGACGAAACCTCCGCGGCCGCGGGTCCCGAAAACCAGCAGCTCGGCCATTTCGGACATTTCCAGGAGCACGCCTGAGGCATCTCCATTCTCCACGGAGGCGTCGACGTCGACGTCGTAGCCCGAAACCTTGTCCAAAGCCTGCCTGACAATGGCTTCCGCACCCTCGCGGATCACCGAATCGTCCACGGTGGCGTAACCGCCGTCGAGGCCTGAGGCCGCAAAGATGGGAACTGAGTATGCCGTCACAATGTGAAGGGGACGACGACGCCGTTCGGCTTCCCGCGCGGCCCACACCAATGCGCACTGGCCGTGGTCGGACCCGTCGACGCCGACGACGATTCCCTCTAGCGCCACCGCCTGGTTCTCGTCCATGCCCTCGGGCTCGGGGTGCCTGTCGTGCCGGTCCATGGGACCCGCCTCCTCACGCTGCTGCAATAGTTGCGGCTATTCTGCCAGAGGCCCGACCAGTTGCCCTGTTGCGCAGCGTATTTTCGAATGATTGGCCTCCAAGGCCTACTATTCTCCGTTCACATGTTCGAATCAAGCGGCCTGATCGGGCACTCTAACGCCGACGCGGCAGCGCTGACTTTCGCCAAATCGGTGGCGATATTGGACGGTCAACGATCCTTTCCAGCCAAAAATGTTAGCGTGCAACCTGAATTCGGCAAAGGCTATCCAGAGCGCCGAAATTTCTGTAATGTTCGAGGCACCGATTCTCCTGAATTGTGTTGGACAACACATTTTTTGGGAATTGGGGTTACCGGCCACGTCTTGGGGGACAGGCCGGACGCGCTCAAGCAAGGACGCTTCCGGCACAAGCCCTCAAGGAGGAATCACGTAGTGTCACTCACGCCTGTTTCCGCCACGGAACGAACTACTGCCGTGGTCATTGGTACTGGATTGTCCGGTCTCGCCGTAGCCAGCGAACTTCGCCGGCACGGGATTGCCGCCATCATAGTGAGCGGGCTGGACGTCGCCGGCTCAGGTGTCAACAGTGGCGCCGCACTCTCCACGAACACCGCGGCCCTCCCTCGCTGTGATTCCGCGGACGCAGCCTCGCTCCAGGAACGGAACGAGATCCTGCGGCATCTGCGCAACTACGCCTCAAGCCACCAACTCGATGTGCGCAACACAACCCGCGCCATACAGCTGAACGCCGTGGACCACGGCCTCGCCGATGACCTCGGCGGCACTTCCAGGCGGCAATGGGCAGTCCACACTGCCGACGGCGTACTGCTCGCCGACCACATTGTGGTGACACGCTGCGGTCAGAGCCAGCTCCGCCGGATGGTGGCCGAGCTCGGCATCACGGTAGGCCACAACCTCGCTGCGGCCATGCGCTCAATCGGGATCTACCTGGTGGGAGTAGGGGACCTCATCACTCCGACTCCCAAGGAAGTGCTGCGGCAGGCGAAAGTCGTGGGGCAGGCCATTTCGGCCAGGGTAAACCCCGGAAGTGTGCAGGCTGCCCTCACAGGCAGCTTCGCAGCCATCCCGGCGCCCGCCTAGGACTCGCTGCCCGCCGCTTGCCAGGTGCCCGCCGCTTGCCAGGTGCCCGCCGAGGAGTGAGATCTCGCGGTTTTGCGTCGTCGAAAGCGCCGAGACCTCACTCCTCGACGACGTCGTCGCCCTTTTCGTCCGCCCCCGCAGCCAGCCGTCGTCGCGCAGTCACGCCAAGGAAGGTCAGCAGGCCGAGGGCGACCAGCGCGAAGACCACGATGCTCCACGGGAACGGTTCGGAGGCATCGGAAGCCGTTTGGCCAGTGGTTCCGGCAGTGGGGCCGGCGGGGGTGCCTGCACCAGGTTGGGCTGTCCCCAAAGTGGCGACGGCGGTGGGTGCGCCTGTAGCGCCAGCCGTTCCCGGCGTCGTTACCGCCCCCGACGTCGTTGCGCCGGAACCGGCGGCGAAGCTGAACGTTCCTTCAATCGGGTGCGAATCCGAACTGACCACGCGCCAGGCCACGGTGAACTGCCCGGCAGGCGCCCCCTCCTTGAGTTTCTGCGATGCCACGTTATCCACGATTTCAACGGGTCCCTCGGCCCAATTCGTCCCGCTGGAATCGTTGATGATGAATTGCGAGCCCAGGGCCAACGGATTGTTGCTAAAGGTCACGGATACCTTGTCCGGTACGGACGAAACGGTGGAGCCGTTGGCGGGGGCGGTGGACGCGGCAGCATCATGCGCCGACGCCGGGACAGCAGCCAGCAGCGCAACTGCACAAGCGAGGGCAGCTGCAAGGGCCGTTGCCATGGCGGCAATGAGGGCAATAATCGGCTGGCGGGATTGGCGCATGGCTATGGGAGCTCCCTTGTGTTGGCTTCCTTACAGACTAGGCGAAAATCAGCTGGCGCCTGCCGCCGTCAACATAGGATTTGAGAGCTAACTACCCCCACCCCGGAGACATCATGCTCAAACAGGGCTCTGCAATCGACCGGTACTTCAAGATTTCCGAACGCGGCTCAAACTTCTCACGTGAGGTCCGCGGCGGCTTCGCCACCTTCTTCGCAATGAGCTACATCGTGGTCCTGAATCCCCTCATCCTGTCGGGAGCTGATTCCAACGGGAACACGCTCGGTTTTGCCGCCGTGGCCGCAGTCACCGCCCTGGTGGCTGGAGTCCTGACCATCCTCATGGGCGCCTATGCCAAACATCCCTTTGCCATTGCGACCGGCCTCGGCGTCAACGCCTTCGTTGCCGTCACAGTTGCCGCCAACCCGGGACTCACGTGGCCGGACATGATGGGCCTGGTGCTGATCTCCGGGGTGACCATGCTGATCCTGGTGCTCACCGGCTTCCGTACCGCTGTGTTCAAAGCCGTCCCTGGTGGCCTGAAGACAGCCATCGTGGTGGGCATCGGCCTGTTCATCGCGCTTATCGGGCTGGTGAACGCCGGCTTTGTCCGCCGCATTCCCGACGCCGCAGGCACCACTGTTCCCGTGAGCCTGGGCGTGGACGGCAAGCTGCTTGGCTGGCCCACCCTCGTCTTCGTCTTCGGCCTCATCCTCACTATCGCCCTGGTGGTCCGCAAGGTCCGCGGAGCCATCCTGATCGGGATCATCGCCTCAACGGCGCTGGCCGCCCTCCTGGAATTCACCCTGCACATCGGGCCGTCCTTCGACGGCACCAACTACAACCCGCAGGGCTGGTCGCTCGTGGCGCCGAGGCTGAGCGAATGGGGAGCACCCGACCTGTCGCTGATCGGCAAAGCGAACCCGTTCGGCGCCTTTGAGCACCTGGGCTTTGTGGCCGCCGCACTGCTGGCCTTCGTGATCCTCCTGAGCATCTTCTTCGACGCCATGGGCACCATGGTGGGCCTGGCCAACGAGGCCGGCACCGTGGACAAAAAGGGCAACATCCCCAATGTGGACAGGGTCCTCCAGGTCGACGCCCTCGGCGCGATAGTAGGCGGGGGCTCCTCGGTGTCCTCCAACCAGATTTTCGTGGAGTCCGGCGCGGGCATCGGCGAAGGCGCCCGCACAGGGCTGGCATCGATCGTGACCGGGCTGCTCTTCCTCGTGGCCATGTTCTTCACGCCGCTGATCAACCTGGTGCCTTTCGAGGCCGTCGCTCCGGCCCTGGTGGTTGTGGGTTTCATGATGGTGTCCCAAGTAGGCAAGATCGACTGGCACGACTGGGGCATCGGTATCCCGGCCTTCCTGACCGTCACGCTCATGCCATTCACCTACTCGATTGCCAACGGCCTCGGCGCAGGGTTCATCGCCTACGCCCTGATCCGTACCTTCCAGGGCCGGGCCCGGGAAGTCCACCCGCTGATGTGGGCCGTGGCCGCGGCCTTCCTGCTATTCTTCGGAATCGGCCCGGTGGAAGAGCTCCTTGGCATCCACTAACCCCAACTAACTGGCAGTTGTGGTCGTTAAAACCCGGTGGAGTCATATGGTCGT
>NZ_JAGGPK010000040.1 GCF_018613855.1 Arthrobacter sp. ISL-30
ATAGAACACTCCATCAATTCAGAGCGTTGCTACGACCATATGACTCCACCCGTGGATAACTTGTGGAGAGCTGCCTGTTGTTAAGTGGGTAACTTCGGATGGCCGATCGTGAATCTTCGATGCGGGCCAAAATGAAGTTGGCGCCCCTCCACAATGAACTTCCGGAGAAATCGTCGCGAATATCCACAGTGTTATTCACACTGGGTATAACTGACAATCCTGTAGTTCTGTGGGTTGTCCCTAGGCAATGGTGCCTGAATGGCGCCTGTCTCCGGGAAGTTCCCCGGCTTTCTCCACAGTTGTGGATAAAGTTACGCACTTCTGTGGAAAGCGTGGTGCCTCGTTCGTAAAGCGCAGGCAACATTTGGCTCGCTGAGCCCAGACGTCCCGCTAGGCCCAGACCCTAGGCCCAGACGCCGGAGCTGCCCCTCCTATGACTGTCCACGAGGTGGGTGTCGATCATGCCGATGGCTTCCATCAACGCGTACATGGTGGTGGGCCCGACAAAAACGAATCCCTTCTTCCTGAGGGCCTTGGACAGGGCTTCCGACTCCGGCGAGCGGGAAGGCACCTCTGCGAAGGTGGCTGGCTGGGGCGTTGCGGCTGGTTGAAAGGACCAGACGAACCGGACCAAGCCACCCTCTTCTCGCAATGCGATAGTGGCCTTCGCATTGGTGATGGCTGCCTGGATCTTAAGTCTGTTGCGAACGATTCCTGGATCGTTCATTAGTCGCTCCACGTCGGCTTGGGTGAATGCGGCGACTGCTTCAGGATGGAAATCATGGAAGGCTGCACGGAAGGCGGGCCGCTTCCGAAGAATCGTGGCCCACGAGAGGCCCGCCTGGAACGCCTCGAGGCTGATGCGTTCGTATAGTCCCTGTTCGTCCCGAACAGGCATCCCCCACTCCGTGTCGTAGTAGTCGCGGAGCAGGGGATCAGAAGAAGCCCATGCGGGTCTGGCCAGGCCGTCCTCGCCAACAACCGGGCCATTGACTTCCGCAGTCATCTGTTAATCTCCTCACTCGGGAAGCATGGACGCCTCATTGCTCCGACAGGCCTCATTGCTCCGACAGGCCGGTGACGCGCATCGTGATGTTGATTCTTCCGACGGGAAGCCCGCAGCCTGCTGGTGCGGTTCCCGGATGGATCTTGGGAATGCCATGGTAAGCGAAGCGGGATGCACCGCCGAAGACGAATAGGTCCCCCGATCGCAGCTCGATGTCCGTATATGGCTTGGTGCGCGTCTGCGTATTTCCGAAACGGAACACGCAGCTGTCGCCGATGCTGAGGGAGACAACTGGTGCTTGGGACTTTTCGTCCTTGTCCTGGTGCATTCCCATCTTGGCGGCGCCGTCATAGAAGTTCACCAGGGCAGCATCAGGAGTGTAGGCCTCAGGATCAAAGGCCTCGCCAAACATCTCCGGTGATCCAGCGATGGCGATCGCGTCCTGGACTGCCAGTCGGCCGAGGCGAACCATCCAGTCGGGGAAGTCCAGGACGCGATTGCCATTGACGTCCAGGGCTTCGCGTGTGTAGCGGTAGGGCTGCCAGTGCCAGCCGAGGCAGACTGTACGC
The DNA here is from genome assembly GCF_018613855.1 of Arthrobacter sp. ISL-30. Classification (GTDB taxonomy): domain Bacteria; phylum Actinomycetota; class Actinomycetes; order Actinomycetales; family Micrococcaceae; genus Arthrobacter. The sequence goes on from NZ_JAGGPK010000040.1 coordinate 1,576, forward strand.
ACTGTCATCTGGTGCCCGCCGGGGAGCGTTGCTGCCCGCAGCGGCACGGGTCCGACCGTCCAGTCCTGGAACCTGCGCACAATCCACTGCTGCTGGGTGGCATCAAGCCAGCCCGGCACGTGAACGGCGCCCGGAGCGACGATCCGGGGTCCGGCGTCGGGAACCTCAAGCGGGAACAGGGGTTCGGTCATGCAGCCCCCTCGAGCGACAACAGGAACCGCTTCGCCTCGGTGCCGCCCAGGTAGCCGCCGTAGGTGCCGTCAGACCTGACGACGCGGTGGCATGGGAGGAGGAGCGGCAAGGGATTGGTAGCGCACGCTGTCCCAACGGCCCGGACGGCGCGTGGATTTCCGGCCGCCTCGGCCACTTTCGTGTAGCTTTCGGTACGACCGTAGGGGATGGCCGGGAGGTGCTCCAGCACATTCAGCCGGAAGCCCTTCGACAGGCTGAAGTCCAGGGGCACGTCAAAGGCCTTCCTGCGCTGATTGAAGTACTCGTCCAGCTCCCGGGCTGCGGTGTCGAGCCTGGCGGGTGCCAGCAGGATGCGCGGACTGATGTGGTCCGCAAGATGCTGCAGGACGGCGTCGTGGCCTTCACGGCTGAAGGCGACGCGGAGCACGCCCCTCTGGGAAGCGGCCAGCAACAGGGTGCCCAGCGGCGAGTCGATGGTGCGGTACGCGATGTCCAGGGCATGGGACTGTTCGGCGCATACAGCGAGACTGTTGTGGAGGCGCTCGAGAGTCAGCGGGTCTGCGGCTTCCAGCGGCGCGAGAAGACGGGAAACCTCCGGCTCATGATGTTCGACGCTCATGGGGTTTCTCCTTTCACAACTGCTTCAGGGACGACGGCCAGAACGGCACGGAGGTTCCGGATGCCGTCCGCGCCTGCACGACGCGCTGCATCGGCCGTCCCGCCCAGCAGCAGGGCGATGTCCTTATACGGGAGTCCAGCAAGGTAGTGGTAGGCAATCACCTGGCGCTGCTTGGGTGGAAGCTGCCCGACGGCGTCGAGGACGTCCGACTGACCGTCACCGGGGATGCCCAGCACCGAGGCCCTTGCCGGGAGTTCTTCGACGACGGAAGGCCTGCGGTTCCGGGCGCGAATGAGGTCAAGGGATTTTCTATGCGCGATGGTCACCAGCCAGGCTTCGATATTGGCACCTGGAGGTAGCTCCGGATAGGCCTTCAGGGCGGCAATGAAGGTCTCGGACCAGGCATCTTCGGCCTCGTCCACACCCAGGACAGCCCGGCATACACGCAGGACCACGGGACCGTGTTCGCGGACTACGTGCTCGAAGGGCTGCTTGGTTTCCATCGCTGAGTAGACGTCCGCTAGGGCGCATCCGTGAGGTGTGCCGTCAAAAGAGCTTGCTTTCCTTTACGGCAACTGGCTCCTCGAGGTCGAGTAGGAACTGCTTATTGGGGAGTCCACCTGCGTAGCCGGTCAGTCGGCCGCCCTTTCCTAAGACGCGGTGACAGGGAACGACAATGCTGAGGGGGTTGCGTCCGACGGCGCTGCCCACCGCCTGGGCGAGGCCGGGAGCTCCAAGCTCTGCGGCCAACTCACCATAAGTGATGGTTTCCCCGTATGGAATGTTCCCGAGCCGCGCCCAGATGCCTTGCTGGAAGTCATTGCCTCCAGGGGCGTGTGGAAGATCGAAGTGAGTCCGCTCTCCGCTGAAGTATTCGCCGAGCTGGGCAGCCGTCTCGCTGAAGACGGGATCGGACAATTCAGCCTGACCGCCGAAACTTTCCTTCGACGGCATATGCCAGTGCCCTTCGAAATAGATGCCTGTCAGTAGCCCACCGTGCGCAACGAGCGTCAGCTGGCCTAAAGGCGAAGGGAGCACTGCGTGCCGTGTCTCCATGGTGCGGGTATCCATGACTGGTAGACGACGCCGGGGAGCGGAATGTGAGGTGGCAAGAATGCTTCAGGAACGCCAGCGGGTGGTCATCAGGAAGCCGACGATCGCAATGCCGAATCCAGCCACGATGTTCCAGGACTCCCACGCCGGCACGGGCAGCCGGCCTTCGCTGATGTAGAACACGATGATCCACAGCAGGCCGATAATCATGAGTCCGAACATGACTGGCTTGAACCACACCGGATTGGGCTTGTTAGCACCGGCCGCGGCAAATGCCTGCGACTGTTGGGCGGGCCTCTTGCGTGGCTTGGACTCGGGCACGGATCCTCCTTGGCCGGACGAATGAAGGGCTTGCGCCTCCGCTTGGTATCCTGAAACGAGGAAAATGCCAGCGGTTGACGCGTTCTCGGTATTTCCGGATTCCTACTAGCAGTCAAGTCTAGCTGTAATCCGGGACGTGCTGATGCCGTCAGCGCCCGTGGGAGGAGAGCCAGTGGCACAGCAGCACGTCTCCGCTGCCACCCCCAAAGACCCTGGGGATCATGCTCCGCAAACGGCCACTGACGAAACCAGGTCGCCCAACGGGGAATCATCCCGGAACGGTAGCGGGGCAGCCCAGGTTTTCCACAAGGTCATCCAGGTCCTTGGCGAACTGCTCATCACGGCCGGAGTCATCCTGTTGCTATTCGTAGCCTGGCAGCTCTGGTGGACCAATGTTGAAGCCGATGCCAGGCAGAACCAGGTGATCAAGGAGTTCGCCGACGACTTTGTCGCTCCCTTAGAGCCTTCTCCAGCTCCGCCTGTCGCCGCCGAGCCCCAGGACTATGGGCCCGCTCCAGTCGCTTCGGCTCCAGGTCACGGCGGGACCATCGGCATCATCTACATCCCCAGGTTCGGTCCTGACTACACCAGGCCACTCATCCAGGGCACCACTCCTGACATCATCGATTCGCTCGGGCTTGGACACTATACCCAAACTGCCATGCCGGGCGCGGCCGGAAACTTCGCTGTCGCCGGACACCGGCAGACGCACGGTGCGGTGCTGGATAACATTCATCTGCTGGTGCCCGGAGACCGGATTTACATCCAAACCAAGGATGGGTACTACACCTACGTGTTCCGCAACAACCAGATCGTCTTGCCGTCCCGGACCGATGTCTTGCTCCCCGTTCCGACCCAGCCCGGCGCGGCTCCCAGCGAAAGCTACCTGACTATGACCAGCTGCAACCCCCGCTTCGGGGCGCAGGAACGAATCATCGCCTACTCGCTGCTTGAGCGATGGCAGCCGCTCTCGGCAGGGCCGCCGTCGGAAATTGCGAAGCAGGTCGCCCAGGCGCTTGGAAAGGGCTAGCCGTGTACGCATGGATATTCCGCCACCTGCCCGGACCGCTCTGGCTGCGGATCCTGACGTCCGTTGTCCTTGTGGCAGGCGTCCTGGTGCTTCTGGTCCAGTTCGTGTTCCCTTGGTTCTCGCAATTCACCACCCTCAACGATTCAACGATTGATTCAGCAAGGCAGTAATGAGCACAAAAATCCTCGTCGTGGACAACTACGACAGCTTCGTTTACACCCTGGTCGGCTACCTGCAGGAGCTCGGCGCGGACACCACGGTGGTCCGGAATGACGACGTCACGCTGGCGGAAGCGATTGAGCTGGCGGAAGCACGGGACGGCGTCCTGATCTCTCCCGGACCCGGTTCACCGGCGGAAGCCGGTGTCTGCATCGAGTTGATCAAGTGGTGCGGCAGCAGCAACAAGCCGATGTTCGGCGTCTGCCTCGGGCATCAGGCCCTCGCCGAAGCCTACGGCGGGAAGGTGACACACGCGCCGGAGCTGATGCACGGCAAGACATCGCTCGTGGAGCATCAGGGAACCAGCGTCTTCAAGGGCCTCCCCTCCCCCGTGACCGCCACACGCTACCACTCCCTGGCAGCCGTCCGGGACACCATCCCGGACGTCCTGGAAATCACCGCCGAGACGGCCAACGGAGTGGTGATGGGTCTGCAGCACAAGTCAGCTCCCCTGTGCGGTGTCCAGTTCCATCCGGAATCCGTGCTCACTGAGGGCGGTTACCAAATGCTGGGCAATTGGCTCGAATCACTGGGCATGGAGGGGGCTGCCGAAAGGGCCTCACGGCTGAGCCCCCTCATTCAGCACTAGCCGAACAGGTCCTCCACCACGCCATCGGCCTTCGGCTTGGTTGTGGTGGGCGTGGGGGTCGGAGTTGGTGATGGCGGCGGGGCTTTGGCCACGGTGACCGTGATGACCTTGCCCTGCTCCACCAGGGAGTTGACGGCGTCGCTCTGGCCTGTGACCTTCCCTGGCTCCACTTGCGTGTTCACGGCCTCGACCACAGTCATGCCCAGACCACTGGCCTTCAGGAGTGCCTCGGCGTCGGGAACCAGCAATCCCGCGAGCTGGGGCACTGGAACCTTGCCGTTCGAAACAATCACTTCCACGGAGCTGCCGACCGGGACCTTGGAGCCAGGAGCCGGGTTGGTGGTGATAACCGACCCGGCAGGAATAGTCGGGCTGTTGGCAAAGGTGGTGCTGGGAGCACCGACCAGGCCGCTCTGCCGCAGGACATCCCGCGCTGCCGCCTCCGTCCGGCCCGGCAGGTCAGCGGGTATGGTGACGGTACTTGGACCATCCGAAATATTTAACGTGATCGCCGAGGCCGGATCCATCATGGTGCCCACGCCGGGAATTGTTCCGATGGCCATGCCCTTGGATATTTTGTCGTGCGGCAGGCGCTTGATTTCCGGCTTGAAGTTCGAGTCATAGAGTTTCTGGAGGGCCTGCGACTCGGTGAGATCCGTGACCGAGGGGATGGGGATCTGCTGCACAGGTGCCGGCCTCTGGTTTACCGTGCTGTAGACCCAGAAGCCGCCACCAGCCAGGACAAGAAGCGTGAAAATAACCAGGGTGGTAATCCAGGCACGACGCCGGGACTTCTGTCGAGGGCTGCGCTCCCGTTCCGGTGGCAGCCCCAGGGGCAGTTCCTCTTCGTCCTGTTCCGCATAGCTGTCGGCCAGGACTGTGCCTTCCCGTCCATTCCGGCCGGCGAGTGCTGACTGAGGCTCGTCCAGCAACGCAGCGCCGGCGAAGGACATGGTGGCCGTAGCGTCCTCGGCGTCAGCCATCTGCGTCGTGGGAGGGATGTCATTCGGGTCCGTAGGCGCCTCCGTGGCCGGCAGTGCGGGAACCGGCACTCCGTTACGCGCGGCACGCAGTGCACGCCGGAAAGCGGCGGCATCCTGGAAACGGTCGGCGCGGTTCTTCTGCAGGGCCTTGGCCAGGACGCTATCCAGGGCTTCGGATACTTCCGGGTTCAGGCTGCTTGCAGGCTCGGGCACCTCCCGGACGTGCTGGTAGGCGACGGAGACCGGGCTGTCACCGACGAAGGGCGGCCTGGAGGTCAGCATTTCGTAGAGCATGCACCCGGCCGAGTAAAGGTCGCTGCGGGCGTCCACGGTCTCTCCCCGGGCCTGTTCAGGCGAGAGGTACTGGGCTGTCCCCACCACGGCCTGGGTCTGGGTCATGGTGGCCGCGGAATCCGCCATGGCGCGGGCAATGCCGAAATCCATCACTTTCACGCCATCGGCGTCGCCCGTGACCATCACGTTGCCCGGCTTGATGTCCCGGTGGACGATTCCGGCCTTGTGGCTGTATTCCAGCGCGGCGAGGACTCCCAGCGTGAAGTCGATCGCGTGCTCAATGCCCAGCTCGTTGGCTTTGATCAGGTCCCTCAGCGTCTGCCCCGAGACGTACTCCATGACAATGTACGGCACACGAACATTCTCACCGGGACCGCCGGTCACGGCATATTCACCGGTGTCGTAGACAGCCACAATAGCCGGGTGGTTCAAGGCAGCCACTGCCTGCGCCTCGCGCTTGAAGCGCGCCTGGAACTGAGGGTCCCGGGCCAGGTCCGCGCGGAGCAGCTTAATCGCTACGGTGCGGCCCAGCAGCGTGTCCGTCCCGCGGTGCACGTCGGCCATGCCACCGCGGCCGATCAGTTCACCGACTTGGTATCGTCCGTTGAGGACGAGCTGGTCGTTCATCTTCAGGCCGTCCTCTCTCTGCGCAGGGTTGGCGGGCGGATTAGTCATGGCCGCTATGGGGCCGTCGTCGTCGGCGAATTGCCGGGCGACGGGACGACCGACTTGGCCAAGTGGTACGTGACGACGGATCCGGATTCGACTCGGGTACCGGCATCCGGATCGGAGCTTACGAAAGTGCCAGGGGTCTGTCCCACGGAACCGGCGACGTCGTCGCCCTTCTGCCAGCGCAGTCCGGCGCCCTGGATGGCAGCCTGGACCTGCGCCTCGGTTGCCCCGACGCCGATGGCCGGAACGGAAACCATTTCCGGTCCCTTGGAATACGCCACCGTGATGGTTTCACCCTTCTGGACAGGGCCTGAAGGATTGATGTCGATGACGGTTCCCGGCGGATCGGTGTGGAAGGCCTCCACACCGACCACCTGCAGCCCGAGGGCAATGAGGTCGCTGCGTACCTTGGAGTACTGCTGGCCTAGGTAGGCGTCCGGAATCAGGTTGATCGTGGGATCCACCGTGGGGGTTGGTGTCGGGCTGGCTGTCCTCGTGGGCGTGGGGCTGGCCGCGGTGGTAGTCGGACTGGCGGTGGTGGGCCGGGTAGTCGCAGGGGAACTGGTGGGATCCGACTGCGGCGAGAACAACCCGCTCTGGGACAGCAAGACGCCGGCAAGGGCGAAAAGAATCAGGAGGATCAGCGCCACCAGGGGCCAGGTCCAGGGGCTGCGTCCCTTGCGCTCCTGTTCCGGTTCCTGCTGGTACCGTGCGTCGTCCTGGTACGGTACGTCGTCGTCGACGTCGTTCGGCTCCCAGCCGCGTTCGGCCGCCAGAGCGTTCGCACGGGACAAAGTGTTGCCGGAACCGGGAGCATCCTCTCCGGAACCACCCGCTCCGGCCGCAGCCGCAGCAGCGCCGGCCCCGGCCGCAGCGCCCAGCACCGGGAGGGCGGAGGTCGCCGTCGTCCCGGTTTCCCTGCCGTACGGCGAGCTGACGACGCCGGTGGGTGCGGTGGCAACGTCAACCGGTGCCGTGATGGGTCCAGTAGCAGATTCGAACAGCAGCATGCCGGGCACGGCTGCATGGGCGGCAGAAATATCGCCGTTGCGGATGGCCTCCGCCGCTTCCGCCAGCTTTATGGCGTTCGCGGGGCGGTTCTTCGGATCCTTGGCAAGCATTGACATCAGGAGCGCCCGCACCGGGGTGGGCAGCGTTTCCGGGAGCGGCGGGGGCGCATCGTTCACTTGGGCCAGGGCGATGGCGATCTGTGATTCGCCCGAGAACGGGCGGTGGCCCGTCAGGCACTCGTAGCCGATCACACCAAGCGAATAGATGTCAGAGGATCCCGTGGCGGTCTGGCCCGTGGCCTGCTCGGGCGCAAGGTATTGCGCGGTGCCCATGACCTGGCCCGTTTGGGTCAGCGGCACCTGGTCCGCGAGGCGGGCAATGCCGAAGTCAGTGACCTTGACCCGATTGTCCGGGGTGATCAGCAGGTTGCCGGGCTTGACGTCGCGGTGCACGAGCCCTTGGGCGTGTGCCACGGCCAGGGCACGGGCTGTCTGCGAGATGATGGACATCGTGCGGTCCGGCGAGAGGACCTGCTCGTGCTCGATGATGCTGCTCAGCGGCTGGCCCGGAACGAGTTCCATGACAAGGTAGGCCGAGCCCTCTTCCTCACCGTAGTCGAAGACGTTGGCGATGCCCACGTGGTTGAGCAGGGCGGTGTGGCGGGCCTCGGCGCGGAAGCGCTGGAGGAATCCGGGGTCCCCGGTGTATTCCTCCTTGAGGACTTTAATGGCAACAGTCCGGCCAAGGATCTGGTCCTTTGCCCTCCAGACCTCCCCCATGCCGCCAATCGCAATGCGACTGGTCAGCTGGAACCTGCCGCCGAGTGTGATTCCTGACGTAGGCCTCACTTATTCAACACCGCCTCAAAAATCTTCTTCGCGTTCGGACTGGTTAGCTGTGCGCCGGTGTTCACGTCGACGCCTTGCATGACGATCGTGACGGCCACTTGCGGGTCGTTGGCCGGGGCGAACCCGGTAAACCATGAATTGTTCAGGCCACTGTCACCAAGCTGTGCGGTCCCGGTCTTGCCGGCAACCTGCACTCCCGGTACCGCAGCGCCTCTGCCGATGCCCTTGGAGACGACGCCGGTCATCCACTGAGTGATCTGGCTGGCGATTTCCGGTGTGGTGGAGTTCCGCAGGACCTCGGGCTGGGGCTCGCTAATGACACGCAAGTCCGGCGCCCTCAGGGTTTTGATGAGGTTGGGCTTCATCTGGACGCCCCCGTTGGCGATGGCCGATGTCATGAGGGCGATTTGCAGCGGAGTGGCGCGGACATCGCGTTGCCCGACGGCGGACTGGGCCAGGGAGGGCGCGTCCAGGTCCGAGGGGAAAATGCTCTGTGCGTACGGAAGCTTGAGCTGGTCGCCGAAGTCCTGGTTGAAGCCAAACTTTTCCGCCTGGTCGGCTATGGCCTTCTGGCCGAGGTCCAGCGCGATGCTGGCGAACGGCGTATTGCAGGATTGCTCCAGGGCGAAAGCGAAGTCCGCGTTGCTCCGTACTGAACAGTTGCCGCCGGCATAGTTGGGCAGGACTGCCGTGGAGCCGGGAAGCGGCAGATTGTCCGGGTTCGGCAGTTCGCTGTCCTTGTTGTACTTTCCGGAGGCGAGGGCCGCCGCGGTGTCGATCAGCTTGAAAACTGATCCCGGTGCCAGGAGGGCACCTGTGGGACCACTTACGGACTGGTTCAGGTTGATTCCCTGGATCTTGTTCAGTTCGTCGTAATTGGCCGTTTCCGCAGCGGAATCGTGGGTGGCTATGAGGTTGGGATCATACGACGGCTTGGACACCATGGCCAGGATTTCCCCGGTCTTCGGATTGGTCACAACAATGGAGCCTCGTTGCCCGTCGGGGATGAGGTCATAGGCGAGCTTCTGGATCCGAGGATCAAGGGTGAGCTCCACTGAAGCGCCCTGGGGCTGGTTGCCCGTAAACATCTGGCCGATGCGGTCCAGGAAAAGCTGGTCTGAATTTCCGGCAAGTTCCTCGCGAAGGGCATACTCGAGTCCGGTGGAACCATGGGTCCGGGAGAAGAAGCCCGTGATGCCCGCATACAGTTCAGGCTGGTTGTACTTCCGCTGGAAGGGGCATGCTTCCGATCCCGCCACCGACTCGGCGATGGGCGTGCCCGCCACCACAATGGCGCCCCTGTTGCTGCAATAGTCCTGAAGGATGGCCCGCTGGTTCCACGGGTTCGCGTTGAGGTCATCGGCGCCGATGACCTGCACGTAGCTGATGGCGCCAAAGATGAGGGCGAACATCGCAACGGCCGCCAGCCATGAGCTTCGAATTGCCTGGTTCACTGTTGCTTCACCGCCTCTGTTGGTGCGTTTGTTGGTACGTTGCCCGCCCTCTCCGTGAGCGGCGTTGTGTCCACCGGGCCACGGGCTGTATGCGAGATCATGAGCAGCAGCCCCACGATGATCCAGTTCGCGAGCAGGGATGAACCACCAGCCGCCAGGAAGGGAGTCGTCAGGCCGGTGAGCGGAATGAGCCGAGTGACGCCGCCGATGACCACGAAACACTGAAGGGCAACGGCGAAGGACAGGCCGCAGGCCAGTAGCTTGCCGAAGGCGTCCCGGGTTCCCAGGGCGGCCCGGAAGCCGCGTGTGATGAGGAGCAGGTAGAGCAGCACAATCGCGAAGAGGCCGGTGAGGCCAAGTTCCTCACCAAACGAGGCGATGATCATGTCGCTGTTGGCAAAGGGGACCAGGTCGGGGCGGCCCTGGCCCAGCCCCTTGCCCATCAGGCCGCCGTCGGCCATGCCGAACAAACCCTGCACGATCTGTCCGCTGCCGCCCGGCGAACGGCCGTAGACCTCAGGGGTGAACGCGTTGATCCAGCTGTCGATCCGGAACGCGACATGGGAGAAGAAGCGCGAGGCCAGGAATCCGCCGCCCAGGATCAGCGCAACGCCAATGACCACCCAGCTGATTCGGCTCGTGGCCACGTAGATCATGACGATGAACAGCCCGAAGAAGAGGAGCGAGGAGCCAAGGTCGCGCTGGAAGATCAGGACACCGATGCTTACCAGCCAGGCAGTGACCATGGGTCCCATGTCCTTGAACCGGGGGAATTGCATGGGGCCGATCTTGCGTCCGGCGAGCAGGATGAGGTCCCGGTTGGAGGACAAGTACCCGGCGAAGAATATTGCCAGGGTGATCTTGGCGATCTCACCGGGCTGGAAGGTCATCGGGCCGAGCCGGATCCAGACGCTTGCCCCAAGGATCTCACCAGCGGAGATGCCCGGAACCAGGGGAAGGATCAGCAGCAGGGCACTGACTGCCAGGGAGATGTAGGTGAAGCGGCGGAGGATCCGGTGATCCCGGAGGAACCAGATCACGGCAATGGACACGGCGATGGCAATCAGGGTCCACCGCAGCTGGTTGTTGCCGGTGTCGCCGTCGGGGGAATCCAAGCGGTGGATCATCGCGAGACCCAGGCCGTTCAGGGCCACGACGATCGGGAGTATCACCGGGTCGGCATACTTGGCCCGCAGGCGCAGGACCACATGGAAAGCCAGGGCACCCGCAGTGAGGAGGCTGGACTGGAACCAGAAATCGTCGTCGAAGGTTTTCTCGGCATCGATGCCGATCATGGCATTTGCTCCGATGCCGACGGCGAGAGCCAGGAACAGCAGCGCGAGTTCGACATTGCGCCGTGTCTTGGGCGTGGCGTCAATCGGGGTCATGGTGCCTCACAGGTGGGAACGGGCGAGGCGGTGGGAACAGCGCCGGGTGATCCTGTCGCGGCTGTCGCCGGTGCGGTTGGTTCCGGTGAAGCGGGCGCCGGGCTCGCTGTCGGAGAGGCAGTGGGCTCCACGCAGGCCGGTGGCATGGTGAGGTTCCTGACGATTTGCTGCGCATCATCGAAGTCGCCGGCCGGAATTGTCTGCCGCACCTTCAGCTTCTGGAATTCTGGAAGCGAAGCAATTTCGATGGGAGTGACTTCTTGCAGGGTGGAGAGCTGGATGGGACCGAGTCGCTGCGAAATGCCGTTAAAGATGGCGACTTTCTGGTTATATTCGCCAACGTAATAACGCGTCTGGGTCCAGGCATAGCCCAGCCAGAGTCCGGCTACGAGGAGGATGCCGAGCACCGCGGAAACACCGATGGTGATCCAGCGCCTTCGACTGGGCACAGTCTCCAGCAGTTCGGCTTCCGCACCTTCCTGTTCGGCTTTGTGCGTCAGGATTGTTGCCGCCCGGCGGGCTACAGTGCGGCCGGCAACGGTGGGGATGGAACCTGTTTCCGCTGCTGTAGCGGCGGCGCCCACTAGCTCGTGTGGGCGGCTGGCAAGCTCTTCACGGAGAACCTCGGCTGAAAGATGCTCGCCAAGATGGGGATCGGTGGAGGTCACCGGATCCCTGGATCCGTCCTCCTCGGGCACAGCGCTTGAAGTGGCAGCCGCAGTCCCTGATGCGCTCACCGAAGCCGGGGAATGCGCGCGGGCCTCATCGACGGTGTCGTCGGTGGCGATCTGCAAGGTCCCCGTTGCGGCTTCCGCAACAATCGGAATCTCCCCGGTTGCCGTCCTGGCGCCGGGCGCTGAACCGCCGTCGGGCGAGGCCAGCAGGCCGGGAGTCACGACGTCGACGGCGGCCGTATTCACGTCGTCGAGCGTTTCCTCAGCAATCTCCAGCATGACCACGGTGACGTTGTCCGGAGAGCCTGCCTCAAGGGTCAGATCCACCAGAAGTTCGACGCATTCGCGCAGGTCCTTGGTTTCGCGCACTACGCGCTCCACCACATGTCCGGCAACGTAGTTCAGGCCATCCGAGCAGAGCAACCAGCGTTCGCCGGGGGTTACGTCCAGCGTGGCAAGGTCCAGTTCGGGGCTCGCGTCCACGTCGCCAAGGACGCGCATCAACACATTCTTGTGCGGATGGGTCTCGGCTTCCTCCGGGCGGAGCCGGCCCTCATCGATAAGGCGCTGGACGAACGTGTGGTCGATACTGACTTGTTCGAAGACTCCGTTGCGCAGCCTGTAGGCGCGGGAGTCCCCGATGTGTGCGAAATGCAGCCTGCCCTCGGCAAGCAGGAGCGCCGTGACCGTGGTGCCCATCCCCGCGAGCTTGGGGTTGATGTGGACCAGTTCGGACAGCAGCGAATTGGCGGTCTGGATCTCGTCGGCGAGAACCGTTCCGGCATCACCGTCGTAGTCCTCATGGTCCAGATGAATCATGTCCAGCACGGTGGAGGCTGAGGCGATATCGCCCCCGGCATGTCCACCCATTCCATCCGCAACCACGGCAAGGTGCCGGCCAACATAGGCAGAATCGTCGTTCTTGGAGCGGATGCGGCCGACGTCGGAGCGCGCCGCATAACGCATGATTAGCGGACGCTTGGGCGGGGTGCCTTGCCCTTCGAAGGTCTCGGGGACGGCCATGGGCTACGCCCTCAATTCAATGACCGTCTTGCCGATTCTCACGGGAACACCAGGCTCAACCGGTAGTGCGCGGGTCAGCTGCTGATCGGCCAGGTAGGTGCCGTTTGTGGAGCCGAGGTCTTCAATGAACCAGCGGCTGCCTTGGGGGAAAAGCCGGGCATGCCGGCCCGAGGCATAATCGTCCTCCAGGACCAGCGTGGCCTCCTGCGCCCGGCCAAGCAGTATGGGACTGGCGGCGAGTGGCAAGGTGGTTCCCTTGAGCGGTCCCTCGACGACGACGAGCTGACGCGGCGGCTGCTTGACCGGCTGGGGTTTGGCCGAAGCCAGGTCCGGGTTCTTCCGCACCTGGCGTGCGGTGGGAGTTCCCGTCGCGGCCTTTCGCCCGATCATGAGGTCGCGGCGCATCGCGGAAACGATGCTGAAGATCAGGATCCAGATCAGCAGCAGGAATCCGAAGCGCAGGACAGTGATAGTCAGTTCGCTCATGCGCGGCCACCAGTGGTCACCGGGAGGAGGCGGAAGATGATTTTGGTCCGTCCCATCGTAATGGTGGAACCGTCCGTGAGTTCCACGCTGCCGTTGACCTTGTGGCCGTTGACGTAGCTGCCGTTGGTTGAGCCGAGGTCGACAGCATGCGTACTGCCGCCCTCGGTGCGGATTTCAAGGTGCTTGCGCGAGACCCCTGTGTCATCGACCAGGATGTCGGCTTCCGAGGATCGTCCCAGGACGACGGCCGGGGCGTTCAGGGAATAGCGCTGGCCTGCAATATCCAGGACAGGCTGAAGGCGTGTGGGCTCGCGGGTTGGTGCGGCCGGCACGTTTGCTCGAGGCGGACGGGGCGCCGAGGGAGCAGGACTTCCTGTGGTCTTTTCCATCTTCGATACGATCTCGAAATCGCCGGCCCGGTGTGAGTCTTCGCGGCGGAAGGAAATCCTGACCGTGCCCTGGAGGGTGTAACCCTGGCTGCGGACGTGCTGGATGACGACGTCGCAGAGTTCCTCGGCAAGGGGCGTGCCCCACTCCTGCGCCCGTCCGAAGTCTTCTTCACTGAGCAGGACGTCAAAGATGTTTGGAGCCAAGGTCCGGCCCGCAGCGATGGTGATGGACTTGTTGTCCAGCTCGCGGCGCAGCCGACTGGCGATCTCCACCGGTTCAACCCGGGCGCGCGAACCCGTGGAGAAGACGCCGCGGACGGCCTTTTCGATGCCGCGCTCGACTTTGTCCAGCAGTCCCATGGTCCTTCTCCTTTCTCCTCGGTCCGCGCAGCCGGGTCTCATGCAGGATGCATGCCCTGTCAGTTGCAGTTGCCTTCGTGAGGCCGCGTCAGCACACGCCGAAGCACACGCAGAGCGCCCTCTCTTACATCCGATACTACTGTCCAAGAGTGCGAATGACCTTAATCCACAACGGCTGGGGCATTGTAAAAGTTCGGATCCCTGCCCGGAAAGCGTCCCGTTTTCAAGGCTGAAATCGCGGAATTTCCGGGGAATCAACAGGCCCCGGCACCCGATTGGCGTTTTGGTTCAATTGTCCGTTATGCTTGATCTCGCTGCTTTTAGGCGGATGAACACTTGGGAAACCGGTGGAATCCGGCTGAGGGAGTTGCGCGCGAGTGGCGGAACGGCAGACGCGCTGGCTTCAGGTGCCAGTGTCCGAAAGGGCGTGGGGGTTCAAATCCCCCCTCGCGCACGCAATCGAAAACCCCGGTCTTCGGACCGGGGTTTTTTGTTTTGGATCTCGACAGGCTCGATCACCAGGATGGCTCTGATCACCGGTGGCCCGCTCATCGGCGGTTTAATGACCGGCGGTCCGACGACCGTGCTCTCGATGCCAGGCGTGGTGTGCTCGCTGCGGCCACGCAAAGTGCCAGCGCTCCCAATCCAAGGGGAAGTCCGGCCAGCATAGCCACGCCGCCAACCAGCAGGGGCCCTCCGGCGTCGCCCAGTTCCCGCCCGAGCTCGGCCGATCCCATGGTCCGTCCCATGCGTTCCGGGGGAGTGCTGTCTGCCAGGTGGGCGAAACCGAGGGGCGTTGCTGCGCCCACGCCCGCACCGATCATGATGGCCGAAACGAAAATCGTGAAACTCCCCGGCGTAATGGCGAGGATCGCGATGCCGCCGGCGTTGAGCAGGAGCCCCATGGTCATTCCCCGCGAGTCGCTCAGGCGGTTGTGGTCCCGGAGCCTGCCAATCCAGGGCTGGGTCAAGACGGAGGCGACGGCCAGGACGCTGACGGCGGCTGTCCCGACCAGCGGATCCAGGTCGTGACGCACGGCTAGCGCGGGAAGGAAGCCGATCGCCGCACCCAGGGCGGCGGTGGAGGCAGCGAGGACCAGGGTAGGAATCAGGAACCTGCGCTCGACAAGCTGGCGGCCCAGGTCCAGCACTGTGTAGCGCGTTCGGGGAAGGGGTTCCAGTGCGGGCAGGCGGAGCATGACCCAGATGGCAGTCACGGCGGCAAGTGTCGACAGTGCGGCGAAAAGCAGTGGGAGTCCGCCCAGGAGGATCAGGCCACTCCCCAGCAGCGGTCCCAGGACATAGCCCAGGCTCTTCCAGGAGCCGTAGCGGCCAAAGTAGGTACCCGCCTTCGTGCCCCTTGCCAGGCGTGCGACCGTTGCCGAGGCTGCCGGGGAGAAGGCCGACGCCGCAGCGCCCTGGCACAGCCTGGCGAGGCCCAGCAGGAGCGGATCGGCAGCCCATAGCCCAATCAGGGAGAAGGCCGAGAACGCCAGCAGCCCTCCGACGATGACGGGCTTAGTGCCGATCCGGTCGCTCAACGCGCCGAAGACGGGCTTGAGGAAAACCTCCGAGAGGTCGTAGATCGCCAGCAGGATGCCGAGGTTGAGGAGCGTCAGGCCAATGTTCTCGCTCTCGGCTCCCATGCCGGCCGCGATGCTGTGGGCACCAAAGGCGGTGACGAAGCCGGCTGCATACAGGGGAGCTGAGGAGGTGCGAAGGGAGGGCCGGGCATCCTCCTGCGTAACCGGAACATTAGGGGACGGCACGGCTTCAATCGTAGCGGCTGCCCCTGCGGCATCAGACGGCCCTTATCAGCCGGCCCTTACGGTATAAGGGCAGCGAAGCCCGAGATCAGGGCTTCCAGTCCCAGGTTGAAGGCGACGTCGGCCGGACGCGCGTGGCCCTGTTCGGCCAGGCGCGCGACGGCGGAGGTGAAGTAGGGGGTCTGCCCGGCGAGGCTGCCTGCGTCGAAGATGTCCTCCGGAGCGTTGACGTCGTAGGCCGCCCCGAAGATGAAGGCTTCAAGGGCCACGATCGCGGAGATGATCCGTTCCTCGGGGAAACCGGCTTCACGAAAGCCCGCCGTCACGGCCTCGTACATAGCCAGGGTCTTCGGCGCGTCCGCCACCGGCAGGACTGCGATCACGGGAATCAGCGGCGTGTGCTGGGAAAACACTTCACGATAGGACCATGCCCAGCGGCGCACCGCTTCACCCCAGGGTTCGCGGCCAAAGGCGGAGACGTCCACCATCGCAGCCAGGTGGTCCTCCACCAGCATGAGGACGTCGTGCTTTGAGGAGACATGGTTGTACAAGGCCGACGGCGCCACGTTCAGTGAGCGGGCAAGTGCCGCCATGGTGAGGCCGTCGTAGCCGCTCTTGCCGATGAGCCGCAGGGCCGCCGTCGTAATGCCGGCCTGGTCCAGGACTGCCGCCGTTGGCCGACCAGCACGTCGGCGCGCCTTGGCGTCGCTCGGGGCTGGGGTTGGTGCGGGCATCGCGGGCCTTTCTGCTGCCGTTCCCAGCATTATTCCACCAGGACTTCCCATCCCGGTGCCGGGACGTCTATAGTTGCAATAAAATGAATGGCATTCATTTTATGCTTGGGAATATTGGACCGGTCATCGAGACGGCCGGAGAGGACATCATGCTGAATCTTGAACGCGACGTAGTAATCGTCGGCGCGGGACCGTCAGGGCTGACGGCTGCGCGCGAACTGAAGAAGGCCGGCCTGAGTGTCGCCGTGCTCGAGGCACGGGATCGCGTCGGCGGGCGGACCTGGACCGACTTCATTGAGGGCGCCATGCTCGAAATCGGCGGTCAGTGGGTTTCGCCGGACCAAACGGCGCTCATGGAACTGCTCGATGAACTGGGACTGGAGCTGTACTCCCGGTATCGCGAAGGCGATTCAGTCTACCTCGGTCCCGACGGCAACCCGATCCGCTATGCCGGAGACACCTTCCCTGTCACTGACCAGACCCGCGCCGAAATGGACAAGTTGGTCTCCATCCTGGATGGACTTGCGGCCGAAATCGGCCCCACCGAGCCATGGGCCCATCCCAAGGCCCGTGAGCTGGACACAGTGTCGTTCCATCACTGGCTTCGCCTCCATTCGGCTGACGAGGAGGCCTGCAACAACATCGGGCTGTTCATCGCGGGCGGAATGCTCACCAAACCAGCCCATTCATTCTCAGCCCTCCAGGCCGTCCTGATGGCAGCATCCGCCGGGTCCTTCACCCACCTCACGGATGAGGACTTCATCCTGGACAAGCGGGTCATCGGCGGCATGCAGCAGGTATCGCTGCGCCTCGCCGCGGAGTTGGGCGACGACGTCGTCCTTAACAGCCCGGTGCGGACCATCCGCTGGGAGTCCCACGGCGGCAATGGGCACAAGGTCACGGCCGTCTCGGAGCGGGCCACCGTCAACGCGCGGTTCGTGATCATGGCGGTTCCGCCGAACCTGTACTCACGGGTGTCGTTCGAGCCTCCGCTGCCGCGGCGCCAGCACCAGATGCACCAGCACCAGTCCCTGGGCCTGGTCATCAAGGTTCACGCCGTTTATGGCTCGCCGTTCTGGCGGGAAGAAGGACTGTCCGGAACAGGCTTCAGCGCCGGTTCCCTCGTGCAGGAGGTGTACGACAACACCAACTATGGAGACCATCGAGGAACGTTGGTGGGCTTCATCTCCGACGAAAAGGCGGACAAGGTCTTCGCGCTGAGCGCCGAGGACCGCAAGCGCGCCGTCCTGGAATCCATCGCGGGCTTCCTCGGTGGCAAGGCCCTGGAGCCCGAGGTCTACTACGAGTCCGACTGGGGCTCAGAGGAGTGGACCCGCGGCGCCTACGCCTCCAGCTACGACCTTGGCGGTCTCCACCGCTACGGCAAGGACCAGCATGTTCCCGTCGGGCCGATCTACTGGTCCTCGTCGGACCTTGCCGCCGAGGGCTACCAGCATGTTGATGGTGCAGTGCGTATGGGGCAGTCGACGGCGGCCCGCATTGTGGCTGCCGAGGCTCAAGTCCGCGGAGGACTTGCCGCCGTCGGACGGTAACTCTTTGCCCACGTTCGCGAGGGGTGAGATCTCGGCGTTTTGAGTAAGCCAAAGCGCCGAGATCTCGCACCTCGCTGACGTCTAAGGATCCCGAAATACCGCCTTCTCTGAAGATTGTTGAACAATCTGAGGAAATCGGGCATGATTGGTACAGCATCCAATCTGAGACGGGGGTCACAATGCCTTTCATCGATTTGAACAGCGACGTCGGAGAATCCTTCGGGAACTGGACCATGGGCGACGACGCCGCCATCTTCCAGTACGTCTCCAGCGCCAACGTTGCCTGCGGCTTCCATGCCGGCGACCCCAGCACCATAGCCCGGACCTGTCGCGACGCAGTGGCGGCCGGAGTGACAATCGGGGCACACGTTGGCTACCGGGACCTGGTCGGTTTCGGCCGGCGCTTCCTTGACTGCTCCGCCACCGAACTCGCCGACGACGTCCTCTACCAGCTCGGCGCGCTCCAGGCCCTGGCCCTTGCGGCCGGCTCGGAGATCAAGTACGTCAAGCCCCACGGCGCCCTGTACAACACAATCGTTCACCACGAAGTACACGCCAAGGCCGTTGTTGACGCAGTGCACGCCTTCAGTCCCGGACTGCCGCTGCTGCTCCTGCCCGGCTCCGTGGCGCTTGCAGAGGCGGAGCTGCGAGGACTCCGCGCTGTTGCGGAAGCCTTCGCAGACCGCGCCTACAACCCCGACGGCACGCTGGTTTCGCGGAGGGAGGCAGGCGCACTTCTGCACGATGACCAGGCCATCACCGAGAACATGGTCCGCCTGGCAACCGAAGGAAAGATCGTCGCCCGCGATGGCTCCCTCCTGACCATTGACGCCGAAAGCATCTGCGTCCACGGCGATACTGCCGGCGCCGTTGCCATGGCCGGCGCCGTCCGCAAAGGCCTTGAGCAGGCGGGCGTCGCCGTCCGGAGTTTTGTATGAGTATCACGGGCATCCGCTGGGCCGGGCCGCGCGCGCTCCTGGTGGAACTGACGGACCTCGGCTCTGTGCTCGCGCTCCATGCCAGGCTGCTCGCCGAGCCCCTTCCGGGCCAGCTCGACGCCGTCGCCGCCGCTGCCACCGTGCTGCTCAAGTTCGCCTCCGCGGCCGACACCCGTGGCGCGCGCAACGCCGTCGGGCATCTGGATCTGACTGAAACGAGCAGGGACGGCGGCCGCGAGGTCATTATTGAGGTGGTGTACGACGGCGAGGACCTGGCGGAGGTGGGCCGTCTCACCGGCCTGGGGACCGACGGCGTCGTGGCCGCCCATTGCGGGCAGACCTGGACCGCTGCCTTCGGCGGCTTCGCGCCGGGATTCACCTATCTTGCAGGCGAGGACCGCCGCTTGGACGTGCCCCGCCGCAGTTCTCCCCGCACGGCAGTCCCGGCAGGTTCCGTGGCACTCGGCGGTGAATTTGCCGCAGTCTACCCACGGCAGTCTCCCGGCGGCTGGCAGCTGATCGGACATACGACGGCAGCCATGTGGGACCTTAGCCGTGAATCCCCCGCCCTCGTGCGTCCCGGCGACAGGGTGAAGTACGTTGCTGTCCGGGACTCCATTGAGCTGTCGGCCAACGTGATGTCCCAGTCGGCTGCCCCTTCGGTTGCCCCTGCCGAGGTGTCCGCTCCGGAAACACAGTCCGACGGCGCGGAACTGCAGGGAGGGCACCTGCTGGTGGACACTCCCGGGCTGCAGTCCCTCATTCAGGACCTCGGCAGGCCCGGGCTCGGCGACCTGGGCGTCTCAGCCTCCGGCGCCGCTGACCAGCGGTCGGCGCGCCAGGCCAATCGGCTCGTCGGCAACGGAAGCACGGCCGCCGTCGTCGAGAACGTCCTTGGAGGACTGGTCCTCCGAGCCCGTGGCGATCAGGTGCTTGCCGTTACCGGCGCACTCGTTCCGCTGACGATTACGACATCCACGTCCGCACGCCGCCCTTCCCTCTGCGCCCCGTTCGCCCTGCTCGACGGCGAGACGCTGACCTTGGGGGCTCCAACCGCAGGACTGAGGAGCTACGTCGCGGTCCGTGGCGGAGTGGACGTTCCGCCGATCCTGGGCAGTCGGTCCAGCGACTCGATGTCTGGCATCGGACCCGCACCGTTGAAGACGGGCATGTTGCTCCCGGTCGGCCCGGTGCCGACCTACCAATTGGTGGGATCGCCCGAAACCTCCACGCTCCAACTGGGGAAGGACGCCGCACGCCTGCGTGTCACGCTGGGTCCGCGCGATGACTGGTTCCATGGCCATGCCCTGGAAACCCTGAGCGGGCAGGACTGGCTTGTCACCGAGCAGTCCAACCGCATTGGCCTGCGGCTGGCACCCGTCAGCCCGGCTGGTGAAAAGGAGGGTGGAAGGGTTCTTGAACGTCGTCGTGACGGAGAGCTGCCCAGCGAGGGTGCCGTAGCCGGTTCGCTCCAGGTACCGCCCAACGGAGAGCCGGTCCTCTTCCTCGCGGACCACCCGGTGACAGGCGGCTACCCGGTGATAGCCGTCGTCGTGCCGGAAGACCTCCCTGTCGCCGCGCAACTGCCGCCGGACCAGCGGGTGCGCTTTACCGTCGTGGACCCCGAAACCCTTGCGCCCATCGCAACTCCCTTCAGCCATACCTCTTTTACCGCACCCTTAAACCCTGCCGCCGTCGCCGTCGGCCCCGTTCACGTTCCCGAAGGAAGTTACACATGAAGAAGGTCCTCATCGCCAACCGCGGCGAGATCGCAGTCCGTATCGCCCGTGCCTGCACTGACGCAGGGTTGGTATCGGTAGCGGTCTACGCCAATCCCGACGCCGATTCCCTTCACGTTCGGCTTGCCGACGAGGTTTACGCCCTGGGCGGGACCTCCGGGGCGGAGACGTACCTCCATATCGCCAAGCTGATCGCCGTCGCCCGCCGGGCCGGCGCAGATGCAGTGCATCCCGGGTACGGCTTCCTGTCCGAGAATGCCGACTTCGCCCAGGCCGTTCTGGACGCGGGCCTGGCTTGGATTGGCCCCAGCCCGCAGGCCATTCGCGATCTCGGCAACAAGGTCACCGCCCGGGAGATCGCGGTTAGGGCCGGCGCACCGCTGGTTCCAGGCAGCGATGGCCCCGTGGCCAACGCCCAGGAAGTACTGGCCTTCGCCCTGGAACACGGTCTGCCTGTCGCCATTAAGGCGGCGTTCGGCGGTGGCGGCCGCGGGCTGAAGATCGCCCGCAGGCTAGAAGACATTGAGGACGCTTTCGAATCGGCGGTCCGTGAATCCACCGTTGCCTTCGGTCGTGGCGAATGCTTCGTTGAACGCTTCCTTGACCAGCCACGACACGTCGAGGCGCAGGTCCTCGCGGACACCCATGGCAACGTGGTGGTCCTCGGCACCCGTGACTGCTCCTTGCAGCGACGCAACCAAAAGCTGGTGGAGGAGGCTCCCGCTCCGTTCCTCACCTCGGAACAGCGACGCCTCATCCACGAATCCGCCAAGGCCATTTGCCGGGAGGCCGGCTATCACGGCGCCGGCACCGTTGAGTACCTTGTCGCCACCGACGGCACCATTTCCTTCCTGGAGGTCAACACCCGCCTCCAGGTGGAGCACCCCGTCACGGAGGAGACCTCAGGCGTGGACCTGGTGCGGGAACAGTTCCGCATCGCCTCCGGCGGCGCCCTCACCCTGGCAGCGGATCCCGAACCTATTGGCCACGCCTTCGAGTTTCGGCTCAATGCCGAGGATCCTGCGCGGGGCTTCCTCCCCGGCCCCGGCACCGTGGAAGTCTTCGAAGCGCCCACTGGTCCCGGCATCCGCGTCGACACCGGCGTACGTTCCGGCTCCCTTGTTCCCGGTGAATACGACTCCCTGATGGCCAAGCTCATTGTCCGCGGCGAGGACCGGCAGCAGGCCCTGCGGCGCGCACGGGCTGCATTGGATGAAATGCGGATCCAGGGCCTGCCCACGGTACTTCCCTTTCACCGCGCCGTCGTACGGCATGAAGCCTTCACCTCTGAAGACAAGCTGGGCGTCTACACTACCTGGATCGAGACTGAATTCGCCGAGCCCCTGGCGACGTCTCCCGAGATCGCCCGTTCGGCCCCAGGTACCGAACGAAGCACCCTCACCGTGGAACTGGACGGCAAGGCGGTTCAGCTCGGCCTGCCCGTCCGGTTGTTTGAGGCACTGCTCAATGGCGGCGGCGGCTCCGCAGGTCGGCCCGGAGTCCTCGACGTCGCCGCTGCAGAGGACGACGCCGAACTCGCCTCGCCGATGTCGGGTTCCCTTGTGAAGTGGCTGGCCGAGGATGGGGAGATCGTTGAAGCGGGTCAGCCTATTGCCGTGCTTGAAGCGATGAAGATGGAGACCAGTGTCCCCGCTCACAGGGGCGGCACCCTGGCGCGTGGCCCGCAGCACCCGGGCACCGCCGTCGTCCGCGGGGACGTCCTGGCTAAAATTGGCTAGGCGGTCAGCTCAGGTCCAAAGGTGTTCATAGACGCTCGGCGCCGCCCCGTAGGACGACGCCGAGCTCACCTTACCGCTGCCAGTCACCAATCCCTGGCAAGGCACCTAGGCCAGGCCGAGTTGCGTTTGCTGATTCGCGAGGTCGTAGTAGCGGCGTTCCTCGACAATCTTGCCGGCTTCGTCCAAGCGGCTGAAGAACGCCATGGGGAACTCCAGCCGTCGGCCAGTTGCCGGGATCTCTTCTCCAGTAGGCAATGGGAGCGGACCGTTGTTCGTGCCGGCGATTGTGCCCTCGCCGGCGACCATCTGACCGTCGACCAGAATGCTCGTGAGCGAGAACTGGAGGTCCGGAAATGCCTTGACGAACACCCCCGCGTCCTGCTCGATCGCCGCCCGGCCACGCAACGGTTCCGGATACTGCGGATCGACGACGACGGCGTCGTCCGCATAGAAGCTGGCAAAAGCGCCGGCATCGTGGGCGTTTATCGCCTGGGCCTGTGCCTCGAGGGCCTGCCGGCTGTCTGTGGGCCCGGCCTGGCCGGGACTGCTTGTTTCGTAGCTCTGGGTGGTCAGGAGAATTGCCACTAATCGGCGAATGAACATGCTCGTTCTTCTTTGCTTGAGAAGATCAGTTAAGGGTGCCAGCCCCAGCCAGTAGCTTTGAGTGCGGGGCAGCCTGAAAGCTATGCAAGCCTTTAGCGGCTATCCGTGAGCAGGGCCGCGCGTCCGAGGCGGCCAGCCTTATTTTAGGACTGATGCGGGGCCTGGGAAAGATGCCGTTACTTGAGCCGGCTACTTGACCACGGTGACCAGTTCGACGTCGCCCAGTTGCCCTTTGGCGACAGTCGCAACCATGTATGTGCAGGCAGGCTGACGGCGGCGATCGGTGGGCGAACCAGGGTTCAGAAGCCTGAGTCCTCCTGGGGCGGTGGTGTCCCACGGGATGTGGCTATGCCCGAAGACCAGGATATCGGAATCCGGAAACAATGCGATGCAGCGTGCTTCGCGACCCTTCGCGGGACCCGTTTCGTGAATCATGCCGAAGCGGATACCGTCCAGCGTGACGTGCGCTTTTTCCGGCAGGCGCTGGCGCAGTACTTCGCCGTCGTTATTTCCATACACGCCAACAAGTCTTCGGCTGCGCTCTTCCAGGGCATCCAGCAGCTCCGGCGAGGTCCAGTCACCGGCGTGGAAAACGACGTCGGCCCGCTCGACTTCGTTCCAGAGCTGCGCCGGGAGATCCCTGGCCCTGCTTGGTACGTGGGTGTCGGCAATCAGCAACAGGCGCAGAGTCATACGAGGAATGGTGTCATGGTGTTGCGTGACGGCGCGGTCGTTCGTAAATCCCTTCGCCGTCAACACCGGAACTACTTGACTTCGGTAGATTTGGATCATGCCCATGAACACTGCACTGCAAGGGATCGCCGAAGGCGGCCAGGCCACCCACGCCCACACCGGCGCCTGGGTAGCGGGGGTGCTTCGGGCGCGGATTTCGGCCGGGCAGCTCCCGCCGGGCACCAAGCTGTCAGAGCAGAAGCTTTCTGAAGCCCTTGGCGTTTCCCGGAATACACTGCGCGAGGCGTTCACCGTCCTTGCCGGGGAATCCGTGGTCCAGCGCATTCCCAATCGCGGCGTTTTCGTGGCGGCGCCCGGTGCGGACGACGTCCGGGAGATCTACCGCGTCAGGCGGCTCATCGAACCTGCGGCCGTGTTGTGGGGTGAGGCTGCGGGCGAATCGCTTACGGGCCTGGACGCCATCATAGACAAGGCGCGGAAAGCGCGCGAGGCCGGGTCGGTTCCAGGTATGGCCGACGCAAACCAGGAGCTGCACAAGGCCTTGGTGGGACTAGCCGGAAGCGCCTCGCTGGACGAACTCATGGAAAAGGTCCTCGCCGAGATGCGCCTGGTCTTCCATGCCATGGCAACAACACCGGACTTCCACAGCCACTACGTGGAGCGGAACGCAGCCCTCGTAGCTCAGATAAGGGCAGGCCAACGCGAAGAAGCTGCCACTGAGCTGCGCCGATACCTCGACGCAGCTGAGCACGAGCTGCTGGTCCACATCGGGGCCCTTCCGGCCAATGTGGACGAACGCAGTAACCAGGGAATCAGCGGCTAGGGCACTTGGTAGGAGCTGTCCCGCGCGTCCGTGATGAGCATATAGCCGGGTGCATGCCCGATCGCCAGAGCGGGCCGGGACTCCATCACGGCAGCCTGCGGAGTGACGCCGCAAGCCCAGAACACGGGCACATGGCCTTCAGGAATGGTGACGGCGTCACCAAAATCCGGCCTGGACAGGTCAGCAATGCCGAGTTCGCCCGGATTCCCGACGTGGACTGGTGCTCCATGCACCGCGGGGTAGCGGGACGTGATGCGGACGGCGTCCGCCACTTGGGACGCCGGGATGGGACGCATTGAAACTACCAGCGGCCCTGCCATGGAGCCCGCGGGCTCGCATCTGACCGAGGTTCGGTACATCGGCACATTCACGCCCTGGTCGATATGGGCAATCCGGATGCCGTTTTCCTGGAGGGCGGCTTCGAAGGTGAAGCTGCAGCCCACGATGAACGTCACCAGGTCATCGCGCCAATAAGCTTTGATGTCTGTTGGATCATCGATTTTCACGCCGTTTTCGTAGATCGTATAGCGGGGCACGTCGGTACGGATGTCGCCTCCGGCCAGCAGCGCGCCGCTGGTTTCACCGGCGTCGAGCACCCCCAGGATGGGGCACGGTTTGGGGTTCCTCTGCGCGAACAGCAGCACGTCGAATGCCTGGGACCTGGGCACGATGATCAAGTTCGCCTGGGCATATCCGGCGCTCCAGCCCGCGGTTGGCGTCACCAGGCCATTCCGGAAAAGCGACCGCGCTTCAGTTGGTGACAAGGCCGCTGGGTTTTCTGGCAGCGCCGGATTTTCCGGCAGTACGACGGCGGCCGAATGGTTCGTGGGGATGGTCATGGCGGCCTCCTAGGCCCAGAGCTTGCCGAGGCCGGCCAGGGAGTTCCAGCCGAGGTACAGGGTCAGGAGCCAGGCCAGGGCGCCGATGATCAGGAGCCATTTGGGGTAGGCATAGCCGTGCAGGAGGTCCCGGCGTCGCCACGCAACCCACAGCAGGGCAGCGAAGCCCACCGGGAGGATGAGCCCGTTGAAGGCCCCTGCGAAGATCAGCAGCTGCTGCGGGGCCTGGCCGATCAGGAGATAGGCCACTGCGCAGAAAGCGATGAAAGCCACGGTGATGAGGTTCCGGGTACGCCCCCCGGTGGTCGACTTCGTCACGAAGGACACCGAGGTGTAGGCGGCGCCGATGACGGACGTGATGGAGGCCGCCCACAGGATCACTCCGAACATGCGCAGGCCGATTTCACCGGCTGCAGACTGGAATGCGGACGCCGCCAGGTTGTTGTTTGCCAGGGCCACACCGCCAGCCACAACGCCAAAGATGGCCAGGAAGAGCAGGATGCGCATAACGCACGTTACGAGGATGCCCAGGATGGAGCTTCGGGTGATTTCCTTGACGTGGCGGACGCCAGTAGCGCCTGAGTCCAGCAGGCGGTGTGCTCCGGCGTAAGTGATGTAGCCGCCGATCGTGCCGCCGATCAGGGTGGTGATGGCCAGGAAATCCACTTTCTCCGGCACTACGGTGTTCTTCAGCGCTTCACCCAGGGGCGGGGCGGAAACGATAGCGACGTACAGCGTCATCAGGATCATGACGGCGCCAAGGATCACCACGATCTTGTCCAGCGCCACGCCTGCCTTCTTGCTGAGGAAGATCAGGATGGCGATGACGGCGGAGATGGCGCCGCCGAGTTTCGGATCGAGGCCCATCATGGCGTTGGTACCCAGGCCGGTCCCGGCGATGTTGCCGATGTTGAAGACCAGTCCGCCCAGGAACACCAGGCCGGCAAGGAACCAGCCGATACCCGGAAGGACGTGGTTGCCTAGCTCCTGGGCGCGCATCCCGGAAATGCCGATCACTCGCCAGACGTTGGTTTGGACGGCGATGTCCACAAGGATCGACACTAGTATGGCGAAGGCGAAGGCAGCTCCCAGCTGCACGGTGAACGCGGCAGTCTGGGTGATGAAGCCCGGGCCAATGGCGCTGGTTGCCATGAGGAACATGGCCCCGAGCAGGGCGGAGCGCTTGCTGGTTGTCGGCTTGAGCTGGATAGTTGCGGTGCTTTCCATGGGTCCGTCCAAAGGGTGCGGGTGACTGGAGTCACAACAGATTGTCACCGGTAACGATACAGACTGTTGAACAATCTGCGCAAGGAATTGTTCAACAATTATTCAGGAATGGTCTTTGCTCCGGGAATGGTCCTTGGTGCGGAAGCAGTGGTCCGGGCGGGTGGCACGTCCTCGCCAGGCACCCCCGCCGCCATTTCAGCTGCAGTCAGCGCCTCTTCCAGTTGCTCAACAGCCTTGGGGTAATCCGTCCCTGGCGTGATGCGGCACTGTTCCGCATACTCCAGGCAGCGGATCAGGGCGGCTGTCTCGGGCAGGCGAACGTCGATCATGCCCGGATAGTCGATGGCTTTGGCCGCATCAAGCTCATAACCTTGCCAGCGCTGCAGGAGGGCGCCGTGCCGCTCGGAAGCAGCCTGGAAGCCGGGACGGTTTGCCGGGCGCTCCTGTCGAATTCGGTCAAGCTTCCGGCGTCCGGCGACGGCGGCTGCGGCGGTTCCCACGGCCAAGGACAGCAGGAGCAGCCCGACCAGGGGTGAGCCTAGCGCTGGAATAACCAGGGCGGGGACAATCACCATGAGGCCCGTGAACGTGTTCCAAAACGCGGCGTCCGGCTCGGAACCGGCAGACGGTCCGATCGCTTTAAGGACGGCAAGCGTAGTCATGGCCACCGCGATGACCAAAACAACAGCCCACAGCGCGATCTGCCAGCCGGCCAATTGCATGGCATTTGCCATAGCGGCACCTCCAGCACACCTACCCACTTGGCGCCGGAACTGCCTTGAACATTCGGCTGGAACACTCGGCAGGCCTAAGCGCCGTCTTCACTTCATTATGGCGCGGGACGGGGGATCACGGCAGTGCCGTCGGCGGGCCGCTGCGAATCGCGGCGCATGTGGAGCAGGCTAGGCGCGGTTCTTCTTGGCTTGCTTCTTGGCAGCCTCGTCCTTGATCCGCTTGGCCTCTGAGCGGACGGCCGCATGCGTGGCGCGCTCCACCACCAGCCACTGGGGCGGGGCCTGCAGCAGCGCGGTGATTTCCGCCGTCGTAAGCGGCTCGTTGATCCCGCCGCGGGCAAGGCCGCTGATGGAAATATTCAGCTTCTGGGCCACGACGGGACGCGGGTGCGGTCCGTTACGACGCAGCTCGGCCAGCCACTCCGGCGGATTCGCCTGGAGTTCGGCGAAATCGGCGCGTGAAATAGTCGACTCCTGGAACTCCTGGGGTGTCGCGGGCAGGTAGATGCCGAGTTTCTTGGCAACTGTTGCCGGCTTCATGGACTGGGAGTTCGTTGAGGTCATGGTTAAAGGGTATCCGCCACGAAGGGAAGCCTCGGTTGTGCCTCTCCCTGGTTCCCAAGGAACCATCCGGGAAGAGGTGCGGGTACTGTGAACGTGTGTTCCCTGAAGAAGAATCCGCCGAGCCTTCCCGTCCTGAACGCCGGGAGTTGCGCTTCGCGTATGTGAGCGGTGTGACTCCCGGAAAATGGATCCGCCGCTGGGAGGAGAGGATGCCGGAGGTTCCGCTGCACTCCTTCCTGTCCGACGACGGCGGGCAGCTGGCGGTATTGCGTGACGGTTCCGCTGACCTCAGCTTCGTCCGCCTCCCCGTGGACGGGGAGGGGCTTAGTATCATTCCGCTCTACGAAGAGCAGCCCGCCGTGGTGGCCCCCAAAGGCCACGAGATCTCGGTGTTCGAGGAGGTCGCCCTCGAGGACCTTTCGGACGAGACCTTCCTGGACGTCGAGGAGCTGGGCGGCGCGGACATAGCGCTGCAGGTGGTGGCCTCCGGCGTCGGGCTGGTGATCCTTCCCATGCCTGTGGCGCGGCACCTCAATAACAAGGAGACCGTCGCGCGACGCCTTACGGGCGCTCCAGCTACCAGGATCGGCTTGGCGTGGCCCAGCGACTCCACAGATTCTCTGATTGAGGAATTTGTCGGGATTGTGCGTGGCAGAACCGCCCAGAGCTCGCGCCAGCCTTCGGCACAGCAGGAGAAGCCGAAAAAGGCGCCGATGCCGGACCGCCGCGGCACGGGCACGGGCAAGGGCTCCGGGGGAAAATCTTCGGTGCCGCAGCGCTACGCGCCGAATCCGGACAAGGGTCGAGGCCGCGGTTCACGCAAGAAGGGCCGGCGCTAACTGTCTGCGCGTGCCCACCCAACTGGCTAGCAGTAGTGGTCGCTAAAAGCGCGTTTAACGACCACTACTGCGAGTTACATGGGGAAGGGAAGGGGCGTCAGTCCGCGGCGGCGAGCTTGCCGGCGAGCCGTTCGCGCATCTCTTCACTGGCCGTGTTGAGGCCAATGAACTCCACCTCTCGCCCGTGCCTGCGGTACTTCTCGGTCACGGAATCCAGGGCGGCAATCGTGGAGGCGTCCCAAAGGTGGGACGCGTGCAGGTCGATGAC
The DNA here is from genome assembly GCF_018613855.1 of Arthrobacter sp. ISL-30. Lineage (GTDB taxonomy): Bacteria > Actinomycetota > Actinomycetes > Actinomycetales > Micrococcaceae > Arthrobacter. The sequence continues at coordinate 30,240 of NZ_JAGGPK010000040.1, forward strand.
CACTCGATCTATTCCCTCAGAGGAATCCTTCGCGTAGTCGAACTGGGTGTACAGGTCATTGGACGAGGCGAAGAAGAGCTCTCCATTGACCGTGTACGTTGCCACTGTCTGCCCGTCGATTCGCCGTTCGCTCCGCTTTACCGTGGCGAAGTGCGCCACCCGCCGGGCAAAGAGGACCATGGCGGTCAGGACGCCGATCCCGACGCCGATCGCCAGGTTGTGAGTGGCCAGCACTACGGCGACAGTGGTGAGCATAACGCCCGTCTCCGATTTGGGCAGTCTTCGGAGGGTTCCCGGCATGATCGAATGCCAGTCGAATGTGATGGCTGAGATGAAGATCATCACGGCAACCAGGGCGGCCATGGGAATCAAGCCCACCACATCTCCGAGGAGCACCACGAGGACCAGCAGGAACGCACCGGCCAGGAACGTGGACAGGCGTGTCCTGGCCCCCGAGCCTTTTACATTGATCATGGTCTGCCCGATGACGGCGCAGCCACCCATGCCGCCAAGGAGACCCGTGACGATGTTCGCAACGCCCTGTCCCCAGGATTCACGGGTTTTGTCAGAGCGGGTATCCGTGATGTCATCCACGAGCTTGGCCGTCATGAGGGATTCCAGGAGGCCCACCAGCGCCATGGACAAAGCAAACGGTGCGATGATCTGGAATGTCTCGAAGGTCAGCGGTACCTGGGGCAGGAAGAAGCCGGGCAGGCTTTCCGGGAGCTCTCCCTTGTCCCGGACTGTGGGGACGTCCACATTGGCCATCACGGTAAACAGGGTGAGCGCGACGATCGCCACCAGCGGCGCCGGGACCGCCGTCGTGATCCGAGGCAGGCCGACGACGATGAGCAGCCCCGCCGCAACGATCGGATAGACCATCCATGGAACATCAAACAGTTCAGGAAGCTGCGCCATGAAAACCAGGATTGCCAAGGCATTGACGAAGCCCACCATCACCGACCTGGGGATGAACCGCATTAGCCGGGTTACTCCGCCCAGGGCCAGCAGGATCTGAAAGACACCGGCCAGGATCACCGTGGCAATCAGGTAGTCCAGCCCATAGTTCTTCATAACGGGAGCGATCACCAGCGCCACGGCACCTGTGGCCGCCGAAATCATGGCGGGCCGCCCACCGACGAAGGCTATGGTGACGCCCATGGTGAACGAGGCAAAGAGCCCTATGCGCGGATCCACTCCCGCGATCACCGAGAAGGCGATGGCCTCCGGAATCAGGGCCAGGGCCACCACCAGGCCGGCCAGAGCCTCTGTCTTCAGCCTCCCAGGGGAGCGCAAGGTGGCGCGGAGGGACTGAAGCTGCTCTGGTGTGGGCATGGATTCCTAACTTGCGGTCTGGCGGTAACGCTCAATCTGTTTGAGGCGCCGCTGGAGGCTGTCGCGCCGCGGATGGGGAACGACGTCGGGTGCCTCGGCGGTGAGGTCGATGTGGCGGGTCCCGTACTGCCAGAGCAGGAGGTCATCCAGCAGCCGGTCCGGACCAGGGGAGTAGCGGTGGTCGAGGGCCTTGCGGACTTCGGTGATCCTGTTCGCACTGAGCAGGCCGGCGAGTTCCACTGTCCTGGTCAAGCCGTGGGCAGCCAGGAGTTCGGAAGCCCAGCCCCAATCGTCATCTACTTTACGGTCAACGTGGGGCAGGAGCGTACGCCAGACGTCACGAATGCGGTTGGGAGTGAGCGGCATGGAACCCTCCCCGTCCACGTCCCAGTAGCCGCGGACCTCCTCGTAGCGTTCATGGAGGTCTGCGAAGGCGGTCTCGACAGTTTCAAGCATGGCCGCCGTGGCAGTGAACTGGCGGTCGAAATGCGGGGTCCAGGCTCGGGGGTCGTCTGCCTTGAAGCGGATGTCGTGTTCGATTTCGCTCCAGGCGTGGGCGAACACAGTGCGGATCTGGCACTCGAAAAAGTAGCTGCCGTTGGGGGGAATGTCCGGGTTGAAGGCCTTCTGGTATTCCTTGACGGCCTCGTTCTGGATGGTGCGGAGGATCAGGTGGCGGCTGGAATAGCCATAGGTTCCTGATTCGATGGACCCGATGTCCTTCTCGCGGTCTCCGCGGCAGTCGAACAGCTGGCGCTGGCGCTTGATGAGGTTGGCCACCGCGGCATTTTCCGCCGGAAGCTTTGTGATGACCCGTATCCCCACCATGTCGTTCAATGTGCGGAAGGGGTCCGGGAACTTGAGCAGGAGCGGCCCGCCCGGTTCCAGCGGCTCCTCCGTCCGCGAGATCTTCTCCCGGAACGACTCCACTGTCTTGGTGCGGCCGGTAACGAACAAGGGGACCGATTCGCTGTCCTTCAGCATGTCCCTCAGGGTGAGGAGGACATCCCGCGTGACGAGCTTAAGGGCGGGCCGTACGCGTTCGTAGAGTTCCACGTTTGCCTGCACGGATTCGCGCTGCTCGGGGTCCAGTTTGTCCCAGTTGCTCACCATATTTCCAGACTACTGTGCAGCACCGACACGGAAGCGTCGATCACCAGATTGACGCTACCCATGGCACGCGTGGATTCTCCGGCTACCCGATCCCCGATGCACTGCACGGTAGGCTCGGGGACAAAGGAGGACGCAATGCAGCGGCAAAAGTACTTCTACGGGGAGCATCCGAGCCAGTGGGGCGAGCTGTTTGTTCCTGACTCCGGGGCGTCAACGGCCAACCGGCCGGCGTCGTTGGTGGCAAACGGCGTGGTGGTGGTGATCCACGGCGGATACTGGCGGTCCCAGTACGGCGCCGAACTCGGTGAGCCGATCGCCAAGGATCTGGCGGCCCACGGCATGGCAGCCTGGAACCTGGAGTATCGCAGGGCCGGCAATGGCGGCGGCTGGCCCCACACCTTTGAGGACGTGCTCGCCGGAATCGACCACTTGTCCAACATCGCCGAGGCAAACGGCCTGAATGTCTCAAACGTGGTGGCACTGGGCCACTCCGCGGGCGCCCATCTGGCCGTATGGGCGGCAGGGCGGGAACGGCTTTCCCAGATCGGCGCCGCGGATGCGGACAGGCAGGTGGCCAGGAACACTGGAGAGGACGCCCTGGCGATCTCGGCAGTGGTCAGCCAGTCCGGCGTCCTTGACCTCAGGGCGGCCGAAAAGCTCAATTTGAGCAACGGCGCCGTCTACAACCTCCTGGGCGGGGATTCGGCCAGGTTCCCCAAGCGGCACAGATACGCCGACCCCATGAACCTCCTTCCCCTCGATGCGCCGGTCTACGCTGTTCACGCCACCGAGGACGAGGACGTTCCGATGAGCCTTTCTGAGGCCTATGTGGTCGCTTCCCACGCGTCCGGGGGAAATGCGCAACTCCTGAGGGTCCCGGGTGACCACTTTGCCTTGATCGATCCCAGGGCAGTCGGATATAAGAGGTGCCGGGAACTGGTGCAGCGGCTTCTCACGACGCAGGGGCCCGTCGCGGCGTCCGCTGCACCAGACCAGTCCCGGGAGCGCTAGTTCTCCTAGAGGCAGCGCGGCCGGAAGCCGGGGTCCGCGGGACCGTCGGCCTGGCTCAAGGCATTCGACACCCATTGGTGGACCACGGGGTCGTTGGGCGTCTGGTCGTGCTCAAAGACATCCAGCGGGCATGCATCCTGGAGCGTGATATTCGTGACTTGTTGAGCGCCGCCGGCCAGGAACTGGCTCTGGTAGGGGGTCACAACTTCATCGAGCCTCGTCGAAATTACGGTGTAGGAAGGACCCCGGACGGTGTCCCCGATGGAGTTCAGCTCAGTCAGGAAGGCCGATCCAGCCTCCTGGTCCAGGCAGGCCTGGCAGAAGGGGCCGAAAAGCTGCATTTCGGAGGGCGCGTACTCCGGCGGCGGCAGGATGAGTCCTTCCGTGCCGTGGTTCGACGGCGAAATGCCCACCAGGTGGTGGACCTTCTTGGCGCCCCCCAGGAACCCCATGTAATACCGCGGCATCATCCCGCCCTGGCTGTGTCCTACGATATCGACCTGGCGTACTCCGGTAGCTGCCAGGACGGCGTCGATGAAGGGCGCCAGTTCCCGGGCGGAATCGGCCACGGGGCCCGAAGCATCAATGCCATTGGCCTGCCCGTAGTCCAGGGCGAAGACGCAATAACCCTGAGACTTGAGCACAGGTGAGAGGGTGCTCCAGTTCTTCACCATGCTTTCGAAGGTTCCCGGGACCAGCACCACCGGGTAGGGGTGGTCCTTGCCGGGTTTGCAGGCCCAGTCGTTGGCCCCCGGAGGAGAAACCCCAGGAGTGACATCAACTGTACTGGCGGAGGCCGCCCCTGCTCCAAGGAGCAAGGATCCGCCGAGCAGGGATCCTCCGGCCAGGAAGCCGGCGACCAGGGAGAGAACCATCATCACGATGGCTGGCAGTATCGAACGTTTTTGCGCTGTCATAGGGCAAGTCCCGTCATGTAGAAGCTTTGCGCGTATCGGAGTGATCCGCGTCACGTTCCCCCGACCGAAGATGTTACTCGGCGGTAACCAGAGTCTGCAATAACGTGTCTGGGATTTGAAAAACGTGCAGCAGCGAATTTTTGCTCTTCAAGGAGGTTTCTTCAGGGAAATTCCGGGACGCGGACTGCGCCTCCATGGCAAAGTTGACGCATGCTCACAGTGATTGGCGAGGGCCTCGTGGATGTTGTCCAGCGCCGTTCGGGCAGCGAGGCCCACGTTGGGGGCAGCCCACTGAACGTGGCGGTCGGCCTCGCCCGGCTGGGCCATCCCGTTCAGTTCATCGGCCGCTATGGCCGGGACGCCTATGGTGATTCGCTGGCTGCGTACCTCCGATCAAGTTCGGTCATGGTTCCACTTCCGCCCGACGACAAGCCCACCAGCATCGCCACCGCCCTGGTGGACGACGACGGCGCCGCCACTTACGCCTTCGACCTCGACTGGGAACTCCCCGGACTCGCCGAAAGGCTGCCCCTGATGCTGCAGGGCGCCACGTTGCTGCACACCGGCTCCATCGCCACAATGCTCCAGCCGGGCGCGGCCGCAGTCCTTGCCGCCGTCGAATATGCCCATCCCGCCACCACCATCAGTTTCGATCCCAACTGCAAGCCGAGCATCATTTCGGACCGCGGCTACGCCCGAGCGCAAGCCGAGCGATTCGTGGCGCTGGCCGACGTCGTCAAGGCCTCAGACGAGGACCTTGAGTGGCTCTACCCGGAAACTGATCCCCTGGAATCCGCACGCCGCTGGTTCCACTTGGGCGGTGACGGCGGCCCTGCCGTTGTGGTTGTTACCCGAGGCGCCACCGGCCCCTGGGGCATCACAGCAGCCGGTGAGACCCAGGCGCCGGCACCCAGGGTGCAGGTTGCCGACACCGTCGGGGCCGGAGACTCCTTTATGGCGGCCCTTTTGTCCGGTCTCGTGGACCGGGGACTTGCCGGCGGCCAGTATCGGCATGCGCTGCGGTCCATGCCGGCGGAGGCGCTTCAGGCACTCCTTGAACACGCCGCCAAAGCAGCGGCCGTCACAGTCTCCCGACCTGGAGCGAATCCGCCTACTCGCGCCGAACTCAACGGCGAGGACTTCAGCCTCTCCGATTCCCTTCCCCCCACCGAGTATTCAAGTGAAAGGCAGCCGTGACTTCACCCGATCCGTTCGCCACGCTTCCAGGCGTTCCGTCTTTCAACCTCAGCAGCGAATCGTTCAGCGACGGTGGTGAGCTGCGGCCGCCCCAGCGCAGCGCCATTTTCGGCGTTCCCGGCGGCAAGGACTTGTCACCGCAGCTGAGCTGGAGCGGGGCTCCCTCTGAAACGAAGAGCTACACCGTCACGGTATTCGATCCCGATGCGCCGGGAGCAGGCGGGTTCTGGCACTGGGCCGTCGTCAACCTGCCCGCCAGTATCACCTCCCTCAAAGAAGGCGCGGGGGCCCGCGACGGCTCGAAACTCCCCGCCCCGGCTGTCCAGCTCAAGAACGACGACGGCTTCCGCGGCTTCGTTGGAGCGGGCCCTCCCAAGGGACACGGCCAGCACCGGTACATCGTGACGGTGCTGGCGGTGGACGTCGAGGAGTTGGGGGTTGACGGCAGGACGGCACCAGTCGCCCTCGTGTCCCACCTCGCCAGGCATACGCTGGCACGGGCGAGCATTACCGGGCTCTTCGGACGCTAGGCCAGACGAGGTCAGGCCCCTTATCGCCGCCACGTACACTGACATAATGCGGCTGGTAGCAAGTGACATCGACGGAACGATCCTCGGACATGACGGCAGGATCAGTGAGCGCACCATCCGCGCCTTCAACGCCTGCCGCATCGCCGGCGTCGAACTGGTGTTTGTAACCGGCCGCCCGCCTCGCTGGCTCTCCCCCCTCCAGGAACAGCTGGGCCACAGCGGCACGGTGATCTGTTCCAACGGAGCAGTGGTGTGGGACCTCGCCGCCGAGCGGGCCATTTCCGCCCGGACCCTTGACGTGGCGGACATCCTGGAGGCCAGGCGCATCATCAAGGGGCTCCGGCCGGATGCGCTGTTCGCCGCCGAGACACTGGACAGCTTCCACTTGGAGCCGGGCTTTATCGAGAACGGAACCAGCGAGCTCCTCTCCGAGTTCACTCCTGCCCCGCTGGCCAGCACGCTTCGCCACGACGACGCCGTCGTGAAGTTCCTGGCGGTCACACGTGCCGGAACGCCTGACGACTTCCTGGCGCTCGTGCAACCGGCCGTGGGGCACCTTGTGGAGACAACCCACTCGGCACCCCGAACGGCGCTCCTGGAGATGTCGCCGCCGGGTATTAACAAGGCGGTGGCGCTGGCCGAGTACGCAGCGTCCCTTGGCATCGAGGCGCACGACGTCGTGGCTTTCGGAGACATGCCCAACGACATCGAGATGCTGCGCTGGGCCGGCGACGGCTATGCCATGGCCAGCGGACATCCTGAAGCCATCACTGCCGCGGGCCAGCAGGCCCCGCACTTTGACGACGACGGCGTGGCCCAGATCCTCGAGGCAAAGCTCGCGTCGCTAGGTGTGTAAAACCATGTGTCCATCATTTTCACAGGTGATATCCAACTGTCGTTAATGTTTGGTCCCTAGGCTGGCCGCAAAGGCAGCAAGCCGATTAACAGGACCTCTAACAACAGGGGGAACCATGGCCCGCAGGCGCAACATTCAGAGCACGCACGGCACGAATGATATCCCGCAGGTTCCGGCGGAGCATTGGAAGCACTTGCGGCGCGGTGACCGCGTCAAGGTCAGCCTTGCTCCGGGTCTTACGGCCTCGGGAATGGTGGATGCCGTCACCAGTGATCACAGTGTCGTCTGGGTGGACCTCGATGGCGGTCGCGGCCGCACGCTGGTGCACTGCGGCGACGGCGTGGAGATCGTACCGCAGGAAGCCTAAGCCTGGATCCACTGATGCCGGTTGGTCGTTTCGGCAAACCCCTCGCGCGTCGCCGGGGCTGGCGTTAGATTGAGGTTGAGGAATCGGCAGTTGCCGAGCGCCGGATCCGTATGCAATGTGTGCCATGCAGGCCAAGGCCACCATATTCGCGAGGAGGAGCAGCCATGGGCGCAGTCGTGATCTTCGCTCCATCACCTGTCCTGACCGTCACGATCGAGGACCTTGACGGCGAAGCGGACATCCATATCCATGCAGGAGGCCAGGGGATCTGGCAGGCCCGTATGATGCATGCACTGGGAGCATCGGTGACTCTGTGCGGCATGTTTTCGGGTGAAGTCGGACGCGTGGCACGCCACTTGGTGCGGGATGAAGGTATCCAGGTGCTGTCGGTGGAAGGGCCGGGCAGCAACGGCGCCTATATCCATGACCGGCGCGGAGGCGAACGCCAGGTTCTCGCCGAGTCCGCTGGCCATCGCTTGACCCGCCATGAGCTGGACCAACTGTATGGGCTGGTCATCCAGGCCGGGATCGACGCCGGGACGGCCATCCTCAGTGGACCGGCCCGTGAGGGGATTGTTCCGGATGACGCCTACCGCCGCCTGGCATCGGATCTGGAAACGGCAGGCTGTACGGTCATCGCGGACCTGGCCGGCCCGCAGCTGGAAGCAGCCCTCCAGGGAGGTGTCTCGGTGTTAAAGATTGCCGAGGATGAACTGGTCGCCAGCGGACGGGCTGTGTCTCCAGAGGCAGTAGACCTGGTCCCCGCAATGCAAAAATTGGCCGACGACGGCGCCGAGACCGTAATTGTCACCAGGGCGCATCTGCCCTCGCTGCTGCTGCATGAGGACGATATCAGCGAGATCCACATGCCCTCGCTGGAGACAGTGGACGCCCGTGGAGCCGGTGATTCCCTCACCGCAGGAGTCGCCGCCGCCCTGGCTGCCGGCAGCCCGATCCACGAGGCCGTGGTTCTCGGTACCGCGGCAGGCGCGCTGAATGTCACCCGTCACGGCTTGGGTACCGGCGACGCCGACACCATCCAACAGCTGACCCGCCTGGTGAAGATCACCCCGTACCAAGGTGGGGGCCTTGAACCGGCAGAACAATCAAGCCCGGATGAGCTGGCGAGGAGGCTGCGGAGGCCATGAACAGGCCCAAAATCCTTGTGACAAACGACGACGGCATCGACTCACCCGGGCTGCACGCCTTGGCCGCGGGGCTCGCAGCTGAGGGGCTGGATGTGACAGTTGCAGCGCCGGCCTCGGAGGCCAGCGGCAGCAGCGCGTCCATTACCGCCGTCGAAAATGACGGCCGCATCCAGGTTGAGGAACGCCAGATCGAAGGCCTTGACGGCATTCCGGCGTACGCCGTCTACGGGGCGCCCGCGTTCATCGCCATGATTTCCTCCCACGGCGCCTTCGGTGACGCGCCGGACGTGGTATTCTCCGGCATCAACCGCGGCGCCAACGTCGGCCGGGCCATCCTGCACTCGGGCACCGTGGGCGCTGCACTGACCAGCGGCATTAATGGAGGCCGGGGTATGGCCGTCTCGCTGGACACGGGCCTGAATCCGAGGCAGCTGCACTGGGACCGCGGGGCAAGGTTGGCCGCCGGACTGCTGCCGTTCCTGATGGAACAGCCTCCAGGAACCGTCCTAAACCTCAACGTGCCCAACCTCGATGTAGAGGAACTACCGCAGTACAAGGCGGCCAGGCTGGCGGAGTTCGGTATTGTGCAGACCACTTTGGCCGAACGGGGGCACCAGCATATCCGGCTGTCAGTTGAGGACACTGTCGGTGAACCCCACGAGGACAGCGACTTTAAGCTGCTCGCGGCCGGCTTCGCTCCGGTCACGGCCATCCAGGCAGTCACAGAAGCCACAATTGCGGGCCTGCGGGAGAGCCTTCCTCAGCTCCGGCCGTCCTAGGCTACGTAGGTGAGCTTGCCCCTACCGTATTTCAGACGGCCCGATGGACGTCCGGGCCCTTTGGCCCTGGCCCACCGCGGCTTCTCTTTGGACGGGCTGGAGAATACGACGGCGGCCTTCCGCGCCGCCGTCGAGCTGGGCTTCAGCCATCTCGAAACCGATGTCCACACTTCTGCGGACGGCGTGGTGTTCCTGTTCCACGACGAGACCCTGGACCGGGTCACCGACTCTACCGGCAGGATCAACGAGCTGACGGCGGAGCAGCTGGCACGGGCGAGGGTCGGCGGAAATGAACCCCTTCCCCGGCTCCAGGATGTCTTGAGGGACCTGCCGGATGCCAGGCTGAACCTTGACGTCAAGGACTGGAATTCTGTGCGGGCCACGGCCGGGGTGATTGAATCAACGGCCGTGCATGATCGCGTCTTGGTTACTAGCTTCTCGGACAGGCGGCGCCGGGCCGTCCTTCGACTCCTGAGCCGTCGAACGGCGTCCTCCGCTGGGGTTGCCTGCACAGTACTCTTCACCATGTTAGGCCCTGTTCTTCCAGCAGGCTTGCTGCGGTTCCTCCTGCGGGACGTCGATGCCTTCCAGGTCCCCGCCCGCTATGGCGTGGTTCCGGTGGTGACGCCGGCGTTCGTTCGGCGGGCCCATCGGCTCGGCATCCTGGTCCATGTCTGGACTGTCAACGATCCTGCGGAAATGCACCGGTTGCTGGACCTCGGCGTGGACGGGATCGTCACCGACCGGGCAGATCTCCTGAAGGAAGTGTTCCAGGTGCGGGGTGTTTGGGGCTGACGAGGCTTGCCCGGCGCCGTTCCAGGAAATCACGCTCTGAGGCATTGCCAGCCAGCTCTATGGCGCGGCTGTAGGCGGCCGCCGCGTCCTTGGGCTGGTCGAGTCGTCGGAGCAGGTCCGCGCGCACGGCATGGAAGAGGTAATAGTTGTCCAAGCCAAGGCCATCGAGTGCGGTAAGGCCCGCCTGGGCACCCTCAACTTCGGCGAGGGCCACCGCCCTGTTGAGTTTCACAATGGGCGATGGCTGGGGTTCGAGCAGCTGATCGTAGAGCTGAAGGATCTGTGACCAGTCAGTGTCCAGGGGCGTGGCGGCATCGCTGTGGACGGCATTGATGGCCGCCTGCAGCTGGTAGGGGCCGGGACGGTTGCGACGCAGGCAGGCTTTTACCAGCTCCTGTCCTTCTTTGATGAGTCCTTGATCCCAGAGGCTCCGGTCCTGTTCAGCAAGCAGGACAAGTTTGCCGCCCGTAGAGGTGCGGGCCGCGCGTCGGGACTCGATCAGGAGCATCAGCGCCAGGAGGCCCGCGGCTTCGGGTTCGTCCGGCATGAGCCCCACCAGCAGCCGGCCGAGCCGGATCGCTTCGGCGCACAACTCCTGCCGAAGGAGCCCGCTACCAGAACTGGCAGCATAGCCTTCATTGAAAATCAGGTAGGTTACAGCCAGGACGGCGGGCAGCCGAGTGGGAAGCTCGGTATCGTTTGGAACCCGATAGGGAATCCCGGCATCACGGATTTTTGCCTTTGCCCGGACAAGCCGTTGGGCCATGGTGGCTTCCGGCACCAGGAAAGCCCGGGCGATCTCCGCCGTCGACAGCCCTCCGAGGAGGCGAAGCGTAAGGGCCACCCTGGCTGCCATTCCGAGAGCGGGATGGCAGCAGGTGAAGATGAGCCTGAGCCTGTCATCCTGCACGGTGTCCTCCTCGGGTGGGTCGTCTGTGAACGTCGACAGAGCTTGCTGTAGCCGGAACGCCTCGGCATGGTGGTCCTGCCTTTTCGCGTCCCGACGTAATCGATCAATCGCCTTGTTACGGGCGGTGGTGATAATCCAGCCGACGGGGCTTGCCGGCCAGCCCTCTGTCGGCCAGCGCTCCAGCGCGGTGGCGAAGGCGTCCTGGACCGCGTCCTCGGCCGCATCAATATTGCCCAGGACGCGGATCAGGACGGCAACAGCTCGTGCATACTCCTCGCGGAAGACACCAGCTATCTCGTTCGCCGTCGGCGCTTGCGTCATTCCTGTTTAGGTTCCTTCGTAATAGGCAACCGGCCGCACCTCGATCGGGAGGGTGGTTGCCGCGGCAGCCTTTCGTCCCCAATCCAGAGCCGCATCCAAGTCGGGTGCCTGGATGATCCACAAGCCGCCCACGTGCTCCTTGCCTTCGGTGAACGGGCCATCGGTAAGAAGGGCCTCATTGTCACCGTTCCGGACCACTGTTGAGGTGTCTGCCTGATGCAGGCCGGCCGTGAAGACCCAGGCTCCGGCACGGCGAAGTTCCTGATTCAGTTCGGCGATGTCGGTCATGACCTTGTCCAGGATTTCGGCGCTGGGCACACCGCCGTCGGGCTGGTAGATGCTGAGCAAGTAGTGGGCCATTTTCGGTTCCTCCTCTTTTCCGGGGCTTTCCCCTGCGACGGCGACTTGTGTGCCGTCCTACCCCCTATACGAACGCGAGTGGCCGGGATTGACACTCCGAGTCGGAATCCCGAAAAGAATCTTGTCGTTCCGCTAGCTTAGGATCGAGGCTTAGGCTCCGCCAGAGCGTAACTTTGCTGCGGATAGCGCCATTTTCCGAGCTGGGCAAGCGCTTTCCGGGTTGAAGCTGGCAGGATGATGGCATGCGCATTCTTATTGCTCCAGACAAGTTCAAGGGTTCGCTCACCGCTGCCGAGGCCGCGGCCGCCATCGCCGAGGGCGCCCTGCGCGTCTACCCGGACGCCGTGGCCACCCAGTTCCCAATTGCGGACGGGGGCGAAGGAACCCTTGAGGCCGCAGTTGCCTCCGGCTATGAGGAGCGGATCAACGCTGTCACGGGTCCCATCCTCAGCCCGGTCGGTGCCGCCTGGGCGCTCCGGAAGGATGCCTTCGGCGGTGCGACCGCCGTCATTGAGACAGCCCAGGCGTCAGGCCTTGCCCATATGGAGCCAAGCCCTGAAAATGCCCTACGCGCCCACAGCTACGGCTGCGGTCAGTTGATCGCGGCCGCCCTCGATGTCGGCGCGACGGAAATCGTCCTGGGGCTGGGAGGTTCCGCTATGTCCGACGGCGGCAGTGGAGCCTTGCGCGCCCTCGGCCTCAAGCCGCTGGATGCAGCTGGCAACGTGGTTCCGCTGGGGGGAGGAGCGCTGGTCGATGTGGCCGCACTGGACCGTTCGGCACTGGATCCAAGGCTGGCCGGAGTGCGTTTCCGGATCGCCGTCGACGTCCGCAACCCTCTTTACGGACCGGAGGGTGCCGCGCACGTGTTCGCTCCGCAAAAGGGGGCGGACAGCGACGCCATCCAACTCCTCGACGCCGGACTCCGTAACTGGGCATCAGTGCTCCGCGAAGCCACCGGCCGGGACGTCAACGTACCGGGAGCAGGCGCGGCGGGAGGTTTCCCGGCGTCGTTCCTTGCCCTTACGGACGCCTCGCTGGAAGGCGGCTTTGCGCTGGTTGCGGGACTGACCGGGCTGGAAGAGCAGTTGGACGGCGCCGACCTGGTGATCACTGGCGAGGGGTCCATGGATTCGCAGTCCCTCACGGGTAAGGCTCCAATTGCCCTCGCCGAGGCGGCGAGGGATCGGGGCATCCCGGTGATCGTGGTGGCGGGGCGGATTCTGGTGACGCCGGAGGATCTTGCAGGCCATGGCGTGGTGGCTGCCGCCCAGTTGCTGGACGTTGCCCGACGCACGGACGGCGAACCGGATGTGGCTGATGCCGTGGCCAATGCGGGCAAATACCTTGCGCTGGCCACAAGCCAGGTTCTCGAAGGCGCCTAAGCTTTTCAGTGGCTGTAAGCGGCTACACGGGCTGTAAGCGGCTACGCGCCGGTTTCGTAGTGCGGCTCGGCTACAGGCTTGGACTCAGGCGAACCGCGCTCCCGCAGGTAGACGGACAGTCCCACCAGCACCGCCACGGCAAGGAACTCGCTTTGCCAGTTTTGGAAGGACTCGAACCAGAACTGGCTGCTTCCCATGTACTGCCACACGCTAAGGGTTTCTGGCTGGCCGTGGCTCAGCTGCTCCTCGTTATAGGCGCTGGTGCCGCCGATGGCGTGGCCCACGAAGGATGCAAGGAACAGGAACACGAGGGCCAGCGACAGCGAGTGCTCGTAGAGCTTCAGCACGAGGCCGCCGCGCTTCACCGGCCATGGCGTCGAATCCTTGATCTTCGCCTCCCGGGGATCTTCGTCCTGCGGTGCGTCCTTGTCCACGGGCTTCGATTCCGATGACCCCCTCTGGAAGAGGAAGACGGTTAGTAGGACGTAAAGGGCCATCTGCAGGAATTCCGATTCCCAGTTCTCGAACGTCGCCTCGTAGAACTGGCCTGACGTGAGAAAATCCCCTAGTCCAGTGGGAGGCTGCCCATGGGACTGTTGCTCTTCACTGTAATGGCTTGCCCCCGAGAAGATCATTCCGCCCAGAAAGACAATGAACAGTCCTGCGTTGGCCAGCATCAGGCCGTGATCTTTGATCCAATCTCGCATTACTCCTCCTATTGGTCGTCCAGGCGGTTGTTATGGACGTCGCCATTCTCGCGCCTGGCGCGTTTCCTCAGGAGATAGGGGACAAGCGCGAGCAGGATCAACAGCACCAAGGCGATGATTCCACTCGCGGTCAATGCGGCGGTACGTCCCGCGACGACGTCGAAAACCAGTGTGGCGGTACACACCGTCAGCAGCCCCACGCCCGTCAAAGCCAGCTTGGTAATGACGTCGGCGGCGTTGACGAGCACTACCTTGACGTGCTGGCGGAACAAGTGTCGGTGGACACTGACTGGCAGGAGGATGAGGGCCGTGGTCAAGGCGGCCACCATGACGTTCAAGAGGTAAAGGTTCACCTGGAAGTCGTCCAGCTCTGCGAACCGTGGCTGGAACGGCAGGGTGAGCAAGAAGCCTGCCAGGATCTGCACGCCTGTCTGGAGGACGCGCAACTCCTGCAGTAACTCCATCCAGTTACGGTCGTGCCGCTGATCCGGGGTCTCGTTCCTGGTATCAGGTGTGATGTCCTGTGCGTGATACTCGGGATCAGCCAAGTCTTCACCTCCAGTTTTCGCCGCCACCACGGTAGTAGCAGCGGCACCCGTGCTTCAAGTACGTCCCAGCATGGCGCTGGTTCAGTGTTTATAAGTGTACTGATTATTTTGCTCCAAACGGTGGACTCGCGCCAAAAGCCGGACTACGGTCGAATACGTGGACGGCAGGAATATCCGTCCCTGAACTCAGAAATCCCTCGACGAGTAGGTGGACTATGAGCGACCCACAGCAGCAAGATCAAGGCGGCCAGACCCAGGGGAGCCCAGCCCAGGGGAGCCCAGCCCAGGGGAGCCCGACCCAGGGCGGCCAGACTTCAGGAAACGCCCAAGGTTCGCCGCCGCAGGATCCGCGCGGCGCCTATCATTCCGAGCCCTTCCCCGCCCAGGAGCAGGAGCAGCCCGGCCTCACCACGGAAATGGAACCTAAGCCGGATCACGGTGAGCTGAGCTACGAGGGCCACGGACGCCTCGAAGGCAAGGCGGCGCTGATCACCGGGGGCGATTCGGGAATCGGACGGGCTGTCGCAATCGCCTTTGCCAGGGAGGGGGCCGACGTCGCCATCTCCTATCTTCCCGAAGAGGAAGCCGATGCGAAGGCAACGTCCGATCTCATCCAACAGGCGGGCAGGCGTTCCCTGCTGCTGGCGGGCGACGGGCGCGAAGAGCAGTTCAGCACGGAAATTGTGGAGAAGACCGTCGGGGAATTCGGCAGGCTTGACGTCCTGGTCCTCAACGCGGCATACCAAAAGAACCGCGACAGCCTGGAATCCACGCCGACCGAAGAGTTCGACCGGGTGTTCAAGACGAACATCTACGCCCTGATGTGGACAGCCCAGGCCGCCCTGCCCCATCTCCGGCCCGGAGCCTCGATCATCACCACATCCTCGATCCAGGCGTTCAACCCCTCACCCAACCTGATCGACTACGCCATGACCAAGGCAGCACAGGTGGCCTTCACCAAGGCCCTGGCCCTGGAGCTCGGTCCCAAAGGCATCCGCGTCAATGCGGTGGCCCCGGGTCCGATCTGGACGCCCCTCATCCCCGCCACTGAATGGCCGGACAAGCTGACCAAGTTTGGCCAGGACACTCCGTTGGGTCGGGCGGGGCAACCGGCGGAACTCGCTCCGGCCTATGTACTGCTTGCCTCCGACGAAGGCTCGTACATTTCCGGCGCGGTGCTGCCCGTGACGGGAGGCAAGGGACTCTAGGCAGCTCATTGGGTATCCCGCGAACTTTGGCAATTCATCGTCTACCCAGCGCCAATCCGGGTTCTACATAAGGAGGAACAGTGGATCAGGATCGTAAAGACCCTAATGAAGAAGTGGGTGGCTACGGAACCCCCACCGCCGAGCAGGAAGCCGGCGAAGGAAAACAGTTCGCCCAGCCGCGCGAAGAAGAGGCATTCGACGAGGCCGGACTCAACCAGGGCGCGCCGGACGGCGAGACCTATCCGAGCGGAGCTCCTGACTTGAGCCATTTGGGCACGGAGGAACGGGACAGCGCGGGCGAGCCCGGAGCTGGCCGCTTCGGAGGCATAGATGACCAATCCAAGGCCGAGTCGGAAAGCGATGCGCCGGGCTTCCAGAACCTGCCCACTGATCCCGGCTCCCTGGGCGAGTCGGGTGAGCAGCCGGTGCCGCGGGAGGCCACTCTCCCTTCCTCCGAGGCCGAAATGGATGAGGGGAATACCGAAGGTACGGAACCCGGACGGCCGTATTCGTCCGAGCCGGAGGAGGACGCCGCGGGCTTGCCTGAGGGCGACGGCACGGGTTTACCGGACGAGAGGTCACCTCGCGACGACCAGGAGGCTGGCGAAAGGTTCGACGCCGGATAGGTCAGCGGCGTTTCTTCGCCTGGCGCTTCGCTGCTGCGTTCATCGCGGCCTTTGCTGCCGGGGGCAGTCCTGTGGTCTCCGCTTCGGGCTCTGCCGCGGTGTCACGGGCCTTGGCTACGGCCTTCATGCCGTGGTAGATCACCAGCGCCGCCGCGGAACCGAGGGCGATCCCAGTGAACTGCAATTCGCCCACTGTCCAGGTGTAATCCGCGATTCCGATAATCAGGGAGACGGCGGCGGTAGTGAGATTGATGGGGCTGGAGAAATTGACTTTGTTCTGGACCCAGATTTTGACGCCCAGGATGCCGATCATGCCGTACAGCATCGTTGCGGCACCGCCAAGCACTCCCGGTGGGACCGTGGCGATGAGTTCACCGAACTTGGGCGAGAAGCTGAGCAGGATCGCGAAACCACCGGCAACCCAGTAGGCGGCCGTGGAATAGACCTTCGTGGCCGCCATAACGCCGATGTTCTCGGCGTACGTGGTGGTGCCGGAACCGCCACCCATTCCGGCCAGGACGGTGGCGGCGCCGTCGGCCAGGAGCGCGCGTCCGGAGACGCCGTCGAGGTTTTGTCCCGTCATTGCGGCGACTGACTTCACGTGTCCGATGTTCTCCGCCACCAGCACCAGTACCACCGGTACGAAGAGGCCCAGGACGCCCAGGTGGAACTCGGGCAACTGGAATTGCGGGAGCCCGATCCAGGCAGCGGCGTCCATCTTGTCGTAGTTCACTTCGCCTCGGATCATAGCGACGAGGTAGCCGACCACCACGCCCACCAGGATGCTGAGGCGGCCAAGGATCCCTCGGAAGAGCACGCTGACCACGATGATGGTGACCAGCGTGACGAGGGCGGTCACCGGAGCCGCATTGAAGTTGTTCTTGGCGGCCGGGGCAAGGTTCAGGCCGATCAGGGCCACAATAGCTCCGGTGACGATCGGCGGCATGAGGCGGTTGATCCATTCCGCGCCAAAACGCTGGACTATCGCCCCGATCAGGGCGAGGACGACGCCGGCAAGCACCACGCCGCCCAAGGCGCCAGGGACGCCGAACTGCTGCTGCGACGCCATGACCGGCGCGATGAAGGCAAAGCTCGATCCAAGGTAGCTGGGAACCCTGCCCCGGGTGATGACAAGGAACAGCAGCGTGCCGATACCGGAAAAGAAGAGGGTGGTGGCAGGGGGCATGCCGGTCAGGATAGGAACCAGGAACGTGGCCCCGAACATGGCAACGACGTGCTGCATGCCCACGCCGATGGTCAGTGGCCACGCCAGGCGTTCCCCGGGTGCCACGACGTGGCCCGGACGGATCGTCTTTCCATCGCCGTGAACAGTCCATTTGGTGCCGAGCATGCTCATGGGGGAGCCCTCCCAGGGAGTGGTGGTTGGTATTCGGGAGCAACATTACCGCTGGCGGGGGTCGGATTGGCCTTTCCTGTTCGGGCTGAACCTCGGGTTTATGTGCGCAACGTCACCCTTGCGGTGGGAAGAGGCCGAGGCCGGGGGGAGTTGGACTCATCGAAGCCGGAAGTCCCACGAGAGGTACGCGAAATGACTATCGCCCACGAAGAAGCAGTGATTGACGCCGCAGCAGTAGACGCCATCTTTGCCGAAGCCCGCACCGCCAACTCCTTCTCCGGTGAAGTCACCGAGGAGCAGGCCCGCGCGATCTATGAACTGACTAAGTTCGGTCCCACCGCCTTCAACTCGCAGCCGTTGCGCGTGACGTATGTCCGGACGGACGAAGCCCGCGCACGGCTGGTGGACACCCTCTCTGCCGGCAACAAGGCCAAGACTGCATCCGCTCCGCTGGTCGCAATCCTCAGCTACGACACTGCCTGGCAGGAACAGTGGGACAAGTTCCTCCCGGTCTACACGGCCCCCAAGGGCATGTATGACGGCAACCCCCAATTCGCGGCCGAAACGGGCAACAACAACGCCCACCTCCAGGCCGGCTATTTCATCCTGGCCGTGCGCTCACTCGGCTTCGCGGCCGGACCCATGACTGGCGCCGACTTCTCCGCCATCGATGCAGCCTTCTTCCCTGAAGGCGGGCAGAAGAGCTTCCTCGTGGTGAACATCGGCCAGCCGGGTCCCGACGCCTGGGGCGAGGCCAAGCCCA
Organism: Arthrobacter sp. ISL-30; assembly: GCF_018613855.1. Lineage (GTDB taxonomy): Bacteria > Actinomycetota > Actinomycetes > Actinomycetales > Micrococcaceae > Arthrobacter. Next base: position 48,473 of record NZ_JAGGPK010000040.1, read on the forward strand.
AGTTCGCCTACGAGGACGTCGTCCGGACCGTCTAGAGGCCGAGGCGCCAAACAAGTTAAAAAGCGAGTGCCTCCGACATGATGGGGGACACATCGGAGGCACCGCACTTACAGATTATCTTTTCATCCGCGCCGGGGCACTAGTTGATTTGTGCAATGTGGATAAATTCCGCCGTCGGCCACACCCAGCCTGTCAGGGCAGATCCTGACGCGAGCTAGGAGATCACGGCATCCACAAGGGCCTTGGCTTCCGCCTGGACCGTGGCAAGGTGATCGGCTCCCTTGAAGGACTCCGCGTAGATCTTGTAGACGTCCTCGGTTCCGGACGGCCGGGCCGCAAACCATGCATTTTCGGTGACCACCTTGAGGCCGCCGATCGGGGCGCCGTTGCCGGGTGCCTCCGTCAGCTTCGCCATGATGGTCTCGCCGGCGAGTTCTGTTGCCGTGACATCCGACGGCGACAGCTTGCCGAGGGCGGCTTTCTGCTCGCGCGTTGCAGCGGCGTCGATTCGGGCATACACGGGGGCGCCGAACTGGTCGGTCAGGCCCTTGTACAGCTGGCTGGGAGACTTGCCCGTGACCGCCGTGATCTCCGAGGCCAGGAGGGCCAGCAGGATGCCGTCCTTGTCTGTGGTCCAGACGCCGCCGTCGCGCTTGTTGAAAGCAGCTCCCGCGGACTCTTCCCCACCGAAGGCTCCTTCGCCGGAGAGAAGACCGGGCACGAACCACTTGAAGCCCACCGGTACCTCAACGAGTTTGCGGCCCAGGCCTGCGGCCACGCGGTCAATGATCGATGACGACACGAGGGTTTTGCCCACTACCGATTCCGGGTTCCAGCCGCTGCGGTTGCGGTAGAGGTAGTCGATCGCGACGGCGAGGTAGTGGTTCGGGTTCATGAGTCCGCCGTCAGGAGTGACGATACCGTGGCGGTCCGCGTCGGCGTCGTTGCCGGTGGCGACGTCGAAGGCCGCGGCTGATCCGCCGTCGGACATTCTCTTGATCAGCGAGGCCATGGCGGACGGCGACGAGCAGTCCATGCGGATCTTCTCGTCCCAGTCGAGGGTCATGAACGCCCACTGGGGGTCCACCGTGGGGTTCACCACCGTCAGGTTCAGTTGGTGGCGATCGCCGATCTCGCCCCAGTAGTCCACCGAGGCGCCGCCCATGGGATCAGCTCCGATGCGGACACCAGCGTTGCGGATGGCCTCAAGGTCCAGGACGGAGGGGAGGTCGTCCACGTAGCTGCTCAGGAAGTCGAATTTGCCGGTGGTTTCGGCGTTGAGCGCGTCATTCAGGGGGATTCGCTTGACGCCGCGCAGGCCGTTTTGGAGGAGTTCGTTGGCGCGGCTGGCGATCCACCCGGTGGCGTCGGTGTCTGCCGGACCGCCATGCGGCGGGTTGTATTTGAAGCCGCCGTCTTGCGGCGGGTTGTGGCTGGGGGTGACAACTATGCCGTCGGCTTGCGGCGCCCCGGCCGGAGCGTTCCTGTTGTGGGCCAGGATGGCGTGGCTGAGGGCCGGGGTGGGCGTGTAGCCGTGCCTGGCGTCAATCAGGACGTAGACGCCGTTCGCGGCCAGGACCTCCAGGGCGGAGTTTTGCGCGGGCTCGCTCAGGGCGTGGGTGTCCTTGGCCAGGTAGAGGGGGCCGGTGATGCCCTGGCCTGCGCGGTATTCCACAATGGCCTGGGTGATGGCAACGATGTGCGCTTCGTTGAAGGATGCCTTAAGGCTGGAGCCTCTGTGTCCAGAGGTTCCAAAGGCCACGCGCTGCCCCGGATCATCGAGATCCGGAGTGACGTCGTAATAGGCGTCCAGAAGGGCGGTGAGGTCTACAAGGTCCTGGGGAAGGGCAACAGTGCCCGCACGGCTAGCCATGGCTCCAGCATGCCAGACGTCGCAAAAAGCTGGCGGAACATGTCCGCAAATCGGCCCCTGTGACGCAGAATGTCGGCTTTTCCACCGGATTTTCACCTCTCGTTAACCTCAGCCGGAACGCCGTCGCCTGCCAATGTGATCCAGATTGCTGAACTGGCTTATCTCTGCTCCCTAGCGTGGCAGTTACAGAGACATCTGTGAAAGGAGAAAGTCGATGTCACAGTCACATGCCACGGCATATCCGAGCCGTGCACTTCCTGGAACGTGGGGACGGCGCCTGGTCGCAGGCCTTGTGGGTGGCCTGGCTGGAGGCCTTGTCTTCGGGGCGATCATGGCGGCGACGGGAATGCTTCCGATGGTCGCGTCCCTGGTCGGCTCGTCCTCGCCGTTGGTGGGCTTCGGCGTCCACCTCGTCATTTCGGTCCTGATCGGTTTGGGGCTCACATTGCCGTTTGCACGGCTGCTGTCCGGATATGGCCGATCACTCCTGGTGGGCTTGGCCTATGGAGCCCTCTGGTGGATCCTTGGACCGCTCGTCATCATGCCTGCGATGCTGGGAATGCCGCTGTTCGTCATGGACGGCATGGCCCTCATGTCGCTCGTCGGGCACCTTGCCTATGGGGTTATTCTGGCTCTGACCGCTGCGCGGCTGCTCCGGAGCCGCGCATGAACGAAGCCTGCGGCGTCCGGCTGGCAGCCTCCCTCGAGAGACCGCCACCCTGGACGCCGTTCGACCAGGAGGCTGCATACCCGATGCCTTTGTCCGCCGAGCATTTCAGCTGCCTGAGCGAGGTGGACCTCTTCGCCGACCTCTCCGCCGCGGAGATGGCCGAAATGGATCGCATGCTGCCCGCACACCGCGTCGCACGCGGCGAACTTGTCTATAGCCAGAGCCAGCCCATGACCGCCCTTTTCGTCTTGAAGCAGGGCAGGGTGCGCATCTTCCGGGTGGCCGAGGACGGCAAAGCCCTCACCATGGCAATCCTGGAACCGGGTGCCGTCTTTGGCGAGATGTTGCTCGTGGGCCAGCGGATGTACGACAACTATGCGGAGGCTATAGAAGACTCAATGATCTGCCAGATGAGTGCGGCCGAGGTTGAACGCTACCTGCTTTCGGATCCGCGCATCGCAGTTCGCATCTCCCGGCTGCTCGGCGAGCAGGTGGCGAAACTGCAGGCTCGCCTGGCGGACCTGGCCCTGCTTCCCCTGCCTGCCCGCGCCGCCTCCATGCTGCTGGACCTCGCAGAGGCTGCACCCGCCTCCCGATTCGGGCTTGCCCCCTCTGTTCGGCTCACGCACGAACAGCTCGCAGGGCTGCTGGGCGCCACTCGCGAGGCGACGAGCAAGGCGATGGCAGACCTCGCTTCCCAACGCCTGGTACGGCAGGGGCGCGGCCGAATAGTCATCCAGGACCTCAAGGGCCTGCGTGACGTAGCAGGGCGCACGGCCTGACGAGTTCCAGGGATGCCAGGCATATTCGGCGGCGGTAGTGTGGCAGCAGGCACGGAAGAGGGGATAATCCATGAACGCGCAGCCAGGCAAGGACGACGCCGATGCTCCCAAGGACGGCAGTGGGACTCAGGATAGCGGTGGGACTCAGGACAGCAGTGGGACTCAGGACAGCAGTGGAACCCGCGACACCCTGGGCATGCCGGAAGGCTACCAGCCGCCGTCGTACATTCCCCCCACTGGAGAAACGGCCGATTCCACAGGCCGAGGGCAGGGGAGTGACTTCCCGCCACCTCTGCCACCCTCGCGGTACGGCGCCCAGCATGGCCAGGACCAGCCCGCCCAGTACGGCCAGGACCAGCCCGCCCAGTACGGCCAGCCACCGGTGAGCCCTTATGGACAAAACCAGCCGGGCCAGCCGCCCGTGAGCCCTTATGGACAAGGCCAGTATGGCCAGCCGGGCCAGCCGCCCTACGGGCAGGCCCAGTCTCCCTACGGGCAGCCCCCTGTCAGTCCGTATGGACCGCCAGGCTATGGGCAGCCGGGCTATTACGGCATGCCTGTTGAGCCCAAGGGAATGAGCATCGCCAGCCTTGTTTGCGGCCTTGCTTCAGTATTCCTGGGATGGTTCATCCTGCCGCAGCTGGCGGCAATCGTCCTGGGCCACCTCGCGCTTCGCAGGGAACCGTCGGGCAAGGCGATGTCTATCACGGGACTTGCCCTGGGCTACGTGTGCCTCCTGGGCTATGGCCTGTTCTGGATCTTCGTCATAGTCTTCGCGGCACAATACAGCGGGGGCCTCTACCCGTAGAGCTGCGCCGCCACCTGCAGCAGCAGTTCCTCTGAACCCATGCCGCCGATCAGCTGGATCCCCATTGGGAGCCCCTCGCCCTCAGAACCACCGGTCCAATATATGGGGACACTGATGGCCGGAAGCCCGCAGACATTCACCATGGAAGACCACGGTGCGAACTCGCACTGCTTCCGGTAGTCGTCGTCTACGTCGCCACCCCAGTCCGGGGCAGGCCATCCATTAGTCGTGTCATGGGCGCCGGTGAACCAGCCGATGGGCCGCGGAGGCTGCGCTAGCGTGGGCGTCAGAATGAGGTCGAACTGTCCGTACTGGGTGATCGTGTCGCGGGCGAATTGCCGCAGGAAACCCACTGCCTCGCTGACCTTGGCTGTGCTGCGCTGCTGGGCCCGGCGTCGGAATGTGCGGGTGAGTGGTGTCAGCAGGGCTTCGCGCCTCGGCGCTATCCGGGCAGCGGCGAGCCCGGCGGTCCAGGCTGTAGTGAAGGCTGAGGCATAGCGATTGTCATAGCGGACCTCGGCGTCCAGCACATCATGCCCCGCGTCCGTCAGGACTTTGATGCCCTGATTCAGCGCATCGAGGGCTTCCTGCTCCGGCTTGAACGGGAATTCGGAAGACCACGGGCTGTCCAGGGACAGCCCGATGCGAAGCCGCGGCGGTTCTGCCCCCACCGCAGCCAGGTATCCGGCGTCGGAGTTTCCCGCTAGCACATCAAGCATGAGGGCGGCGTCGGCGGCAGTATGTGCCAGCGGTCCGGCCACAATCAGCCTTGCCGGATCACTGGCGCTTTCCCCGGTTGGGACCAACCCCCGCCCAGGCTTAAGGCCGATCAGCCCGCATGCCGACGCCGGAATTCGGATCGACCCGCCGCCGTCGCTTCCCGGTGCGAATGGCACCATGCCCGCCGCTACGGCCGCCGCGCTTCCACCGGAGGAGCCGCCCGAACTTCGGCTCAAGGCGTACGGATTGCGCGACGGCGATGCGATGCGGTTTTCGCTGTAGGCCGTCAGGCCGAATTCGGGTACTTGAGTCTTTCCCAGGGAGATGGCTCCAGCGGACCTTAACAGCGTCGCGAGGGCTCCATCCTCAGGGGCCGGTTTATGGTCCAGGGCTGCGCTTCCGTGCGTCGTGGGGACGCCGGCGACGTCGGTCAGATCCTTGAACGCCACAGGCACCCCATGCAGTGGAGGCAGCCCCGCCGCGCTCTTCCTGGACACCCCGGCACCGGAGCGCTTTGCGAAGATCGCATCCGCTTTCCGGGCCTCGGCAAGGGCCTGGTCGGCGGTCACCGTGACGAAGGCGCCAAGGTCCCGGTTGCGGGTCTCGATCCTGTCCAGGAAATGCGTGACCACGTCGGTCGAGGACGCCTCGCCTGTAGCCAGGACGTTGCGCAACTCAAGGGCGGTGAGGTGGTGGAATTCAGCCAAGGAAGCGCGGCTCCAGCCGTTCTTCCACTACGCCCGCGGCAGCATCAGCGGCATGGCTGGGGGAGCGGGTCACTATGTAAGCGGTCTTGTCCCTCACTTCAGAGACCGCCTCCACCAGTGTGGTTCCCCGGTAAACCAGCCCGACGCCGTCGTCGGTGCAGTGGGCCTGGGGCAGTGTGCCGTCTGCGACGAGGCTCTGGATGAGGGGCCGCCGCCGCACCTCAGAGTCATAATGTACGCCGTTCGCAAAGGGCAGGAAGCCAAGGCCGTTGGTTACGGGGCGAAGCTCCGGCCCGAAGGAATCTGTGGCGCCGCCTCGGAACCAGCAGATTGAACCAGCCGAGATCCCGGCCAGGACCACGCCGTGCTCCCACACTCGTTTCAGGATGGCGTCCAGTCCGTGGGCCCGCCATACCGCTAGCAGATTGACTACCGATCCGCCGTTGACCCACACGACGTCCTGGTTCATGAGGTGGGCTTCGGGGTCTTCATGGCTGGGCATCGTGAAGAGGTTCAAGTGGCTGAAATCGAAGCCGGCCAGACGCGCCGCCTGATCCATCTCCGCGTTGAACCAGCGCTGGTCTCCGGAGGCCGTTCCAATGTGCGTGATCCGGGGTGCCCGTCCGGCCACGCCGGAGAGCTCAACTGCATGGTGCATTAGCAGGTCAAATTCCAGCCTGCTGCGCTGACCCGCTTTGTAGCCGCCTGAAGTCGCCAGGATGGTGGGCTGACCGGCTGTCAACGAACCCTCCTCGTGCACAGTGATTCGTATGTGATTAGCGCCAACATTAGTCCGGCTGCCTTACCGCCCGGAAGCGGGAACAGATTCGTAGCGCCCTATTGGATTTCCTCATCAATGGCGAGCCGGGACTAGGCTGGATAACGACTTGGATCTTTGGAGGGATATCCCATGAGCGATTTCGAGACCGTCCCCGTTGCGGATGTTCCCGAGCAGGCCGTCATCCTGGACGTCCGTGAAGACTACGAATGGGTGGCCGGGCACGTTGAGGGTGCACTGCACATTCCCATGAACCAGTTGCCGGCCAGCCTGGAGCAACTTGACCCTGATGATGACCTTTTTGTCATCTGCCGCACGGGCGGGCGCTCCGTTCGTGCCGTGCAGTGGCTCGTCAGCCAGGGATACTCGGCCGTTAATGTGGCCGGCGGCATGGACATGTGGTTCGAGTCGGGCCGTCCCATCGTCTCGGACAACGGCCTCAAGCCGGTTGTCCTTTAGCCCCCCAACATCATCCAAAAGGAATATTCCATGTCGTCGTCCGCCACCACCTATACCTTCCTCGGTCCGGAGGGCACCTTCACTGAAGCCGCCCTGATGCAGGTTCCGGGTGCGGCAGACGCCATCCGTATTCCCGCCACCAACGTCAACTCAGCCCTCGAAAAGGTGCGGCAGGGGGAAGCGGACGCTGCGATGGTGCCGATCGAGAATTCGGTCGAAGGCGGGGTCACGGCCACCCTGGATGCCATTGCTACCGGCTCGGAGCTGCGGATTATCCGGGAAGCACTCGTGCCCATTAGCTTCGTACTGGTTGCCCGGCCAGGAGTGAAGATTTCCGATATCCGACGCGTTTCCACGCATGGACACGCGTGGGCGCAGTGCAGGCTCTGGGTTGAAGATAACATTCCCCAAGCGGAATACATCCCGGGCTCATCCACTGCAGCGGCGGCGGTGGGACTTTTGGAAGACGGCGCCCACTACGACGCCGCCATTTGTGCACCCTTGGTTGCCCAGGAGCAGCCCGGACTCCACGTCCTTGCCGAGAACATCGGGGACAATCCGGGTGCAGTGACCCGCTTTGTCCTGGTCAGCAGGCCCGATGTCCTCCCCGAGCGCACCGGTGCCGACAAGACCACGGTTGTTGTCCCGCTGCCGGAGGACCGGCCAGGCGCCTTGATGGAGATCCTGGATCAGTTCGCGACGCGCGGGGTGAACCTGAGCCGGATTGAATCCCGGCCCACCGGCCAGTACCTGGGGCACTACTTTTTCAGCATCGACGCCGATGGCCATGTTGCCGATGCCCGCGTTGCCGATGCCCTGGCCGGCCTCCACCGGATCAGCCCGGCCACGCGCTTCCTTGGTTCGTACGGCAGGGCAGATGAGCAGGTGCCCGTCGTTGCCCCCCACACCTCGGACGCAGCCTTTGCCTCGGCCCACGCCTGGGTGGAGGGGATCCTGAGTGGAACAGCCCGGGCGGCACAGACGGCTTAGCTGCTGTGTGTGAAGAGGGGCAGTTGCAGGGAAAGGTGCACCAATGGACGTAGGCGGGCAGGGCGAAACAGTCCTTGCGGAGAGGTACAGACTGCTCGAGACCCTGGGCAGCGGCGGCATGGCGACTGTTTACCGTGCCCGTGACGAGCTTTTGGGGCGGGATGTGGCTGTGAAGGCATTCCGCACGGATGTCCCCGATCCGGCCGATCTCCAGCGGCGCCAGACCGAGATGCACCTTCTGGCCGGCCTGAACCATCGGGGCCTCGTTGTTCTCCACGACGCCGGATTGGACGCCTCCGGTGGCGGCACAGGAGCACTGGAGTTCCTGGTCATGGAGTATGTCCGCGGCACGGACCTGCACAGGCATCTACGGGCGGGTCCCCTCCGCCCCAACCAAGCAAAGCGCCTGGGCGCGGAGACTGCCGCTGCGCTTGAATACATCCACGCCCGCGGCATCGTTCACCGGGACGTCAAACCGGCCAACATACTGTTGCCCCGAAGGCTGGGCGGAGGGCATGGCGACGGCGAAACTGGCAGACTTTGGCATCGCGCGCCCCTCCGACGCCGCCCGCCTGACAATGGCCAACACAACCATCGGCACGGCAGCCTATCTCAGCCCGGAACAGGCGATGGGGGAGGAGACAGGTCCGCCCACCGACATCTACGCGCTTGGCCTGGTGCTGCTGGAAAGCCTTACCGGCAGGCTGGAGTACCCCGGCACTCCCTTGGAGGCAGCATCTGCCCGCCTGGCCCGCGATCCCCGCATACCTGAAAGCCTCGGACCCTTCTGGGGTGACGTTCTACGCAGAATGACAGATCGCGATCCGGCGCTACGACCGGATGCGGCGGAGATTGCCAGTGAACTTGCTGGCCGGATCATTGCCCCGACACGTCCCCTGCCAGCGGCCGGCCTTCTAGCGGGACATATGGCCGAGCGTTCGGCCCGGGAGGCAATCCTGCCGCGGCCCGCCGCGGGACAGCAAACTAACTCCACCCTCGGCTATCTGCCGGCTCCTCCGCCCCGGGCGCCTCGGACGGCAGGCAATGTCCACGCGGCAGGCACTGTCCACAACGCGGCAGGCAGCGTCCACAAAGCGCCCAGCGTCGGCAAAGCGCCCAGCGTCCACCGGGACAAGCGGACACGAAAGCCAAGACGGACAGTCTTATTGGCCGCCGCAGTAGTGGCCGCGTCCCTCGGGCTCGCAGCGGTGCTGTTCATTGGACTCTTGCGCCCTGACGCTACTGGCACCTCGCCCACGCCGTCTCCCGTTATGTCAGGGCCCGTCGAAGAGCACCTGCGGGAGCTCGAAGAAAGTGTGCGGCCATGATCCTCAATTGGCAGGGGACTGCCCTCCGCCGTACCGCCGCCCTCACTCTCGCCCTCGCCGCCGTCGTCGCGTCCCCTGCATGCGCGCCGCAGCCAGCGCTGGACACCGGCACTGGGGCCGCCCTGCAAGAGCAGGTAGCCCGCGTACGCAGCGACATGGCTGACGGCAAGTACAGTGACGTCCTCGCTACCCTTGACCGCCTCGCCGCCGACGTCGAACGCAACGCTGCGGAGGGCCGGATCAGCCCCGAGCGCAAGACGAGGATCATCGACGCCATCAACGTCGTCCGAAGCGACGCCCAGGCCGCGCTACCCTCCGTTCCCGTCACTGTTCCCCCAACAGAGCTGCCGACTTCGCCAAAACAGGAGTCGCCAAAACAGGAGGAAAACAAGGACGAGGACAAGGGCGACGACAAGGTCGAGAACAAGGACAAAGGCAAAGACTAGAACCAGCGTTCGTGATTGTTATTGCCTCAATTCGAGCACTTCTTCGCTGCGGACCCCTCCGTGCGGCAGGACCGACCATTCGCCCAAAGCGTAGATAATTGATCCTTCAACCCCTATCGCGTGAATTCAAGGCGTATGCTTGCTTGATCCACAATCAGTGGATGCATGCCCCTACGGAGGGAGCAGGCCATGTCGGGCAGCAGAATGGATAGCGACGGCCAGGGAATGATTGTCAATCCCAAGCCGAAGTCAGAGAACCTGGACTGGGACGGAGACGAGGCGGACCGGGCGGACCGCCTGCGCTTTGAAGAGGAACAGGCCATGATTCGCGAGCAGTCGGAGGCGCGGGCAGCCAAGGCCGCCGCCGAGGCACAGAGGGCCGCAGAGGCCCAGGCCGCCGAAGAGCAGAAGAAGGCAGCCCACTAGACGCTCCTAGCTTTCCGTCTCCACCCCCGGGACATGGTGCACACGAACCAGCAAGGACCGGGGCTGGACCTGCACAGTGACCTTGGTGGCCTCCCCGGCCGGATCACCGTCCACTTGGGTGGCCATCGGCTCAGGGCTTTGAATGACCAGCTTCGCTGAGCGATAGAAGTTCATTACCGGCAGGTTGCGCTTGTGCTTGAACATAACTTTGGCATACATGGACAGCCAGCCGATCGCGCTACGGGGGCTCATCACCACCACGTCCAGCACACCGTCGTCAATCATCGCCTGGGGAATGAAGTCGATGCCACCAGGGATCAGACCGCAATTAGCGAACAGGACGCTGCGGATTTTCCTGGTCTGCTCGGGCTCGTCATCCATTGAAATGCTGACCCTTTTGCGCCGACCCGGCAGGTGGCGCACCCCAGCCTCGGTGTAGGCCAGCCAGCCAACGGCCTTTTTCAAGTCGTCATTCGTGTCGCCTACCACCTCGGCGTCCAGGCCCATTCCCGCTATCACGAGGAAGGCATGTTCGGTCGCCAGGCCAGTCCGGTCGTTTTCGATCGCCATCCGGGCAGTGTCAATGAAGCGCTGATGTCCAAAGAGCGCCGTCTGGATACTGGCATGCAGGTTGTTCACGTCGAGGTCGATGTTGCGTGCCAGCAGGTTCCCGGTTCCCAGCGGGATCAATCCCATGGGGATGCCGGTATGGGCCAGCGCCTGCGCCACCACGCGTACGGTTCCGTCACCCCCGCAGGCAAGAACGACGTCGGCCCCTGCTTTAATCGCGGCATGTGACTGCGTGTGCCCTGGATCTTCGGCAGTGGTGAGGAAGAATCTAGGCTCCTCCCAGCCGGCCGCCAGACATGCCTCCCGGATCGACCTCCGGGCATCCTCGGCCTTGGCCTTGATCGGATTCAGGACCACGGCCACCTTCTGGACGCCCCCGCTGGGCTGATAGGGCTCCTCGCGGACAGCACTGCGGGAGTGTTTGGCCCTCAACCGGCGCACGCCCCACCAGCTGGTGGCGGCAAAGACCAGGCCCCCAGCGAGGATGACGTACAGGATCCAGTCGCTCATGGTAAATCCAACACTATCCTTGCGGTTCGATACTCTTGTCTGGTGATCGACGTAAAAGACCTCAGCGAGAATCCGGACAAGTTCCGTGCCAGCCAGCGCGCCCGTGGCGCCGATGAGTCCATCGTGGACGCGATCATCGCCGCCGACACTTCCCGCCGTGCCGCGCTTATCCGCTTTGAGAACTTGCGCGCCGAACAAAACGCCTTCGGCAAGAAGGTGGCCCAGGCAAAGGGCGAGGAGAAGCAGGCATTGCTTGCCGAGGTAAAGGAGCTGGCGAATTCCGTCAAGGCTGCGTCGGCCGAGGCTGATGCCGCCCAGGCCAAGCAGGAAGAGCTTCTGCGCAGCATTCCCAACCTGATTGAGCCGGGCGTTCCTTCTGGCGGCGAAGACGATTACATCGTGGTCAAGACGGTTGGCACGCCACGGGAATTCCCCGACTTCGAGCCGAAGGACCACCTGGAAATCGGTGAATTGATCGGCGCGATCGACATGGAGCGCGGCGCCAAGGTCTCCGGTGCCCGTTTCTACTTCCTCAAGGGTGTTGGTGCCCGCCTGGAAATGGCACTGCTGCAGATGGCTATGGACCAGGCGATCGAAGCTGGCTTCGTCCCCATGATCACCCCCACGCTCGTGCGGCCCGAGACGATGCAGGGAACCGGCTTCGACGTCAAGCACGACGCCGAGATCTACCGCCTGGCCGAAGACGACCTTTACCTCGTGGGAACCTCGGAGGTGGCCCTCGCCGGATACCACGCCGACGAAATCCTTGATTTCTCCACTGGTCCCATCCGTTACGCCGGGCAGAGCTCCTGCTACCGGCGCGAGGCCGGATCACACGGCAAGGACACCCGCGGAATCATCCGCGTGCATCAGTTCAACAAGGTGGAGATGTTCATCTACACCACTGTTGAGGAAGCAGCCGCAGAGCACGAGCGCCTGCTGGCCTGGGAAGAGGAGATGCTGGCTAAGTGTGAACTCCCGTACCGGGTGATCGATACCGCTGCCGGTGACCTTGGCACCTCGGCTGCCAGGAAGTTCGACTGTGAGGCCTGGGTGCCCACCCAGAACGCTTATCGGGAACTGACCTCCACGTCGAACTGCACCACCTTCCAGGCCCGCCGGTTGAACATCAGGGAGCGCATGTTCAACGAGGACGGAGCCCCCAAGGGTACCCGGACCGCCGCTACCCTCAACGGAACGCTCGCAACTACCCGCTGGATCGTGGCCATCCTGGAACACCACCAGAACCCTGACGGCTCGGTCAACGTACCGCCTGCCCTGCAGAAGTACCTCGGCGGCATGGAAGTCCTCCCCGTCCTGTAGCCGGGGGCTGTGAATATTAACCACCTGTTCACGCCTCACCGTGGGCTGCGTCCTAGCGGCTGTCAGGGGTCTCTGCTTCACTAGGTAAATGACTATTCTGACTGAAGACTCAGTCGCCGGCACCGATGACCGGCGTAACCACAACAAGCTCATGATTGCCCTGGACGTCGACGGAACCCTCGTGGACCACGACGGCCACATGTCGCCCGGTGTTCGGGAAGCCGCCCATGCCGTCGTTTCCGACGGGCATGACGTCCTCATCGCCACTGGCCGTTCGCTGAATGCCGCCCTGCCTGTCATCGAGCAGATCGGCTTGGACCGGGGCTATGCCGTCTGCTGTAACGGCGGCGTGACCCTGCGCCTTGACCCGGCGCTGGCCGACGGTTATGAAATTATCCACAAAGCCACTTTCGACCCCGCGCCTGCGCTGCGGGCCCTCCGCGAGAAGCTGCCCTCGGCGAAGTATGCCCTGGAGGACGAGGACGGAAACTTCCTCTCCACCGAACGTTTCCAGGATGCAAGTTTTGGGGTCGAGGCAGTGGGCGTGGATTTCCAAACGATGCTTGAGGCTACCGCCGTGCGTGTGGTCGTCTTCAGCACCGAGAACACGCCTGATGAGTTCTCCCGCGCCATCCGGCAGATCGGCCTGGCTGGCGTGACCTATTCGGTCGGATGGACCGCCTGGCTGGACATTGCCGCCGCAGGCGTTACGAAGGCCAGCGCCCTTGAGCACCTCCGCGGCAAGCTTGGCACGCCGCCGCATCGCACCATCGCAATCGGCGACGGCCGGAACGATATCGAGATGCTCAGCTGGGCTGGCCGGGGCATCGCCATGGGCCAGGCGCCGGCCGAAGTGATGGCGGTCGCCGATGAGGTCACCGCCTCCGTGTACGACGACGGCGCGGCCCTCGTGCTGCGCAGCCTCCTCTAACAAACGTCGAACCTGCAGGCCGGCGACCACGGCCTGCAGGTTTTCCCGGACTTTTTCCTGAAAATAGGAAAACGATTACCTCCAATAGTGTCCGGCGTCGGGATCTGGCGCTAGTCTGAGGATGTGACTAGTAACGCGACTCCTCCGAACCACAAAAAAGTGCCTGTCCTCAGCGATGTTGCGAAGGCGGCCGGAGTTTCTGTGCCCACGGTGTCGCGCGTGCTGACCAGCAGCAAGTATGTCGCGCCGGAGCTCCGTGAGCGCGTCATGAAGGCCGTAAGCGACCTCGGCTATCGGCCCAACAGCGCCGCGCGTGCAACGAGGTCGGGCAAGCGGTCCATGGTGGCCGTGCTCACCGGCGGAACGTCGAACTACGGTTACGCGAAGACTATTGAGGGAATCGAGCAGGCATCCCGCCGGGCCGGCATGTCGGTGATTATCGCCGTCGTGGAGTCCGATGACGAAGGCGCCGTGAACGCCGCCCTTGACCTGGTGCTCTCCCAGCCTGTGGCCGGCGTGATCGCCCTGGAGTTCGACCGTCCCGGCATGGCGGCAGCAAAGGCCTTCCCGCAAACAGTTCCCCTGGTGGTGGCCGGCGGAGGCACGCGACGTTCCGGCCCTGCGCCGAGTGCATTACTGGACGAACGCTCGGCAGGGCGGGACGTGACCAACCACTTGCTGTCCCTGGGGCACCGGACTGTGCACCACGTGGCCGTACCGACCATGGGCAAGCAGTCGGGTCGCACCGAGGGGTGGAAGGCGGCGCTGACAGCGGCCGGGGTCGAGATTCCACCGGCACTGCATGCCACCTGGGATCCTTTGAGCGGCTACAAGGCGGGTGAGGAACTCGCCAGGCGCGACGATGTGACAGCCGTGTTCTGTGGCAACGACGACGTCGCGATCGGCGTGATGCGTGCCCTGCTGGACCACGGGATCCGGGTTCCTGAGGACGTTTCCGTGGTGGGCTTCGATGATCAGCCGCACGTGGCCCTTTGGCGGCCCGCCCTGACAACGGTTCGCCAGGACTTCGTGGACCTTGGGGAGCGGGCCTTCAAGCTCCTTTCCGCGGCCATTGAGGGCAATGAGGTACCGGCCACATCAACAGTAAAGCCGGAACTGGTGGTGCGGGCTTCTACCGGCGAGTCGAGCCGTAGCCTCCTGCCCAACTGACCAGCACTTGTGGTCGTTATGAAGCCCCATAACGACCACAACTGCCAGCTACTTGGGCGTGTGGACCCCGGGGCGGAGGCTGAAGTCGGTGAAGTCAGCGCTGAATTTCTGGTCCCGGAGATCCTGGGTGCAGATCCCGGCAAAAGGACCGGTGAACCTCAGGGCTTTCCCATAGTCGTCGGACAGGTGGGTGGCATCCAATCGCGGGCCAAGAGGGTGCAATGCGGCGCCTTCTGCACCGACATGGAACTGCAGCCATCCGTCCGCGAGGTCGGCCTTCATCCGCACGGGGCCTTCATCGGGGAGGGTTGTTGAACCGTGAATGAGCAGGCCGTTCAGTGCATCGCGCTCCCACACTTCAACGATCCGTTCCAGCAAGGTGTCCGGCTCCGGGGTGTGGGGGCCGTCCGGGGTGCTCTGGGCGGTGGTGCTCTCGGTCGCGGTGCCTAGGCGGGCTTCGCGCACCGAGAGGCGGAGATAGAAGTAGGCGGAGGTGTTGTAATACAGGATGAGCCCGGCGGACTGGCTGTAGTTTCGGGGCCTGGCGTCGGCCACCACGTCCACCGTTACGGCGTCGCGGGTGATCCGTTGTGCCAGCAGGCTCTGCTCCCGCACCGAATCCGTGCTTCGCCGCCCGCGCAGGCGCAGCCAGCCCGGACGCACAGTCGTATCAAGCCACTCGCCCCTTGAGGACTCCGAACGCAGCGTGTTCCAGGGCCACTGGACCTCTTCCCCAGCCTTCGGTAAGACCCCCGGCAGGGCCGCTGACAAGGCCCCCGGCAGGGCCGCTGACAAGGCCCCCGGCAGGGCCGCTGACAAGGCCCCTGACACGGCCTCCGCTGCATCGGATTGGTGGCTGGGAGAACTGGCTTTGGGTGCCGATACTTCCGTGGCAGGATGACAGCCGCCCTGTTCCAGCCTCGGCCAGCCGCCCTGCTCCCAGCGAAGCTTCTGAAGACAGGTCTCGCGGCCAAGGATTGCGCGACGTTCTCCATCCCGTTCAATGCAGCGGCTGGCCAGATGGACCAGGTACCAGTCGCCGTCGGGAGTTTCCACCACCTCGCCGTGCCCTGCCTTCTGAAGCGGAAGGTCGTCGTCGTCACGGCTTGTGAGCAGCGGTCCCTGCGGATCCGGCTGGTACGGACCGAGCAGGTCCCGGGAACGAAGCATCAGGATGCCGTGGTTGAAGCCGGTCCCGCCCTCGGCCGTCATCAGGTAGAACCATCCATCGCGGAAGTAGAGATTAGGGCCCTCTATGAGGGTTGGGCTCCGGAGGATGGGCACCGGTGCGCCCACTGTGGCCGTTCCGTCGGTCGTCAGTTTCTGGACGTTGATGCCTGCAAACCCGCCCCGACCATTGGGGCGATGGTCCCACTCCATGTTGACCAGCCAATGGCGGCCCTCATGATGGAAGATCGAAGGGTCGAAGCCTGTGGTGGTTACCCGGGCCGGAGGGGACCAGGGGCCGGCCACGTCCCGGGCTCGGGTGACGTAGGTGTCCATGTCCTTGTGCGCTCCGCCGAATGAGCGGACAACCGTGAACGTGAGCCAGAACTCTCCCGAATCCCAGCTGAGCGAAGGTGCCCAAATTCCGGCCGAATCCTGGATTCCATCGAAGGTGAAGTCCACACCGGGTCCCCTAAGGGAGCCGGCGAATTCCCAGTTGATGAGGTCCCTGGAGCGATGGATTGGAATTGTCGGGAACCACTCAAAGGAGCTGTTGGCGAGGTAGTACCACTCGCCCACCCGGACGATTGATGGATCGGGAAAGAAGCCCGGGAGGACAGGATTCCGGACAACGGTGGGAGTCAGCCCCGGCACGGAACGCTGAAGCAGCTTTTCAGGCATGGATCGGTCCTTCGGGGTGGGAGGAGGTCTGAGTGGAGCGGAAGCTGTCCAGATGGTCAAGCACTTGGAGGCCGAGCCGTCGGAGTTCGTCGCCCATCGATCCAGCAATATGGGGAGTCAAGACGACATTCGGCAGCTCATAAAGGGCGTGGCCCGGAGGCAGGACGTCCGGCGTGGCGACGTCCAGGACAGCGCTGATACGCCCCGTCTCCAGTTCGGCCAGCAGTGCATCCTGGTCCAACAGCTCCCCCCGGGACGTGTTGATCAGGGTTGCGCCATCGTGCAGGCGGGCTATTTCTGCGGCGCCGATCATGCC
Organism: Arthrobacter sp. ISL-30; assembly: GCF_018613855.1. GTDB lineage: Bacteria > Actinomycetota > Actinomycetes > Actinomycetales > Micrococcaceae > Arthrobacter. The sequence goes on from NZ_JAGGPK010000040.1 coordinate 65,128, forward strand.
CACGGTTGAGGGCAGAACGGGCGCGTGGACGGAGACGACGTCGCTGCTGCCCATGAGCTCCTCCAGGCTCACCAGCTGCGCGCCAAGTGGTGCTGCGTCCTGAGGTGACAGGGTGGGATCGAAGACGAGGACGTCGAGATCGAAGGCCTTCAGCAGTTCAATGACCTTCCGTCCAATGCGGGAGGCTCCGACGATTCCTACTGTGCGACGGTAGTTGCCCGAATCAGGGAAGTGCGCCTCGCGATCGATTCCGGCCTGAAGATGTTGATACAGGCGCACCGCCCGGAAGGCCTCCTTGTTGGAAAGGAGGATCATCGCGAGGGTGTACTCGGCCACCGGTGTTGCGTTGGCCTCTCCCGCGTTCCACATCCGGATGCTGCGGCCGGAGCCCTGGGGCAGGAAGTGGGATGTGTCGCCGCCCTGGTGAATGATGGCCTGCAAAAGCGGCATGTCCTGGAGCAGTTTCGGAGAAAGTGGGTGGGCGCCCCAACCCGTAATCAGGACTTCCACCTGCTCGAGGACATTAGGCGCAACATTGCTAAGGTCGCCGACGACGGCGTCGCTCAGCAGTTCGACGCGTTCCCGGAGTCCCGGCCAGCCCGGCCCGAACACCATGTCTGCCAGGTTGGGGGGAGCCATGGTTATCAGCGCCCTGGGTCGGTACAGCGATGGTGATATTTGCTCTGTCATTTCGCGAGTCATTCTCCGAGGGCAATGTGATTGAGGAAGCCGGCGTCGCGCAGGACGTTGTCCGCGAGGTCGCCTGCGACGAATTCGAGCATCATGTCCGCCTGCCGACCGTTTTCCCTCAGGACGTCGGTGACTGCCTGCCACAGCCGCTTGCGGTCGGAAAGCGCGTGGCGCTCGATCCGGGGCATCCATGAGAAGCAGTGGATTCCGGAGACATGCCCGACGAGCTGCCGGAGGGAGGCCAGGGCCTCCTGGTCTGAGACGCCGACGGCGGGCTGCCAGTAGGTACCGACGTTTGGACGGTCTACGCTGTGGAGAAGCTGCAGGGTACTCTCCACTGAGTCCGTCAGGGTGTCCCCATGGTATTCAAAGGCGATGTCCATTCCGCGCTCGGCGGACAGATCGGCAATCCTTCGGGCGTCCCCCGCCACCGCCTGCCAATACTCGGCGTCGGCGTCTGCTGAGCCGGACCCGCCAGCCCAAATCCGGATCCTTGGAGCGCCAAGCTGGGAGGCCAGATTGAGCACCGATTCGAAGTCACCGAAGGTGCCGGCGCGGTAGTAGGAGCCCAAGGACAGGATGTCCAGGCCCGCTGAAAGTGTCGCGGCGCGGGCATGGAGGGCCGACTCAGCATCGCGGATGTGAACGTCCGTTCCCCATTCAATGCCGCCAAGCCGGGCGGCCCCGGCAACCGAGACAACACTGTCGACGTCGTGCTGTCGCAGGGTCACCGAGCAAATGCCCGTTACCAGGGTTGACAGAGGGAGGGTTGACGGGCTTGAGAGCGATCGGGCTTCCGCCCGTGAGGACGGTGCGGTTCGGGATTGCGCGGCTGGCGGCGGTGCCAAACTGGGGGCGAGGGTCATGGAAATCTGCCTGGGACTAGTTGGGGTTGACGCTTGGTGGAAGTCTAGGAGGAAATCGTTATCCCAGTCAAGGGAAAGCCCCTTGATGCTCCTATAAGCGTCAAATCACGATGCTGGTCCTATTGAGACATGGTTTTGTAGCATGCGGCCGGTGTTTCAGTTCCAAGATTGTGGAATGCAGGCGCTACGTCTAAAGCTGGCTCAGGCCGCTCAATACCAGGCAGAGGATGTGGTCTTAAATCTGTGGACGCCCCGCGGCCTAGGAAAGCCTCTTTGCACCTGGGGATCTCCAAGCCAATGAAGGAGAGCTGTGGCTGCGATTTCCCCGTTGACCGGACGTACTGTTTAGGTATAGCGGCCGACAAGGGAGGGCCCCAATGATCGGCAGGAACGGCGCCGTTTTACGTATCAAAGGATCCGGCAAGAACCTCCGGCTACGACTTCATGCCGGCAGGAGCCGGGACGAACCGCTGGCATCCGTGCGGGAGTGTTGCAGTGCAGCAACAGCGTTAGATAAGGCCATGGGAGAGGCCATTCGCAATGCGGTCGCGAACGGTCATACCTGGGCTGAGGTGGGCCGTGCGCTGAGCTTGCCTGCAGTTGAATCAGCTGACGAAGCTCTTGCGGCTTACGCGTCTAGGCATGAGTGGTCGTCACGACGGTTCTGGGGCCTCACCACTGACTAAATCTCCGGCGCCGCATTCTTGCCTGTTGAATGGGGCTGCATGAAGAGAGTGCTGACGCATAACCGGTCAGGGCTAGGCCTGGCAAGGTCATGGCGCCTCGACGGCAGTGTGATGTCGAAACCATGGCCGCTGGCGATGTACCACTTCGGAGGCCTTCCTGCCCCCGGTCCACCACGTTTGCCCTCCTGTCTGGCGTAATAGGCGCTGAGGAGCCCTTCTTCCACGAGTTTGTCGAGGTGGAAAGCAGCGAGCCGGACGCCAATGCCCAGCGCCTCTCAGACATCCACTTTTGATACCGGATAGCGCGCTTCACGAACCGCCTCATAAGCCCGTCGCCTGGTCTGCTCATCCAAGGCGTTGAGGAGCCAGGTGAGGGCTCGTGGACCGCGCTGCACTCCGTCCCGTCGCTCCAGAACTGGTTTCAGGGGTGTCTGGGGACAGTATGGATCTTTGTATCGGCAGTGTCTATCGTCGAAATATATTCCGAAACATGTAGGGCCCGCCGGGTAAACGGCACCTGCAGAGTTTTCTGAGAGAGGGTGGACAAGATGTCCGAACCGGCTCCTGAATTTCAGCCAAAGGACCTCAATACGAGGGAGCGGATGGCGACTACTGCACGCGCGGTGGCCCAAGGCATCAGGTATAAGGCCAAGGGGGAACACGAAACGCAGCGGGGCGCGGAGCTGATCGTGGACGAGGCCGATGTTGCGGTCGTCATTGAGGAGTGGCCGGAAGCGCAGAAGAAAGTGGCGGAGCAGATGCTGTCCAAGTACGGCCCACCCAATGAGGCCACTCTCACGCGGCTGACCTGGTACCGGAACGGGCCGTGGAAGCGGACCGAGATCACCAGCGACTCCGTCGTTCACAACTGGCCAACGGTGCACACGGATTTTCTCACCCAGACCATCGACTACCGTGTGCCGCCGCCCCTGATCAGTGCCATCGCGGAGTTCGACGGCTCCATCCTCGTCGACCGGACGAGGGGAGAAGTGTCAGCCCGCTGCGATTCCGAAGCCGCAAACGTCCTGGGGCTGAATATGGTGCATGAACTCGCGACAGGCAAACGCGACGTTGCAGGCGCACGACACACCTCAGAACAGAACACGGTCGCCTACACCCTTGGCCGGGAAGCACCCTACGCCGAACGGCTCCTGTTCGAAATACCCGAAGGCGGAACCGAAGACCTGGACGAAAGCGCCATCAGCGAAGCCATCACCGAACAACTCGCCGGCAAAGTCAAAGACACCCTTGGCCATCCCGAAGAACCCACCGACCGACGCAGCCCCGGCTAAGCAGCCTCCCCGCCGCAAAACTAAGCCTCTCATTACGACCTTTTGGAATGTCCCAAAGGCGTCCCCGATACGGAAGCTGACAGTAGGCCTCTGCTGCGCCCGGTGTTCCATTTCCAAGGAAATGAGACGCGCCGCTACGTCAAGAAGAAAGCCCGCCGATGGGGGCCGTCGAAAACCTGCGCCTGATCGCCGGTGAGCTGCAAATCGCAGACGTGCGGGCCCAGGTGGCACTGCCGTTCGTCACGGAGTTCGAGGATTTCACCACCTTCAAGCCCAGTGAAAGTGATGAAGAGGCGCTGGAACCGCTCCTGGACCAGCTCATTTCCTGGTCAACGGCGTTGAAAGCCGTCCGGAGCTAAGTTCCTAGCGCACCTCGAGGATCATCTGCAGGAGCCTCGCGGCGGCCGGTCGGGCCGCATGCTCTTCGACCCATTGCGCCCGGGCAAGGGCCTTGCTGACAGCCTGGGTAGTGATGCCAAGCTCCTCCGCCACGGCCTTCTGCTGGCCCCTGACTCCCGGGGTCAGCAGGTCCAGCACCCGCCATTCGGCCGCGGTGCGATGCTGGATGATGTGGCCCAGCAGATGCAACACCGCTTCTGCTTCCGCTGCAACTGCCGCAAATGGTCCCTCCACCGCCACTGGCACACGCTCCTTGCCGTTGCGGAGGCGGTCTACGGCGCGCCTCGCATAGACCAAACCGTGGCCTGACGCGTCCTTGATCTGGTTGGGCAGGGGCTCGTTCACGGGCCCGACGCCGATCCCCACGTACCAGTGTCCGTTGCGGACTGCGATCAGGGCGCTTTCCACGGCCTGGTGCGCGCAGTCGACGATGCCCTGGACCTCATCCTCCACTGAGCGATCGAAGTCGAGAAGTGCCGGAATGTGCCTGAGGTCCTTGAGCAATTCGGGCACACGGTCTCCGTCGCGGCGGCTGTCGCGTTGGTTGATCGTCAGCGTGAACATTGTGGATCATGCTACCGGCAGGGGGACGGCCGCGGGCAAATGTGCGGGGGCAACAGGCGGACGTTCCTCAGCGGTCCAGGCTCACTGGCCCGGAGACGACGGCGGGCGGCAGCGCCCGGGTGGCGACGTCCGCTGCGCCGGGAATCCCGGCGTCGAGCATTGCATGATGGATGGCCAGCACCAGCGGCGCCAGGTCCCTGTGCGTGCCGAACGAAAAGAAGCGCGGCCCCGTTGCGGCACCCCGAGCGGCACCCCGAGCGGCACCGGAAGTGGGACCCGGAGCGGAACCAGCCGCCAGGGGAGCGGCGGTAGCGCGGAAAACCACTGCATTGCGTCCATTGGCGCCCAAGGGCTCGAGGCCGGCCGGATGCAGGGTCCGGAGCCTTGACTCGGCTGGAGTGGCGTTGGGGGACGATACAGTCCGGATGGAATGAGCGTCGATGTCCTGCCAGCGAATGACGGCGGCGGTATGAGCATGGGCGTAGCGATATACAAGGCCGTGGTCGAACAGCAGGATGCGCCGGAAGCTCGAAGGAAGGGTGATGCGCACAGTACGATGCCGGCCAGGAGGCTCACGAGGACATACAGCGGGATATTCGAAAACAACCCCGGGCTCCGGGAGGACGTGGGCGAACCGGTGAACTCCGCTATGGCACCGAAGACGAAACCCGCCAGAAGGAGCCAGGGGAACCACTTCCAGGCGAGATGCCGGGAGAATCCGCTGGTCCTGAAGGCTCCGAGTTGTGGGCCGTAACGCCGGACAGCACGGCGTGCCAGCCAGGTTGGTGGCTGGTCAGCCATGAAGGCCGTCGTTGTTTCCGTAGAGCTTTGGCAGCTGTTCCTGGGCGTCGCGCTCCTGCTGGGCTTTGGCTGCGACCTTGGGATCCGGAACAGGCTCCATCCCCTTGGCCAGGCCGGAGCGAAGGTCGACGGCGGTGAACTTGGCCTCGAAGCTGTCCCCGTTCCCGCCGCTGACGGCCACGGCGATCGCCATGACCATGTACAGGGGAGCGAAGGACCAGCAAACTGCCCGCCAGCCGCCGTGCAGCGCGCCCGCCGTCGTGCCGTCACTGATACGTACCCCGCGCATCCCGAACGCAGCATCTCCAGCCCCGCCGACGGTGCCGCAGATCATGCCGTAGACGAAGAGCACCAGGAACCAGATGGCGGCCAGCACGGTTGCATAGAGTGCCGTGCTGGACATCAGCGAGTAGGAGAGCGAACCCAGGGCGAAGTTTTGGACCAGGCTGTTCAGCACGCCCATCAGGACACCGGCTACTGCAACGACCACAATGGCGTCCAACGTCCGGCCCCAGAAATGCGACCACCCTGCCTTGGGGACGTAAAAGGCTCCCGTTTCCGTATGGCGCCGCACCGGGCGGCCGTTGAGCGCATCCACAAGGCCGGTGCTGGACGGTGTGCTGAAAATGCTCATCAAAGACTTTCGGGACGGGAATGGTTGGTGTGCGGACCGGATCAGCCAGCGATATGAGTCAGGCGGTACCGGCCAGGGACGCCAGGACGCCGGCAAGGGTGGACGGCGACGTCTCCTGAAGTTCCAGCGACACCGCCTCCCCCTGCAGGCGAGGCGTCAGGACGTGTACGCCGGACGGGCCGGTGTAGACGGTGACGGTAGGGAGATCGTCCGAGTCGGTGCTGAATGAAACCACATTGCTTGCGGCCTGGGTGTCCGCGAGGACAGTAGGGGCCTGACTCTCAAACTCGGCCTCTATATACGAGGTGGTTTCGCTGTCGCGGGAGGCAGACCCCTCCGGGTCGACAAAGGCGACAAGTCGGGACGCCAGCTCGGCACGGGTGATGACAGTGAAGCCGTGCAGGCCGCCGTCGTCCACTTCCTCCAGCAGGACCCCCTCAAGGTGCACATACGCGTACAGCCAGCGCTTGCCCGTGGAGACGGTGCGTTCGATCGACACCACCGTGTCTCCGCTGCGGCGCAGAGTGAGTGCGCCGGTGATCTCCTCGGTGGCATGCAGGCGGCTGGGCTCGGTCTCGCCCTCGAAAATGACCGGGTAGACAAGTTCCTTGGCGAGCAAGCCGCGCAGGGCGATGGCGCACATGATGTCCTTGCCGGCGTCCTGCACGCTGAGCCATGGCAGGGCCACGATCTGTTCGTGCTGGATGCCGTCCAGCGCAACCACTTCCTCGTCCGTCAGCGTGGGAAGCGGAGTGCCTTCCGCGGAGGCCGACCCCAGGATCCTGGCCGCGCATTCGACGTCGCGCTGCGTCCATTTCATGGTTGTGGTGCTCATCCGAATATCCCTCCGACGAATTTACCGACCGATTTGGCCGCGTCCCCGACCCCATCAGCCACCTTACTGCCAACATCCTTGGCGAAATTGCCCACTTCCCGTGCGCCATCGGCGAGGTAGCTGCCCGGGTTCCGGGCGAAGTTGCTGATGGAATCCCAGTTGTCCGCCACCAGGTTGCCCAGCGCCCAGCCGGCCGCCACAAGACCCGCTCCCACGACGATCGGCGCTCCAATGGGCCCCAACATCGCAGCGCCGCCAGCCGTCATGAGCATGATGCTCCCGACACCGCCCACCACCGACAGCCCGCCGGCTACGCGGTCGCCGGTGCCGCGCCAGCCATCGTGTTCCGGGCTGATCATGTCGCTGATGCCGCCGACGATGTTCAATGGCGCCGCCAGGGCGCCAGCTACCCTCAGGCCCTTGGAGAACTTCGAGGCGTCCTGGAAAGCCTGGCTGTAGGGGATGTTCGCCTTGAGGTCCGAGATGACGTCCGTGATCTTGCCGCCGTTGCGGAGCGAGTCCAGGGCCTCACGCAAAACGGTGCCGCCAGCACGCCAGTTGGTCAGGATCTCCTTGGTCTTCCCGAACTCCTCCCAGCCAAGCTTGCCCAGCTTGTAGGCCTGCCAGAGCTGGGCGCCGAAGTCCTTGATGCCCTGGGAGGTCTCGTAGACGTCGGTGATGACCCCTACGGAACTTTCCGCATTCTTGTGGGACGCGAATTCCTGCTGGTTGGCGTGGTCCTTGAGCTCGCGTGCTCCTGAGCGGAGCTTGCTGGCCGCCTTCATGAGGCTCTGCCGATGACTGCTGTTCCAGTCGCTCTTGAAGTGGGCCGCGTCCTGGCCCTGCCAGGAGTTGTTGGTGTTGATCAGGTTGGAGAGCTGGGTGCTCTGCAGGTTGATGGCATCGGCCGCTTTGCCCATGGCGCCGGCCAGAGTGCGGAGTTGAGCCACATCGGCGCCGTAGAAACCGGCCAATTGCATCCCCCTGTGTGGTTTGGAAAGGAAAAGTCCTGTCCAAGCCTAGGTGCGCGCCGATGGCCGTGCGATGGGGAGCAGTCCCCATCCCCGCGTTGCTTAAAAAGTACGACGGCGGCCGGCGCGGTTCGCAGGGAACCGCGCCGGCCGCCGTCGGGACCTGCTTTAGTGGCCTTTGCCGAAGCGCTTGATGGACGCTTCCAGCTCTGCCTCGGCCGCGGCACGGTCGGCCCAGCCCTCGGCCTTGACCCACTTGCCCGGCTCAAGGTCCTTGTAGCGGGTGAAGAAGTGCTCGATTTCCTTGATCAGGAAGTCGTTCACGTCCGAGACTTCCTGGATGTGGTCGAACCGGGGGTCGGCCGGAACGCACAGGACCTTGGCGTCTCCGCCGCCGTCGTCGGTCATGTTGAAGACGCCGATGGGACGAGCCTCGACAATGACACCCGGGTGGAGATCGAAGTCCTGCAGGAGCACCAGCGCATCTAGCGGGTCGCCGTCTTCACCGAGGGTGTCCTCGAAGTAGCCGTAGTGGGTGGGGTATTGCATTGCGGTGAAGAGGACACGGTCAAGGCGAACGCGGCCGGTTTCGTGGTCAACTTCGTACTTGACGCGTGATCCCTTGGGGATCTCGATGGTCACGTCGTGCTTCATGGAGTGCTCCTTGGCGGTGAGGGGCTTGCGGCACGCAAAAGACCAGTCGGTGCCGCCGACTACTATTGAGGATATAGCGAGAGGCCCAGGTTTCTTGAACCGACGGGGAATATCAGGACTTTAAGGACCACAGGCTGCATGAAAAGCACGATCGACCGGGGTTGGGGCAGCCCGGCGGCATTGGCCGTGCGCCGCTTCTTTCCCTTGCTGGCCCTGCTGCTTGTACTGGCCGCGCTGGCGATTCCGATGCTGTTTGCCCTTGCACCCGGAATCCTTGGCCCCCGTACGGCCCCCTCCCCTGAAAAGCCCGCCTGGCAACAGGCCCCGACGGAGCTTTCCACAACGGAGGGTGTGGGGCCGTTGGATACTTCCGCGCCGCTGCCTGTTCCCTCGGAAGTGGCGCGCCTGCTGAACGGCACGCTTACGGCCGACGGCGGGGGCAGCTTTACGGGGGTCGTGCAGGATGCACTTACCGGGACCGTGCTGTTTGACCGGGGAGGCGACGAGAACCGCATCCCGGCGTCGAACATGAAGCTCCTGACTGCAGTGGCCGCACTCAAGGCGCTGGGCCCCGAGACGGTATTCAGCACCAAGGTGGTCCAAGGCGCCACCCCGGCCACCGTGGTGCTCACAGGGGGAGGGGACGTGCTGCTCGGAGCAGGCGCCTCGAATCCCGACGCCGTATTGGGCCATGCGGGCCTCGCCACCCTTGCCACGGACACGGTGGCGGCCCTCAAGGCCGAAGGCGTGACGGGCGAACTTACAGTCATGTTGGATGACTCGCTCTTCAGCGGTCCCGCCTTGAACCCGAACTGGAGCCCAGAAGACGTGGCAGCCGGCGAAATCGCGCCGCTCTTTCCCCTCGCCCTCGGCTCGGCGCGATTCGACCCCGCAGTCACCACAGGACCGCGACCCCAGGATGCGGCCCTCGACGCCGCCCAACGTTTTGCCGAGCAGCTTCGGGCGGCAGCAGCCGGTGCGGGACTGACTGTTGCCTCCGCCGTCGAACGTGGAACCAGCGCAGGTGACGGAACCGGTCAGGCGCCGCAGGTGTTCGCCTCGGCTGACTCGGCCACCGTCCGGCAACAGGTGGACCTGATGCTGCAGGTCTCAGACAACTACCTCGCAGAGATCCTGGGGCGGATGACCGCCGTGAAGACAGGCCTCGCGGGAAGCAACGACGGCGCCACCGCGGCTGTGCAGGCACAGTTGGCGGAGCTGGGCGTGGATGCCGCGAAGATGCGGCTCGCCGACGTTTCCGGCCTCGCGCTGGAAAACCGCGTCACAGCACGGCAGTTCTCCGAGGTAGTCCGGGCCATTACCTCCGGGGCCGATACCCGGCTCAGGGCGGCGCTGGCAGGCTTCCCCGTGGCTGGCCTCACCGGCACGCTCGGCGACCGCTACGCCGACGCGACCACCGCCGGAGGAGCTGGCCTGGTACGGGCCAAGACCGGAACCCTCAATTCGGTGATCGCCCTCAGCGGATACGTCGTAGACGCCGACGGGAGGCTCCTGGTGTTCTCGTTCATCGGAAACGGGCTCACTCCCGGGGCGGCCGGAAACAAGGCTGCGCTGGACCGTTCGGCGTCGATCCTTGCCTCCTGCGGCTGCCGCTGAGTTCGCCGGTCAGCGAACTTTAAGGCGCACTCCCAGCACCGTGTGATGTGATGGGACATATGGAGTCATCAGAACAGGCCGAGGCCCTTGTCAACTGGGAGCTGGCTGCGTCAACCGCAGCCCGGCTGGCTCCCCCAGGCCCTTCCCTCAGTCCATCCGAGATCGTGCAGGCCGTAAACAACCTGCGGCTCAAGGCTGACATTTCGGTGCCGCACGTGCACCACATCACGGGGCTGGAGGCGGCCCGGGACCTGAATGATTCGCACGTCCTCGTGGTGGACCGCGCCTCGTGGTCGAAGGCCAACACCCAAAGCTTCGCGGTGATGCTGAAGCCTGCCTTGGAGAAGATGCTTGAAAATCGCCGGGGCTCCCTGAGCCCCGTTGCGGCAAACGTCAGTGGAACCATCACGGGCAGCCAGCTAGGCGCGGTCCTGGCGTTCCTTTCCAGCAAAGTCCTCGGCCAGTACGACCCCTTTGCCCCGCTCCCGCCCGGGTCCAGCTCGTCCTCGGCAGGTCGCTTGCTCCTGGTGGCGCCAAATATCATTTCCGTGGAGCGGGAGCTGAACGTCAATCCCGACGACTTCCGGCTCTGGGTCTGCCTGCATGAACAGACCCACCGCGTGCAGTTCGCCGCTGCTCCCTGGCTGCGGCAGCACATGCTGGATGAGATCGAGAAGCTCAGCCGGCACCTGCTGGGCAACATGGACACTCTCATGGAGCGGGCAGCCGCGGCCGCGAAATCCCTTCGCGACCGGACAGCTTCCGGCTCAACGCCCAGCCGCGGCGCAATCCTGGACCTCCTCCAGGACCCCGAGGAGAAGGAATCCATTTCCCACATCACGGCGGTCATGAGCCTCCTGGAGGGGCACGCGAACGTGGTAATGGATGCCGTCGACGAGAAGATCGTTCCGTCGGTCAAGACCATCAGGCAGCGCTTCAATGACAGGGGCAAGGACCGCGGCGTCGTAGAGAAGTTCATCAGGAACCTTCTTGGGCTGGACGCCAAGATGCGGCAATACAACGACGGCGCCAAGTTCGTCCGCGCCGTGGAGGCAGCGGCTGGCATGGAAGGCTTCAACCGCGTCTGGGAGTCCCAGGAGAACCTGCCCACCGAGCCTGAGATCCACGACTCCAAGCTGTGGCTCGAGCGGATGGGTCTGTGACCGCAGGCCGACGCCGGCCGGGGCGCCTCGCGCCTGTAGTGGGCAAGGCCCGCCAAATGCTTCAGGAATCGCTGGCCGCCGCCGGCTATCCGCAACGGGTCCTTGTTGCCTGCAGCGGGGGAGCCGATTCCCTGGCGCTCGCAGCCGTGGCCGCATACTTTGCCAGGCGGGGCCATGTAGACGGGCATCCGATTGAAGTAGCCGGCGTGGTTGTGGACCATCAGCTCCAGGAAGGTTCGGCCGAGGTCGCAGGGCGTGCCGCGGCGGCCATGGAGGACCTTGGCCTCAAGCCCGTCCAGGTGCGCACCGTGGAGGTTGCAGCGACAGGGTTCGGTCCCGAAGCCGCTGCCCGGGATGCCCGCCATGGTGCACTCGAGGCCGCGGCCGACGACCTTGCCTGCGATGCCATCCTGCTGGCCCACACCCTGGACGACCAGGCCGAACAGGTCCTGCTGGGCCTGGCACGTGGTTCCGGCACGCGCTCCCTGGCGGGAATGCGACCTGTCCGCGGGAGGATACTGCGCCCATTCCTCGACCTGCGCCGGACTGAGACCCTGGAAATCTGCGCTGCGGAGGAACTTGAACCCTGGCATGATCCCTCCAATTTCGACCCTTCCTTCGCGCGCTCCCGGACCCGGCTGGAGGTCATGCCTGTCCTGGAGGAGAAGCTGGGCCCGGGCGTAGCAGAATCCCTTGCGCGAACAGCAGCCATCCTGCAGCAGGATGCCGACTTCCTCGACGACCTCGCGGACCGCACCTATGACGAGCTGGTGCACCGAACGGACGACGGCGTCTGGCTGCCCGAAGAGCCCGTCCGCGACCTTGCCCCGGCCCTAAGGTTCCGGGTGATCGCGAAGGCTGCTGCCGACGTCGGCGGCCAACAACCCGGTTATGGCCGGCTCCAGGCCGCGGAGGCGCTGCTCCGAAGGCAGGGCTCGGCGGGGCCGGTGGAACTGCCGGGGAGCGTCAGCGTCTACCGTGCCTCGCTTTCGCAGCTGGAACAGGAAGCAGCCTCCCAATCAGGTGGGGTTGCCCGGGAGGGTGCCCGCTGTGGGAAGCTAGTATTCCGGCATTCCAAAAAGCCCCAACACTAGCCGCACCCAACGCATCTACAGGAGCCATTGGTGGATTCAAACGACGTCCAGGCAGACCTCAAGCACGTTCTCTACACCAAGGAACAGATCCAGCAGCGGATTTCCGAGCTGGCCGCCGAGATCGACAAGGACTATGAAGGGCGTGAGCTGCTGATTGTGGGCGTGCTGAAGGGCGCCGTCATGGTCATGGCGGACCTCGCCCGTGCCCTGCACAGCCACGTCAGCATGGATTGGATGGCCGTGTCCTCCTACGGCTCCGGCACGCAGTCCTCCGGGGTAGTTCGGATCCTGAAGGACCTGGACACCGACCTCATGGGCAAGGATGTCCTGATTGTCGAGGACATCATCGACTCAGGCCTGACCCTGTCCTGGCTGAAGACCAACCTGGAATCCCGCGGCACCGCCACAGTGGAAATTTGCACCGCGTTCCGTAAGCCTGCCGCAGCCAAGGTGGAGATCGACGTCAAGTACGTTGGCTTCGACATCCCCAACGAATTCGTTGTCGGCTACGGCCTGGACTACGGCGAAAAGTACCGCAACCTGGACTTCGTGGGCACCCTGGCGCCGCACGTTTACGAATAAGCAGCACACCTCCCCGGACGCGCAAATTCCTCCGGGACCGGGAAATGGCGTGGGGACGTCCGGATTCGGATGTCCCCACGCCATTGCTGTGTCCCCACGCCAAGACCACAGTGTGCACCGGGATAGCCGACGCCGCTCGGTGCTGCCAGGGCGGCGGAAGTCGCGCGGAGTACCATCCGGCGGCTCGGCTCTTGAGGAATGGGTGCAAACGCTTGTCCTTTGAATCGATGGTTGACCAGCCGTGTGGCTCCCAAGTAGATGGCAGTTGTTGTCGTTATGACGGCTCATAGCGACAACAACTGCGAGCCAGTTGGGTGCCGCGCCCGGACGTAGGCGGCGCTCAAAAGTTGCCAAACTAGCCAAAACCTGCCAAAACGATTTGCCGCCGACCGCCGCCAACCGTAGACCCGTTCCAACAGACGGGTCAATAGCCGACATGGGTCA